>NZ_MWLN01000224.1 GCF_002198655.1 Kineosporia sp. A_224
CCCCGGCACGACCACGTCCGACTGCGGGCCCAACCCTGGCACAGCCCACGTGGCGTGATCCACCCCGCCCGCTGCGGCGGGGCGTCCCGGCCGGCGGCCGGGGGCTGCGACACTGGACGCCGGGACCGGTCCGCGGCACGTCCGCATCCTGAGACCAGGCGACCGCGCCCCGGACCGATGTGAGAGACAGACGAGGGGCCGGACGGCGAACACCCCGGCCCCGGGGCGAGGCGAGGAGAGGGTCGTGGAGCCGCTCAAGGTGGCGTTGCTCGGGTGCGGGGTCGTGGGCACCGAGGTCGCGCGCCTGCTGACGCAGCACGGCGACGAGCTGGCCCAGCGGGTCGGTGCGCCGCTCGAGCTGTCCGGGATCGCCGTCCGCCGGCTCGGCCGCACGCGCGACCTGGCCGTCGACCCCGCTCTCTTCACGACCGACGCCACCGCGCTCGTCAAGGCTGCTGACATCGTCGTCGAGGTCATCGGCGGCATCGAGCCGGCCCGCTCGCTCATCCTCGAGGCGATGGCCTCCGGCGCGGGAGTCGTCACCGCGAACAAGGCGCTGCTCGCCGAGGACGGCCCGACGCTCTACGCCGCGGCCGCCGAGCACGGCGTCGACCTCTACTTCGAGGCCGCCGTCGCCGGGGCGATCCCGCTGCTGCGCCCGCTGCGCGAGTCGCTCGCCGGTGACCGGGTGCGCCGCGTCCTCGGCATCGTCAACGGCACGACGAACTACGTCCTCGACAAGATGGACAGCACCGGCATGGGCTTCGCCGAGGCCGTCGCCCAGGCCCAGGAGCTCGGCTACGCCGAGGCCGACCCGACCGCCGACGTCGAGGCGTTCGACGCCGCCGCGAAGGCGGCGATCCTCGCCTCGCTCGCCTTCCACACCCGGGTCGGCGCGGCCGACGTCCACCGGGAGGGCATCACCTCGGTCTCGGCGGCGGACGTCGCGTCCGCCCGGGCGATGAACGCCGTCGTCAAGCTCCTCGCGATCTGCGAGCGCACCGGGGGCGGCCCGGACGGCACGCCCGAGGGCGTCTCGGTCCGCGTGCACCCCGCGATGATCCCGCTGAGCCACCCGCTCGCGAGCGTGCGCGAGGCCTACAACGCGGTGTTCGTCGAGGCCGAGGCGGCCGGCGAGCTGATGTTCTACGGCCGTGGTGCCGGCGGCCAGCCGACCGCGAGCGCCGTCCTCGGCGACGTCATCTCGGTGGCGCGCAACCGCGTCGCGGGCGGCCGCGGGCCGGGGGAGTCGGCCTACGCGGACCTGCCGGTGCGGCCGATGGGCGAGGTGCTCACGCGGTACCACATCAGCCTCGACGTGGCCGACCGCCCGGGCGTCCTCGCCCAGGTGGCCGCCGTCTTCGCGACGCACGGCGTCTCCATCGAGACGGTGCGGCAGCAGCAGCACCCCGCCCGCGAGGACGGCGGGGGAGCCGGCCGGGCCGCACTCGTCGTCGTGACGCACACCGCCCCGGACGCCGCGCTCACCGCGACGGTCGAGGCCCTCGCCGGCCTCGACAGCGTCGAGGCGGTCGCCAGCGTCATGCGCGTCGAGGGCGACTGACCCACCGGGCCCGCGGGCTCCCGCCCGACCCGGCCCCCCAGCACCAGCACCACGCCCGGGCACCAGCACCGGGCAGCAGCGAGCACCCGCCCCGCGGCGGGTCCCGACGAGGGAGCAGGCACGTGGCCCATCAGTGGCTCGGCGTCATCGAGGAGTACCGCGAGCGGCTGCCCGTCTCGCAGACGACGCCCGTCGTGACCCTGCGGGAGGGCGGCACGCCGCTGACCCGCGCGCACACGCTCTCGGAGCGCACCGGGTGCGAGGTCTGGGTCAAGTTCGAGGGCGCCAACCCCACCGGGTCCTTCAAGGACCGCGGCATGACGATGGCGATCAGCAAGGCCGCCGAGGCCGGCGCCAAGGTCGTCGTCTGCGCGTCGACCGGCAACACGTCGGCGTCGGCGGCGGCGTACGCGGCGGTCGCCGGCATGACGTGCGCGGTGCTCGTGCCGGACGGCAAGATCGCGATGGGCAAGCTGAGCCAGGCGGTCGCGCACGGCGCCAAGCTGCTCCAGGTCGACGGCAACTTCGACGACTGCCTCACCGTCGCCCGCAAGCTCGCCGACGCCTACCCGGTCGAGCTCGTGAACTCGGTGAACCCGGCCCGGATCGAGGGCCAGAAGACGGCCGCGTTCGAGGTCGTCGACCTGCTCGGGGACGCCCCCGACATCCACTGCCTGCCCGTCGGCAACGCGGGCAACATCACCGCCTACTGGAAGGGCTACGTCGAGTACTCCCGGCCCACCCAGGCGCCGAGCGACGCCCCCGGCGACCAGCCGCTGCCCGCCGTCGCGAGCCACCGGCCGCGGATGTGGGGCTTCCAGGCGGCAGGTGCCGCCCCGATCGTCCTGGGTCACCCGGTCGACCAGCCCGAGACGATCGCCACTGCGATCCGGATCGGCAACCCCGCCTCGTGGAAGCAGGCGGAGGCGGCCCGCGACGAGAGCGGCGGCCTCATCGACTCCGTGACGGACGAGGAGATCCTCGCCGCGCACCGGCTGCTCTCGTCGGCCGAGGGCGTCTTCGTCGAGCCCGCGTCGGCGGCGAGCGTCGCGGGGCTGCTCAAGGCCCACGCGGCCGGGCTGCTCGACCGCGGCCAGACGGTCGTGTGCACCGTCACCGGGCACGGCCTGAAGGACCCGCAGTGGGCGCTGCGCAACCCTGACGGCTCCTCGGTGGAGCCCGAGCGCGTCTCGGTCGACACCGTGAGCGTCGCGCGGGCCCTGGGGCTGGAGGGCTGAGGTGGGCGCACCGGTGCAGGCGTCCGGCGTGACGGTCGTCGACGGCGTCGTCCTGGGTCTGCCCGTCACGGTCCGGGTGCCCGCCTCGAGCGCGAACCTCGGGCCCGGCTTCGACAGCCTCGGGCTCGCGCTCGACGTCCACGACGTCGTGACCGTCGAGGCGCTGCCCGGTGGGCCGGACGACGGGCCGTCGGTCGAGGTGACCGTCGAGGGCGAGGGGGCCGGTGCGGTCCCGCTCGACGAGAGCCACCTGCTCGTCCGCTTGCTGCGCACCGGGCTGGCGCACGCCGGCGCCGGGCGGCCGCGGCTGCGGGTGCACTGCCGCAACAGCGTCCCGCACGGCCGCGGGCTCGGCTCGTCGGCCGCGACGATCGTCGCCGGCCTCGTGGCCGCCCGCGGGCTGCTCGCCGACCGCTCCCTGCTCGACGACGCCGCGGTGCTCGCACTCGCGACGGCGGCCGAGGGCCACCCGGACAACGCGGCGGCCTCGCTCTTCGGCGGCTTCACCGTCGCGTGGATGGACCCCTCGCCCGGCCGGACCGGCCTGCGGCGCGCGGGCGCCGTCCGGGTGCCCGTCGACCCGCGGGTGCGGGTCGCCGTCTGCGTGCCGGACGTCGAGCTCGCGACGTCCCGGGCCCGGGCCATGCTCCCGGCCTCGGTGCCGCACGGGGACGCCGCCTTCAACGCCGGCCGCTCGGCACTGCTCGTCGAGGCGCTGACCCGGCGCCCCGACCTGCTCCTGCCCGCCACCGAGGACCGGCTGCACCAGCGCCAGCGCGCGGACGCCATGCCGCACACGTGGGCCCTCGTCGAGGCCGTCCGGGCCGCCGGCGGTGCCGCGGTGGTGTCCGGCGCAGGCCCCTGCGTCCTCGTCCTCGGTGAGGGCGACGCGGCGCGGTCCGCCGTCGACGCCGCGCTCGGCGCGCAGGGCACCGGCGGCCCGCAGGCGTGGACCGTCCTCGAGCCGCCGATCGCCGCCGAGGGCGCCGAGCTCGCGTGAGCCCCCGCCCCCGACTTACTAGCGCGTATGACCCATCTACTGGGTCATACGCGCTAGTAAGTCGGGGGAGGGGCGACGGGAATCCCTTGGTACGCAGCGTGTCGGGCCCCTCGACGCACCGTCGCGACGACGCCGCCGCGGGGCGCCGTGGTCACCCTCGGGTGACCGCGTGGGGCCGCGGACAGGCGCCGGAAGGGCGGTACTGCACCGACGCGTCCTGCGGTGTTACAGTGTGTGCGCAGCCGCGAGGAGGCTCGTACCACCCGAGCTCCCGCCGCTGATCCGCCGCGATCCAGCTGCCATCTCCTGCTGTTCGATGAGCACCGGCGCGCGCGTCAGAGGTACCTCGCCCCGGGAACCGGCCCGGGGATCGTCCCGCGGCCGTGACATCTCGTGCACGGCGACAAGGGGGAAGGACCCTACGTGACAGACACCACCGAGATCGCCGCTGAGTCGAGCCCGCGCGCAGCCCTGTCCGCGCTGCGGCTCCCCGAGCTCCAGGCGGTCGCCGCCCAGCTCGGGATCAGCGGCACGGCGCGCATGCGCAAGTCGGACCTGCTCGAGGCGATCAAGGCCAAGCAGGCCGGCAGCAGCGCGCCGAAGACCGCGGAGCCGGCCGCCCCGCGCGCCTCCCGGCGCTCCGCGGCCCCCGCGGGCCCGCCCTCCCAGCGCGTCGAGGCCGCCGACGGCGGCTCCGAGCCCGCCGCGGCGCCGGCCGTGAGCACCCCGGTCGCCGAGCCGGCCCCCGAGCCGGTCGCGGCCCGCAGCACGCCCCCGGCCGACGCGACGCGCACCGATGCGGCGCCCGACGAGACCGGCCAGCAGTCCCTGCCCGTCGACGGCGGCGAGCGCCGCCCGCGCCGGGAGCGCACCGTCCGGCGGGACCGCCAGGAGCGGGACGGCGGCGAGCAGCCCGCCCGCGAGCAGCCCGTCCGCGAGCCCGTGGCGCGTGACGGCCAGTCCCGGGACACCCACGGCCGGGACGGCCAGGCCCGTGACGTCCAGGCCCGGGACGGCCAGGCGCGTGACGGCCAGAACGGCGTCCAGGTCCGGGACGGCGGCGAGCGCCAGCCCCGCGAGGGCGTCCAGCACCGCGACCAGAACGGCCAGCAGCCCCGGCTCGACCGCGGCCCCCGCAGCACCGGCCCGCAGGACGAGGACGACGACGAGCGCGGCGGCCGGCGCCGGCGCGGCCGCTACCGCGACCGCAAGCGCCGCCAGCGCGGCGACGAGGGCGGCCCCGTCGGCATGGACGAGCCCGAGGTCGGGGACGACGACGTGCTGCTGCCCGTCGCGGGCATCCTCGACGTCCTCGACAACTACGCGTTCCTGCGGACCTCGGGGTACCTGCCCGGCCCGAACGACGTGTACGTCTCCCTCGGCCAGGTCAAGAAGTACGCGCTGCGCAAGGGGGACGCCGTCGTCGGCGCCGTCCGGCAGCCGCGCGACGGCGACAGCAGCGGCCAGCAGCAGGCCGGTCCGCGCAACCAGAAGTTCAACGCCCTCGTGCGGATCGACGCCGTCAACGGCGCCAGCCCGGACGAGGCGCGCGGTCGCCCGGAGTTCGGCAAGCTCACGCCGCTGTACCCGCAGGAGCGGCTGCGCCTGGAGACCGAGGCGAACCAGATCTCGAACCGGATCATCGACCTCGTCGCCCCGATCGGCAAGGGCCAGCGCGGGCTCATCGTCTCCCCGCCCAAGGCGGGCAAGACGCTGATCCTCCAGGCGATCGCCAACGCGATCACGGTGAACAACCCGGAGTGCCACCTCATGGTCGTCCTCGTGGACGAGCGCCCCGAGGAGGTCACCGACATGCAGCGCACGATCAAGGGCGAGGTCATCGCCTCGACCTTCGACCGGCCTGCCGACGACCACACGACCGTCGCCGAGCTCGCGATCGAGCGGGCGAAGCGGCTCGTCGAGCTCGGGCACGACGTCGTCGTCCTGCTCGACTCCATCACCCGCCTCGGGCGCGCCTACAACCTCGCCGCCCCGGCGAGCGGGCGCATCCTCTCCGGCGGCGTCGACTCCTCGGCGCTCTACCCGCCGAAGCGGTTCTTCGGCGCCGCGCGCAACGTCGAGAACGGCGGCTCGCTGACGATCCTCGCCACCGCGCTCGTCGAGACCGGCTCCAAGATGGACGAGGTCATCTTCGAGGAGTTCAAGGGCACCGGGAACATGGAGCTGCGCCTGTCCCGCAACCTCGCGGACAAGCGGATCTTCCCCGCCGTGGACGTCAACGCCTCCGGCACCCGGCGTGAGGAGATCCTCATGTCGAAGGAGGAGCTCAGCGTCGTCTGGAAGCTCCGCCGGGTCATGGGTGCGCTCGAGCCGCAGCAGGCGATCGAGCTGCTCCTCAACCGGGTCAAGGAGACCAAGAGCAACGTCGAGTTCCTCATGCAGGTGCAGAAGACGACGCCGGTCCCCGGCCGCGACGACGACTGACCCGCAGCACGAGCGCACGACGGCCCGGCCCCCGCAGGGGGTCCGGGCCGTCGGCGTTCGCCCGGGCAGGCCGCCCCGCCCGCCCGGGGGTCGGTCAGGCCGGCGCGGTGCCGGCCGCGACGACGAGGCGGCCGGCGCGGGCCCGGCGGCGGTCCGCCGCCCAGTGCCCCGCGGCGACGAGGGCGAAGCCCGCCACCAGCACCCCGGCTGTGACGAGGCCGTAGGCGAGCGGGAACTCACCGGGCCGGAACGCGGGGTCGGCGCCGCCGCCGAGGGAGTCGAGCATGAGGTAGACGCCCTGGAAGACGAAGGCCCACAGGTACGCGACGGCGTACGCCCCGTTCGCGGCGAGCCGGGACCGGACGAAGAACCCGAGCGGTGCGGCGAGCAGGAGGGTGACGACGGCGATCACCGCTGGGCACCGCCCCGCGGCCCGGACAGCATGAGGACGACGGCCACGATCGTCAGCACGGCCGCGACCGCCGAGAAGACGCGGACCACCGGCGGGAGACCGTCGACGAAGAACGCCGGCAGCCCGAGCAGGAGCGACAGGACCCTGCTGCCCGCGGCCACCCGGACGGCGACCCGGGAGCGGCGGGCCCAGGCGAGCCCGACGCCGACGAGCGTCGCCAGGCCGAGGAGCGCCCCGACGACGAGGACGACGAACGGCGCGCCGACCTCGCCCTCCGGGGTGGGCGTCGCGACGGACACGACGTCCGACAGGCCCAGGAGGATCGCGAGGACGAACCCGACCCGCTGCCCGGTCGTCGGGGGGCCGAGGCGCTGCCCCGGCGCGGTCGGTGCGTTCGTGCCGATGTCGGTCATGGCTGCTCCTGGTGTCTGTCGGTGCACGACTGGGGGTGCCACGACCCTGCGGCCCGCTGCGACGACCGGACCAGGGCGGATCATCCCGCCCGCTCCCGGGTGCGTTCCCGGTGACGCCCGGCGGGTCGGGAGGATCCTCCCGGGCGCGACCGGTGCCCGCAACGGCACCATGGGGTCCGTGGACGAGACCCCGGGTCGTGGCGCCGTCGTGCGGGTCGTCGTCGTCGACGACCATCCCGTGGTCCGGCGCGGCCTGGCCGCGCTGCTCGGGACCCTCGACGGCGTCGAGGTCGTCGGCGAGGCGGTCGACGGGGCGTCCGCCGTCCGGGAGACCCTGCTCCTGCACCCGGACGTCGTCCTCATGGACCTCGCGATGCCGGGCATGGACGGCGTCGAGGCGACCCGCCGGATCCGGGCCGCGGCCCCCGGGACGGCGGTGCTCGTGCTCACGATGTTCGACGACGACGCGACCGTGACGACGGCGCTCGCCGCCGGGGCCCGCGGCTACCTGCTCAAGGGCGCCGAGCAGGAGGAGATCGCCCGGGCGATCGCGGCGGTCGTGGCGGGCGAGGCGATCCTCGGGGCGCCCGTCGCGCAGCGGATGCTCGGCCGGCTCGCCGGGGCGTCGACCGGCCCGTCGACCGGACTGTCGACCAGCCCGTCGAGCGGTCCGGCCGTGGCGCCGTCGCCGCTCGACCCGCTCACGGCCCGCGAGCGCGACGTCCTCGACCTGCTCGCCGCCGGACGCCGCACCGCCTCGATCGCTGCTGAGCTGCACCTGTCGCCGAAGACGGTGAGCAACAACCTCACCGCGGTCTTCGCCAAGCTGGGCGTCCCCGGCGCGCAGGAGGCCATCGTCCTGGCCCGCGAGCACGGGCTGGGCCGGCGGCCGTGAGCGCCGGTCTCGTCGCCGGGTCGCTCGTCCTGGCCCTGGCGTGCCTCGCGTGCGGGGCGGTCCTGCTGCACGCACGCGTCGCGGTCGTCAGCGCGGCGGCGCTCGTGGCCGCCGGGGGGAGCGGTGCGCTCGCGGTCCGGCTCATCGCCGGCGGGCACGCTGCGCCGGGGCGGGCCCTCGGCGTCCTCGCCGTGCTCGTCCTCGGCCCCTTCGCGCTCTGGGCCTACCCGCGGCCGCCGGCGTCCGTCGCCGGCCGGGTCGTGGCGCTGCTCGTCATCGCACCCGGCGTGTTCGCCGTCTTCCGCGCGGGCAGCGCGAACAGCGTCGCCGGCGCAGGGCTCTTCACGACGCTCGCGGTCGTCGGGTGGGTCTGGTGGCGGCTCGAACGCGAACCGGCGACCCGCGGCCCGGTGCTCTGGGGGAGCCTCGGCGTCGTCGTCCCCGGGCTGCTCGGGCTGCTGGTCCTCTTCCTCAACGACGGCCGGGAGACCTGGATCGCCGCGGCCGGGGCCGCGACGGCGCTCATGGCCGCTGCCCCGATGGCCCTCGTCGTCGGCGTCCTGCGCCCGGAGTCCGTCGACGTGCGCGGGCTCGTCGTCCGGGCCGCGGTCGGCGGCGTCGTCGCGAGCGGCTACGTCGCGGTCTTCGTGGGCGCGGACGCCGCGGCGGTGCTGGCGGGCGTGCGGATGACCGCGCCGGCGTACGCCGTCCTCGGTCTGGCGTGCGCCCTCGCGGTGCGCCCCTCGGCCGTCGTCCTCGGCCGGGTCCTCGACCGGCTGCTCTTCGGCGACCGGCCCGACCCGATCGCCGCCGCGACCCGGGTCGCCGGCGGCCTGGGCGACGACCCGGCGCAGGCCCTCGACGTCGTCCGGGACGCCCTCGCCGTGCCGTGGGTGGCGCTGCTCGCGCCGGACGGGACCCCGCTCGCCGCGAGCGGGTCCGCGGTGCCGTCCCGGTACGTCGTCCCGCTGCCGGCGGGCGGACCGGACGGCGCGGGCCGCACGGACGGCAGCACGGACGGCGGCACGGACGGCAGCACGGACGGCAGCACGGACGGCGGGACGCCGTCCGCCGACCTCGTCGTCGGGCTGCGGCCGGGCGACCTCACGATGCCCGCCGCCGACCGCCGGGTGCTCGACCTGGTCGCCCCGCTGCTCGCCCAGATCCTGCGAGCCCGGGCGCTCACCGCGGCCGTGCAGGCGTCCCGCGGGCAGGTCGTCGCGGCCGTCGAGGACGAGCGACGCCGGCTGCGCCGCGACCTCCACGACGAGCTCGGCCCCACCCTCACAGGCGTCGCGTTCACCGTCGACGCGGCGCGGAACACCCTGGCCCGCGACCCGGACGCCGCGGCCGGGCTGCTCGACGCCATCCGGGCGGACACCGTGGACGCGATCGCCCACGTGCGGCGCATCGTCTACGGCATGCGGCCGCCCGCGCTCGACGAGCTCGGGCTGCTCGGGGCGCTGCGCCAGCAGGCCAGGGGACTGCGGCGGGCGGACGGCGCCCTCGTCGCGGTCCGGCTCGTGGCGGACGGCGGTCTCGACGGGCTGCCGGCGGCCGTCGAGGTCGCGGCCTACCGGATCGTCGTCGAGGCGATGACGAACGTCGCCCGGCACGCGGCGGCCACGGTGGTTGACGTGACGCTCTCGGTGGCCGAGCACGGGAGCGACTGCGACGCAACGGGTCCGGCGCTCGTCGTCGAGGTCGTCGACGACGGCGGCACCGGGCCGGACTGGGTGTCCGGCGTCGGCCTGGCGTCCATGCGCGAGCGGGCCGCCGAGGTCCGGGGCAGCTTCGAGGGCGGTCAGACCGCCGCAGGCGGACGGGTCCTGGCGAGCCTGCCGCTGCGGTGACCCGCGGCAGGGTCGGACGTGGCGTTCCCGCCGACGGCCCAGCGCCGAAGGATCACGAGGGCCGCCTCGACGAGGGCGTCCATCGACGCCTCGACCGCGGGGGAGAGGCCGTAGCCGGTCTCCAGCACGGCCGGCACGATGCCCGCCGCGACGACGACGGGCGGGCAGCAGCCGGCGAACTGCGCGGCGGACAGCGCCTCCGACACCCCGATCTGGTGCGCGGACATCGTGAGCTGCCGGGTGATCGGCACGTCGTCGCCCTCCAGGACGAGCACGTCGCCGGGCCGGCTGCCGGCGGAGAGCACCGCGTCGAGCAGGAGGACGCACCGCCGGTCCGCGAGCGCCGGCAGCAGGCCGAGGCCGAGCGTACTGCCGTCCGCCACGGCGACGCCCTCGATGCCCTCGGCCGCAACACGTTCCGCGACCCGGGTGGCTGCGACGCAGCCGAGCCCCTCGTCGGTGAACAGCTCGTTGCCGACACCGAGCACGAGGAAGGGCTCAGCGCCGGCGACGGCGGCGACGGGCGGCGTCACGGTTCAGCTCCTCCTCGATCCGGCCGGTCGGCAGCATCTTCCAGCCGCCGACCATCGAGCTGATCTCGCCGCCGCGCTCGACGCGGTCGACGAGGGTCGCGGCGTAGACGTGGAAGACGACGAACGTCCACGTGAACCACATGACGAGGTGGTGCAGCAGCCGCACCTCGGGGACCGCGAGCAGCTGGAACAGCCAGCCCGTCGCCGCCCACTCCCAGCCGTCGCGGTCGGTCACGGCGACGAGGGCGATCCCGGTCAGGGCCTGCACGGCGAGCATCCCGAACAGCCCGACGTACGCCAGCCCCGCCATCGGGTTGTGCCCGACGACCTCGGCGGGGTGCTTCTCGAGGAAGGCGTAGTACCGCACCGTGTGCCACAGCTGGGCGCGGCGCTCGCGCCAGACCGGGAGCAGCTGCGGCCAGCGCGCCCACGGGTTGCCGGCGAAGGCCAGGTAGAGCCGGCCGACGAGCACGGTGATGAGCATCCACCCGGCGAGGACGTGGACGAACCGCACCGTCGCCATGAGCCCGCCGCCGTCGCCGCCGAGGACGACCGGGTCGGCGATGTAGAACCCGGTGAGCGACAGGACGACGACGGTGCCGACGAGGGTCCAGTGCAGGAGCCGGATCCACGGCTGCCACACCTTGACCGGGGTGACGCACTCGGTGCCGACGACGACCTCGCGGTTGGCCGCGGGCCGGCGGACCGACGGGTGCACCTCGTGGGGCGCCCCCGGGTCGGGGTGGAGGTCGGTCACTGCACCCTCACCTCCACGACCGGCTGCCCGTCCGCGTCGAGGACGTGCGCGGCGCAGGCCATGCACGGGTCGAACGAGTGCACGGTGCGAAGGATCTCCAGCGGCCGCTTCGGGTCGGCGAGCGGCGTCCCCACGAGGGCGGCCTCGTAGGCCCCGCGGTGCCCCGCGGCGTCCCGCGGGCCGGCGTTCCAGGTGGTCGGCACGACGGCCTGGTAGTTCTCGATCTTCTCGTCGCCGATGACGATCCAGTGCGACAGCCCGCCGCGCGGCGCCTCGTGGAACCCGACGCCGCGGGCCGACCGCGGCCAGGTCGAGGGGTCGAACAGCTCGCTGTCGGCGATCCGCAGGTCGCCCGTGCCGATGTTGTCGCGCAGGGCGTCGAGCAGGGTGACCGCGTGCTCGGCGAGGACGACGGTCTCCAGCCCGCGGGCCAGGGTGCGGCCGAGGGTCGAGAACAGCGCCTGCGGCCCGACGCCGAGGGCCTTCAGGCTGCTGTCGACGAGCGGGGTGAAGCGTTCGTCCCTGCGGCCGTAGGCGATCGCGACCCGGGCGAGCGGGCCGACCTCGACCGGCAGCCCGTCGTAGCGCGGGGACTTCAGCCACGAGTACTTGGCCTCGACATCGAGGTGGTCGTACGGCGGTTTCGGGCCGGTGTAGCTCGCCGTGGACTCGCCGTCGAACGGCGACAGCGCCGTCCCGTCGCCCGCCGAGTAGGTGAACCAGGCGTGCGTCGCCTCCTCGGTGATCTTCGTCGGGTCGATCTTCTCGACGGCCGTGAGGTTGCCGTCCCGGACGAGCCCGCTCGGCAGCACGCCGTCGGTGATCGGGCCGTGGTGCGGCTGCGGGCCGGCGTTGAAGTCGCCGAACGACAGGAAGTTCGTCAGGCCGCCGCCGATCGTCGTCCACTCCGGGTACGCCCCGGCGATCGCGAGCAGGTCCGGCAGGTAGGCCTGCTTGACGAAGTCGAGGCCCTGCTGCAGCAGCCCGCGGATCTGCATGAGGGCGTCGTCCCCGAGGGCGTTCGGGCTCGACGGGTCCAGCGGCGTCGTCATGCCGCCGACGACGTAGCTCTGCGGGTGCGGGTTCTTGCCGCCGAGGATCGCGTGGATCTTCACGTACTCGCGCTGGAAGTCCAGCGCGTCGAGGTAGTGGCTCGTCGCGATGAGGTTCACCTCGGGCGACAGCCGGTAGGCCGGGTGCCCCCAGTAGCCGCTCGCGAACGGCCCGAGCCGGCCGCCCTTGACGAACGCGGCGAGCCGGTTCTGGACCGCCGTGAAGTGGCCGGCGGTCGAGAGCGGGTAGTCCGAGATCGACTGCGCGACGGCCGCGGCCTTTTTCGGGTCGGCCTTGAGCGCGGAGGTGACGTCGACCCAGTCGAGCGCGTGCAGGTGGTAGAAGTGCACGACGTGGTCGTGGACGTACTGCGTCGCGGCGATGAGGTCGCGCAGCAGGCGGGCGTTGCGCGGCGGGGTGATGCCGAGGGCGTCCTCGACCGCCCGGACGGACGCCAGCGCGTGGACCGTCGTGCAGACGCCGCAGATCCGCTGCGCGAAGTACCAGGCGTCGCGCGGGTCGCGCCCGAGCAGGATCTGCTCCAGGCCGCGCCACATCGTCGCGGACGACCACGCGTCGGCGACGACGCCGTTCTCCACCTGGGCCTCGATCCGCAGGTGGCCCTCGATGCGGGTGATCGGGTCGACGACGATGCGGCTCATCGGGCACCTGCCGGGGTCTGGTCGTCGGTGGCGTCGTGCTCGGTGGGCGGCAGGGNCCGGGGGCGGCGGCGGGACGGCGGGCGCCTCGGCCGCGAGCTGGCGGCGGGTCCGGGCGACCTTGACGACGCCGTGGACCGTCGCGCCGACGGCGGTCGCGCCGACGAGGCCGAGACCGATCTTCTCGGCGCTGAGGTCCTGGCCGACGCCGGTGACGTCCGGGAGCCGGCGGTACATCGGCGTCATGGTGTCCCAGAAGCCGGGCTCGGAGCAGCCGACGCAGGGTGCGCCGGCCTGGATCGGCCAGCTCGTGCCGCCGTTCCACTTCTGCGTCGAGCAGTTGTGCCACGTGCTCGGGCCCTTGCAGCCCAGCTTGTAGAGGCACCAGCCCTTGCGGTGCCCCTCGTCGCCGAAGGCCAGCGCGAACTGGCCGGCGTCGAAGTGGCCGCGCTTGGGGCAGTTGTCGTGGATCCGCTCGCCGTAGGCGAACAGCGGCCGGCCCTGCTCGTCGGTCGGCGGCAGCTGCCCGAAGGTCAGGTAGTGCACGAGCGTCGCGGTGATGTTGTCGACGTTCGCCGGGCAGCCCGGCAGGTTGACCATCGGGACGCCCTGGACGACGTCCGCGACCGCGACGGCGTGCGTCGGGTTCGGGGCCGCCGCGGGCAGCCCGCCGTACGCCGAGCACGAGCCGACGTTGATGACGGCCGCCGCGCCCTTGACCGCCTCGGTGAGGATCTGCTCGGCGGACCTGCCGCCGATGACGCAGTAGCCGCCGCCGGCCCCGAGCGGGACCGACCCCTCGACGACGACGATGTGCCCGCCCCGGGCGATCGCCGCGGCCTTGGACGCCTCGGCCGCCTCGCCGGCCCCGGCCATGATCGTCTCCTGGTAGTCGACGGAGACGAGGTCGAGGATCACCTGGCTCACGCTCGGGTTGCGGGCCCGGAGGAAGGACTCGGTGTCGCCCGTGCAGTCCTGGAACTCCAGCCACACCAGGGTCGGCCGTTCCCCGGACGTGACGGCGGCCTCGACCGCCTGCGCGACCTGGGGCCGCAGCGCCGCGGGGAGCGCCAGCAGCGCGGTGATCCGGGCGGTCCACGTGAGGAACGACCGCCTGCGGATGCCGAGGGCGGCGAGCGGGCCCGCCTCCGGCCCGGGTGCGGCCGGCGGTTCGGCCTGCGTCGGCTCTGCGACGGCAGCACCGGTCATGGTTCGGCTCCCTGGCGTCGGTGCGGTCCCGCCAGCGTCGTCGGCACCCGTCCGGGGGCGGGGCGACCTACGTCCCCACGGGCGCCCGCGGGCCGCCGGCGTCGGTGAACGGCTCTCCGCGTGCGGCGGGCGGTCGGGCCCCGGGGGCCGGCCCCGGCGGGAATGGGCGTGGTCAGGGCGTGGTTACAGGTCTGGCACACTGGACGAGGCTCCGGTTCACGCAGCGCGCAGACGGCGCGCGGGCGACCCGGCGGCCTGACACCCGAGGAGCGAATCAGTGAAGAGCGGCATCCACCCGGAGTACCGGGAGACCACGGTGACCTGTACCTGTGGTTCCACGTTCACCACCCGCAGCACGGCGAAGGGCGGCGTCATCCAGTCCGACGTCTGCAGCCAGTGCCACCCCTTCTACACCGGCAAGCAGAAGATCCTCGACACCGGTGGCCGCATCTCGAAGTTCGAGCAGCGCTACGGGAAGAAGCAGGCCAACTAGCTTCCGGCGGCGCCGGTGCGCCGCCGCGGACGACGGGCTCGACCCGCACGTCCGCGGCGCGCCACCGGCGCCTCTGCTTTGCCCGCACCTTCGCCTGCCGGCCGTTCGGAGCCGCTGAGAGGACGAGGACGTCATGTCCGGCCAGACCGTGGACGCCGCCCGGGCGCTCGAGCAGGCCGTCGCGCCGCTGCTCTCCGAGCACGCAGAGCTCGAGACCCGGCTCGCCGACCCCGGCGTCCACGCGGACGCCGGGCTGGCCCGCACCCTCGGGCGCCGGTACGCCGAGCTGGGCGCCGTCGTCGAGGCGCACCGGGCCTGGGCCGTGGCGCTCGCGGACGTCGAGGCGGCCCGCGAGCTCGCCGTCGACGACGCCTCCTTCGCCGCCGAGCTGCCCGAGCTCGAGGCCCTCGAGGCCGGCACGCACGAGCACCTGCGCCGCCTGCTCGTGCCGCGGGACCCGGACGACGACCGCGACGTCATCCTCGAGATCAAGGCGGGGGAGGGCGGCGAGGAGTCCGCCCTGTTCGCCGGCGACCTGCTCCGGATGTACCTGCGGTACGCCGAGCGCCGCGGCTGGAAGACCGAGGTCATCGAGTCGACCGACTCCGACCTCGGCGGCTACAAGGACGTCTCGGTCGCCGTGAAGTCGCGCGGAACGCCGGCCCCGGGGGAGGGCGTCTACGCCCGGCTCAAGTACGAGGGCGGCGTCCACCGGGTGCAGCGGGTGCCCGTCACCGAGTCGGCGGGGCGGATCCACACGAGCGCCGCCGGCGTCCTCGTCCTGCCCGAGGTGGAGGAGGTCGAGGTGACGATCGACCCCGAGGACCTGCGGATCGACGTCTTCCGGTCCTCCGGCCCGGGCGGGCAGTCGGTGAACACGACCGACTCGGCCGTGCGGATCACCCACGTGCCGACCGGGATCGTCGTCTCCTGCCAGAACGAGAAGTCCCAGCTGCAGAACAAGGAGCAGGCGCTGCGCATCCTGCGCGCGCGGCTGCACGCCGTCGCCGCCGAGGCCGCGGAGGCCGAGGCGTCCCAGGCCCGGCGCTCCCAGGTCCGCACCGTCGACCGCTCGGAGCGGATCCGGACGTACAACTTCCCGGAGAACCGGATCGCCGACCACCGGACCGGCTACAAGGCGTACAACCTCGACCAGGTGCTCGCGGGCGACCTCGAACCCGTCGTCGGGTCCTGCGTGACGCTCGACGAGGCGGCCCGGCTGGCCGCCACCGAGGTGTCCCCGTGACCGGCCCGCAGCCGCCGGCCGCCACCGGTCTGCCGCTGCGGACGGCGCTCGCCTCGACGATCGCCCGGCTCACCGAGGCCGGGGTCTCCTCGCCGCCCGCGGACGCCCAGCTCCTCGTGGCGCACGCGCTCGGCGTCCCGCGGGCCGAGCTGTCCCGCCGCGTCGTCCTCGGGGACGCCCTGACCCCCGCGCAGGCGGACACCCTCGAGCGGCTCGTCGACGCCCGCGCCGACCGGGTCCCGCTGCAGCACCTCACCGGCACCGCGGGCTTCCGCGGCATCGAGCTGTCCGTGGGCCCCGGGGTGTTCGTGCCCCGGCCCGAGACCGAGCTGCTCGCCGGGCTCGGCGTGGACGTCGCCCGCCGGCTCGTCGCGGACGGTGCCGGGCAGGTGCTCGTCGTCGACCTGTGCACGGGCTCCGGGGCCGTCGCGCTGTCGGTCGCCGACGAGGTGCCGCAGGCGCGGGTCGTCGCGCTCGAGCTCGACCCGTCCGCCGTCGCCTGGGCCCGCCGCAACGTCGAGCGGCTCTCGCTCGGCGACCGGGTCGACGTCCGGGCCGGGGACGTGACCCGCGCGGACGCCGGCCTGCTCGCCGACGTCGTCGGCCGTGCGGACGTCGTCCTCGCGAACCCGCCGTACATCCCGCCGGGGATGGTCCCGACCGAGCCCGAGGTCCGCGACCACGACCCGGAGGTCGCGCTCTACGGGGGCGGCACGGACGGGCTCGAGGTGCCGCGCGCGGTCGTCGCGTGCGCGGCGGCCCTGCTGCGACCGGGCGGCGTCCTCGCGATGGAGCACGCCGACGTCCAGGGCGACTCCGCCCGGGCGCTCGTCGCGGGCGCCGGCTGGACCGACGCGCGGACCCTCACCGACCTCGCGGGGCGCCCGCGCACCCTCGTGGCCCGCCGGGTGCCAGACTCGTCCTCGTGAGCTTCCGCTTCGACTGCCTCGACGAGCGCGAGCGAGAGCGTGGCATCTCGCGGGCGGCCGTCTCGGTCTCCGAGGGCCTGCTCGTCGTGCTCCCCACCGACTCCGCGTACGGCGTGGGCACCGACGCGTTCTCGCACGCGGGGATCGCGCTCATGGCGCAGGCCCGCGGCCGCCGGCAGGCGCCCCCGGTGCTCGTCGCCCACGGGCGCACCCTCGACGGCCTCGCGACCGGCTTCAACTCCGGCGTCCGGGACCTGGCGGACGCGTTCTGGCCGGGCGGGCTGACGCTGCTCTGCACGCACCAGCCGACCCTCACGTGGGACCTCGGCGACGGCTCCGGCACCGTCGCGCTGCGGATGCCGATGCACCCGGTCGCGCTGCGGCTGCTCGAGAAGACCGGCCCGATGGCCGTCACGAGCGCGAACCGGCCCGGGACCGAGCACGCCGCCGTGCCGCTCACCTACGAGGACGCCTGGGCCGCGCTCGTCACCACCGTGGACGTCTACCTCGACGCCGGGCCGATGACCCGCACGGCGCTGTCGACCGTCGTCGACGGGACGGACAGCTCCCGGCCGCCACGGGTGCTGCGGGTCGGTGCGATCGGCCTCGACGCGCTGCGGGCCGTCGTCCCCGACCTCGACACGAGTGCCGTCGAGCCGGCACCCGACCGGGACGCCGACCCGGGCACCGAACCGGACGCCGAACCGGACGCCGAACCGGCCGGGACCGACAGCGAGGCCGCCCGCTAGTGCGCGCCTACGTCTTCGTCCTGCTCGTCGCGTTCGCCGTGACCTACCTGACGACGCCGCTCGTGCGCAGGCTCGCGCGCCGGGTCGGGGCGATCACCCCGGTCCGGGACCGCGACGTCCACAGCGTGCCGGTGCCGCGGATGGGCGGCCTGGCGATGTTCCTCGGGTTCGCCGTCGCCCTGCTCGTCGCGAGCCGGACGCCCTTCCTCGACCGCACCTTCGACGACGGCGGCGCGCCCTGGGGCGTGCTGCTCGGGGCGGGCACCGTCTGCGCCCTCGGGGTCGCCGACGACCTGTGGACCCTCGACGCCGTCACCAAGCTCGCCGGGCAGTCGCTCGCCGCCGGGCTGATGGCCTGGCAGGGCGGCGTCCAGCTCGTCGCGCTCCCGCTCGGCGGCCAGACGATCATCAGCCGCAACGGGCTCATCGTCCTGACGATCGTCGCGGTCGTCGTCGCGGTGAACGCGGTGAACTTCGTCGACGGCCTCGACGGTCTCGCGGCCGGCATCGTCGCGATCGCCGGCACCGCCTTCTTCGTCTACTCCTACCTGCTCTCGCGCTACACGTTCGACCCGACGGACTACTCCTCGCTGGCCACGCTCGTCACGGCGGCCATGGTCGGCTGCTGCCTGGGCTTCCTGCCGCACAACTTCAACCCGGCCCGGGTCTTCATGGGCGACAGCGGCTCGATGCTCATCGGCCTGCTGCTCGCGACCTCGACGATCTCCATCACCGGGCAGTTCGACCCGGGGGAGCTGTCGAACGCGCAGGTCGTGCCCGCGTTCCTCCCGCTCGTGCTGCCGCTGGCCGTGCTCGCCCTGCCGCTCGTCGACATGGGCTGGGCCATCGTGCGCCGGGTCGGGACCGGCAAGTCGCCGTTCACCCCGGACAAGCTCCACCTGCACCACCGGCTCCTGCGCCTGGGGCACAGCCACGCGAACGCCGTCCTCGTCATGTACGTGTGGACGGCGACCTTCGCCTTCGGGGTCGCCTCCTCGGCCTTCCTCGAGCCGATGACGGCCCTCGCGCTGGGCCTGGCGGCCGTCACGGCCGCGGTGCTCGTGACGCTCGGGCCGCTGCGGGGGCGCTGGCTCGGCGGACGGGCCCGCAGGGGCCACGTATCGTGACCGGACGAGCCCCGACCCGGGACTTCGTGACAGATTTCACAAGCACTGCCGAGAGGTCTTTCGATCATGGATGACGCGACCGCGGACGAGTTCTCGGACCGCGCCTGGGCCGCCACGATCCGCGGCGGGGCGTACCCCGCGCTGGCCGCCGGAGCCCTCGTCGTCGTCGCCGGCGCCTTCTGGGGATGGCGCTCCATGGTCGGCGCGGCGATCGGTGCGTTGCTCACCGTGGGTGCGTTCGTCGTCGGCCCGCTCGTCGTGCGCACAAGTTCACGATGGTCGCCACCTGCGGTGATGGTCTCCGCGGTGCTCGCGTACGGGACGAGCGTGCTCGTCCTGGGGCTCGCGTTCCTCGCCCTGGCCCGGGCCGGGTGGCTCGACCAGTTCTTCGTCGGCGTCGCCATCTTCGCCTCGTCGACGGCCTGGCTCATCGGTCACGTGCGGACCGCCGGGCGCCTGCGGGTGCTCGCGTTCGGCTCCTCCCCGGACGCCGGGACGACGCATGACGTCGCAGGTCACGACGGTTCCGGACAGTCATCAGGACCTACGTCTCACTGATAGGGTCCGTGCTGATGGACGACGACGCCCACCGCTCAGCCGGCGCCGCTGGCGAAGCAGAGGCGTGGACCGTCCTCGCGCACCTCATCAGCGGACCACTCCTCTACGGAGGCCTGGGCTGGCTGGTGGATCGTTGGCTCGGCACGAAGCCCGTCTTCGTGGTGGTCGGCATCCTCGGCGGCATGGGCCTTGCTCTCTACCTGGTGTGGTTCCGATACGGTGCGCACGACCGACGCCCGCCTTCGGCGTCCCACGACGCCGGTCACGCTGAGTAAGGAGACCTCGTGAGCAGCCTGCTCGCTGCCGGTGAGGGCACCGGCTTCGAGGCCCCCGACCCCATCGAGACGTTCTGGCAGCCGCTCTGGGGCGGCAACTCCCAGTTCGCGCTCACCCGCCCGATGGTCATGGCGGTCTTCTCGGTCGTCCTGCTGTCCGTCTGGCTGCTGCTGTCGACGCGCAAGATGGCACTGGTCCCCGGCAAGGCGCAGTTCGTCACCGAGAGCGTCTACGGGATGGTCCGCAACGGCCTGGGCCGGGACATCCTCGGGAGCAAGGACTTCCTCCGGTTCGTCCCGCTCCTCTTCACGATGTTCATGCTCATCCTGACGAACAACCTCTTCGGCATCATCCCGCCGATCCAGTACCCGACGATGAGCCGGTTCGGCTTCCCGCTCGCGCTGGCCCTCATCGTGTTCGTCGTCTACCACGTCGTCGGCATCCGCTCGATGGGCCTCGGCGGCTACTTCCGCCACATGGTCCCGGCGGGTCTGCCCTGGCTGATCGTGCCGCTCATCTTCTTCCTCGAGCTGCTCACGTACTTCGTGACGCGGCCCGTGACGCTCGCGCTGCGGCTCTTCGGCAACATGTTCGCGGGCCACATCCTGCTCGTCCTGTGCGTCGTCGGCGGGGAGCACCTGCTCTTCGGCGACACCGGCATCGCGGTCAAGGGCACGGGTGTCCTCGTGTTCCTCGGCGGGTTCGTCATGACGCTCTTCGAAGGCTTCGTCCAGTTCCTCCAGGCGTACGTCTTCACGCTCCTCACCGCGCTCTACATCGCCGGCTCCCTCGCGACCGACGAGCACTGAGGCGGAGCACCGACCTCCGGGCCCCGGCTCGGGCAGTACCGCACTCGCACCACCAGAGCACGGCACCACCGGCACCAGCAGTCCGAGTCGTCTCCCGGCGCCCAGCTGAGGAGCGCACCACCAGCCCGTCGCCGGTCACTGGCGACGACACAGAAGGAAGAGAGACCATGTACGGTTCCCTCGCGATCGTGGGCTACGGCCTGTCCGCCATCGGCCCGGGTATCGGCGTCGGCCTGATCTTCGCCGCCTACGTCAGCGGTGTGGCGCGTCAGCCCGAGGCCCGCGGCATCCTCCAGCCGATCGCCATCCTCGGCTTCGCCCTCGCCGAGGCGCTCGCCATCTTCGGCATCGCGCTCGCGTTCGTCTTCGCGGGCACGCCCCCTCAGTGATCCTCGCTCCGCGTCCGACGACTACCTGAGGAGCCAGCGTGCAGATCGCAGCAGTCCTCGTGGCCGCTGAAGGCGACGAGGTCCTTCCTTCGTGGCTGCAGTACCCCGTCCTCCCGCACCTCGGTGAGCTGATCTTCGGCTTCCTCGTGTTCGCGATCCTCTACGTCGTGGTGGCCCGCAAGGTCGTGCCGCGGCTCGAGCAGATCTTCAACGAGCGCACCGCTGCCATCCAGGGCGGGATCGAGAAGGCCGAGAAGGCGCAGGAAGAGGCCGCCAAGGCGCTCGAGGAGTACCAGGCGCAGCTCACGGAGGCACGGGCCGAGGCCTCGCGCATCCGTGAGGAGGCCCGGGCCGAGGGCGCCACGATCATCGCCGAGATGCGTGACCGTGCGCAGTCCGAGGCGAACCGCATCGCCGCGGCGGCGCAGCAGCAGATCCAGGCCGAGCGCCAGCAGGCGGTCGTCCAGCTGCGCGGCGAGGTCGGCCGGCTCGCCACCGACCTCGCGTCGCGGATCGTCGGGGAGTCCCTCGAGGACCACGTCCGCGCGAGCGGTGTGGTCGACCGGTTCCTCGCCGAGATCGAGGGCGCCGAGCCTGCGGGCCGGGTGTCCTGATGGTCCAGGGCGTCAGCCGGGAGTCCCTCGCCGCCGGTCAGGAGCGCCTCGCGGCGCTGCTGTCCGTGCCGGGCACCGACCCGGCGCGGGTCGGCGAGGACCTCCTCGGCGTCACCGACGTGCTCGCCTCGTCCGCCGGTCTGCGGCGGGCCCTCACCGACCCCTCGCGGGACGGTGAGGCGAAGGCGGGCCTGGTGACGCAGCTCCTGGGCAGCCGGATCGGCAGCACGACCGCCGACTTCGTCGCGGGCCTGGCCCGCGCCCGCTGGTCGCGCCCGGCCGACCTCACGGACGCCGTGGAGTCGTTCGGCGTCTCGGCCGTCCTCGCGGGCGCCGAGCAGGCCGGCCGGCTCGACGCGGTCGAGGACGAGCTGTTCCGGTTCTCGCGGACCGTCGCGGGGGACAACTCCCTGCGCGACGCGTTCTCGGCCCGGACGGCCGGCGCCGACCGCAAGGCCCAGCTCGTGCGCACGCTGCTCGCCGGCAAGGCCGCCCCGGAGACGGTGCGCCTCGCCGTCCAGGCGGCGACCGCCCCGCGGGGGCAGCGCACCGAGGCCGTGCTCGAGGGCTACGTCGAGGCCGCCGCGCAGCGCCGCCGTCAGCTCGTCGCGGAGGTCACCTCCGCGGTCCCGCTGACATCGGCCCAGCGTGACCGGCTCGCCGCCGCCCTCCAACGGCTCTACGGTCGCGAGATCCGGATCAACGCCGACGTCGACCCGGCGGTCGTCGGCGGCCTGCGCGTGCAGGTCGGCGGCGAGCTCATCGACGGCACCGTCGTCGGCAGGCTCGACGAGGCCCGCCGCCGGATGGCCGGCTGACCACCGCTCCACGCACGCCGGCCCGGCCGGCACCGCACCACCGCTGACACACCAGCACGAAGACATCTCGGTCCCGGTGAGGGGCCGGACGAGACGGTCCACAGGACAGAGAGCAGGGACTTTCACGATGGCGGAGCTCACGATCCGTCCGGAGGAGATCCGGGACGCCCTGGACGCCTTCGTCCAGTCCTACGAGCCGGGCGCTGCCTCGCGCGAAGAGGTCGGCCGCGTCAGCGAGGCCGGCGACGGCATCGCCCGCGTCGAGGGCCTGCCGAGCGTCATGGCCAACGAGCTGCTCCAGTTCGAGGACGGCACGCTCGGCCTCGCGCTGAACCTCGACGTCCGCGAGGTCGGCGTCGTCATCCTCGGCGACTTCAGCGGCATCGAGGAGGGCCAGGAGGTGCGCCGGACCGGCGAGATCCTCTCGGTCCCCGTCGGTGACGCCTACCTCGGCCGGGTCGTCGACCCGCTCGGCAACCCGATCGACGGCCTCGGCGACATCGCCTCCGAGGCGCGCCGCGCGCTCGAGACGCAGGCGCCGTCCGTCGTCCAGCGGCAGAGCGTCAACGAGCCGATGATGAGCGGCATCAAGGCCATCGACTCGATGACCCCGATCGGCCGCGGCCAGCGCCAGCTGATCATCGGCGACCGGCAGACGGGCAAGACCGCCGTCGCGCTCGACACGATCATCAACCAGAAGGCCAACTGGGCGTCCGGCGACCCGAAGAAGCAGGTCCGCTGCATCTACGTCGCCATCGGCCAGAAGGGCTCGACGATCGCGTCGGTCCGCCGCTCCCTCGAGGAGAACGGCGCCCTGGAGTACACGACGATCGTCGCGGCCCCGGCCTCCGACGCCGCCGGCTTCAAGTACCTCGCCCCGTACACCGGCTCGGCCATCGGCCAGCACTGGATGTACGCCGGCAAGCACGTCCTCATCATCTTCGACGACCTGAGCAAGCAGGCCGAGGCGTACCGCGCCGTGTCGCTGCTGCTGCGCCGTCCGCCGGGCCGTGAGGCCTACCCGGGTGACGTCTTCTACCTGCACAGCCGGCTCCTCGAGCGCTGCGCGAAGCTGTCCGACGACCTCGGCGGCGGCTCGATGACGGGTCTGCCCTTCGTCGAGACCAAGGCGAACGACGTCTCGGCCTACATCCCGACGAACGTCATCTCCATCACCGACGGCCAGATCTTCCTCGAGTCGGACCTGTTCAACGCGAACGTCCGGCCCGCGATCAACGTCGGCATCTCGGTCTCCCGCGTCGGTGGCGCGGCGCAGACCAAGGCGATGAAGAAGGTCTCCGGCTCGCTGCGCGTCGACCTGGCGCAGTTCCGCGCCCTCGAGGCGTTCGCGATGTTCGCCTCCGACCTGGACGCGGCGTCCCGCGCCCAGCTCGCCCGCGGCCAGCGGCTCGTCGAGCTGCTCAAGCAGCCGCAGTACGCGCCGTTCGCCATGGAGGAGCAGGCCGTCTCGATCTGGACCGGCACGAGCGGCGAGCTCGACGACGTCCCGACCGAGGACGTCCGCCGCTTCGAGAACGAGCTGCTCGACCACCTGCGCCGCAACACCAAGGTGCTCGACACGATCCGCGAGACGAACGCGGTGACCGACGACACCGAGAACGCCCTGCGGGACGCCGTCCGCGAGTTCAAGCGCGGCTTCCAGACCGGTGAGGGCAAGTCCCTGGCGTCGCTCGGCAAGGAGAGCGCCGAGGCGCTCGACGAGGCCGAGGTCGAGCAGGAGAAGATCGTCCGCCAGAAGCGCGGCTGACGGTTCCGGCACAGGGGCAGGGAGGAGGCACGGCATGGGAGCACAGCTCCGCGTCTACCGAAGCCGCATCAAGGCGGTGCAGGGGACGAAGAAGATCACGCGGGCGTTCGAGCTCATCGCCGCGTCCCGGATGGTCAAGGCGCAGCAGCGCACGGCGGCGTCCGCCCCGTACGCACGGGCCATCACCCGTGCGGTGTCGGCGGTCGCGACGTACTCCAACGAGGACCACCCGCTGACCACCGAGAAGCGTGAGGTGACCCGGGCGGCGATGCTGCTCGTCACCTCCGACCGCGGTCTCGCCGGCGCGTACTCCTCGAACGTCATCAAGGAGGGGGAGCGCCTCGCCGAGCTGCTGCGCGGCGAGGGCAAGGAGGTCGTCCCCTTCATCGCCGGCCGCAAGGGCTCGTCCTACTACCGGTTCCGCCGGCGGACGGTCGCGGCCGAGTGGGTGGGCTTCTCGGACGCACCCCAGTTCGAGAACGCCAAGGAGATCGCCGACGCGCTCATCGAGGCCTTCCTGCGGCCGACGGAGGAGGGCGGCGTCGACGAGATCCACATCGTCTCCACCCGCTTCGTCAACATGGTCACGCAGACCCCCGAGGTCGTGCGGCTGCTGCCGCTCGAGGTCGTCGAGGGTGACGAGCCGCCCGCGCCGGACGACGTCCTGCCGCTCTACGAGTTCGAGCCCTCGGCGGCCGCGGTGCTCGACGCACTGCTGCCGAGGTACGTCGAGAGCCGGATCTTCAACGCCCTCCTGCAGTCCGCGGCGAGCGAGCTCGCGGCGCGGCAGCGGGCGATGAAGTCGGCGACCGACAACGCCGAGGAGCTCATCAAGCGCTACACGCGGCTCGCGAACACCGCGCGCCAGTCGGAGATCACCCAGGAGATCAGCGAGATCGTCGGTGGCGCGAACGCGCTCGCCGACGCCTCCGCGTCGGCCTGACGGCCGGCACCTGTTCCACCCGGCAGCCGAAACGTGCTGCCAGAACCGCTGCCAGAACCGTTGCCAGACCGACGTCGGTACGACCCGAGAGTGAGAGAGACATGACTGCCACTGCTGTTGAGAACGCCGCCGAGGCCGGCGCCGCGGGTGTCGGCCGCGTCTCGCGCGTCATCGGGCCGGTCGTCGACATCGAGTTCCCCGCGGACTCGATGCCCGAGATGTACAACGCGCTCCACGTCGACGTGACCCTCGGCGACGTGACGCGCACCCTGACGCTCGAGGTCGCCCAGCACATCGGCGACAACCTCGTGCGCGCCATCTCGATGCAGCCGACCGACGGCATGGTCCGCGGCTCGGCCGTCACCGACACCGGCACCGCGATCAACGTGCCCGTCGGCGACGTGACCAAGGGCCACGTCTTCAACACCATCGGGGACTGCCTCAACCTCAAGGAGGGCGAGACCCTCGAGATCACCGAGCGCTGGCCGATCCACCGCAAGGCGCCGGCCTTCGACCAGCTCGAGAGCAAGACCGAGATGTTCGAGACGGGCATCAAGGTCATCGACCTGCTCACGCCCTACGTGCTCGGCGGCAAGATCGGCCTCTTCGGTGGTGCGGGCGTCGGCAAGACGGTTCTCATCCAGGAGATGATCTACCGCGTCGCCGAGAACTTCGGTGGCGTGTCGGTGTTCGCCGGTGTCGGCGAGCGCACCCGTGAGGGCAACGACCTCATCGCGGAGATGACCGAGACCGGCGTCATCGAGCGCACGGCCCTCGTCTTCGGCCAGATGGACGAGCCGCCGGGCACCCGTCTTCGCGTCGCGCTCTCCGCGCTGACGATGGCGGAGTACTTCCGCGACGTGCAGAAGCAGGACGTCCTCCTGTTCATCGACAACATCTTCCGGTTCACGCAGGCCGGCTCCGAGGTCTCCACGCTGCTCGGCCGCATGCCGAGCGCCGTCGGCTACCAGCCGACCCTCGCCGACGAGATGGGCGTGCTCCAGGAGCGCATCACGTCGACGCGCGGCCACTCGATCACGTCGATGCAGGCCGTCTACGTCCCCGCCGACGACTACACCGACCCGGCCCCGGCGACGACGTTCGCGCACCTCGACGCGACGACGGAGCTCTCCCGGACGGTCGCCTCGCTCGGTATCTACCCGGCCGTCGACCCGCTGACGTCCACGTCGCGGATCCTCGACCCGCGGTACATCTCCGCCGACCACTACAACACGGCGATCCGGATCAAGCAGATCCTCCAGCGCAACAAGGAGCTCCAGGACATCATCGCGATCCTGGGTGTCGAGGAGCTCTCGGAGGAGGACCGGATCATCGTCCAGCGGGCGCGCCGCATCGAGCGGTTCCTCTCGCAGAACACGTTCGTCGCCAAGGTCTTCACCGGCCTCGAGGGCTCGTTCGTCCCGATCGCGGACACGATCGAGGCGTTCACGAAGATCGCGGACGGCGAGTACGACGACGTGCCGGAGCAGGCCTTCTTCATGTGCGGCGGGCTCGACGACGTCGAGCGCAAGGCTGCCGAGATCAAGAAGCAGACCGGCGCCTGACCTGACGCGCGCAGGGACCCCGGGCGACCGGGGTCCCGTGCGCTGCGTATCCTGACGACTTCTCATCCCCTGGAGGATCCCGTGCCGTTGCAGGTCGAGCTCGTCTCCGCCGACCGCAAGGTCTGGTCCGGCGAGGCGTCGATGGTCATCGCGCGGACCGTCGAGGGCGACCTGGGCATCCTGCCCGGCCACGCGCCGGTGCTCGCGGTGCTCGCGTCCGGTGAGCTGACGATCCGCCCCACGTCCGGTGACCAGATCACGGTGACGGCCGAGGGTGGGTTCCTGTCCGTCGAGCACGACCGCGTCACCGTCGTCTCGGACATGGCCGCCGTCGCCTCCGGGTCCACCGCCAACTGACGTCGCGACGGCGGCGGCGTGGAGGACCTGGTCGTACCCCTGACGGCGCTCGCGACGGCCGTCGCGGTCCTCGTGCTGGGCTTCGGCTCCCTCGTCGCACGGCGGCTGGTCCTCAGCCGTGACGTCGGCACGTTCGACTGCTCGATGCGCCGCGAGGTGCGCGGCGGCGCGCGGGCGCACCTCGCCGGCAGCTGGATGCTCGGGCTCGCGCGCTACGAGCGCGACCGGCTCGACTGGTTCCGGTTCTTCGCCTGGAGCCTGCGTCCCGCGCGGTCGCTGGAGCGCGGGCGCCTCGTCATCCTCGGCCAGCACGCGCCGACCGGCCCGGAGGCCGGCACGGTGCTCCCGGGCTGGGTCGTCGTCCGCTGCGCCTACGGCGCGGTGACCGTCGAGCTCGCGATGAGCGAGGGTGCGTACAACGGCCTCGCGGCGTGGGTCGAGTCCGCCCCGCCCGGCCAGGGCATCAACGTCGCCTGACCTCCCTGCCCCCCGCAGTTACTAGCCCGTATGACCCAGCAACTGGGTCATACGGGCTAGTAACTCGGGGATGGGCGGGGGTCAGTCCTCCTGCGGCGGGGTCGCCCGGCCGCCGCCCGGCGCCCACAGCACGTCCCCGGTGTCCCGGTTGGCGTAGCGGCAGAGGATGAACAGCAGGTCGCTCAACCGGTTGAGGTACTGGGCGGTGAGCGGGTTGACGCCGCCCTCGTCGCCGGTGCCGTGCGCGTCGACGGCCGCCCAGACCGCGCGCTCGGCGCGCCGGGTCACGGTCCGTGCGACGTGCAGGTAGGCCGAGGCCGGCGTCCCGCCGGGCAGGATGAACGACCGCAGCGGCGGCAGCGCCTCGTTGTAGCGGTCGCAGGCGGTCTCGAGGTCGGTGACGTACTCCGCGGTGACCCGCAGCGGCGGGTGCGCCGGGTTCGCCGTGAGCGGGGTGCACAGGTCCGCACCGACGTCGAACAGGTCGTTCTGCACCCGGCGCAGCAGGTCCGCGACGTCGGCGTCGAGGCTGTCGGCCGCGCAGACGAGGGTGACCCCGAGCGCGCTGTTCGCCTCGTCGACGTCGGCGTAGGCGACCAGGCGCGGGTCGTTCTTGGACGTCCGGCTGAAGTCGCCCAGCGACGTCGTGCCGTCGTCCCCGGTCTTCGTGTAGATGCGCGTCAGGTTCACCATGGGCGCCAGCCTAGGCAGTCCGTCCCCGGGGCGCCCGGCGCCGCCGGTGGAACCGCTCACAGCCCAGCCGGGCCCTGGTCGGGAGCGGCCCGCCGGGGCCCTACGATTCGGCGGGTGGAAGCCTTCAGGGTGGTCGGTGGCACCCGCCTGGCCGGTGACGTCCGGGTCCCGGGCGCGAAGAACAGCGTCCTCAAGCTCATGGCCGCGTCGCTGCTCGCGACCGGCCGGACGACGCTGTCCGACGTGCCGGACATCGTCGACGTCCGGATCATGGCGGAGCTGCTGCGGCGCCTGGGGTGCGAGGTCGAGCACGACCCGGAGGCCGGCGTCGTCGCGATCACCGTGCCGCAGACCCCCGGCCACCGGGCGGACTACGACCTCGTGCGGGCGATGCGGGCCTCGATCAGCGTGCTCGGGCCGCTCGTGACCCGGTGCGGCTCGGCGGACGTCGCGCTGCCCGGCGGGGACGCGATCGGCTCCCGCGGGCTCGACCTGCACATCCTCGGGCTCACCGCGTTCGGCGCGCAGATCCGGGTCGACCACGGCTTCCTCGTCGCGGAGGCGCCCGACGGGCTGCACGGCGCCGAGGTCCGGCTCGACTTCCCGTCCGTCGGGGCGACGGAGAACCTCCTCATGGCGGCCGTCCTCGCCCGGGGGACGACGACGATCGAGAACGCGGCCCGGGAGCCGGAGATCGTCGACCTGTGCCGGATGCTGCGCCGGATGGGGGCGCAGATCGACGGGATCGGGTCGTCGGTGCTCACGGTCGAGGGCGTCGAGGCGATGACCCCGGTCGACCACCGCGTCGTGCCCGACCGGATCGTCGCCGGCACGTGGGCGTTCGCCGCGACGATCACCGGCGGCGACGTCGTCGTCCGCAACGGGGAGCCCGGCCACCTCGGGGTGGTCCTCGACAAGCTCACCCTCGCCGGCGCCGAGGTGTCGGTGCTCGGCGACGGCTTCCGCGTCGTGGGCCCGGAGCGGCCGCGCGCGATCGACGTGGCGACCCTGCCGTACCCGGGCTTCCCGACCGACCTGCAGCCGTTCGTCATCACCCTCGACGCCGTGGCCGAGGGCGCTGCGATGGTGACCGAGAACCTCTTCGAGGCCCGCTTCCGGTTCGTCCAGGAGGTCGCCCGGCTCGGCGCCCAGGTGCGCGTCGACGGCCACCACGCGTTCGTGCGCGGCGTGCCGCGGCTGTCCGCGGCGCCGGTGGAGGCCAGCGACATCCGGGCCGGAGCCGCCCTCGTCATCGCCGGGCTCGTGGCGGACGGCGAGACGGTCGTCTCCGGGGCGCGGCACATCGACCGCGGCTACGAGCGGATGGACCACGCCCTGCGGGCGCTGGGGGCGAACGTGTCCCGGGTCGAGCACCCGGACTTCGCCTTCGTGTGACCGTCGCGCCCGCCGCGGGGCGGGGCCGCGTCAGCCCGGCTCGTGCCCGGCCGACCGCAGCACGAGGCGGGCGTTCTTCACGTCGTCCGGGAAGACCATGACGGCGGGGCCCTGCGTCGTCGGGGCGAGCGTCGCGCGCAGGCCGGCGTCCTCGAGGTGGCGGCGCATCACCTCGGCCTCGACGAACGTGCGGGGCGCGGCCACCCGGACGAGCAGGCCGTACTCCTCGGGGCTGCCCGCCTCCGGGCGGCGCTCGACGAGGGACGTCCCGTGCGCGAAGGCCCAGCGCAGGAGCAGCACGATGACGCCCACCACCCCGAACGCGAGCAGGGGCCCGAAGGCGTAGGAGAGGCTTCCCCAGCCGGTCATCAGGAGCAGTGTGCGGTGTTCCCGCAGCGGGCGCATCCCGCCGCCGGGACGGCGTCCGGGCGGACCTGCGCGGCGTTCCGCACGTGTCCGACCTGTCGGACGTGGCTGCCATCGTGTCCCGCGGGTCACAGTTGTCTCACGGCCCGGCGCGTGAGACGGGACCGCAGGACGGTCGATCGCTAACCTTGCGTCATCAATCGCTACCAAACGTGATACTTGAGGTTTCCTTGCAGGCCGATGTGAACGGAACAGGCTCGACCGGCGTCGTCTCTGATGTCGGGACGTACTCGCCGGCGTGTGGGGGGAGCGGCGACCAGGTCGCCGCTCGGCAGCACGGAAGGGGGCGTGACATGCGAACCGATCTGCGGATCGAGGTCGTCCGTCGCGGAGCGGAGATCGAGGTCGCCGGCCGGCTCGACGGGCGTAGCGCCCCCGTCGCCCGGGCGGTGCTGCACTCGACGATCGACGACGGCGAGGGCGACGTGCTCGTCCACCTCGGCGGCCTGGACATCTGGGACGCGAGCGGCCTCGGCGTCATCGTCGGGGCGCACCGGCGGGCTCAGCAGGCCGGACGGCGGCTCGTGCTCACCGAGGTCCCGCCCCGCCAGCTCCGGCTGCTGCGGGCCACCCGGCTGCACCGGGTGCTCACCGTGGAGCCGCTCGCCGCCGCCTCCTGACGGCGTCTCGCGCGCCGGCCGCGGGGCTGCGTGCGATAGTTCAGCGGTGGTCGAGCCGTTCGAGATCGTCGCCCTGATCGCCGGCTCGGCGGCCGTCGCCGGCGTCGCGTCCCGGTGGGGGCTGTCCTCCCCGCTCGTGCTCACGGTGGTCGGCATCGCCGTGTCGTTCGTGCCGGGGGTGCCGGAGTACCCGCTGAGCCCCGAGCTGGCGCTCGTCGGGTTCCTGCCGCCGCTGCTCTACGCGGCCTCGATCCGGACGCCGTTCGTCGACATGCGGCGGAACCGGCGGCCGATCGGGCTGCTCTCGGTGGCGCTCGTCCTCGCGACCGCGTTCGCCGTCGCGGGTGTCGCGATGCTCGTCCTGCCGGACCTGCCGTTCGCGGCCGCGCTCGCGCTCGGCGCGATCGTCGCCCCGCCGGACGCCGTCGCCGCGACCGCGGTCGCCCGCCAGGTCGGGATGCCCCGCAAGGTCGTGACGATCCTCGAGGGCGAGAGCCTGCTCAACGACGCCACCGCCCTGGTCACCCTGCGGATGGCGGTCGCGGCCCTGGCCGGCAGCGTCACGCTCGTCGACATCGGCACGGACTTCGTACGGGCGGTCGTCCTCGGCCTGCTCGGCGGCTGGGTCGTCGCCGAGGTCGCGAGCGTCGTCCGGCGCCGGGTCAGCGACCCCGTGCTCGACACGACGCTGTCGTTCGTCGTCCCGTACTCGGCCTACCTCGTCGCGGAGAAGGTGCACGGCTCCGGGGTCCTGGCGGTCGTCGTGGCCGGCCTGATCCTCGGCCACCGCTCGCCGGAGATCCAGTCCGCGGCGTCCCGGGTCACCGAGCGGACGATCTGGCGGACGGTCACCTTCCTCCTGGAGTCGGTCGTCTTCGTCCTCATCGGGCTCCAGCTGCGCGAGCTGCTCATGGCGGCCAACGACAGCGAGGACTCGAACGCGACCATCGCGTGGTTCGTGCTCGCGGTCGTCCTCACGGTCGTCGTGTCGCGGATCGTCTGGATGTACCCGGCGACGTACCTGCCCCGGCTGCTGCCCGGGGTGCGCCGGGCCGAGCCCGATGCGCCGTCCTGGCGGCACGTCGCGCTCGTGTCGTGGGCCGGGATGCGCGGCGTCGTCACGCTCGCGGCGGCGTTCTCCCTGGACCCGGACACACCGCACCGCGAGGTCATCCTCATCACCGCGTTCGGGGTCGTCGCCGGCACGCTGCTCGTCCAGGGGACGACGCTGCCCGCCGTCGTCCGGCTGCTCGGCGTCCGCGGCCCCGACCAGGCTCAGGACGCCCTCCAGCAGGCGCTCGTCATGCAGCGCGCCGTCGAGGCCGGCCGGGACCGGCTCGACGAGGTCGCCGGCAGCGCGCCGGCGGACATCGTCGTCTCGCTCAAGGCCTGGGGCGAGCGGCTCGCGCACTCGGTGTGGGAGCGGCTCGGCCGCAGCCGCCCCGACGAGGAGACGCCCGCCCAGGCCTTCCGCCGGCTGCGTGTCGAGATGCTCCAGGCGGAGCGGTCGGTCGTCGTCACCGTGCACCGCTCCGGGAAGGTCGCCGCCGAGGTCCTCGAGGGCGTCATGGAGCGCCTCGACCAGGAGGAGGCGCTCCTCGCGTCGTTCACGGCGGGGTCGGCCGCCACCGACGCCGAGATCCTCGCCCCGCACCGTGGCGACGCCTGCCAGCACCTGCGCGACGAGCCGATCGTCGCCGTGCCGACGTCCGACACCGACGAGTGCGAGGACTGCGTGGCGATCGGCGAGCGGACGTGGGTGGCGCTGCGGATGTGCCTGCGCTGCGGGCACGTCGCGTGCTGCGACTCCTCGCCGAACCGGCACGCCGAGGCGCACTTCCGCACGACCTCGCACCCGGTCATGCGCTCGGTCGAGCTCGGCGAGGCGTGGCGCTGGTGCTACGTCGACAGCGCCCTGGGGTGAGCCTGCTCACGCGCGGGGCCCTGACCGCCGTCCGGACCCGCCGGTAGCGTCACGAGCACGGCCGCGTGCGCCACTGGCACGCGCCGACGCGCCGGGAGGCCACCGATGAGCGACACGACGAACCGCCGTCCGAAGGACCGGCCGTGGGTCATGCGGACCTACGCCGGCCACTCGAGCCCGGCGGAGTCCAACGCGCTGTACCGGCGCAACCTCGCCAAGGGCCAGACCGGGCTGTCGGTCGCCTTCGACCTGCCGACCCAGACCGGCTACGACCCCGACCACGTGCTCGCCCGCGGCGAGGTCGGCAAGGTCGGCGTGCCGGTGTCGCACGTCGGGGACATGCGCGCGCTCTTCGACGGCATCCCGCTGGCGCAGATGAACACGTCGATGACGATCAACGCGACGGCGATGTGGCTGCTCGCGCTCTACGAGGTCGTCGCGGCGGAGCAGGGCGCGGACGTCGCGGCGCTCGCGGGGACGACGCAGAACGACATCATCAAGGAGTACCTGTCGCGGGGCACGTACGTGTTCCCGCCCGGGCCGAGCCTGCGGCTCATCACCGACATGGTCGCCCACACGGTCGCCGACCTGCCGCAGTGGAACCCGACGAACATCTGCAGCTACCACCTCCAGGAGGCGGGCGCGACGCCCGTGCAGGAGGTCGCGTTCGCGATGTGCACGGCCATCGCCGTGCTCGACGCCGTGCGGGCGAGCGGCCAGGTGGACGACGCCCGGTTCGGCGAGGTCGTCCAGCGGATCTCGTTCTTCGTCAACGCAGGCGTGCGGTTCGTCGAGGAGCTGTGCAAGATGCGCGCCTTCGTCGAGCTGTGGGACGAGATCACCCGGGACCGCTACGGCGTGACCGACGCGAAGCAGCGCCGGTTCCGGTACGGCGTCCAGGTGAACTCGCTCGGGCTCACCGAGGCGCAGCCGGAGAACAACGTTCAGCGGATCGTCCTGGAGATGCTCGCCGTGACGCTCTCCAAGAAGGCCCGGGCGCGCGCCGTCCAGCTGCCGGCCTGGAACGAGGCGCTCGGACTGCCCCGGCCGTGGGACCAGCAGTGGTCGCTGCGGATCCAGCAGGTGCTCGCCTTCGAGTCCGACCTGCTCGAGTACGAGGACCTCTTCGACGGGTCGGTCGTCGTCGAGCGCCTCACGGCCGAGGTCCTCGACGGCGCACGCGCCGAGATCGACCGGATCCAGGCGATGGGCGGCGCCGTCGCGGCCGTCGAGAGCGGCTACATGAAGTCGGCGCTCGTCGCCTCGCACGCCCTGCGCCGGCAGCGGGTGGAGTCCGGCGAGGACGTCGTCGTCGGGGTCAACCGGTTCACGACGACCGAGCCGAACCCGCTCACCGCGGACCTCAGGACGGCGATCCAGACCGTCGACCACGCCGTCGAGGCGCACGCCGTCGAGGCGGTGCGGGCCTGGCGCGCGCAGCGGGACGCGACCCCGGAGGGCCGGGAGGCCGCCGAGAACGCGCTGCGCCGCCTCGTCGAGGACGCGAAGACCGACACCAACCTCATGGCCGCGAGCCTGGAGTGCGCCCGGGCCGGGGTGACGACGGGGGAGTGGTCGCAGGCGCTGCGCGGGGTCTTCGGGGAGTTCCGGGCACCGACCGGCGTGACCGGCGCGAGCCAGCCGGCGGCCGGGCTGTCGTCGGCCGGGACGACGACCGCGGCGCTCACCGAGGCCGCCGACGCCGCAGGCCGCGAGCTCGCGGCCGTCCGGGAGGCGGTGCGCCGCACCGGCGAGGAGCTCGGCGGCCGGCTGCGGCTGCTCGTCGGCAAGCCGGGTCTCGACGGGCACTCGAACGGCGCCGAGCAGGTCGCCGTCCGCGCCCGGGACGTCGGGTTCGAGGTCGTCTACCAGGGCATCCGGCTCACCCCGGAGCAGATCGTCGCGGCCGCGGTCGCCGAGGACGTGCACTGCGTCGGGCTGTCGATCCTGTCGGGCTCGCACCTCGAGCTCGTGCCCGAGGTGCTCGCGGGCGTGCGGGCCGCCGGGCTGGACGACGTCCCCGTCGTCGTGGGCGGCATCGTGCCGCCGGACGACGCGGAGCTCCTCGTCGCGCAGGGCGTCGCGGCCGTCTTCACGCCGAAGGACTACGGGCTCACCGAGATCATGGGCCGCATCGTCGAGCAGATCCGCGCCGCGCGCGGCCTCGCCCCCCTTCAGGGCTGAGCCGCGCGCGGGCGCGAGCTGTCGGGCCCGACGTCACCAGCCGCGGCGGCGGGTGATGGTCAGCGCGGTGCCGAGGGTCTCCAGGAGCGCGAGCGAGGTGCGGATCATCCGGTCGGTCTCGGCCGGGCCCGTCTGGTCGGCCCACGACACGAGGTCGTGCCGCACCTCGTCGCGGACGGCGTCGAGATCGATGCAGCGGCGCACGTAGCGGGTGCCGGCGTCCGGCTGCTCGAAGCCGCTCGCGAGGTCGAGGACCGCCGGGCCGAGGGCCGCGACGGTGTGCGCCGTCGCGACGACGGTGTAGGCGGCGGCGGCGCAGCGGACGTCGTCCGCGGCCGTCACCGGGATCGCGACGAGGGTCGGCCGGGTCGCCGGCGCGTGGTCGCGCAGGTCGGCGCTGAGCATCGCCCGGACGCCGGTGCACGAGGGGTCGACGGCCGCGACCGGCCACGGCTCGGTGGCCGCGGGGCCGGTCGGGAGGGGCACGACCGACCACCCGGAGGTCGCCCGCCGCAGCCAGCCCACGTAGGCGGCGCGCGAGGAGGCGGCCGTGACGTCGGCGAGGTGCTCGGTGACCTGCGAGCGGGCGTGCCACGTGATGCTGTCCAGGGCGGCGAAGAAGCCGAGCCGGCGGACCTCCGCCTGCACCCGGTGGTCCTCGACGCGGACGTCGTCCTGCTGGGTCATGGTCATGCGCCTCAGATCGGCCGTCCGGGTGGCCGGACGAACGCTCCGGGGTCGATCATCACCCGTTCGGCGTAACGTGCGGGCGCCGTCCTCTGGTGGGTCAAGCACGCTAGGGCCACTGGGTGGGGTGCGGGAGGCACCAGAGGTCGCCTCAGACGGGCACGCGGCTGGGGTTGGTGCCCGTCCTCTGGCGGGTCAAGCACGCTAAAACGCACTTTTGAGGTGTTCTAGACACCAGAGGATGGAGGTGACGTGCATCCGTCACCAGAGGACGGTTCACGTCGGGTGCGGTTCCCGCCAGAGGACGCCCTTGTGCGGTGCACATCCCGCCAGAGGACGGCGGGCGAGATACGCGGGCGGGGCGAAGGCAGGGCGCTGGGGGACGGGGACGTAGCCGTCAGACGGTCGGGGCGGGCCAGGCCTTCGACAGCCGGCGGACGACCTCGGTGAGCCGGTCGGCGGACGTCGCGAGGTTGACCCGGACGAAGCCGGTGTACCCGTCGCCGAAGTCGCGGCCCGGGTTGACGCTGACCTTGCCGTCGCGCAGCGCGGCGACGGCCGGGTCGGGCAGGTCGTAGGCGCGGGCGTCGACCCAGGCCAGGTAGGTGGCCTCCATCGGGGTCCAGCAGGCATCCGGCAGGTGGGCCGAGAGCAGGTCGCCGAAGAGGTCGCGCTGCGCGGCGAGGTGGGCCACGAGCGAGTCCAGCCACGGCTCGCCCTCGGTGTACGCGGCGACGGTCGCGACGATGCCGAGCGGGGAGAGGCCGTGGTTGGCGACGTGCGCGACGCCGGTGAGGGTCGCGAGGTCGGCGGCGTTCCCGGCGACGACCTGGGCGCACTTGAGGCCGGGGATGTTCCAGGCCTTGGACGCCGCGACGATCGTCGTCACGTGGTCCGCCGTGCCCTCGACGGCGGCGTACGGGGTGTGGACCGCGCCGGGCAGCGCGAGCGGGGCGTGGATCTCGTCGCTGAGGACACGGCCGCCCTCGTAGCGGGTCACGACATCGCGCAGGCCGGCGAGCTCGGCGGGGGTGAAGGCGCGGCCGAGCGGGTTGTGCGGGGCGGCGAGGAGCACGGTCCGGGCGCCGGCCGCGAACGCGGCGTCGACGGCGTCGAGGTCGAGCGCCGGGCGGCCCGCGTCGTCGACGACGCACGGCACCTGGACGACCTGCCGCCCGGCGAGCGGGACGACGTCGAGGAACGGCGGGTAGGTCGGGGTCGGGACGACGACCGGCGCGTCCGCGCAGAGGGTCTCGAGGACGAGCCGGACGCCGGCCATGACGTCACCGGTGGGCAGCACCCGGGCCGGGTCGACCTGCCAGCCGAACCGGCGGCCGAGGAAGGCGGCGGTCGCGGCGGGCAGGTCGGTGTGCTCGGGGAGCGCCGGGTAGCCGAACATGCCGCGGTCGACGGCGGCGCGGACGGCGGCCAGCACCGGCGGGCACGGCCGGCAGTCCATCTCGGCGACCCACGCGGGCAGCACGTCCGGGGGCTGGTAGGTCCACTTCACCGACGCGGCGGCGCGCAGCTCCGCGTCCGGGACGTCGAAGTCGCACAGCGCGGCGGCGGGCACGGGATCGGCGGTCACGGCCGCAGTCTCGCACCCGGCGCCGCCGCCCGGCGAGCCTCAGAACAGGACGGCGGCCGGCTCGGTGAGCTGCGTGACGAGCCCGAGGACGTCGTCCGCGCAGCCCCACGCCACAGTGAGCCCGATGCCGCCGTGGCCGTAGCAGTGCACGACCGGCGCCGGTCGCCCGTCGTCGTCCGTGCGGCGCTCGACCTCGACCCGGACCGACGGCCGCGCCGGGCGCAGCCCGACCCGGTGCGCCCGGACCGGCAGCGTCGCGATCTCGGGGACGACGGCGGTGGCCCGGGCGAGGATCGCCGAGGCGGTCCGCGGGTCGGGGGTGGTGTCCCACTCGCCGTCCGCCAGGGTGCCGCCGACGACGAGGTCGCGGCCGCGGGGGACGACGAACGTCAGGTCGCCGTCGGCGCCGTCCTCGTCGCACCACCAGTGGGTGAGCCCCGGGTCGTCCAGGACGACGACCTGGCCGCGCACCGGGTGCACCGACGGGTCGGCGGCGAGCATCCGGGCGGCGACGCCGGTGCAGTTCACGACGACCCCGCGGCCGGGGAGCGCGGCCAGCGGCAGCCGGGTCAGGCTGCCGCCGGCGGCCTTCAGCCGGGCGACGAGGTAGGGCAGGTAGTGGCCGGTGTCGACGAGCGGTAGGGTCGTCGCCCACGAGCGGGTCCAGCCGACCGGGGGCTGCGCGACCGGGTGCGGGTCGACGAGGTCGTGCAGCGGGGCGAACCACGGCGGCTCGGCGGCGGCCCGGCGGCGCAGCACCTGACCGGGCATGACCCGCACGCCGGTGCGCTCGTCGTCCGCCAGCGCGGTGAGCTCCGCGTGCGTGGCGCGGGCCCAGCGGAGGACGTCCGCGACCGGTTCGACGAGCGCCGGCATCCAGAGCCCGCCGGCGACCGCCGACGTCGTCTCGGGCGGCAGGTCGCGCGCGAGCACGTCGACCTGGTGGCCGGCCTCGGCCAGCCGGACGGCGCACGTCAGCCCGACGACCCCCGCGCCCACGACGACGACCCGTTGCACGCTCACATCGTGCCCTGTCGGCAGCGCGAGCGGCAGTCCGAGCCGAAACCGGATGATCCGGCGGGGTGACCGGTGTCCGGGGTCAGGGCGCGGCGGTGAAGCCGTAGCCGGTGTCGCCGCGCATGAGGGTGAGCCGGTCGCCGTCCACGGTGGCGGTGATCGCGGGGCCCGTGAGGAAGTCACGCAGGAGCGAGTCCTGCACCGACGCGTCCTGGTCGCAGTCGCCGGTGGCTCCCTCGGGACGTCGGAGGTCGGTCACGGTCACGGTGTCGCCGTCGACGCGGTACGCGCCGGTGACGTCGAGGCAGCCGGCGTTCCCGGTGAGGTCGCCGCCGTCCAGGCGCAGGAAGGAGCCCTCGACGACGCTCGAGGCCGACTCACCGGCGAAGGCGGTGTCGAGCACCCACCGGGTGCCCTCGAGCGGTCTGTCGACGACCGGGGCCTCCCGCCCGAAGGTCAGCTCGACGCCCTCGCCGGTGAGGACGAGCCGGTCGCCGGTGACGGTAGCCCGCGTCACGGCGGCGAACGCGTCGAGGTAGCCGCGTTCGAGCGCGGAGACGGCGGGATCCATGCACGCCATCTCGGTCATCGCGATGCTGCCCGGCCGGAAGCCGCTGCCGGACGCCGCCACGTCGCCGGAGTAGGAGTTGCACGCGGCCCGCCCGCTCACGGCCCTGCCCTCGACCGTGAGCGTCACCGGCGACCCGTCGACGAGGACCAGTGCACCGGCCGGCCCCGTGCCCGACGTCAGGACCCAGTCGCCGTCCGGACCCGCGGCCGCCGGCTGCGTCGACAGGGCATCGCCCCCGCCGCACGCCGTGAGGGCCAGCGCGGCGAGGGCGAGGGCGAGGAGCAGGCGCGGCCGCCGTGCGGGCCGGCCGGAGCGGTTGCGGGACATCGGGTCCACCCTTCCGTGGGCGCCCGGCGGGCGCCGTCCGCTCCGAGGACGCCGCGACGCGGCACCCTGTTGCACAGGCGTCCGGTCCGGTCGGGGCGGACCGAGGTTCAGGGCCTGCCGGTGTCGCGCAGCGTCGTGTCCATCGGGCCGAAGCCGCCGGGCGGCCACAGCCGGAAGCCGACCGTGCCGACGACCGCCGAGACCGGCAGCGTGCCGCCGGTGCCGTCGTCCGTGCGCGAGCGGGAGTCGACCGAGACGCCGCGGTTGTCCCCGACGAGGAAGACCCGCCCGGCGGGCACGGTCACGTCGAACGGGGCACCGCCCTCGACGGTGGTGCCGTCCGCGGCCCGCACGCGCGGCGCGCCGGCCTTTCCGCCGAGCGCGACGCCGTCCACGGTGATCCGGGCGTCGGCGTCGCAGCAGACGACGCGCTGCCCGGCGGTCGCGACGACCCGCTTGACGACGAGCGTCGTCCCGCCGTCCGGCGACCACTGCGGGGCGTCGACGACGACGACGTCACCGACGCCCGCCGTCCGGTCCTTCGAGTCGGCGAGGAACCGGTCGCCCGGCGCGATCACCGGCACCATCGACGGGGTCGCGACCGCGACGAGCCGGTACCGGTAGGCCGTGTACCCGAGCCCGGCGGCGAGGGTGACGGCGACGAGCGTGGCGACGACCCGCAGGAGGCGGCGCACCTCAGAAGAGCCGGTGCTCGGACGTGTCGTGGCCGCGCAGGGTGTCGTAGTCGACGGTGACGCAGCGGATCCCGCGGTCGGTCGCGAGGACGCGCGCCTGCGGCTTGATCTCCTGCGCCGCGAAGACGCCGGCCACGGGGGCGAGGAGCGGGTCGCGGTTGAGCAGCTCGAGGTAGCGGGTCAGCTGCTCGACGCCGTCGATCTCGCCGCGGCGCTTGACCTCGACGGCGACCGAGGCGCCCTTCGCGTCGCGCAGGAGCAGGTCGACCGGGCCGATCGCCGTCGGGTACTCGCGGCGCACGAGGGTGTACCCCTCGCCGAACGTGTGGACGTGCTCGGCGAGCAGCTCCTGCAGGTGCGCCTCGACCCCGTCCTTGACCAGGCCGGGGTCGACGCCGAGCTCGTGCGTCGAGTCGTGGAGCACCTCGTGGAGGTGGACGACGAGCCGGTCGTCGGTCTTGCCGTGCTGGACGGTCCAGACCTGCTCGATGCCCGCGGCCTTCGCGGCGTCGTCCGGCTCGGCGACGGTGAGCTTGGCCGGGGGGCTCATCCAGTTCAGCGGCTTGTACGAGCCGCCGTCGGAGTGGACGAGCACCGACCCGTCGGCCTTGACGAGGAGCAGGCGGGTCGCGAGGGGCAGATGGGCGGAGAGCCGGCCGGCGTAGTCCACGGAGCAGCGGGCGATGACGAGGCGCACCCGAGGGAGGGTAGTCGGACGACGGGGCCCGCCGGGGGAGGGGAGGCCGGGGAGTGTGGCGTGCGCCGCATTCTCGGGCACCCGGGAGAGGGGGTCGGTGCGCCACGATCGAATCGGCCGGGGCTCTGCCCGGTCGCGTCCGTCCAGGAAGGGACCACCATGTCGCGCGAGATCAGCACCGTCGCCGTCGTCGGGCTCGGCACCATGGGTGCCGGTATCACCGAGGTGCTCGCGCGCAACGGGTACGCGGTCGTCGCCGTCGAGGTGGACCCGGCGTCCCTGGCCCGGGGACGCGACCTCGTGACCGCCTCGACGACCCGCGCGGTGACCCGCGGCAAGCTCTCGCCGGAGGACCAGGCCGCGCTCGTCGGCCGGATCACCTTCTCGACGGCCCTCGAGGACGTCGCCGCGGCCCAGCTCGTCGTCGAGGCCGTCCCGGAGCACCTCGACCTCAAGCGGGAGATCTTCGCCAAGCTCGACTCGGTCTGCGGGCCCGACACGATCCTCGCGACGAACACCTCGAGCCTGTCGGTCACGGAGATCTCCGTCGCGACCGCCCACCCGCGCCGCGTCGTCGGCCTGCACTTCTTCAACCCGGCGCCGGTGCAGAAGTTCGTCGAGGTGGTCCGGACGGTCGTCTCCGAGCCCGCCGCCGTGGACGCCGTCGTCGACCTCGCGCGCGCGCTCGGCAAGGAGCCGGTCGTCGTCGGCGACAAGGCGGGCTTCATCGCGAACGCCCTGCTCTTCGGCTACCTCAACCACGCGGTGTCCATGGTCGAGCAGCGCTACGCGAGCCGCGAGGACGTCGACGCGGCGATGCGGCTGGGCTGCGGCCTGCCGATGGGCCCGCTCGCGCTCATGGACCTCATCGGGCTCGACACCGCGTACGAGATCCTCGACTCGATGTACAAGCAGGGCCGCGACCGCCTGCACGCCCCGACGCCGATCCTCAAGCAGATGGTCACGGCGGGACTGCTCGGCCGCAAGTCCGGCAAGGGCTTCTACACGTACGAGAAGCCCGGCTCCTCGACCGTCGTCGCCGACGACCGGACGCCGGCCGACGGCGCCGCCGCCGAGGGCGCCCGTGCCGTGCAGAAGGTCGGCGTCGTCGGCTCGGGGACGATGGCGACCGGCATCGTCGAGGTCTTCGCCAAGGCCGGCTTCGACGTGCTCTTCGTCGCCCGCGGCGAGGACAAGGTCGCCAAGGTGACCGCGCAGCTGACGAAGAGCCTCGAGAAGGGCGTCCAGCGCGGCAAGCTCACCTCCCAGGCCCGCGACGAGGCGCTCGCCCGGGTCATCGGGACGACGGCCCTCGACGACCTCGCGGACGTCGACCTCGTCGTCGAGGCGGTCGTCGAGGACCTCGCGGTCAAGCGGGCGCTCTTCGAGAACCTCGACGAGATCTGCCGGCCGGGCGCCGTCCTCGCGACGACGACGTCCTCGCTGCCGGTCATCGAGTGCGCCGCCGTGACGAAGCGGCCCGGGGACGTCGTCGGGCTGCACTTCTTCAACCCGGCGCCGGTCATGCGGCTCGTCGAGGTCGTCCACACGGTGGCGACGTCCCCGGACGTCGTCGCGACCGCGCTGGCCGTCACGCAGAAGATCGGCAAGCACCCGGTGACCTGCGGGGACCGGGCGGGCTTCATCGTCAACGCCCTGCTCTTCCCCTACCTCAACGACGCGATCCGGATGCTCTCGGAGAACTACGCGACCGCCGACGACATCGACCTCGCGATGAAGGCCGGCTGCGGGTACCCGATGGGCCCGTTCGAGCTGCTCGACGTCGTCGGGCTCGACGTCTCGCTCGCGATCCAGCGGACGCTCTACACCGAGTTCCGCGAGCGGGGCTGGGCGCCGACGCCGCTCCTGGAGCACCTCGTGACGGCCGGCTACCTCGGCCGCAAGACCGGCCGCGGGTTCCGCACCTACGCCTGACGGGCGTCCCGCCGGGTCGGACGGGACCCGTTGATCCACAACGGGTTCCGTACACGACCCGCTCAAGGCCGGGGCCGCTTCGGCCGATGCCGTGGCGTGACGAGTCGCACGCAGGGCGGTGTCCCTCTGCCCTCGCGCGGTCGGCGTACCCGGTGCCAGGGTGGTGCCGTGGTTCGGGGGCTCGGGGACATCGTGCGCGCGGCGGCCGACGGGTGGTTCCCGCCGGGCGACGGGTGCCTTGAGGTCGTCCCGCCGTACCTGCCCGGCGTCGAGGCGATGGTCTCGTTCACCGCGCACGCCGTCGCCGCGACGGCCCTGCCGCTCGACGTGCTCCTCGACGCGGGTGCCGACGGCCTCGCCGGGGCGACGTCCGGCAGGGTCATGGAGACGATGGCCGGCCCGTACGGCGAGCTCGACGTCCTCGACGTCCTCCTCGTGAACCGGGGCACCGGCCGGTCGACGCTGCCCGAGCGGGGCGACCTCGCCGACCACCCGCGGGCCCGCTACGCGCGGGGCTGGCGCGCCGACGTCCACGTGCACGGCGACGAACGCGGCGTCGTGACGATGTCCCGCGGGCTCGGCGGGCTCGCCGAGGTCTCCTTCGAGGTGCCGGACGGCGCCCGCGGCGAGGGCCGCGGCCGCTCGCTGCTGCGGGACGCCCTCGGGCTCGTCGTCGCCGGCGACCCGGTGCTCGCCGCCGTCGCGCCGGGGAACGCGGCGTCCCTGCGGGCGGCGCTCGCCGCCGGGTTCGTGCCGCTCGGGTCGGTGCAGCTCGTGCGGCCGGGGCGGCCTCGGCGCCGGGTCTGACCGGGCGGCCGGCCCGGGCCCGGCTCAGCCGCAGCGGGCCGAGAGCCCGCCGTCGACCGGCAGGCAGACGCCGTTGACGTACGCGGCGTCGTCCGAGGCGAGGAACAGGGCGGCGCGTGCGACGTCCCACGGGGTGCCCATCCGCCCCGTCGGGCTCAGCGCGTCCCGGCGGGCCCGCGCCTGCTCGGCGGTGAGGCCCTCGGCGCCGAACCCGGCCGTCAACGGGGTGTCGATGAGCCCGGGGAGGACGGCGTTCGCCCGGATCCCCCGACCGGCGTAGGTGAGGGCCAGCGACACGGTCAGCTGGTTCACCGCCGCCTTGGTCGCGCTGTAGACCGGGTAGACGTACCCGGTGTCGCGGATCCCGGCGACGGACGAGACGTTGACGATCACCCCGCGGCCGGCACCGAGCATGTGCGGCAGCACGGCGCGGCACGCGAGGTAGACGCTCGTGAGGTTGACGGCGAGCGTGGCGTCCCAGGCGCTGCGTGCGAGGTCGACGACCGATCCCGCCGTGACGATCCCGACGTTGTTGTGGAGCACGCCCGGCACCCCGACGTCGGAGGCCACCGAGGCGACGACCCGCTCGACGTCGTCCTCGACCGTGACGTCGGCCGCGAACCAGACCGCCCGGCCGCCCTCGGCGCGGATCCGACCGGCGATCTCCTCGGCGCGCGCCGGGTCGCGGTCGACGGCCACGACGACCGCACCGGCCCGGGCGTACGTGAGCGCGGCGGCCTGGCCGTTGCTCAGGCCGTCACCGCTCGACCCCGCCCCGAGGACGAGGACGACGCGGCCGTCGAGGCTCGCGTGCATGGCCCTCCCGTCGTCGTGCGTCCACCGTCGCCGGTCGGGCGGGTCGCGGCGACCGTCGGACGGCGGGATCCCCGTCTCGGGATTCCTCGCTCTGTAGGAGTGTCGCTGCGTACGATCCCGGCATGGGTCACGGCGACGTGCAGCGGGTCGTGGACCGGCTCGCCGCCGAGCTGGCCCGCTCCGTCGTCGTCGACGACCCAGCCGTCCGCCCGCTCTGCACGAGCCCGCACTACGGCGACGAGGACGAGGTCCGGGTCCGTGCCGTCCTCCAGCGTGACCCGGGCCCGGACGCCGTCGGGCACGTCCTCGCCCAGGGCGTCACGACCTGGACCCGGTCCGGGGTGATCCCGGCCCGGCCGGACATCGGCATGCACCGCCGGGTCTGCGTACCGGTCCGCTACCGCGGCGAGCTGCTCGGCCTGCTCCTCGTCATGGACGCCGACGCCTCGCTCACCGAGCCCGAGGTGCTCGCCGTCGAGGCAGCCGCCCGGGAGGTCGCCGCGTGGATGGTCGGGGAGCGCCGGGCGGACGACGCGGCCTCGATCGCGGGCGAGAGCCTCGTCGCGGGCCTCGTCGCCGACGAGGCGCACGAGCGCCGGGCCGCGCTCACCGGGCTGCGCGCCGCCGGGACCGTGCCCGTCGAGGGGCCGGTCGTCGCGACCGTCCTCGCGGTCTCACCCGCGGGAGCACCGTTCGACCCCGAGCACGCCCGGATCGCCGTCCGGCACGCGCTCGCAGATGCCCGGCGCGGCCTGCGCGGCCCGGCGCTCACCGCCGTCCGTGACCTGCGCGGGACGTTGCTGCAGTCGGGGCCGGGGACGGTGGACGCGGCCCGGGCCGCCGCGCTCGCCCGGCAGATGGTCGCCGCGGTCGTGCGTGTCGGCGAGGGCCGCATCGCCTGCGTCGCGGGCCTCGGCGAGCCGGTCGACCGGCTCGAGGACGCGTGGGTCTCGCACCGCCAGGCCGTCGTCGCCGCCCGGGCCGCGAGCCGCCCGGGGGGCCGGCCGCGCGGGGTCGACCCCGGCGCGACCGTCGTCGCGTGGCGGGCCCTCGGCGCGTACGGCATGCTCCTGCAGCTGCCCGACACGGCGCTCGACGAGGCCGCAGTCCCCGCCGCGGTGCGCGCGCTGGTCGCCGCCGATCCGCGCGGGCGGCTCGTCGAGACGCTGCGCAGCTTCCTCGCCCACGGTGGCTCGGCCCCGGCGACGGCGGCCGCGCTGCACATCCACCGGACCTCGCTCTACTACCGGCTCGACCGGATCCGGGACCTCGCCGGCGTCGACCTCGACGACGGCGAGACCCGGCTCGAGCTGCACCTCGGGCTCAAGCTCCTCGACCTCGTCGGAGGCTGACCCGTCCAGCCGTCGGCTTTGCGACAGAGCGAGGAAAACGCGGCGGCCGATCCCACCGGTGATCGGTGTCCCGCCGTCCCGCTGCGGACGACACTTCCGGCAACTGCAGCGTCGCAGGGCACCTCGCGCCCGACCGGTCGCTGCGCCACCGAGCGCGAGGAGACGTGCGTCCGCATGGGGACCTTCACGACACGCGACGGCTGCCCGCTGGACTACCGGGTCACCGGGGAGGGCGAGCACACGCTCGTCCTGCTGCACGGCTGGTCGCAGTCCCAGGCGATGTTCGACCGCGTCCGGCCCGCACTGGCGCAGGGCCGCCGGGTCGTGAGCCTCGACATGCGCGGCCACGGCGAGTCCGGCCGCTCGACGACCGGCGCCCGGATCTCCAGCCTCGCGGCCGACCTGCACGACCTCCTGGGTCACCTCGGCGTCGACAGGGCGAGCTTCGTCGGGCACTCCATGGGCGCGTCCGTGCTGTGGAGCTTCGTCGACATGCACGGCACGTCGCGGGTCGAGTCGCTCGTCGTCATCGACCAGCCGAGCGTCTGCGCCGTGCTGCCGTGGATGACCGCCGAGGACGGCGCGGACGCCGGGGCGATCCTCGACATGGCCGGGGCCGAGGGCTTCTGCGCCGCGCTGCTCGGGGCGGACTCCGGCGCGACCCGCGAGGGCTTCCTCGCCTCCATGCTCCGCAAGGACATCCCCGCGGACGACTTCGCCTGGCTGCTCGCCGAGAACCTCAAGTTCGACGTCGGCTGGGGGACCAGGCTCCTGCTCGACCACGTCATGCAGGACTGGCGCGACGTGCTGCCGCGGATCGACGTCCCCACCCTGGTCATCGGCGGCGAGGTGAGCCACGTCGACGCCCGGTCGCAGCGGTGGACGGCGGCGCAGATCCCCGGGGCCCGGCTGCGGGTCTTCACCGCAGAGGAGGGCGGGGCGCACTTCCCGTTCTTCGAGGGCCCGGCGGCGTTCCTCGCGGAGGTCGACGCGTTCCTGCCGCGCTGAGGCGGCGTCCGCCCGTCGCGAGTCCGGAGGGCGTCAGCCGCAGCAGCNCCGCCGCCCGCCGGGCGGGCGGCCGCGCCGGAGGCCCGGCCAAGGACGCCGACCGTCGGCAGCAGCCGGACGGTGTCGTCGTGGCCGTGCGGGCAGGGCGCGGGCTCGTCGGCCTGCGCCATCGGGCGGGAGACCTCGAAGGTCGTCCCGCAGGCGCGGCAGCGCACGTCGTAGGTCGGCATGCAGCCATCATGCATCGTCGGTGGCCGGTGCGGCACGGTCCGGCCACGGTCCGGCCGGTCCGGCCCGGTCCGGGGTGGCGGCGCGCTAGCGTGATCGCCTGGTGCCGCGGGCGGGCGGCCCGGGTGATTCGTCGTCCGGGCGTGCAACGTGCGGCACCGGCGCGGCGTCGTCCGGTCGTGAGCGTCGACACCGCGTCCCTCGAGCTTCCGTGGCTCGCCGGCCGTCCGGGACAACCCCGGACGCCCGTCGTGCGTGCCACGGGTGCCCTCGGGGTGCAGGCACCGGACCGGCCGGTGCCCGGAGCGGGAGGTGCGCGCGGCGTGGCGGTCGATGCGGCGGTCGCCGAGGCGTTCAGCGCCTGGGCCGCCGAGCGCGGCCCCGCCCTGGTGCGCCTGGCCCGTGGCCTGCTGCGCGACCCGCACCAGGCCGAGGACGTCGTCCAGGACGTGCTCGCGAAGGTGCTCGTCCAGTGGTCGCGGGTCAGCGGCGCGGACGACATGGACGCCTACGTGCACCGGATGGTCGTCAACCAGTGCACCTCGTTCTTCCGCCGCGCGTCGAGGCGCCGCGAGTTCGCCCACGGGCCGGACACGCTGCCCGACCGCGGCGTCGCGGACCCGACCGGTGCTGTCGACGACACCGACCGGCTCGTCGGCCTGCTGCGCCGGCTGCCGACGAAGCAGCGCACGGTCCTCGTGCTGCGGCACTACGAGAACCTGCCCGACGCGCAGATCGCCGCGATCCTCGGGACGAGCGAGGTGACGGTGCGCTCGAACGCCCACCGTGGGCTCGCGTCGCTGCGGACGATGGTCGAGGCTGACCGTGCGCTCGAGGCGGCGGCGGAGAGCGGCAGGAACGGCAACGGCGACGGACGAGGGGCGGGTGAGCGGCGGTGAGCAGCACGGCTCCTCGCAGCGGCGGCCCGCTCGACGACGACGAGCTCGAGCGGGCGCTGTCGGCCGGCCTGAGCCGGGCCGTCGACGGCGGCGTCGACACCGCGGCGCTCGTCCGCGGTGCGCACGCCGGTGCCCGGCGGATCCAGCGGCGGCGGACGGCGGTCCGCGGCACCGTCGCGGCCCTGTGCGTCGTCGCGGTCGTGCCGTTCGGAGTCTCGGCGCTCGGTGGTGGCGGCCTCTCGATGGCGACGTCGGACACCGCGGCCGGGGGTGCGGCGGCGCCCGAGGCGGTCTCGGGGTCCGCTGCTGCCTCGGGGGAAGGAGAGCTGGCCGGCGGTTCCGACGGCCCGGTCTCGGCGCCCGGCCCGGTCGAGACCTCGGTCCGCGCGGCGACCGGGTCCACCAAGGTTGCCGACGGGACGGATCCCGTTCAGGGGGAGCAGTTCTCCGCGGCCACCGGTCTGCGTCGGTCCGGCGGCCAGGTCGTCGTCGGTGACCCGGACCTGCTCGCCGCGGGCGACCTCGGGCTGGCCCCGGTCTCGGTGGCCGACGACAGCGCCGGGGCGGCCTCGACGAGCACGACCGTCGTCCGGCTCTGCGGCTCCGGGACCCCCGGCGAGGTGCTCGCCCGCGGCGGCCGGACCGTCACGTGGGCCGGCCCACAGGTCGGCGACGGGGCCTGGACCGTCGCGACGTCGGTGCGGGTCTTCGCCGCCGACGGCGCCGCCCAGCAGCTGGCCTACCTCGAGCGCAACGTCGGGCCGTGCGCCCAGTCGCCCGGCGTCTCGCGCGCCGGCGTCGACGGCCTGCCCGGGGACGACGTCCTCGTCGCGGTCCTGCCCGAGAGCACGGACGGCGCCGTCACGGTCGTCGGCGCGGTCCGCCGCGGCAAGGTCACCGCGGGTGTCGAGGTCGTCGTCCCGCTCGGCGCGGCGGCGACGTCCGAAGCGCGGCGGGCCGCCGGGGTGGCCCGGGTGCGGACCCTGCTCACGACGGCGTACGAGCGGCTCGAGAACCTCTCGGCGGAGGCGCAGAAGGACCAGACGCTGCGCTGAGCCGTGCGGTGCGCACGGGCGGTCGGGCGGGTGACCGTGCTCCGATCCCGCCTCCGGGCGGGCCGGCGGGTGTCATGATCGCGCCGTGGCCCAGGAACGCGACGTCGTCACCGTCACGACGACCCTCACCAAGCCCCACGTGACGGCGCTGCTCACCGCGTTCCCGAGGATGCACCTGCGGCGGCTGCGGCTGGCGGCGCTCGTCGGCCTGGTGGCCCTGACGACGGTCGTGGCCGGCGACCTCGTCACGTTCGGCGGCGTACGGACCGCGAGCCTCGTCATCGCCGCCGTCGTCACGGTGCTGGTCTCGGTCATGCTCCTCGGCGCCCCGTGGCTGCAGAGCGCACGAGCCGCCGAGCGGGCCGGGGTCGGGGTGGCCACGACGTGGACCTTCACGCCCGCCGGGCTGACGACGCGGTCCGTGCTCGGCGAGAGCGAGATCGGCTGGGACCGGGTCGCGGACCTGCGCCGCACCCCGGAGGTCGTCGCCATGCTGTGGCGCCCGCAGATGTGCGCTACCGGGCTGCCCACCGGGGCCCTCGACGCCGCGGCGTTCGAGCGGGTCAGCGGGTGGTGGCGGGCTGCCGGACCGGGCGGAGCGGCAGCCGTCGCGACTGCTCCTGCGGACCCGGGCGGCACGTGGGGCGGCCCGGTCTGGGACGACGCCGTCGTCGTCCACGGCCCGATGACGCTGGCGGCGATGCGCCGGATGCAGCTCGCGATGATCCCGCGGCGCACCCTCGTCCTGCTCGCCGGGGCGCTGCTCCTGCTCGCCGGGCCGGTCCTGCTCACGGTGCTCGTCGGCGGCCCGGGAGCGCTGCAGCGGTCCGACGCGGGGTCGCTGCTCGTCGCCGTCATCGCCTGCGTCGGTGTGCCGCTGCTCGTCGACGTCTCGACGCGCCGGGGCGTCCGCCGGCTCGGCGGGGCCGACTCGGCGTGGCGGGCGACCCCGACCAGCCTGACGCTGCGGACGCCGCTCGGCCGCTCCGAGGTGCCCTGGGCCAGGGTCGACCGGGTCGTGGAGCGCGGCGGCTTCCTCGTCGCGTCGACGCGACGGCCCCGGACGGCGATCGCGATGCCCACGACGGGTCTGTCGGCCGAGGACCTGGACGCCGTCCGCCGCTGGGCCGCCGCGCACGGGGCCCGGGTGGCGGGTGCCGCCGTCCGGCCGTCGTCGTCGTGACGCCCGACCCGGCGACGATGACCGGTACCCCGATCGAGGTCGTCGTCACGCTGACACGGCGCGAGGCCGTGGCGGTCCGGCGGGGGACCGGGTCGCTCACGCTGCGGCTCCTGCGCTGGGCGGCCATGGTCGTCGTGCCGTCCGCGGCCGCCGGGGGCGCCATCGCGCTCGGCAACCGGGCCGGGGGGCTGTTCGTCGGGGGCGCCTGCGCGCTGACGATCGCAGTGACCGGGTTCGGCCCGGTCGTGCTCCGGCCGTGGTGGGAGCCGTGGCGGACGCCGCGGGTCTGCGGGGTCGGCGTGCCCGTCCGCTGGGTGCTCGGCCCGGACGGTCTCACGCTGGAGTCGGAGCTGCCGTCCGGGTTCATGCCCTGGCGCGTGGTGCGGGACGTCCGGGTCGCCGGGCCGCTCCTCGTGCTCCGGCAGCGGCGTGACCGGTGGTGCGCGGGCGTGCCCGTCGCGGCGCTGGGGCCGGGCGGTGCCGAGCGGGTCGTCGCGTGGTGGGCGGCGGCGCGGGAACGCCCACGGCCGGCGGTCCCCGACCTCGCCGACGGCCCGGAGCCCGCCCGGGTCGGGGCGGAGGCGAGTGCTGACGGTGCCGGGGACGTCGTCATCCTGCGGGCGCCGGTGACCCGGTCGCTGGCCCGGCTCGGGCTCTGGAAGGACTACGTCCTGCAGCCGCTCCTCAGCGTGGTCGTCCCGCTGGGGCTCCTGGGCATCCTTGTGGCCTCGATCGCGTCGCACGAGCCGTTGGCCTCCGTCGGCGTCGTGGGCAGCGGTCTGGGGCTCGTCCTCCTGGCGGCCGGCGCGGCCGTCGGCGAGGTGGGCGTCCGGAGCGCGGCCCGGTCGGCGCCGCCGCAGTCCTGGCGGATCGGGCCGGCCTCGGTCGGCGTCGCGGTCGCCGACGCGTGGAGCCACACCCCGTGGGGCGACGTCGTCGTGGTCGTCGCCTCGCCGTGGGGCGTGCTCGTCCGCTGCCGGACCCCCGAGCACGTCCACGTCGTCCCCACCGCGGACCTGCCCGCCGCGGACGTCGACCGCATCGTCGGCTGGGCCCGCGCCGCGGGGGTGCCCGCCGCGGACCGGCGCACCCTGCGGACGGCGCTCGCCGCCCGGCGGGTGACCCCCGCTCGGTGACGCCGGTGCGTGCGCGGCCGGCGGCGCACGGGACACTGGGGGAGTGCCCCGCAGCAACCAGCCCCGTCGCCGCGGCCGTCGTCCGGCGTCGGCGCCCGTCGACGACGAGGCGCTCGCCGACCGGGACCGGCTGCTCGCCGGGGTCGGCCGGCGGGAGACGCACGCGGACGGCGAGTGGTTCGTCCGGACGGTGAGCGGCGCGGCGTCCACGAAGACCTACCGCTGCCCCGGCTGTGACCACGAGGTCGTCCCCGGGACGCCGCACGTCGTCGTCTGGCGGGCCGACGCGGTCGTCGCGTTCGGCGGCCTGGACGACCGCCGCCACTGGCACACGCCCTGCTGGTCGGCCCGCGGCCGCCGCGGCCGGCGCTGATCGCTGCCTGCGGGGCATCCCCGACGGCAACCTGCCGCTCAGATCTCCCCGGAGACAGGAGGAGTGGGGTCTGCCTGCGCGGGTGCGTCGAGATGCCACGGTGTGATGGCCCAGGACCTCGCGGCCGGCAGGTCCATCGCCGTGTCCGTCTGGACGAGCGTGACGAAACGTCTCCCACCAACGGCGGTCTGCCAGGCATGTTCACAGACGAGGTCGATGAGTCCTTGCGCGTCGGTCCAGCAGGACGTCGCGAAGGTGTCGAACCCTCGCAGGACGAGTGCCACGCCCGACGACCGGTCCAGTGCATCCGCGAGCCCGGCGGCGAGCCCTTCGTGCAGGCACTGGAAGTTGTCGTGGCAGCAGGCAGGGAACGCAGAGGCCAGATCCGCGAACATGTGCCGGCTGGTGGTCCACGAGGCGTCGACGTCGACGACGTGGTACCCGTTCGATGCGAGCCACGAGACCACGTCCTCCAGGGCGACGAGGTCGTGGAACAGGCGAACCGGGGACCGGCGCATGAGGCGGTGGTCGATCCGCTCCTTGTCCCCGGGGAGGTCGTAGCCGGCCATCTCCACATCATGGCCGCTCCGCCGCCCTGTTCTCACCGGGACTAGATTCGGTCGTCGTGAGCGGTGACGCAGGGGTGCAGGTCCGGACAGAGACGTACGGCGACGCGACGGCGGACCCGCCGCTCGTGCTGCTGCACGCCTTCCCGCTCGACGCCTCGATGTGGGACGGCGTGGTGCAGGGGCTGGGCGGCCTCGGCCGGGTCGTCACCGTCGACCTGCCGGGGTTCGGTGCGGCGCCGCTGCCGACCGCCGCGCCGTCGCTCGACGCCGTCGCGGACGCCGTCGTCGGGGCGATCGACGCGCTCGGTCACCCCCGGGCGACGTTCGCCGGCTGCTCGATGGGCGGCTACGTCGCGCTCGCCGTCGCCCGGCGGCACCGCGGCCGGGTGGCGGGGCTCGGGCTCGTCGACACCAAGGCGGAGGCGGACGGCGACGAGGCCCGGGCGAACCGGGAGCGGATCGCGCTGGCCGTCCTGGGTGAGGCCGGGACCCGCGCGCTGCTGCCGATGCTCGACACGCTCCTCGGCCCGACGACGCACACGGGGCGGCCGGACGTCGTCGAGGCCGTCGGCGGGCTCGTCCGTGGCGCCGACCCGGCCGCCGTCGCCTGGGCCCAGCGCGCGATGGCGGGCCGCCCCGACTCCACCGGCACCCTGCCCGGGCTGGGCGTGCCCGCCGCCGTCGTCGTCGGCGAGGAGGACGGCGTCACCGGGCCCGACCAGGCCCGGGCGATGGCCGCCGCCCTGCCGGACGCCGTCCTCACGGTCCTCCCGGGGGCCGGGCACCTGTCGCCGGTCGAGCGGCCGGAGGCGGTCGCCGCGGCGCTCGCCGGGCTGCTCGTGCGGGTGCGGGGCTAGGGCCCGCCGCCGGCGAGGGGGAACGTGGCCCAGCGTTCGGGAGCCATGCAGCGCAGGCCGGGCCGCTCGACGTACCGCGACCGGACGACGTCGAGCCGGGTGGCGGTGAAGCGCACCGGGGCGACCGAACGGTGGGCCGCCACCCAGTCGACGAGGCGGTGCGGGTCGAGGACGTCGTCCGCGAGGTGCAGCAGCGTGCTGTGGACGATCGTGCGCGCGCCCGGCGGCTCGAACGCGCCGTCCGCCCCGAGCTCGGACCCGAGGGCTGCCGCCATCGCCGCGAACGTGCCGTCCGTGGGCTCGAGCTGCGCCATCACCGCGATCGGCGCGAGCGTGACCCCCGTGACCCGCAGCGGCACGGGCGGAGTGCGGGCGGCGACGCGTGCGACGGCCTCGATGCACCGGCGCAGGAACGGGTCGTCGGGGCGGGCTGCCTCGCGGTAGGCCTCGAACGCCCGGACCGTGACGTGGACGGCGTCCGGGTGGCCCGTGCGGAAGTGCCCGGGGCCCGCCGCGACGGCCGCAGCCTCGGTGAGGCCGGCGAACAGGGCCGCCGCGTCGTCCGGCACCCGCAGCACCGCCGTGACTCCCCACCGGCCGCCGTCGACCGGCACCTCGTCACGCTGGTGCCGGCCGGCGAGCACCAACGGGGCCGCGGCCTCGAAGAGCGTGTCGAAACGGCGGACGGCGCCGGCCCCCGAGGGGAGCCGGCGCCGTCCGTCCATCGTCGGTCCGGGCCGGGGCCCGGTGCCTGTCAGATCGTCACTTGGCCGGGACCGAGTCGTCGGCCGGGAGGACGATCGTCTGGTCGCCGTCCGCGATGTCGCCCGCGGTCGGGACCTCGTTGTTGCCCTGGCCGGGGACGGCCGCGGCAGCAGCGGCCAGGCTGGCCAGCTGCGGGGCCGGGCCGGCACCGAGCAGGTGACGGAGCTGGTCGAGGTGACCGGTGATGCTGTCTCGCTGACGGATGAGCTCGTCGACCTGGCGCTGCGCCGCACGGCGGTTGCGCTCGGCCTCCGCCTTGGCCTCGGACAGCGCCTTGTCGGCGTGCGCCCGGGCCTCGGCGATGACCTGGTCGGCGTTGCGACGCGCGTTGGAGACGAGCATCTTCGCGTGCTCGTCGGCCTCGCGGCGGACCGTCTCGGCCTGCTCGAGCGCCTTCGCGGCCCGCTGCTCCGCCGCGGCCGCACGCTGCTCGGCCTCGGCCACGAGCTGGGTCGCCTGGGCGACGGCCTGCTCGTGACGCTCGGCGTCGAGCCGCTCGGCCTCCTCGCGACGGGCAGCGAGCTTGACCTCGAGGTCGGTGCTCATCTGCTCGACGCGGGCGCGCGTCTCCTCGTGGTGCGCCTGGGCGGCCGCACGGAGGTCGTCGGCCTCCTTCTTCGCCGCGGCGCGCAGCTCGTCGACCTCGCGCTTGGCGGCCGCACGCAGCTCCGTGACCTCGCGCTCGGCGGTCGCCCGCATCCGGGCGAGCTCGCGGTCGACCGTCGTCCGCTTCTCGCTCGTCTCGTGCTCGGTGACGCTCTTGAGGCGGGCCGCGTCGCGCTCGGCGATCGCGAGCATCTCCTCGGCCTTGCGGGTCGCCGTCGCGACGATCTCCTCGGCCTCGGTGGTCGCCGACTGGCGCACCTCCGCCGACTCCCGCTGGGCGGTCGCCGTCATGTCCGCCGACTCGTTCTGGGCGGCGGCGCGCATCTGCGCGGCCTCCACCCGGGCGGCGGCGATCATGTCCTCGGCGTCCTTGGTCGCCGCCGCGATGACGTCGCTCGCCTGCTCCTCCGCGAGGCGCAGGAGCTGCTCGATGCGGGCACCGAGACCGCTGTACGACGGCCGCTCCACCTCGCGGAGCTGGCGGTGCGCCTCGGCGACCTCCCCGGCGAGCTTCATGGCCCGGGCGTCGACCTCCTCGACCCGGGCACGGGCATCGCGGAGCGCGGCCTCGAGCACCGAGATCCGCTCGTCGACCTGGATCTTGTCGTACCCGCGCATGACCACGGTGAAGTTCTGCTGGCTCTGGTCGCCGGCCACGTTCGAGACCTCCTCGGCCCGCGCAGTGGGCCTATACGTTCCTGAATCGCATGATGGCCTCGAGATGACGCTCGCGGGTCACCTCGTCACGCACGCCGAGTCCTTCACCCGGCGCCAGGCAGATTACCCCGACCTTGCCCTGGTGGAGGTTGCGATGGACATCAAATGCCGCTTCCGGCGCAAGATCGAGTGGGTAGGTCTTGGACAGTGTGGGGTGAACGAGCCCTCTTGCTACCAGATCGTTAGCACGCCATGCCTCTGAGTAGTTGGCGAAGTGCGAACCGACGATCCGCTTGAGGTTCATCCAGAGGTACCGGTTGTCGAACTCGTGCATGAAACCGGACGTCGAGGCGCACGTGACGATGGTGCCGCCGCGCTTGGTCACGTAGACGCTCGCGCCGAACGTCTCCCGTCCGGGGTGCTCGAACGTGATGTCGACGTCCCGGCCGCCGGTGAGCTCGCGGATCCGGGCGCCGAGGCGCTTCCACTCCTTCGGGTCCTGGGTGTGCTCGTCCTTCCAGAACCGGTACCCCTCTGCGGCACGGTCGATCACGAGCTCGGCACCCATCTTGCGGCAGATGTCGGCCTTCTCCGGACTCGAGACGACGCAGACCGGCGTCGCGCCCGACGCGAGCGCCATCTGGGTCGCGTACGACCCGAGACCTCCGGAGGCACCCCAGATGAGCACCGTGTCCCCGAGCTTCATCGCGGCGCCGTTCGTCGAGACGAGCTGGCGGTAGGCGGTCGAGTTCACCAGGCCGGGGGAGGCGGCCTCCTCCCACGTGAGGTGGGCCGGCTTCGGCATGAGCTGGTTGGACTTCACGAGGGCGAGCTCGGCAAGACCGCCGAAGTTCGTCTCGAAGCCCCAGATCCGCTGCTCCGGGTCGAGCATCGTGTCGTCGTGGCCCTCGGGCCGCTCGAGCTCGACGGACAGGCAGTGCGCGACGACCTCGTCGCCGGGCTTCCACATGTGCACACCGGGGCCGACCCGCAGGACGACGCCCGACAGGTCCGAGCCGACGACGTGGTAGGGCAGGTCGTGCTTCTTCGCCAGCGGTGAGGAGCGGCCGTACTTCTCCAGGAACCCGAACGTCGAGACCGGCTCGAAGATCGACGTCCACACGGTGTTGTAGTTGATGGAGCTCGCCATCACGGCGACGACCGCCTCGCCCGGGCCGAGCTCGGGGGTCGCGACGTCCTCGACGTGCAGGCTCTTGCGCGGGTCCTTGTCGCGGGTCTTGAGACCCTCGAACATCCCGGCCTCGTCCTTGTGGACGGTCAGCCCCCGGTAGTGGTCGGGGACGGCGATCGCCGCGAAGTCCTCGCTCGTCGCTGTCCCGGACACGATGGCGTCGCGGATCTCTTTCACGGCAGGGCCTCCAGACGGTCTTGGTGCCGGGCTCGTTCGCGAGGGCGGAACGTTCACGCCCTCCTCTGCGAACGTAGCCAGGGCACGCGGACGGCGACACGGACCTACCGGTGACGAGGGTCACCCGGTGCGGGCTTGGCCCGGACGTCGCACGTTCGTCGGCCGTGACGGTGATCTTCGCCGGGCCGTCACCCGGCGCCGCGAGGCTCACGCCGTCCTCAGGCCTCCACCTCTCCCAGGAGCGCACCCATGCGTGCACGCAAGACCACCGTCGCCGCCGTCGCGGGGGCGCTCGTCCTCGCGACGGCCTCCGTCGCCTTCGGGGCCGTCCTCGCCGACTTCGGCGTCGAGCGGGACCGCGAGCTGAACAGCGACGCCCGCGAGCTCTACGGCGTCCTCGGCGGCATCCCGACCTCCTCGACCGCCGACCTCACCACCGCGGAGGCGCTCGCGAACCCGCTCGGGCTCGCGAAGCTGGCCCCGGGCCTCAAGGCGCGGGTCGTCACCGCGGGGAAGGCCGCCCCGGTCATCGACCAGATGGTCCTGTGGCCCGCAGGCAGCCCGAAGTACCTCATCGGCTGCAACGAGGAGGGGACCGCGGAGGTCGCCCTCCAGCGCATCGACCTCGCGACCGGTGACGCCGTGACGATCGTGAGGTCGGGCCTCGTCTCGTGCGACCCGGTCCGGGTCACCCCGTGGGGCACCGTCCTGTTCGGCGAGGAGGCCGGCCCGACCGGGGCCATGTTCGAGATGATCGACCCGCTGTCGGTCACCGACGCGACGATCGACCGGACGACCGGCGTCACCTCGTCGCCGAACATCCGGCGCGTCGACGCGTTCGGCTTCCTCTCGTTCGAGGGCCTCGCGGTGCTGCCGAACGGCGTGACCTACTACGGCGACGAGCTGTCGGCGAACCGCGGTGCGGCCGGCGGGGCCTACTTCAAGTTCGTCCCGACCACCCTGTGGGCCGGCGGCGCGCCGATCACCTCGCTCGACCAGTCCCCGTACGCGTCGGGGTCGGTCTCGGGCCTGCGCGTGGGCTCGACGAACAACAACGGCCAGGGCTTCTCGTACGGCCGGGGCGCCTGGCTCCCGCTGGCGAACACCACCGGCCAGCAGCTCGGGGCGCTCGCGTCGGCGAACAAGCTCACGGGCTACTACCGCCCCGAGGACATCGACGTCGACCTCAGGGCGCTCGCCGCGGGCACCGTCTCGTGGTGCGGCAACAACACCGGCCGTGACTCGGCGCGCTACTTCGGCGAGACGATCTGCGTCTCCGACGGCACCCCGGCCACGGCCGCTGCCGGCACCTCGGTCCCCGAGGTCACCCTGTTCGTCCAGGGCAACCAGGAGATCAACATGCCCGACAACATCGCCTACCAGCCGGGCCGGGCGAACTGGATCGTCCACGAGGACGGCTCGACGGTCGGCGCGCAGGGCGGCGACCGGAACAACGACCTGTGGGACTGCCTCGCGGACGGCAGGGACGTCGACACGATGTCCGACGGCTGCATCCGGGTGGCGACGCTGAACGACCTCGACGCGGAGTGGACGGGCGGCTTCTTCGACCCGACCGGGAAGACGTTCTACGTGAGCGTCCAGCACAACTCGAGCGGCTTCGGCACGGTCCTCGCGATCACCGGCTGGCGCTGAGCCACCCCTGGGAGGCCGTGAGCGGCCGTTCCTTCCCGGTCGCCGGCCTCGCGGCGGTCCGTCCCCCTCGGCGGGGGCGGGCCGCCGTTCGCGTTCCCCGGGCCCGAGGTTCAGCCTGCGAGGTACGGGGCGACCTGCGCGGCGAGCCCGACGAACGCCTCGTGGTCGGTGACGTCACCGGTCGGCTGCAGGATCACGGCGTCCGCCCCGGCGTCGGCCCAGCGGCGCAGCCGCCCCGCGACCTCCTCGGCGTCGGCGCCGTGGACGCCGACCTCGCCGTCGGGGTCGACGCCCGGCCAGAGCCGGGCGTCCGCGCGCAGCCGCTGCTCGGCGTCCGCGCCGACGGTGGCCATGACGAAGACCGTGACCCGGTGCGGGTCCGTCCGGCCCCCGGCCGCGCGCCCGGCGTCGATCGCGGCGCGGGCGGCCCGGACCTGGTCGGGGGTCGTGCCGCCGGTGAGGACCGTGCCGTCGCCGAGCTCGCCGGCGAGCGCGAGGGTCTTCGGGCCGGTCGCGCCGACGTGCACGGGGACGGGGCCGGACGGCGGCCAGTCGAGGCCGACGTCGTCGAGCCGGACGTACGCGCCGTCCGTCGTGACGCGCCGCCCGGCGAACAGCTCGCGGTAGGCCGCGAGGTGCTCGCGCATGAGCCCGAGCGGGGACGCCGGCCGGGCACCGACCTGGGCCATCCAGTCCTGGACGCCGTGCCCGACGCCGAGGACGAACCGGTCGGGGAACAGCCGGGCGAGCGTCGCGACCTCCATCGCGGTGATCGCGGCGTTGCGCAGCGGCAGCGGCAGGATGCCGATGCCCAGCCGGACGCGCGTCGTCCAGGCCAGGGCCGCGGCGGACGCCGTGAGGCCGCCCTCGCGGAAGCAGTCCTCCCAGAGCCAGAGCTCCTCGACGCCTGCGTCGTCCGCGGCGACGGCGACGGAGCGCAGCCGCTCGGGCGGCAGGGCGGGGACGAAGATCGCGCCGACGACGGTCATGCCGTCATCGTGTCAGTGCGCGTGCCCCTTCGCCGGTTCGACGAGCTCCACGAGGACGCCGCCGGCGTCCTTCGGGTGCACGAAGTTGATCCGGCTGTTCGCCGTGCCGTGCTTCGGCTCCGGGTAGAGCAGCCGGACGCCGCGCTCGCGCAGGGTCGCGCAGACGGCGTCGACGTCCTCGACCCGGTAGGCGACCTGCTGCAGGCCGGGCCCGCTGCGGTCGAGGAACTTCGCGATCGTCGACTCCGGGGTCAGCGGCGCGAGGATCTGGATGCACGAGCCGGACGACCCGACGCCCATCATCGCCTCGTGGACGCCCTGCTCCTCGTTCGTCTCCTCGTGGAGCAGCTCCATGCCCAGGACGTCGCGGTAGAACGTGACGGCGGCGTCGAAGTCGGGGACGGCGACGCCCACGTGGTCGATCGCGGTGAAGAGCTCCTTCATGGCTTCACCGTAGCGAGGCCGCCGCGGACCTCCGTGTGACGAACGTCGCGGGGCCGGGCATGGTCGTACGGGAGCACGTCGTTACGTTGGACGCAGCTGCCGTCGACGCCAGGAGGACCTCATGACCGACCCCGCCCGCACGTCCGTGATCGTCGCCGGCGCCCGGACCCCGATGGGGCGTCTCCTCGGCTCGCTCAGGGACTTCTCGGCCACCGATCTCGGCGGCGTCGCCATCAAGGGCGCGCTCGAGAAGGCCGGCATCGCCGGCGACCAGGTGCAGTACGTGATCATGGGCCAGGTGCTCGCAGCGGCGGCCGGGCAGATCCCGGCGCGCCAGGCGGCCGTCAAGGGCGGCATCCCGATGAGCGTGCCCGCGCTGACGATCAACAAGGTGTGCCTGTCGGGCATCGACGCGATCGCCCTGGCCGACCAGCTGATCCGGGCCGGGGAGTTCGAGATCGTCGTCGCCGGCGGCCAGGAGTCGATGACCCAGGCGCCGCACGTGCTCACCGGGTCGCGCGAGGGCTTCAAGTACGGCGACACCAAGCTCACCGACACGATGGCCTTCGACGGCCTGTGGGACATCTTCACCGACCAGGCGATGGGCGGGCTCACCGAGAGCGCGAACGAGGCCGACCGGGCGTTCACGCGCGACGAGCAGGACGCCTTCGCGGCGCGCTCGCACCAGCTCGCGGCGCAGGGGTGGAAGAACGGCGTCTTCGACGACGAGGTCGTCGCGGTCGAGATCCCGCAGCGCAAGGGCGACCCGGTCCTGTTCAAGGAGGACGAGGGCGTCCGCGGTGACACGACCGCCGAGTCCCTCGGCCGGCTGCGCCCCGCGTTCCGCAAGGACGGCACGATCACCGCGGGCTCGGCGTCCCAGATCTCCGACGGTGCGTGCGCCGTCGTCGTCATGAGCAAGGCCAAGGCCGAGGAGCTCGGGCTGACCTGGCTCGCCGAGATCGGCGCCCACGGCAACGTCGCCGGCCCGGACTCGACGCTGCAGGACCAGCCGGCGAACGCGATCCTCGCCGCCTGTGCCAAGGAGGGCATCACGCCCGCCGACCTCGACCTGCTCGAGCTCAACGAGGCGTTCGCGGCCGTCGGACTCGCGTCGACGAAGAAGCTCGGCGTCGACCCGGACAAGGTCAACGTCAACGGCGGCGCCATCGCGATGGGCCACCCGCTGGGGATGTCCGGCGCACGGATCGCGCTGCACCTGGCCCTGGAGCTCCAGCGCCGCGGCGGCGGCGTCGGCGCGGCGGCGCTGTGCGGCGGCGGCGGGCAGGGCGACGCGCTCATCGTGCGCGTGCCGAAGGCCTGAGAACCGCTGCCCCGCGTGGAAGGGTCGACCTCGTGAGCCGACCCGTCGACGTCCCTGCCCTCGTCGGGGGAGCGCGCGCGGGGAGCCCGCGCGCGCTCGCCCGGCTGCTCTCGCTCGTCGAGGACGCGCACCCCGCGCTGCGCGAGGTGATGGCCGCGCTCGCGCCGTACGGCGGCCGGGCGTGGGTGCTGGGGCTGACAGGGTCGCCGGGCGTCGGCAAGTCGACGACGACGTCCGCGCTCGTCGGCGCGCTGCGCGCCGAGGGGCTGCGGGTCGGCGTCCTCGCGGTGGACCCGTCGTCCCCGTTCTCCGGCGGGGCGCTGCTCGGCGACCGGATCCGGATGCAGGACCACGCGACCGACCCCGGGGTCTTCATCCGCTCGATGGCGACCCGCGGGCACCTCGGCGGGCTGTCCTGGGCGACGCCCCAGGCGCTGCGGGTCATGGACGCCGCGGGCTGCGACGTCGTCCTCGTCGAGACCGTCGGCGTCGGCCAGAGCGAGGTCGAGGTGGCCTCGCTGGCCGACACCACCCTCGTGCTCCTCGCCCCCGGCATGGGCGACGGGATCCAGGCCGCGAAGGCCGGGATCCTCGAGATCGGCGACGTGTTCTGCGTCAACAAGGCCGACCGGGACGGCGCCGACGCGACGGTCCGCGACATCGAGCACATGGTGCGGCTCGGCGGCGACGGCCGGGCGCCCGGGTCGTGGCGGCCGACCGTCGTCAAGACCGTCGCGGCCAAGAACGAGGGCGTCACGGAGCTGCTCGCGACGCTGCGCGCGCACCACGCGTGGGCCGCCTCCTCCGGCGAGCTCGACCGGCGCCGCCGCCGCCGGGCCGCCGGCGAGATCGAGGCGATCACCGTGACCGCGCTGCGGCAACGGATCGGCGACCTGACGACCGGTCACGGGCTCGAGGACCTCGCGGCCGACGTCGTCGCCGGCCGCACCGACCCGTGGGCGGCGTCCGACCGGCTGCTCGCGGACCTCACCGCCGGCTGAGCCGGCTCGTGCCGGTGCTCCGGCGGCGCTGCCGGACGGTCCCGGTTCGGTGGCGTCCGCTCGTCGGTACAGCTGTGCCGGAGGCTTTGCTCTGCCCTCAGAAGTGAGGGTGCCGCGCCACAGCTTCGTCGTCACCCGGCGACTCGCCGGTCAGCTGCCGGCGTGTCGCGCAGGAACGACGAAACTGTGGCGCGCATCGTCCGCCGCACCCTCACAAGTGAGGGCAGAGCAAGCATCCGCGCGACCGGCTGCCCCTCGACCGGGGCCCGGGCGGGCGGGGCGGGTCAGTCGCTGGGGCGGTTGGCGA
>NZ_MWLN01000225.1 GCF_002198655.1 Kineosporia sp. A_224
CAGAAGCGGACGCTGCCCGAGCAGGTGGCGCCGGTGACGAGGTTCGTCGCCTTGGCCGAGATGACGTCCGTGCCCTTGAGGTTGGTGACGACCTTGCGGACGTGGAACACGCCCGCGACGGTCTTCTTCGTCGTGTTCACGCGAGTGATGCCGTTGTCCTTGATGACGACCTTCCAGTTCTGGCCGGACCGGGCCTCCACCTCGTACTCGATCTCGATCTTGCCGTTCTCCGGGCCTGCCTTGAGCTTCCAGGAGCCGCTCGGCGAGCAGGAGCCGCGCTTCTCGACGCGGCCGGCCTTGGCGTCGGCGGGACCGGCGGCGAGGACGCCGCCGGCGAGCAGTGCGACGGCGACGGCACCGGCGGCGCCGGCGCGGACGGTGCGACGAGGGGATCGGGTGGTGGACATGGAGGCCTCCAGGACCTTCGAGGGGACTCCCCCGGGGGAGCGGGGGCCGCGGCGCTGGTCGCCGCTGCGGCACTCGAAGCCTGCGGCCGCAGCGGGGCAGGTTGCGAGAGGGACATCCGGGCTACGCCGTGCGCACGTCGCCGGGACCGCAGGTGCTAGGACCAGCCCCCGGGAACCTGCCCCTTCGGCCAACGACCGTTCGGGCAAGGACGACCCGGCCCCGTGGCCGCACCGGCCCCCGCGGCCTGGCACCATCAGCAGGTGCCGAAGACGCTCCGCGCCCCGTCGTGGCGCCCGCTCGCCGTCCTGCTCGCCGCCGCCGGGGTGACGCACGTCGTCGCCCCGCAGGTCTTCGAACCGCTCGTCCCGCGCCGGCTCGGCCCGCCGCGCCCGTGGGTGCTCGGGTCGGGCGTGGTCGAGGTCGCCTGCGCGGCCGGGCTGCTGCACCCCCGGACCCGCCCGCTCGCGGCCCGGGCGACGGCGGCGCTGTTCGTCGGGGTCTTCCCCGGCAACGTCCAGATGGCGGTCACGGCCCTGCGGTCGCACAAGGCCGGACCGGTCTACCGCGCCGTCACGCTCGCCCGGCTGCCGCTCCAGGTCCCGCTGGTGCGCTGGGCTGTACGTGTCGGACGTGAGGGTTAGTGTCTTCGGTGTGACTGCCACCACATTCACCGACCAGCACTTCACCGACCAGGACTTCGCCGCGCTCACCGACCCGCTCCGGGGTGAGCTGACCGCGCACTGCTACCGCATGCTCGGCAGCCTCCACGACGCCGAGGACCAGGTGCAGGAGACCTACCTGCGCGCCTGGCGGGCGTTCTCCCGCTTCGAGGGCCGGTCGTCGGTGCGGACGTGGATGTACCAGATCGCGACGAACACCTGCCTCACCGCGCTCGAGCAGCGCAGCCGCCGCCCGATGCCGACCGGCCTCGGTGCACCGGCGTCCGACCCGCTCGGCCCGCTCGAGTCGCGTCCCGAGGTGCCGTGGCTCGAGCCGGTGCCGGACGCGCTCGTCAGCGCCCCGGGCGCCGACCCGGCCGCGGTGGCCACGACGAAGGACAGCGTCCGGCTCGCCCTCGTCGCCGCCCTGCAGTTCCTCACCCCGCTGCAGCGCGCCGTCCTCATCCTGCGCGACGTCCTCGCGTTCAGCGCCGCCGAGACCGCGCAGATGCTCGAGATCTCCGTCGCGTCGGCGAACAGCGCCCTCCAGCGCGCCCGGGCCGGGCTCGCCCGGCACCCGCGCACCGGTGACGGCGCCTGCGTCGACGCGCTCGACGAGCGCTGCCGGGGCCTGCTCGAGCAGTACATGGCCGCCTTCGAGCGGTACGACACCCGGGCCCTCGTCGTCCTGCTCAAGGACGACGCGACGTGGGAGATGCCGCCGTTCACCGGCTGGTACCGGGGGGCGGAGCAGATCGCGGCGCTCATCGGCACCCAGTGCCCCGCCGAGCGGCCGGACGACATGAAGATGCTCGCCGTCGAGGCCAACGGGCAGCCGGCCTGCGCGATGTGGATGATCGGGCCGGACGGCGTCCACCGCGCCTTCCAGCTCCACGTCCTGGACGTCGTCGAGGGCGGCGACGGCACGGTCGGGGTCGCCCACGTCTCGGCGTTCTTCGACACCGCGCTCTTCGACGCGTTCGGGCTGCCCCAGGTGTGGCCGGACGACGCGGAGCGTGCCGCGGCCCTGCCGCCGGGCGGTCACCCGCTCAACCCGCACCACCAGTCCTGACGCGACGCGGCGCCGGCCCCCGTGACGGGGGCCGGCGCCGGGTCGTGGACCGGGTCGGGCAGGTCAGCGCGCGACGACGAGGTCGCGCTCGGCCTGCCGCTCGCCGTAGTGCCGCACGAGCATCGAGACGTCGATGATGAGCGCGACGTCACCGTTGCCGAGGATCGTCGCACCGCCGATCCCGTTGACGTGGCCGAAGAGCATGCCCAGCGGCTTGATGACGGTCTGGAACTCCCCGACGAGGGCGTCGACGACGAGCCCGACCTTCATGCCGGCGTACTCGACGACGACGACGTTCTCGCGGCGCGGGCGCTCGCCGTCGATGCCGAACAGCGACCGGAGCCGGATGAACGGCAGGACCTCCCCGCGCAGGTCCATGCAGTCGCGCAGGTCGCTGTTCGGCGGCAGCTCGACGCACTCGATGACGCGGTCGAGCGGCACGACGTACGACGCGCTGCCGACCCCGACGAGGAAGCCGTCGATGATCGCGAGGGTGAGCGGCAGCCGGATCCGCATCGTGCAGCCGACACCGACCTTGCTCTCGACCTCGATCATCCCGCGCAGCGCCGTGACGTTGCGCTTGACGACGTCCATCCCGACGCCGCGGCCCGACAGGTCGGAGACCTGCGCCGCGGTGGAGAAGCCGGCCTCGAAGATGAGCTGGTAGATGTCCTGCTCGGACAGCGACGCGCCGGCCTCGACGAGCCCGCGCTCGACGGCCTTCGCGAGCACCTTCTCGGGGTCGATGCCGCCGCCGTCGTCCGTCACCTCGATGACGATGCTGCCGGAGTCGTGGTACGCGTTGAGCCGCAGCGTGCCGCGGGCCGGCTTGCCCCGCTCGGCCCGGACCTCGGCCGACTCGATCCCGTGGTCCATCGAGTTGCGGACCAGGTGCATGAGCGGGTCGCCGATCTGCTCGACCAGGGCCTTGTCGACCTCGGTCTCGCCGCCGGAGATGACCAGGGCGATGTCCTTGCCGAGGTCGGCGCTCACGTCGCGGACGACGCGCTGGAAACGGCTGAACGTCGTCCCGATCGGCACCATGCGCAGCTGGAGGGCGCTGTCGCGGACCTCCTCGACGAGACGCATGAGCTCGCTGATCGAGGCGAGGAGCGTCTCGTCGCCGTTCGTCGTGGCGTGCAGCCCGGCGCCGGCACCGGCGATGACGAGCTCGCCGACGACGTCGATGAGCCGGTCGAGCCGCAGTGCGTCGACGCGGATGCTCCGCGCCTCACGGGCCGCGCCCGCGGCGGCCTGGCCGCCGGCCGGGGCCGCGGTCTTCGCCGCCGGCGTCTTCGCCGCCGCGGAGACCGTCTTCGCTGCCGTGGCGGGGGGCTGCGCCGCAGCGGTTCCGCCCGTCCGGCTCTGGGCCGGGACGCCGGCGACCGCGGCGGGGGCCGCGGCGGCAGGCGTCTGCGTGTCCGGAGCCGGCGCAGCGGCCGCCGGGGCGGCCGGAGCCGTGCCGGTGACCTCGACGGCCGAGCCGGCCTGTGCCAGCGCCTCCTCGAGGGCCCGGGGCGTGAGGGCGCCGGAGGTCACGAGCACCTCGGCGACCGCACCGGCGAGCTCGCCGGAGCCGGTGACGAGCGTCGCGTAGTCCGCTGCCGGGCTGCCGGCCGCGAGCACGGTGATCTCGCTGTCCTCGCGGACGAACTCGAAGACGTCCGAGACGGACGCGACGTCGGCGGTCGTCTCGAGAGTCACCTCGAAGTCGAGGTAGGACGACTCGGGGTCGAAGGCAGCAGCGTCCGGGAACAGCCCGTCGAGGACGCGGACGTCACGGATCTCGCCGAGCGTCGACAGGTAGCGGATGAACGACAGCGGGTCCATCCCGCTGCGCAGGCAGTCGACGCCGAACCGCAGCGACAGGTGCATCGCCCCCTGGCCGGCGGCGGTGTCCGCGGCGTCGGCGGTGGTGGTGTCGGCCGGGGCGGGTGCGTCGTCGGCGGGTGCGGGGGCCGCGGCGTCGGTGAGGTACGGCTCGAGCCGGGCGTGCAGCGCGACGCCCTCGGCGGCCAGGGCCGGGTCCTCGTCGAGGCGGCCCTCCTCGACGGCGGACATGAGCCGCCCGAGGTGGTCGCAGCACGGCAGGAGCGCGCCGACGAGCTCGGGGCTCACGGCGATCTCGTCGTTGCGCAGCCGGTCCAGGACGCTCTCCAGGACGTGCGTGAACCGCACGAGGTGGTCCAGGCCGAACAGGCCCGACGAGCCCTTGATCGTGTGCGCGGCACGGAAGATCGCGCCGATCGCCTCCTCGGGGTCGGTGTCGTTCTCGAGCCCGAGCAGCCCCGTCTCCATGTCCTGCAGCAGCTCACGGGCCTCGACGACGAACGTCGCCATGGCCGAGCGCATCTCGTCCTCGAAGCTCATCGGTCCGCTCCTTCAGGCGTCGGGGTCAGTCGCTCGAGGCGCGCGTCGAGGTGGACGATCGCGAGCGCCTCGGTGACGGCGTTGCTCGCAGCCGTGATCTCCAGCGTCTTCCCGAGCTGGGTCGCCTCACGGCGGGTGAGCAGCAGCAGCTGCAGGCCCGCGGCGTCGAGTTCGGTGACGGCGGACAGGTCCACGGTCAGCGTGTCGCCGCGCTCGAGGAGGGCCAGGAGCTCGGTCTTGCGGTCGCCCGCGGTGTGGATCGTCAGCTCGCCGTCGATGACGAGGTCGGCCCCGCCGGACGGCGTCCCGGCCTCGACCGTGCCGGCCTCGGTCGCGGCGGCCGCGGTGGCGGCGGCCTCGGCGGTGGCCGGGTCGGTGGTCTGCGTCCGCGCGGCCTGCGCCTGCTGCGCGCCGCGGTTGGCCCCGGATCGGCGGCTCACGGCAGGATCAGCTTCGAGACGGCGGCGAGCATCTGCGCCGGCTGGAACGGCTTGACGACCCAGGCCTTCGCTCCGGCGGCCTGGCCCTCGGCCTTCTTGCCGTCCGCGGACTCGGTCGTCAGCATGATGATGGGCGTGAACTTGTACGCCGCGAGCTTCTTCGTCTCCTTGACGAACGTGATGCCGTCCATGCGCGGCATGTTCACGTCGGAGATGATGAGGTGCACCTTCCGGCCGTCCAGCTTCGACAGCGCGTCGACACCGTCGACGCCTTCGATGACGTCGTAGCCGGCGCCTCGCAGGGCGAGGCCGACGACCTGCCGGACCGAGGCGGAGTCGTCCACCACGAGGATCGTCTTTCCCATGTCTGCGTGCTCCTAGAAGAAGGTGATCTCGGTGTCGTGGACATCGACCGGTGCGCCGGAGGAGTGCACTTCGTGCTCTTCGGCCATCGTGTACGTCGACTGAAGCATCTCCAGCAGCCCGTCCGGGTCGAGCGGCGTCGGGACCGGTGCGGCCTCCGCGAGGGACCGCTCGACCTGGACCGGGAGCGCGTCGATGCAGTCCCGCACGTGCTCGAGGGTCTGGCTGACCCGGTCCTGGAACTGGAACAGGACGATCGAGCTCTCCAGCTCGCTCTTGACGCCTTCTGCGGCGGCGCTCAGCTGGTCGCCGGACTCGCGCAGGCCGACGACGACGGCGTGCAGGTCGTCGAGGACCTCGCGGACCTTCTCGTTGGCGTCCACGACCAGGTGGTCCTCGTTGCGGGCGCTCTCCTCGGCCATGTCGATCGCCGCGGTGATCGCCGTGCTGACCTCGTCGGCCTTGCGGCCGATCCGGGCGCCGGTGGTGCCGGACATGTCGGCGAGCTGGCGGACCTCGACGGCGACGACGTTGAAGGCGCGCCCCGCCTCCCCGACCCGGGCTGCCTCGATCGCCGCGTTGAGCGCGAGGAGGTGGGTCTGCTCGGCGATCCGGGTGACCTCGGTCGTCATGCTGCGCATCTCGTCGTTGAGGGACATGAGCAGGCGCAGCTCGCTGAGGGTCTGGCGCTTGGCCGTGAGGGCGTTGTCGAGCGAGCCGACGACCTCGAGGAGGCGCTCGCGGCTGTAGTCGAAGACGTCCCGGTAGGCCTCGGACATCGCCTCGCGGGAGGGGTCGACGATCTCGTTGAGGTGGCTGACGATGCCGCCGAAGGTACCGATGAGGTCGTTGATCGACTCCCCCATCTGGACCCGCGAGGACTCGACGTGCGCCGACCAGACCGGGGTCACGACCTCGGACAGCCGCTTGACGCTCTCGGCGTAGGCCTGGACGTCCTCGACGCTGACCGGGCCGGACGCGCCGGAGCCGCCGGACGCACCCGTCTGCGGGCCCGCGGTGCGGCCCCGGCGCAGGCCCGCGAGCCAGCCCGCCACCCCGGCGACGAGTGCGCCTGCGACGAGTCCGATGAGCATGTCCACGAAGGTCTCTCCCTCACTTCCGGTTCGCGAAACCCGCGATGGCGCCCGGGATGCTCTGCAGCGGCATCTCGGTGGCGACCCCGCCCATCCGCACGGCCTCGGCCGGCATCCCGTAGATGACGCAGGTCGCCTCGTCCTGGCCGACGGTCTGGGCACCGGCGTCGCGCATCTCCTTGAGGCCGCGGGCGCCGTCGTCCCCCATGCCCGTCATGATCACGCCCATCGCGTTCGGGCCCGCGAACTGCGCGACCGAACGGAAGAGGACGTCGACGGACGGCTTGTGCCGGTTGACCGGCGGGCCGTCGGCGACCTTGACGCGGTACTGGGCGCCGTCCCGGACCAGGCTCATGTGCCGGCCGCCGGGGGCGATGATGATCCGCCCCGGGAGCACCCGGTCGCCGTCGCTGCCCTCGATGACCTCGGACTGGCACACCCCGTCGAGGCGGGACGCGAACGCCGCGGTGAACTTCTCGGGCATGTGCTGGACGACGACGATCCCGACCGGCACCCGGGGCATGTTCGTGAACACGGCCTCGAGCGCCTGGGTGCCGCCCGTCGACGTGCCGACGGCGACGACCCGGTCGGTCGTGACGCCCATGTACGTGCGCGCGGAGTGCGCCGGGGCCTCGGCCATGGCCTGCTCGGGGCGGCGCTGCCCGGGCATCTGCGACAGCGTGCTGGAGATCGCCCGCATCCGCGCCATGTTCCCGGCGGCGGCCTGCTTGACGACGTGCGCGATGTCGTTGCCGTCCTGCTCGAGGAACTGCTTGAGGCCCGCGGTCGGCTTGGTGACGAACGCGAACGCGCCGGACGCCATCGCCTCCATCGTCGTCTGGGCGCCGCGCGTGGTGAGCGTGGAGCAGATGACGACGGGGGTCGGCTTGACCGCCATGAGCTTCTTGAGGAACGTGATGCCGTCCATCCGGGGCATCTCGACGTCGAGGACGACGACGTCGGGCCACTCCGCGTTCATCCGCTTCATGGCGTAGATCGGGTCGGCCGCGGCCCCCATCACGTGGATCCCGGGGTCCGCGTCGAGGACGCTCGTCAGCACCTGGCGGACCAGTGCGGAGTCGTCGACGATGAGGACGTTCACCTGAGGACTCATCGCAGGACCAGCTCCTCGCTGATGTCGACGTGCCGCATCCACACGTCTCCGCGGTCGATGTCGAGGATCACCTGCCGGTGCCCCGTGCCCCCCAGGTGCATCGCGCTCAGCCGCAGGCCGTGCGCCTCGAGCAGCCGCAGGCCGGCCTCGACGTTCCACGCGGCCACGTCGACGGGCGAGCCGGCCGGCACCGCGAACTGGGTCCCGCCGCCGAACATCTTCACCTGGTACTCCTGGGGTGAGGTCGAGGCCGCGGCGACGCCCTCGAGAAGCATGAGGAGGGCCTCGTCGGCGTACCTGCCGTTGAGCTCGTCGGCCGGTGTTCCCGCCGGCCGGCTGGGGGTCATGTAGTGGCACATGCCGCCGATCCGGGCGGCCGGGTGCCACAGCGTCACCGCGACGCAGGACCCGAGGAGCGTGCGGACGCGGATGTCTCCGCCGCCGAACCACAGCTCCCCGGGGCGGAGGAAGACCTCGTGAGGTCCCTCCAGGTCAGTCATCGCCGGCGCCTGCCCGGTACACCGAGGGCTGGATCATCCGCAGGCCGGAGCCGAGGCCGTTGACCGACTCCGAGTGGCTGACGAACAGGTAGCCACCGGGCCTGATCATGCCCTCGACCTGGCGCACGAGCTGGGCCTTGGTCTCGGTGTTGAAGTAGATCATCACGTTGCGCAGGAAGACCACGTCGAACGTGCCGAGGTCGGTCGGCAGGTTGATGAGGTTCGCGCTGCGGAACCGGGCGTGCTCGGTGAGCGCGGGCGAGATCGCGAGGTAGCCCTCGTACTCGTCGCGGCCCTTGAGGCAGTACTTGCGCAGCAGGTTCTGCGGGATCCGCTGCGCCGCCTCGACCGGGTAGAGCGCCCGCTGCGCGGTCTCGAGCACCCGGCTGGAGATGTCGGTCCCGACGATCTCCCAGTCGCCGTCGGCCCCGAGCCGCTCGGCGAGCGTCATGGCGATGGTCCAGACCTCCTCGCCGGACGACGAGGCCGCGCTCCAGATCCGCACGCGCTGGTTGCGCGGCAGGTCCGCGAGCCACGCGTCGAGGAAGTCGAAGTGCGCGGGCTCGCGGAAGAACGACGTCTCGTTCGTCGTGAGCAGGTCCACGACGAGGCGGGTCTCGAGCGGGTCCCCGTCACCGAGGCGGCGGAAGTACTCGGAGTAGCTCGTGAGCCCGAAGTGCCGCAGCCGGCGGTCGAGCCGGCCCATCACCATGGCTTCTTTGCCCGGCTTGAGGTCGATCCCGGTCATCGCGTGGAGGAACCGCGCGAGCCAGGCGAACTCGTCGGCCGAGATCTCCGGCCGGGTGTCCGTGGAGGTGCTCACTCCTGCACCGTCTCCGCCCGGGCCTCGACCGAGGTCGACGCCTTGCTGAGCAGCACCATCTCCTCGACCGACAGCACCCGGCTGACGTCGAGGACGATGATGAACTCGCCGTTGTACTTCGCCATGCCGCTGATGAAGTCCGAGCGGATCCCGGCCCCGAAGGCGGGCGGCGGCTCGATGTCCTCGGCTCCGAGGTGGACGACCTTGTTCACCGCGTCGACCATGATGCCCATGTCCTGGCCGGCCTCGCCGTCCTCGGTGCCGCCGGCCGCCTCGACGATGATGATGCTCGTCCGGCGGGCGATGTCGGTGTTGCCGCGGCTGAACCGCGCCGCCATGTCGACGACGGGGACGACGCGGCCGCGCAGGTTGATCACGCCGCGGATGAACGACGGCATCATCGGCACGACCGTCAGGTGACGGAACTCGATGATCTCGGTGATGTCGAGGATCGGCAGGGCGTAGACCTCCCCGCCGAGCACGAACGTCAGGTAGCGGTCGGACTTCGAGCTGAGGTGCTCGCCGTCGCCGTCCCGACCGAGCTGGCGCGGCAGCTGGCTCACCGCGCCGGCGGGCGCGGCCGGACCGGACTCGAGGGTGTTCGTCATCGTCTCTCGCCTCTCAGAACCGGTCGAACTTCGCCTCGTCGAACACCGGGGCGGTGTCCGGGCGCTTCATCTGGACGGGGGTCTGCGCCGGGATCCGGGGCAGGGACTGCGGCTCGGCCGGCCGTGCGGCCGACGAACGGAACTGGCTGCCGGTCTTGAAGAACTGCATGAGGCCCTGGAGCTGGGCCGTCTGGCTCGTCATCTCCTCCGACGTCGCCGCGAGCTCCTCGGACGACGAGGCGTTCTGCTGGGTGATCTGGCTCATCTGCGACATCGCCCGGTTGATCTGGGAGACGCCCGTGGTCTGCTCACCGGACGCCGCCGCGATCTCCTGGACGAGGTCCGAGGTCTTGCGGATGCTCGGCACCATCTCCTGGAGCAGGCTGCCCGCCCGCTCCGCGGTCTGGACGCTGTCCCCGGCGAGCTGGCCGATCTCCTGGGCCGCGACCTGGGAGCGCTCGGCGAGCTTGCCGACCTCGGTCGCGACGACCGCGAAGCCCTTGCCGTGCTCGCCGGCGCGGGCGGCCTCGATCGTCGCGTTGAGCGCGAGCATGTTCGTCTGGAACGCGATGTCGTCGATGATCGCGATCTTCGCCGCGATCTNACGGCAAGGGCTTCGCGGTCGTCGCGTTGAGCGCGAGCATGTTCGTCTGGAACGCGATGTCGTCGATGATCGCGATCTTCGCCGCGATCTGCTTCATCGCCTCGACCGTCTTCTCGACCGCGTCGCCGCCCTCGGTCGCCTCGGTCGCCGCCTTGCCGGCGATGCCGTCGGTGGCCTTGGCGTTGTCGGAGTTCTGGGCGATGCTCGCGGCCATCTGCTCGATGCTCGCGCTCGTCTCCTCGACGCTCGCCGCCTGCTCGGTCGTCGCCTGGGACAGGTTCTGCGACGCCCCGCTGATGTGGTTGGCGGCGTTGGCGAGCTGGCCGGCCGCGGAGACGACCTCCCCGACGGTCTCGGCGAGCTTGGCCACGGTGTTGTTCGTCGTGACCCGCAGCGCCTCGAGCTGGCCGCGGTAGGGCGTCTGGATCGTCTGCGTGAGGTCGCCCTGCTCCATGGCCGTGAGGATCCGGCTCACCTCGTCGAGCGGGCCGATCACCGCGTCGAGGGTGTTGTTGATCCCCTCGACGATGGACCGGAAGCCACCGGCGTGCCGCATCGCGTCCGCGCGGGTCTCCAGCCGGCCCTCGACGGCGGCCTTGGCGAGCAGGTCGGTGTCGGCGATGAGCGCCCGCAGGTTGGACCGGACCTGCTCGACCGTCTCGTTGATGAAGACCTTCTTGCCGGGGAAGGTCTCGAGCGGTGCGTCGAAGTCCCCCACGCCGAAGGCCTTGACGACCGCCATCGCCTTCTTCTTCACCGCGATGTGGCCGTTGACCATGTCGTTGACACCCTGCGCCATGACCTTGAACTCGCCCGGGAACTGCTCGACCGGCATGACGACGTCGATGTCGCCCGCGTCGTGCTCCACGGACATGTGGTTCATCGAGGCGATGAAGCCCTTGAGGTTCGCGCGGAAGGTCTCGATCGTGTCGTTGATGAAGGCCTTCTTGCCCGGCAGCTGCTCCATCGGCGCGTCGAAGTCACCCTCGCCGAACGCCTTGATGACCGCCATCGCCTTCTTCTTCACCGCGATGTGCGCGCCGACCATGTCGTTGACGCCCTGGGCCATCCGGCCGAACTCGCCCGGGAACTCCCCGGCCGGGATCGAGACGTCGATGTCGCCCGCGTCGTGCTCGGCGGACATGTGGTTCATCGCCGCCATGAGGCCCTTGAGGTTGCCGCGGACCGTCTCGATCGTGTCGTTGATGAAGGCCTTCTTGCCCGGCAGCTGCTCGAGGGGGGCGTCGAAGTCACCCTCGCCGAACGCCCGGACGACCGCCATCGCCTTCTTCTTCACCGCGACGTGGCCACCGACCATGTGGTTGATCGCGTGCGCGAGAGGCCGGTAGCCCTCGGGGAGCCGCGCGGCGTCGATGGCGACGTCGATGTCGCCCGCGTCGTGCTCGGCGGCCATGTGGGCGATCTCCGCCTGCAGCGTGGCGATCGTGTCGATGAGCGAGTTCGCCGCGAGGCACAGCGGCAGGTCTTCGTGGTCGACCCCCTCGACCGGCGCCCGCAGGGTGAGATCGTTGCGGGCGGCAGCCTCGAGGGCCGTCGTGACGGCGGCGTGCACGGCTGCGGAACGGGACCCCGGGCGGGCCCCCTGACGGCTCAGACGGTCGAACACTCGACGACTCCAGCTCTCGAGACGCGCCGGGCGGCGCGTGCCTGTTCGGACGGACGGCTCCGGGGTGCTGCTGTCCGCTCACTCCGGGCATCGGCCGCAACGGGCGGGGACTGAAGCGTCCTGATCATCCGGGCGCCGAGATCCTGGGCGGGACATGCCCAGGACTCCCGGCGGAACGCGGAGGACCGTTCGCGACGACCGACGTCCTCAAGTCATCGGCAGCCGGTCGCAGCCGCTGGACGGCACCACCTGCCGCCCGCCGGGTGATGGGTCGTTGACCCGTCCGGGTGGGCCGTCACCCGGTGCGACGCACCGCCCCGTCGAGCACCTGGGCCCATCGCCGCAGCACGCCCCGGCGGCGTCGGCTGTCGTCGGTGAGGACGTCGGCGAGCGCCAGGCCGCGGAGCAGGTCGAGGGTGCCCTGGACGAGCTCCCGGTTGCCGGGCAGCGTCTCGTCGACCCCGAGCAGCGCGACCGCCGTCCGGTGCACCTCGGCGTTGACCTCCGCCTCGGAGCGGGCCACGAGCGCGCGCAGGTCGTCCTCGACCGCCGCGGCCGTGTGCAGGTGCAGGGCGGCGCGGAACAGCGGCCCGGTGTAGACGCCGCAGAGCATGACGAGGACGGCCTCGGTCCGCTCCCCGGACGGGGCGAGCCGGGCCGCCTCGCGGCGCACGTGCGCGAGCCGCTCCTGGGCGGTGAGCTCGAAGGCCGCGGCGAACAGCGACTCCCGGGTCGGGAAGTGGTGCTGCGCCGCACCCCGGGAGACGCCGGCGCGCTCGGCGACGGTGACGACCGTTGAGCCCGCCCAGCCGTGCTCGGCGAGGGACTCCACCGCGGCCTCGAGGACCTTGCGCCGGGTCAGCCGGCTGCGGTCCTGCTGCGGCTCGCGACCGGCGGGCTCCCGCCCGGCCCGGCCCGCCGTCACCACCACGTGAACCTCCTGGTCCGTCCTGCTGCGGCTCCGTCGCGCCCGGTGCGTCACGATCGAGCGCCCGGTGCGTCAGATCGAGCGCCCGGTGCCCTCCCAGTAGGGCCTGCGCAGCACGTTCTTGAGGATCTTGCCCGTCGCGTTGCGCGGGAAGGCCTCGACGACGTCGACGCTGCGCGGGCACTTGTAGCCGGCGAGGTGCTCACGGGCGTACGCGACGACCTGCGCGGCGTCGACGGTGTGCCCCTCGGCGGGGACGACGATCGCCTTGACCGCCTCGCCCCAGACGTCGTCGGGGACACCGACCACCACCGCCTCGGCGATGCTCGGGTGCTCGACGAGGACGCGTTCGACCTCCGGGCCGTAGACGTTCTCGCCACCGGTGATGATCATGTCCTTGACCCGGTCCTCGATGAAGACGAAGCCGCCGTCGTCGACCCGGCCGACGTCCCCGCTGCGGACGTACCCGTCCGGGGTGATCGTCTCGGCGGTGGCCTCCGGCTTGTTGAGGTAACCGCCCATCCGCTGCTCGGTCCGCCACCACAGCTCGCCCGGGGTGCCCGGCGGGACGTCCTCGCCGGTCGCCGGGTCGACGACCCGCAGCTCCACCCCGGGGATCGGGGTGCCCGCCGACGCGAGCCGCTCGGGCCGGGCGGCGTCCCGGTGCGCCGCCGGCTTCAGCGTGGTCACGACACCGCTCAGCTCGGTCATCCCGTAGACCTGGAGGAAGTCGGTGGCCGGGCACGCCTCCATCGCGGCGCGCAGCACCGGCAGCGGTGCCGGGGAGGCCCCGTAGCCGAGGATCTTCAGTCGTGCGAGCGCCCCGAGCGCAGGGGCGCCGGCCTGGACGAGCCCGGCGATGACGGCCGGCACGAGGAAGGCGTGCGTGCACCCGCCGAGGAAGCTCCCGACGAGGCCCGGGCCGGTCACCTCGCGCAGGACCGTCGTCGGGACCCCGGCGTCGAACCCGACGAGCGCGTAGCAGCTGCCGCCGACGTGGAAGAGCGGCATCGCGACGAGGTTGCGGTCGCCGGGGCCCATCGGGAAGTCGCTGCGCAGGGCCACGGTGTGCGCCACGAGGCCGCGGTGCGTGAGCGTCGCCCCCTTGGGGAAGCCGGTCGTGCCGGAGGTGTACAGCACGAGCGCGGTGTCGTCCGGCTCCACGTCGGGCGCGGCGTCGGCGGGCGTGGCCGCGGCGAGGAACGCCTCGTAGGTGTCCTGCTCGCCCCCGACGACGACCACGGTCGTGATCCCGGGCAGCCGCTCATGGACCGCCTCCCAGGCGGGCACGAGGTCGGCGCCGACGAACAGCAGGCGCGGGGCGGCGTCCCCGAGGACGTACACGAGCTCGTCGGGTGCCAGCCGCCAGTTGACGACGGCGTTCGCGGCCCCCACCGCGCTCGCGCCGAGCGTCACCTCCAGGCACGCGGGGTGGTTCTTGTCGACGAACGCCACCCGGTCGCCGCGGCCGATGCCGGCGGCGGCGAGCGCACCGGACACGCGGCGGGCCCGGTCGTCCCACTGCGCCCAGGTCCATGTGGTGCCCTCGTACGCGACCGCCTCGGCGTCGGGCGTCGTCGTCGCCCAGTGCCGGACGATGTCGCTGACGAGCCGCGGGCGCGGACCCGGCCGTGGGGTGGCGATGGCGTCGGAGGTGGTCATCACGGTCTCCTTCGGTGCGGTCAGCGGGCCCAGGACGGCGGACGGCGCTCGGCGAAGGCGGTCATCCCCTCGCGGGCCTCGGCGGAGGCGAACAGCGACGCGGACAGGGCGGCGAGGGCCGGGCCGGTCGCGTCGAGGGCGGCGAGGACGTCGGCCGCGGCGACCTTCTTCGACTCGGTGAGGCCCTGCGGCGAGCACAGCCGCAGCGCCGCGAGCACCTCGTCGACGGCGGCCGCGGGGTCGTCGGCAGCGACCGTCACGAGGCCCGCGGCCTGCGCCTGCGCGGCGTCGAACGTCTCGCCCGTGAGGTAGTAGCGGCCCGCCGCGCGGCTCGTCATCCGCGGGGTCGTGACAGCGGAGATGACGGCGGGCGCGAGGCCGAGGCGGGACTCGGTGAACGCGAAGGTGCTCCTCGGGCCGGCGACGACGACGTCACAGGCACCGACCAGGCCGAGCCCGCCGGCCCGGACGTGCCCGTCGACGAGCGCGACGACCGGGCACCGGTGGGCGACGAGCCCGCGCAGCAGCCGCAGCAGCGTCTCAGCTGTGGCTTCGACGCCGTCTGCGAGCGCCTCGCGCAGGTCGGCACCGGCGCAGAACGTCGTCCCCGTGTGGGTGAGCACGACCGCCCGCACGTCGCGGTCGGCGGCCGCCCGGTCGAGCGCGGCCTCGAACCCCGCGACGAGCGCCCGGGAGAGCGCGTTGCGGTTGGCCGGTGAGTCCAGGGTGAGGGTGGCGACGGCGTCCCGGACGGCGTACCGCACGACCTCGCCGTCGTCCGGCTGCCCGCCCATGGGTGTGCCCATCAGTAGGACCTCGGCAGCCCGAGACTGTTCTGCGCGACGAAGTTGAGGATCATCTCGCGGCTCACCGGGGCGATCCTGCCGACCCGGGACATCGTGAGCAACGGGGCGAGACCGTACTCCCGGCTCAGGCCGTTGCCGCCGAGGGTCTGGATCGCCTGGTCGACGGCCCGGGCACCCGCCTCGCCGGCCGCGTACTTCGCCATGTTCGCCGCCTCGCCGGCGGCCTCCTCGTGCCCCTCGTCGACGAGTGCCGCGGCCTTCTGCATCATGAGCCGGGCCAGCTCGACCTCGACCTTCACCTGGGCGAGCGGGTGCGAGATGCCTTGGTGCGCACCGATCGGCACCGACCAGACCTGCCGCTCCTTCGCGTACGCGACCGCCTTGTCGAGCGCGTAGCGGGCCGTCCCGAGGGCGTAGGCCGCAGCCATGACCCGCTCCGGGTTGAGGCCGGCGAAGAGCTGGGCGAGACCGGCGTCCGGGTGCCCGACGAGAGCGTCGGCGGGCAGCGCGACGTCGTCGAGGAAGAGCGCGAACTGCCGCTCCGGGGTGAGCAGCTCCATGTCGATGGCGCGGTGCTCGAAGCCGGGGGTGGTGCGCGGGACGACGAACAGCGCCGGCCTGAGCCTGCCCGTGCGCGCGTCCTCGGTGCGGGCCACAATCATGACGTCGTCGGCGGCGTCGACTCCCGAGACGTAGACCTTGCGGCCCGTGAGCAGCCAGCCCGCGTCGTCCCCCGTGCCGTCGCGCCGGGCGACGGTCGTGATGTTGTGCGAGTTGGAGCCGGCGTCCGGCTCGGTGATGCCGAAGGCCATGACCCGGCTGCCGTCGGCGAGACCGGGCAGCCAGCGGGCCTTCTGCGCGTCGGTGCCGAACCGCGCGACGACGGTGCCGCAGATCGCCGGCGACACGACCATCATGAGCAGGCCGCAGCCGACGGCGCCGAGCTCCTCGAGGACGAGGGAGAGCTCGTAGAGCCCGGCCCCGCCGCCGCCGTGCTCGGCGGGCAGGTTCACCCCGAGGAAACCGAGCTTGCCGGCCTCGGCCCACAGCTCGTCGGCGTGCCGCCCGGCCCGGGAGACCCGCTGGAAGTACTCGAAGCCGTAGCGCCGCCCGAGGTCGCCGACGACCTCGCGCAGGGCGGCCCGTTCGGGGCTCTCGACGAAGCTCATCGCTGCTCCTCCTCGCTCCCGGCCGCGCCCGCCGCATCGTCAGCTGTGTCAGCTGTGTCAGCCGTGTCACTGACGACGGCGAGGACCGCACCGACCTCGACCTGGTCGCCGACGGCGACCAGGACCTGCGCGACGACCCCGGCGGCCGGGGCCGCGAGGACGTGCTCCATCTTCATGGCGTCCAGCCAGACGAGCGGGGTACCCGCCTCGACCCGTTGCCCGGCAGCGGGTCCGAGCCGGACCACGGTCCCGGGCATGGGCGCGAGCAACGAGCCGGCGGCGGCTGCGGCCCCGGCCTGCGGGAAGCGTGCGAACGGGGTCAGCGCGACCGGGCCCAGCGGGGAGTCGACGCACACCAGGGCCGCGTCGCCCTCGCCGTGCGGGGCGCTGCCGTGGGCGGCGACGTCGAACGTACGGCGGACACCGTCGACGTCGAGGACGACCCTCTCCGGGTCCGCGGCGACGAGCGCGACGTCGCCGGACCCGTCGGCCCGCAGGCCGTCACGGCCCAGCCGGTAGGCGACGTCGACCCGCTCCCCGGCGTGCTCGAACGCCGCCGTCTGCGGGTGCGCGAGGACGTTGCGCCACCCGCCGGGCAGGTCGCCGAGCACCGGGGCCGCGCGCCGTCGTCCGGCCGCCGTCGCCAGGGCCGCCGCGATCGCGGACCAGCGGACGGCGTCCGGGCCGGCGAGCGGTGCCGCGAGGACGGCCAGGTCGTGCCGGTCGAAGAACCCGGTGTCGGTGTCGCCGGCGGCGAAGGCGCTGTGCCGCAGCGTGTTGACGAGCAGGTCGCGGTTCGTCGTGACCCCGTGGACCCGGGCCGAGACCAGGGCCGTGGCCAGCCGGGCCACGGCGTCCTCGCGGTGCGGGGCCCAGGCGATGACCTTCGCGAGCATCGGGTCGTAGTGCGGCGAGACCGTGCCGCCGCTCTCGACGCCGCTGTCGAGCCGGAGCACCGCGCGGTCGGCGGGCCGGTCCGGCACGGCGAAGCGGGCGTCGACGCCGGGGACCTCGAACCGGTGGAGCGTGCCGGTGCGCGGCGCCCAGCCGGCGGCCGGGTCCTCGGCGTAGAGGCGCACCTCGACGGCGTGGCCGCGCGGCGCGGGCGGCTCCGGGTCGAGCGGGCGGCCCGCGGCGACCGCGAGCTGGGCGGCGACGAGGTCGAGGCCGTACCGCAGCTCGGTCACCGGGTGCTCGACCTGCAGCCGGGTGTTCGTCTCGAGGAAGAAGAAGCGCGGCACGCCGTCCGAGCCGGTGCCCGCGCCGTCCACGAGGAACTCGACGGTCCCGGCCCCGACGTAGCCGATCGCGCGGGCGGCCGTCGTCGCGGCGTCGAGGAGCCGCTCCCGCAGCGCGGGCACGGCGTCGACGAGCGGGGACGGCGACTCCTCGACGATCTTCTGGTGCCGGCGCTGGATCGAGCACTCGCGCTCGCCGAGCGCCCAGACGGTGCCGTGGGTGTCGGCGAGCACCTGCACCTCGACGTGCCGGCCGCGCTCGACGTACGGCTCGACGAAGACGCTGCCGTCACCGAACGCGGCGAGCGCCTCGGCGCCGGCGCTCTCCACGGCGCCGGCCAGGTCCGCGAGGTGGCGGACGACGCGCATCCCGCGCCCGCCGCCGCCCGCCGACGCCTTGACGAGGACGGGCAGGTCGGCCGCCGTGACGGTCGCGGGGTCGAGGTCGGCGAGCACGGGGACGCCGACCGCCTCCATCGCCTTCTTCGCCGCGGTCTTCGAGCCCATCGCGCTGATCGCGGCCGGCGGCGGGCCGACCCAGACGAGCCCGGCGGCGGCGACGCCCGCGGCGAGGTCGGCGTTCTCCGAGAGGAAGCCGTACCCCGGGTGGACGGCGTCCGCCCCGGCCCGCAGCGCGGCTTCGACGACGAGGTCCCCGCGCAGGTAGGTGTCGGCGGCGGACGTGCCGGGGAGCCGGACGGCGGCGTCCGCCTCGGCGACGAAAGGCGCACCGGTGTCGGCGTCGGAGAAGACCGCGACCGTGCCGATCCCCAGGGCGCGGCAGGTCGCGAAGACCCGGCGGGCGATCTCGCCGCGGTTCGCGACGAGGACCGACGTGATCGGCCGGAAGGTCTTGCGCGGTATGGGAACCATCACGCCCTCACATCCTGAAGACGCCGTAGCCGCGGGCTCCCGCGACGGGCGCGCTGTGCGCTGCGGACAGGGCGAGCCCGAGGACGGTCCGGGTGTCCCGCGGGTCGATGACGCCGTCGTCGTAGACCCGCCCGGACAGGAACATCGGGAGCGACTCGGCCTCGACCTGGCGCTCGACGGCGGCCCGCAGGTGGGCGTCCGCCTCCTCGTCGAACGGCAGCCCGCGGGACTGCGCCGACGCGCGCGCGACGATCGACAGGACCCCCGCGAGCTGGGCCGGCCCCATGACCGCCGAGCGGGCCGACGGCCAGGTGAAGAGGAATCGGGGGTCGTAGGCCCGCCCGCACATCCCGTAGTGCCCGGCGCCGTACGAGGCGCCCATGAGCACCGAGAGGTGCGGCACGGTCGAGTTGGAGACGGCGTTGATCATCATCGAGCCGTGCTTGATGATGCCGCCCTGCTCGTAGGCCGCGCCGACCATGTAGCCGGTCGTGTTGTGGAGGAAGACGAGCGGGGTGTCGGCAGCGTTGGCGAGCTGGATGAACTGCGCCGCCTTCTGCGACTCCTCGCTGAAGAGCACGCCGCGCGCGTTGGCGAGCACCCCGACCGGGTAGCCGTGGACGCTGGCCCAGCCGGTGACGAGGCTCGTGCCGTAGAGCGGCTTGAACTCGTCGAGGTCCGAGCCGTCGACGACCCGGGCGACGACCTCGCGGGGGTCGAACGGGGAGCGCAGGTCGCCGGGGACGATCCCGAGCAGGTCGTCCGGGTCGTGGCGGGGCCCCGCGTAGACCGGTGCCGGGGCCGGGCCGGCCTTGCGGTGGTTGAGCCGGGCGACGATCCGGCGGCCGATCCGGATCGCGTCGTGCTCGTCGTCGGCGAGGTGGTCGGCGAGCCCGGAGCGGCGGGCGTGCATCTCCGCCCCGCCGAGCGACTCGTCGTCCGACTCCTCGCCCGTGGCCATCTTCACCAGCGGCGGCCCGCCGAGGAACACCTTCGACTGCTCGCGGATCATGACGACGTGGTCGCTCATCCCGGGCAGGTAGGCCCCGCCGGCCGTGGAGTTGCCGAAGACGATGGCGATCGTCGGGATCCCGGCCGCGGACAGCCGCGTGATGTCCCGGAAGATCCGTCCGCCGGGGATGAAGATCTCCTTCTGGGTCGGCAGGTCGGCGCCGCCGGACTCGACGAGGTTGACCAGCGGCAGCCGGTTCTTCGCGGCGATGTCGAGCGCCCGGTAGGTCTTCGCGGCGGTCCACGGGTTCGTCGTCCCGCCCTTGACCGTGGGGTCGCTCGCGACGACGACGCACTCGACGCCCTCGACGACCCCGATCCCGGTGACGACGCTCGCGCCGACCGTGAAGTCGCTGCCCCACGCGGCGAGCGGGGACAGCTCGAGGAACGGGGAGTCGCGGTCGAGGAGCAGCTCGATGCGTTCGCGCGCCAGGAGCTTGCCGCGGGCCCGGTGCCGGGCGACGGCCTTCTCGCCGCCGCCCGCGACGGCCGCCGCGTGCTGCGCCTCGACCTCCGCGAGCCGGGCGAGCATCGTCTCCCGGTTCGCGACGGCGTCCGCCGAGCGCGGGTCGAACGTGCTCCTCAGAGCGGTCACAGCAGCGCCTCCGGGATGTCGACGACGCGGGAGCGCAGCCACTCGGCCAGCCCCTTGGCCTGCGGGTCGAAGCGGTGCTGGGCGGCCACCCCTTCGCCGAGGACCCCCTCGACGACGAAGTTCACCGCCCGCAGGTTCGCGAGCACCGACCGGGTGACCGGCAGGTCGGCGGTCTCGGGCAGCAGGGCCCGGAACGTCTCGACGGTGAGGCTGCGCTCGAGCCACGGCCAGACGTCGGGCGTCCGGGCCCAGACGCCGACGTTGGCGCTGCCGCCCTTGTCCCCGGAACGGGCGCCGACGACGGTGCCCAGCGGGGCGCGGCGGGTCGGAGCACCCGGCGCGCAGCCCGCCGGCAGGTCCGGTGCCGGGGCGGCGAGGGCGTCGTCCGGGGCCGTGGACGCGCTCTCGCGCAACGGGTTCGGCGGGACGACGACCCGGACGCCGTCCGGCAGCACAGCGACCTGCTCGACGTCCGCGGCGTCGACGGCGGCGGCGGTGAAGACGCCGTACGGGCTCGCGTCCCCGGGCGGGGCGGTGAGGTGGAAGCCCGGGTAGCCGGCCAGGGCCAGCTCGACGGCGGCCGCGGAGAACGCCCGGCCGACGACCTTCGGGTCGCCGTCCTTGACGGCGCAGCGCAGGAAGGCGCTCGCCTCCTCCTGGGTCGCGGCGTCCGGGTGGTCGGTGCGGGCGAGCGTCCACCGGACCTCGCGCGGCGAGCGGGGCAGCGCCGCGAGGGCGTGCTCGAGCTGGGCCCGCGCGAGCGTCGCCTTGGCCTCGACGTCGAGACCCGTGAGCACGAAGGTCACCTCGTTGCGGAACCCGCCGAGGCCGGCGAGCCCGGCCTTGAGGGTCGCGGGCGGCCGTTCGCCGCGGACGCCCTCGATCCGCACCCGGTCGGGGCCCTCCTGCACGAGGTGCACGGTGTCGAGCCGGGTCACGACGTCGGGGCCGGGGTAGCGGGGGCCGGCGACCTCGTAGAGCAGCTGGGCCGTCACGGTTCCGACGGTCACCGCACCGCCGGTGCCGGGGTGCTTCGTGACGACGCTGCTGCCGTCGGCGTGCACCTCGACGAGCGGGAAGCCGGGGCGGGTGAGGTCGGTGCCCGCGGCGAGCAGGTCGGCGAAGAGCGCGTAGTTGCCGCCGGTCGCCTGGGCGCCGCACTCGACGACGTGCCCGGCGACGACGGCGCCGGCCAGCGCGTCGAGGCAGGCCGGGTCGTCCGCGCGCCAGCCGAAGTGCGCCGCGGCCGGCCCGACGACGAGCGAGGCGTCGGTGACCCGGCCGGTGACGACGACGTCGGCCCCGGCGTCCAGGCAGGCCGCGATGCCCCAGCCGCCGAGGTAGGCGTTGGCGGCCACCGGCTGCGCACCGTGCCGGCCCACCGCGTCGAGGCCGAGGGCGGCCGCGCGGGGCAGGAGGTCGTCGCCCTCGACGTGGGCGACGCGCACGTCGAGCCCGAGCCGGTCCGCGAGCGCCCGGACGGCGTCCGCGAGGCCGGCGGGGTTGACGCCGCCCGCGTTGGTGACGATCTTCACGCCTCGGTCGAGCGCCGTCCCGAGCGTGCCCTCGAGCTGGCGCAGGAACGTCTTCGCATACCCGGTCGCCGGGTCCTTCGCACGGTCCCGACCGAGGATGAGCATGGTCAGCTCGGCGAGGTAGTCGCCGGTGAGGACGTCGAGGTCGCCGCCGGAGAGCATCTCGGCCACCGCGGAGAACCGGTCGCCGTAGAAGCCGGACGCGTTGCCGATCCGCAGCGGGGGCCGGGTCACGCCCGCTCCCCCGCCGGCCGCCCGGCCCCCGGAGGGCCGGCGAACGCCTGCGCGACGTCGAGCCAGGCGTCGGCGTCCGGGCCGGTCGCGACGAGCGCGGTGTCCGCGCGGTGCCGGCGCCGGGCGGCGAGCAGGCACAGGTCGAGCGCCGGCCCGGTGACGTGCTGCGCGGCGTCCGGCGGGCCGAACACCCACGTGCCCCCGTCCGGTGCGGTGAGCTCGACCCGGATCTCGTCGGCGGGGGGCGGGCGACCGTGCACGGCGAAGGAGAAGCCCGTCGTCCGGACGGCGAGGCGCGCCACGTGCCGCAGCCGCGCCGTCGGCACCCGGGTGACCCCGAGCGCGTCGGCGACGTCCTGGCCGTGCGCCCAGGTCTCCATGAGGCGGGCCGTCGCCATCGAGGTCGCCGCCATCGGCGGCCCGAACCAGGGCAGCTTCGTGCCGTCGGGCACGGCCCGCAGCGCGGCGTCGAGGGCTGCACGGGCGCTGCGCCAGCGGGTGAGCAGCGCACCGCCGGACGCTGCCGCGCCGGTCTCGGCCTCGCGGTCGACGACGTGCTCGGGCGCCTCGCCGGAGGCGAGCAGCGCCTGCACCGCCGCGAGGAACGCGGCCGGGTCGGTCGCGGCGAGCGCGGCGATCTCGTCGGTCCAGGCGAGGTGGGCGATCTGGTGGGCGACGGTCCAGCCGGGGGCGGGGGTGGCCGACCGCCAGGTCGCGGCGCCGTCCGTCGGCCCGTCGGGGAGGTCCGCGACGAGCGCGTCGAGGTCGGCACACTCCGCGCGCAGGTCGGTGAGCACCTCGTCGAGCATCGCTGCACCTCCTGCGCCGCGGCGCCGTCGCCGCCCCAGGAGGGTGACACGGGCCCTCGCGACAAATCAAGCACGTCTGCTTTGTTCTGCACAGCCGTGCAGCCGTGGGTGCCTGCATGCGGGCGCCCCGACACCCGTCTGCATCCACCCATCGCTGCACGGGTGCGGCCGACCCGAGACACTGGCGCCATGCCCGACTACGGCCACGACCTGATCTTCGGCACCTTCATCACCCCGGAGGCCGCCGCGGCCGAGCGGGTCGTCGCCCTCGCCCGGCTCACGGACGCCGTCGGTCTCGACCTCGTGACGGTGCAGGACCACCCGTACCAGCCGACGTTCCTCGAGACCTGGACCCTGCTGTCGGTCATCGCGGCGTCGACCCAGTCGGTGCGCGTCGTCCCCAACGTCGCGAACCTGCCGCTGCGCCCGCCCGCCGTCCTCGCCCGGGCCGCGGCGAGCCTGGACCTGCTGAGCAACGGCCGGGTCGAGCTGGGCCTGGGCACGGGCGCCTTCTGGGACGCCATCGCCGCGAACGGCGGCCCCCGCCGCACGCCCGGCGAGGCCGTCGGGGCGCTCGAGGAGGGGATCGCCGTCATCCGCGGACTGTGGGCGGACGGCGGCGCGGTCCGGGTGGACGGCGAGCACTACTCGGTCGTCGGGGCCAAGGCCGGCCCGGCGCCGGCGCACCCGATCGGGATCTGGCTCGGCGCGTACAAGCCGCGGATGCTCGCGGTGACCGGACGGCTCGCCGACGGCTGGTGGCCGAGCCTCGGCTACGCCGCTCCCGACACGCTCGCAGCGATGAACGCCCGCATCGACGAGGCGGCGGAGGCGGCCGGCCGCGGGGCCCAGGACGTCCGGCGGCTCTACAACGTGCACGGCCGGTTCACGGTGCAGGGCAACGGGTTCCTCTCCGGGCCGGCCGAGCAGTGGGCGGAGGAGCTCGCCGACCTCACGCTCACGCAGGGGATGAGCGGCTTCGTCCTCGGCAGCGACGACGCCGACGACATCCAGCGGTTCGCCGCCGAGGTGGTGCCCGCCGTCCGCGAGATCGTCGCCGCCGAGCGCACCAGGGCGCAGCAGCCGGCCACCACCGGGCCGGTCGACCTCGGCGGGCCGGTGGAACCGGCCCACGTCGACGTCGCCACCGGCGCCCCGGTCTGGCCCGCCGGGCTCGCGGTCACCCCGACCCCGGACGACGGGACCCGGCGCAGCGCCGTCCGGCCCTGGGACGAGGCGACCCGGCCCGTCGTCGCGCCGCCCGACCCGGCCCGCCCCTACACCGCCCACGAGCAGGCCGCCGGGCAGCACCTCGTCGACGTCCACGACCACCTGCGCAGCGAGCTGCGCCAGGTGCAGGGCCTCGTCGAGCAGGTCGCCGCCGGCACCCTGGACGCCGGCACCGCCCGGTCGCACATCAACGCGATGACCATGCGGCAGAACAGCTGGACGGTCGGCGCCTACTGCGCGTCGTACTGCCGTGTCGTCACGGTCCACCACACGCTCGAGGACGAGAGCGTCTTCCCGCACCTGCGCCGCGCCGAGCCCCGCCTCACGCCCGTGCTCGACCGGCTCGCCGAGGAGCACCTCGCGATCCACGGCGTCCTCGAACGGGTCGACCAGGCCCTCGTCGCCTTCGTCGCGCCGGGCAGCGCGGGCACGGCGCCTCTCCGGGAGGCCGTAGACCTGCTCTCGGACACCCTGCTGAGCCACCTCTCGTACGAGGAGCACCAGCTCGTGGAACCGTTGGCCCGCCACGGCTTCTACTGAGCGGGAACCCTACGACCGCGTCACGGCGTACCGTGCCGGGCGATGACGTCGCGGTACCAGAGCGCACTGTCCTTCGGGGTGCGCTCGAGGGTGTCGTAGTCGACGCGGACGATCCCGAAGCGCTGGTCGTAGCCGCGGGCCCACTCGAAGTTGTCCATGAGGGACCACGCGAGGTAGCCGCGGACGTCGGCGCCGCGCTCGATCGCCCGGCCGACGGCGTTGATGTGGCCGTCGAGGTAGGCGGTCCGGTCGGCGTCGTGGACGGCGCCGTCCGCGCTGACGACGTCGGGGAACGCCGCACCGTTCTCGGTGATCATGAGCGGCAGCCCGGGGGCGCGCCGGTGCAGGCGGACCAGCAGGTCCTCCAGCCCCGAGGGGTCGATGCTCCAGCCCATCGTCGTGTAGGGCGGGCCCTGGTCGACGAAGTCGACGTCCTCGCTGCCGACCCACGGGGACGCCTCCGAGTCGCCGTGGCCGTCGGCCTGGACCCGCGGCCCGACGCCGTCCCAGGCCTGGACGACGGTCGGCGTGTAGTAGTTCACGCCGAGGACGTCGAGGCGCTGGGCGGCGGTCTTCTCGTCGCCGTCACGGACGAAGGACCAGTCGGTGACGGACGCCGTGTCCGCGAGCAGCGCGGCCGGGTAGGCACCGTCGAGCATCGGACCGAGGAAGACCTGGTTGCCGACGCGGTCGATCCGGGCCGCCGCCTCGACGTCGGCGGCGCTCGCGGGGTCGGCCGGGCGGACCTCGTGGAGGTTGAGGGTCACCGAGCAGCGTGCGGCGTCGCCGAGGACGCCGCGGATCGCCTGGACGGCGAGACCGTGCCCGAGGTTGAGGTGGTGCGCGGCGGCGAGCGCGGCCGCCGGCTCCCGGCGGCCGGGCGCGTGCACACCCGAGCCGTAGCCGAGGTACGCCGTGCACCACGGCTCGTTGAGCGTCGTCCAGGTGTGGACCCGGTCACCGAGCGCGCCGGCGAGCACCGACGCGTACTCGGCGAACCGGTAGGCGGTCTCCCGCTCGGGCCAGCCGCCGGCGTCCTCGAGGGGCTGCGGGAGGTCCCAGTGGTAGAGCGTCGCGATCGGCCGGATCCCCTTGTCCAGCAACGCGTCGACGAGCCGGGAGTAGAAGTCGAGCCCGGCCTGGTTCACCGCGCCCGAGCCGGTCGGCACGATGCGCGGCCAGGCGACCGAGAAGCGGTAGCCCTGCAGCCCGAGGCCGGCCATGAGCGCGACGTCGGCGTCGACCCGGTGGTAGTGGTCGCACGCGACGTCACCGGTCGCGCCGTCCAGGGTCAGCCCGGGGGTGTGGGAGAAGGTGTCCCAGATCGACGGGCCGCGGCCGTCCTCGGTCGCCGCCCCCTCGATCTGGTAGGACGCGGTCGCCGCGCCCCACAGGAACCCCTCCGGGAACGTCATTCCCATACGTGCCTCCAGCGGTCGTGTCGGTCGTGCAGGTCACCCGTCGCGGCGACCATCCTGTACCGGTCCAGGTGGCACGCTACCCGGTCCTGCTGGGAGCGCTCCCGTCCGTGCGCCGGGCGGCACGTCCGACACGCGGTCATCCTGGCGGGACCTGCCCCCGGACCAGGAGGATGGTCACGGTCGGGGCCGGACGGCGCACCCCGCCCGGGGACGTCCCGCCGCACGCCGCACGGAGGTGACCGGTGGTCGACGTGACCGGAGCGGACGACCCGTTCCTGCGAGGGGCCCTCGCCCCGCCGGAGCGCACCCTCGTCGACGTCTTCCGCGAGACCGTCGCCCGGCACCCGGGCGCTCCCGCGATGGACGACGGCACGTCGGTGCTCACGTACGCGGGCCTGGCCGCCGCGGTCCGGGCGACCGCCGACGGGCTGCGCGCGGCCGGCATCTCGCGCGGCGACCGGGTCGGCGTCCGGATGCCGTCGGGCACCCACGCGCTCTACACCTCGATCCTCGCGGTCCTGTCCGCCGGCGCCGCCTACGTCCCCGTCGACCTCGACGACCCCGACGAGCGGGCCCACCTCGTCTTCCGCGAGGCGGACGTCGCCGCGGTGCTCACCGCGGACGAGGGCCTCGTCGTCCGCCGGCGCAAGGCCCGGACGGCACGGCCCGCGGCAGGTTCGGAGCCCGAGGGCGCTGCCACCGACCCCACGCCGGACGACGACGCGTGGATCATCTTCACCTCCGGGTCGACGGGCACCCCGAAGGGCGTCGCCGTGACGCACCGCAACGCCGCGGCCTTCGTCGACGCCGAGGCCCGGATGTTCCTCCAGGACCGCCCGCTCGGCCCCGGCGACCGGGTGCTCGCGGGGCTGTCCGTCGCCTTCGACGCCTCGTGCGAGGAGATGTGGCTCGCCTGGCGGTACGGCGCGTGCCTCGTCCCGGCGCCGCGCGCCCTCGTCCGCAGCGGCATGGACCTCGGCCCGTGGCTCGTCAAGCAGCGGGTCAGCGTCGTCTCGACGGTGCCGACGCTCGCGTCGCTGTGGCCGGCGGAGGCGCTGGACGCCGTCCGGCTGCTCATCTTCGGCGGCGAGGCCTGCCCGCCGGACCTCGCCGCCCGGGTCGTCGTCCCCGGCCGCGAGGTGTGGAACACCTACGGCCCCACCGAGGCGACCGTCGTCGCGTGCGGAGCCACCCTCGACGGCACCGGCCCGGTCCGGATCGGCCTGCCGCTCGACGGCTGGGACCTTGCGGTCGTCGACAAGGACGGCGCCCGCGTCGCCGAGGGCGAGGTCGGCGAGCTGGTCATCGGCGGCGTGGGCCTGGCGCGCTACCTCGACCCGGCGAAGGACGCCGAGAAGTACGCGCCGATGCCGACGCTCGGCTGGGACCGCGCCTACCGCAGCGGCGACCTCGTGACCCTCGACCGGGCCGGGCTGCTCTTCCAGGGCCGCGCCGACGACCAGGTCAAGCTCGGCGGCCGGCGGATCGAGCTCGGCGAGGTGGACGCGGCCCTCCAGGCGCTGCCCGGCGTCGCCGGGGCGGCCGCCGCCGTCCGGAAGACCGCCGCCGGCAACCAGATCCTCGTCGGGTACGTCGCGCTCGCGACCGACGAGCCCGCCGGGGCGGGGAACGGGGCCGGGGACGGCGCGGACGTCGGGACCGAACCCGGGACGGACGGCGCGGCACCCGGTTTCGACGTCGCCGCCGCGACCGCCCGGCTGCGTGAGAGCCTGCCCGCCGCGCTCGTCCCGCGGCTCGCCGTCGTCGGCACGATCCCGACCCGCACGTCGGGCAAGGTCGACCGGGACGCCCTGCCGTGGCCGCTCGAGGGCATGACGTCGGAGCCTGCGGTGGCGTCCCACCTCACCGGTACCGCGGCCTGGGAGGCCGAGCAGTGGGCCCGGATCCTCGGCGCGAGCATCGCCGGCCTCGACGACGACTTCTTCGCCCACGGCGGCGGCAGCCTCGCCGCGGCCCAGCTCGTCTCGGTGCTGCGGACCCGGTACCCCGAGGTCACGGTCGCCGACGTCTACGAGAACCCGCGGCTCGGTACGCTCGCCGACACCCTCGAGGAGTTCACCCCGTCGGTGAGCTCGACGGACCGCGTCGTCAAGCCGGTCCGGTGGCAGATGCGCGTCGCACAGACCGTGCTCGGGGTGCCGCTCGCGGCCGTGACCGGGCTGCGCTGGCTGCTGTGGCTCGCCGTCGCCGTGAACCTCCTCGTGGAACTCGACCTCTGGCGCCCGGACGACGGGACACGGGCCCTGATCTTCACGGCTCCCGGATGGGCGCAGCACGTCTCCTGGTGGTGGGTCGCCCTCGGTTGGCTCGTCCTCGTCTCCCCGCCCGGCCGGTTCCTCCTCGCCGGCGCCATGGCCCGGGTCGTCACCCGCGGCGTCCGGCCCGGCAACTACCCGCGCGGCGGCCGGGTGCACCTGCGGATCTGGTTCGCCGAGGCCTGGGCGTCGGCGGTCGGCGCCGACGGGCTGCTCTGCGCGCCGTGGGTCGTGCACTACGCGCGGCTGCTCGGGGCGTCCGTCGCCAAGGACGTCGACCTGCACGCCCTGCCGCCCGTCACCGGCCTGCTGACCCTCGGGAAGGGCTGCTCGGTCGAGCCCGAGGTGGACCTGTCCGGGCACTGGGTCGACGGCGACGTGCTCGTCGTGGGCCGGGTCCGGGTCGGGGCCGGCGCGTCGGTCGGCGCCCGGAGCACGCTCGGCCCGGGTGCCCGGCTCGGCCAGGGCGCCCAGCTCGCCCCGGGCTCGGCGGTGCTCGGCTCCGTGCCGCCCGGCGAGCGCTGGGCCGGCTCCCCGGCCGAGTTCGACGGCCCGGCGCGGCACGACGCCCCGACCGGGCGGCCGCCGCGCGGGCTGCGCTGGGTGCCCGTCTTCGGGCTCGGAGCGGCCGCGTTCGCCGGGCTGCCGCTGCTCGCCGCGGGTGCCGGGCTGCTCGTGCTCGCGCCGCGGCTCGACCCTGTGCTCATGTCCGGTGCGGAGGCCGCCCGCACGGTGCTGCTCTGGTCCCCGCTCGCCGGCCTCGCCGCCTTCACGACGTACGCCGTCGTCGTCGCGGTCGCCGTCCGGCTGCTGTCGGTCCGCCTGACGACCGGCCACCACGCCGTCCGCAGCCGGGTCGGCTGGCAGGCCTGGGGCGTCGAGCGGCTCATGGACGAGGCCCGCACCTGGCTGTTCCCGCTGTACGCCGGGCTGTTCACCCCGGTCTGGCTCCGGATCCTCGGCGCGAAGGTCGGCCGCGGGGTCGAGGCCTCGACGGTCGTCATGCTGCCGAGCCTCACGTCGGTCGGCGAGCACGCCTTCCTCGCGGACGACACGATGGTCGGCTCCTACGAGCTCTCCGGCGGATGGATGCGGATCGCCCGCGCCAAGGTCGGCAAGCGGGCCTTCCTCGGCAACTCCGGGATGACGGCGCCCGGCCGCAAGGTGCCCAAGGACTCGCTCGTCGCGGTGCTCTCCGCAGCGCCCAAGCGGGCCAAGCGGGGCACGTCGTGGGTCGGCAGCCCGCCGGTGCAGATGCGCCGCGCCGCGCAGGAGACCGACACGAGCCGCACCTATGCGCCGGCGACCCGGCTCAAGGTGGCCCGCGGCACCGTGGAGGCGCTGCGGATCGTGCCGACGCTGGCCTCGGTGACGCTCGCGGCGGGCGTGCTCGTCGTGCTCCAGGCCGCCGTCGTCACCTGGGGCTGGTGGGCCGCCGCGCTGCTCGCCGGCCCGGTGCTGCTCGCCGCGGCCGTCGCCGCCGCGGTCGTGACGTCGCTCGCGAAGTGGCTTCTCGTGGGCCGGATCCGGGCCGTCGAGTACCCGCTGTGGAGCTCGTTCGTCTGGCGCAACGAGCTCGCCGACACCTTCACCGAGATGCTCGCGGCGCCGTTCTTCCTGCGCTCGGCCGCGGGCACCCCGGCGATGGTCTGGTGGCTGCGCTCGATGGGCTCGCGGATCGGTCGCGGCGTCTGGTGCGAGTCGTACTGGCTGCCCGAGGCCGACCTCGTGACGCTCGGGGACGGCGCGACCGTCAACCGCGGGTGCGTCGTCCAGACCCACCTCTTCCACGACCGGATCCTCTCGATGGACCACGTGACCCTCGAGCCCGGCGCCACCCTGGGGCCGCACGGCGTCGTCCTGCCCGCGGCGACGATCGGCACGTCGTCGACCGTCGGACCCGCCTCGCTCGTCCTGCGCGGCGAGGAGGTGCCCGCCCAGACCCGGTGGCGCGGCAACCCGATCGTCTTCTGGCCGGACGACGCCCCGCGGGCCACCGGGCCCGCCGTCCGGGTCGAGGAGCCGACCCCCGGGCCGACCCCCGGGCCGACCGCCGGGGCGGCCCCGGCCGCGGGCGCATAGGGTCGCCCGTGATGACGAACCGACGATCGACGGGTCGCGCGCCCGCCGAGGGCTCCGCCGGGGACCCCTATCGCCCCAAGAGCGGCGACGACGCCTACCGGGTGCTCCGGTACGACATCGACCTCGATTACCGGGTCGCGAGCAACCGGCTCGACGCGACGGTGGCGCTCTCCGTGCTGACCCGGCGCGCGACGTCCCGCCTGCACGTCGACCTCGCCGGCCTGCGGGTCGTCAAGGTGCTCGTCGACGGCCGGCCGGCCCGGTACGCGCACCGCGGCCGCAAGCTCGTCGTCACGCTGCCGAGGCAGGCACCGGCCGACACCGCCCTGACCCTGTCCGTGCGGTACAGCGGCTCCCCGGCACCGCTCGACGGGCCCTGGGGCGAGGTCGGCTGGGAGGAGCTGAGCGACGGCGTCATCGTCGCGAGCCAGCCGGACGGCGCGCCGTCCTGGCTGGCCTGCAACGACCACCCGGGCGACAAGGCGAGCTACCGCTTCACCGTGACGACGGAGTCGCTCTACACGGTCGTGTGCAACGGCTCGCTCGTCGACCGGCGCGCCGGCGCCAGCCGGACGACCTGGGTCTACGAGTCGCCGGAGCCGATGGCGACCTACCTCGCGACGGTGCAGGTCGGCCGGTACCGGCTCGTCGACACCGCGATGGGGCCGGTCCGGCAGCGCGCCGCGGTGCCGCCCCGGCTGCTCGCGGCGTTCGACCACGACTTCGCGCCGCAGGCCGCCATGGTGCGGCTGTTCGAGCGGGTCTTCGGCCCGTACCCGTTCGAGGCGTACACCGTTGTCGTCACCGACGAGGCGCTCGAGATCCCGCTCGAGGCGCAGGGTCTGTCGATCTTCGGCGCCAACCACGTCGACGGCCGGCGCGGCAGCGAGCGGCTCGTCGCCCACGAGCTCGCGCACCAGTGGTTCGGCAACAGCCTCACGCTCGGGCGCTGGCAGGACATCTGGCTCCACGAGGGCTTCGCGGCGTACGCCGAGTGGCTGTGGTCCCAGGAGAAGGGTCGCGAGACCGCGGACGCCCTGGCCCGCAAGGCCTGGCAGCGGCTGTCCGGGCTCCCGCAGGACCTCGTCATCGCCGACCCGGGCCCGGACCTCATGTTCGACGACCGGCTCTACAAGCGCGGGGCGCTCGCCGTGCACGCGCTGCGGCTGACGATGGGCGACGCGGCGTTCGGCCCGATGCTCCGGGCCTGGACGACCGAGCACCGGCACGGCACGGTGACGACCGCCGGCTTCGAGGCGCACGCGCAGGCCTGGACCCCGGAGCCGCTCGGCGCGCTGTTCACCGCGTGGCTGCGGTCCCCGAAGCTGCCCCGGCTGCCGGCCCCGCCCACCGGCTGACGACCGCGACCGCGGCGGCGTACCCGGTCGGCGCCTCGAGGTCCAGCAGATGCACGGCCGCCGGGTCGGGCAGCGGCAGGTAGGCAGCGACGGTCACGCGCAGCGGGTGGCGCGGCCAGTCGACGAGCACCGGCGCGGCGTCCGGTGCGGAGACGACGACGGACGACGGCTCGACGAGCAGCCCGACCCCGGCCGCCTTGAGGACGGCCTCCTTGCGGACCCAGGTCCGGGCCCGGCCGGCGGGGCTCGCGGCGGCCGGGCCGGATCGTTCGCCCGGGTGCAGGGCGACGACCGGGAAGCCGGGGAACGCCGTCCCGGCGAGTGCCTCGACGTCGATGCCGACCGGACCGTCGACGCTCACCACGGCAGCGCCGACGCCGCCCGCCGTCGCGACGCTCACGTGGACGTCCGGGGCGTCCAGGAGCACCGGCCTGCCGTGCGGGCCGCCGCACGCCGGGCACGGGTCGCGGCCCAGCCGGACGGCGTCCGGTGTCGTCCCGAGCCGCGGGGCGGCGAGGGCACGCAGCAGCGCGTGGACGTCGTCCGTGCCCGTGACGACGACGTCGAGACCGGCACGGATCCCGGCCACCGGCTCAGACGCCGAAGATCTCGCCGATCCGGGCCCGCATCACGGCGGGGTCGACGTCGACGCCGGTCCAGTGCTTGATGCTGATGACGCCCTGGTTGACGAGCATCCCCAGCCCGTCGAGCACCGTGCAGCCCCGCTCCTCGGCCTGGCGGACGAACAGGGTGCGCGGCGGGTTCGGGATGACGTCGGCGACGACGAGGCCCGCGTGCAGAGAGTCCAGGTCCACGTCGACCCGGCCCTCGACGTCCGGGTAGAGGCCGATGGACGTCGTGTTGACGACGATCGTCGCGTCGTCCGGCACCCGGTAGGTCGAGTCCCAGACGACGGGGTCGGACGCCGCGGGCGTCTTCGCCGCGACGAGCGCCGCGAGCTCGGCGCCGCGACCGGCGGAGCGGTTGACGACGGTGACCCGCGAGGCGCCCGCGAGCGCCGTCTCGACCGCGACCGCTCGGGCGGCGCCGCCGGCGCCGAAGACGACGACGTGCGCGCCGACCGGGTCGGCGACGGTGAGCAGCGACGCGAGGAAGCCCTTGCCGTCGGTGTTCTCGCCGAGGTACGAGCCGTCGGGCTGCCGGACGGCGCAGTTCACCGCGCCGATGATCGCGGCGGACCCGCCGAGGCCGTCGAGGTGCTCGATGACGGCGACCTTGTGCGGCAACGAGCAGTTGAAGCCCGCCCAGCCCATGGCCCGGGCGCCGCGCACGGCGTCCCCGAGGGCCTCGGGCTGCACGTCGCAGTTGACGTACCGGGCGTCGATGCCGTGGTGGGCGTAGGCCGCCTCGACCATCGCGACCGTCGGGTTCTCGGCGCACGGCGTCGCGAACGACCCGGTGATCGTCGACAGGAAGTTGACCGTCATCGTCCCTCCACAGCTGGACCCGGGCCAGACCTTACGCGCGAGGCGCCCCGGGCACGAGCAGGAGCCCGGCCCGGGACGCCCCGGTGCGTGCGTCGGCGCGTGCGCCGACGTCGCGTCAGTCGGCGTGCTTCGACAGCGCGACGAGGACGCCCGCGACCGCGAAGTACTTGTTGCTGCCCAGGTCGCGGACCGTCTTGATGCCGAACGCGGCGGCGAGGTGCTCGGCGTCCGAGTCGCTGACGCCGGCGAGGGCCGCCACGGGCGCGTCGAGGATCTCCGCGAGGGACTTGCCCTCGTACGCCTTGTCCAGTGCCTTGTCGAGGTTGACCTGTACTGCCACGGTCGACTCCTTCGTCGTCTGCCGGTTCCCCCGTCACGCGTCCGCGTCCGGCGGGTGCGCCGCACGTGCGGCGCCGGGATCACGCTGCCACAGCACCGCCCCGATCGCGAGGACCGCCGTCCCGGCCGAACGGCGGGTCCTGCGGCGAGGCGTCAGGCGGGCAGCGGCTCCGCCGGCGGCAGCTCGGCGAGGCTGTCCCGCTGCGAGAGGGCGACGACCCCCGCGATGGCGACGCCGAACGCGGCGACCGCCGCGACCCCCCAGCCGGCGTCGACGCTGTCGCCGAGCCACACGACGCCGACGACGGCCGGCACGGCGGTCTGGGTGACGATGAGGGCGGACGTCGTCGCGAGCACCCCGGCGCGCTGGAGCGCCGTCGAGTAGAGCAGGAACGCGGTGACACCCGCGATGACGAGGGCGTACGTCGCGGGGTCGGTCACGAGGGTGCCGACGGACAGGTCCGGCACGACCCGGCCGGCGAGCGCGACGACCGCGTAGCCGCAGCCGGAGAGCAGGCTGAGACCGACGGCGGCCCACTCGGTGTGGATCCGCCCGACGACCTGGCCGAGGACGACGACCAGACCGGCGGCGAGGAGCAGCAGCGCCCGCTCGCCGGTCGTCGTCGTCACCGTGCCGTGCGACTCGGCGGCGACGGCGAGCACGAACAGGCCGGAGCAGACCGCGACCACGGCGACCTGCTCGACGCGGCCGAAGGGCGCGCCCACGGTGCGGGCGGCGAGCACGGCGGTCACGGCGACCGACGACGAGATCACCGCCTGGGCGAGGAAGAGCGGGGCCGTGCGCAGGGCGACGAGGTGCAGGACGAAGCCGCCGAGGTAGAGCACGACCGCGCCGATGTAGACCGGGTGCCGCAGCAGCCGGACGAGCAGCCGGAAGTCGACGCCCGCCGTGGTCTGCTCCCGGCGCGCCGAGACGGCCTGGAGGAGCGCGCCGACGCCGAACGCGAGGGCGGCCGCGAGGGCGCAGAGCAGTCCGAGAGCCACACCTGAGGTTACGTCCCCGCGACGCAGCGCGTTCCCCGACCCGGCATGCTCCCAGCCGGGACCCAGCGACCTGTCAGTGTTCCCCGGCGGCCGCGGGTGCCATCGGGGTGACCCCGAGAGCGGCCGTACGGCGACGGGTCACCGTCAGGTGCAGGCTCATGGCGAGGTAGTACACGAGGTACGCCAACGAGGCCCCGACGACGATCGGGTTCGGGTTCGGCATCTGCGTGAGGAGGACGGCGTAGAGCACGAGCCAGCCCGCGGTGAACGCGAGGTTGGTGCGCCGGAAGGCCGCCGTCCGCGACGGGTAGATGTAGCAGATCGGCACGAAGACGAGCGCGCTGCAGACGAGCAGGATCGCCGTCACCGTGGCCGGGCTGAGGTCGGCGATGATCACGTAGAACGCGACCACGTTCCAGTAGCTCGGGAAGCCCAGGAAGAAGTGGTCGTCGGTCTTCGCGTCGACCCGGCAGAACTGGTAGCTCGAGGCGAGGAGCGGGATCGTCGCCAGCGCCGTGCCGAATGCCCCCTCGGGCAGGTAGCCGCCGCTCCAGAGCAGGAGCATCGGCGCGAACGCGTAGGTCAGGTAGTCGACGATGTCGTCGAGCCGGGCGCCGTCGAACCACGGGATGCGCTCCTTGACGCGCATCCGGCGGGCGAGCATGCCGTCGGTGCCGTCGACGATGAGCGTCACGAGACCGAGCCACAGCGCGGTGATCGCGTCCCCGGCGAAGGCGGCGAGCACGATGAGCAGGGCGAGGGCGCTCCCGCTCGCGGTGTACAGGTGCACGGCACCTGCTCCGGCACGCGCCCAGTTCCCGTCGTGCAGGAATCCCGCCTTGAGGTCGGGCGTGGCCACGGCACTCCTTCGGCTGGTGCGCCCTCGCGCTGTCCGGGCGGCACTCTCGACTATGTCGGGCGGCAGTCTGGCCGGGCGCATCCGGCGCGCCCGCTGCTGCAGGCGTGAGGAGCACGATATCTCGCCCAGCCACCGGACAGATGCCTCGTCGTTACCCGCCTGTGCCGTTATGTCCAGAATTTTCATGATCTCCGAAGTGCGAGCGGCGTAAGAGTCGTGTAACGCGATGCCCTCCGCGGGCCACCGAGACTGGCGAAGGGGTCAGCGGTGACCCGCCGCGACGACGCGATCACCAGGAGGCCGCACCGTGGACGACCTTTCGACCGCCCCTGCACCTGGATCCGTGGAGCGGCGGCCGCGCAGGCTCGTCGCCTCGCTGCTCGTCGTGGCGGTGGTCCTCGCCGGTGCCGGGGTCGCGGCCTGGGTGTTCCAGCCCTGGCGGCTGTGGACGACGACCGTCGTGGCCGAGGCCGCGCCCGGCGCTGTGCCCGCGCCGGCCGGGACGCCGACCGCAGGGGCCCCGGCGCCCGCCACAAGGGCCTCGGGGTCGCCGTCCGCGGCCGGGCCGCAGGTCGTCGCGGCCGGTGACCTCGACTCCCTCGCCCACGAGACGACCGGCCGGGTCACGCTCGTCGCGCTCCCGGACGGCGGGCACGCCGTCCGGATCGAGGACCTCGCGACCTCCGACGGCCCCGACCTGCGGGTGTGGCTCTCCGCGCGGACCGTGGCGGACGTCGAGGACGCCGAGTCCGGCCGCTGGCTCGAGCTCGGGCCGCTGCGCGGCAACCGCGGGGCGCTCACGTACCCGGTGCCGGCCGGTACCGATGTCTCGGAGTTCGCGAGCCTCGTCATCTGGTGCAAGCGGTTCTCGGTCGGTTTCGGGGCGGCGCCGCTGACGGTGGCCTGAGCCGCGGGCCCGAGCCGGTGACCGGCTGCTACCCGGTCCGGTCGCCGTCCCGCGGGCCGGCGACCGGCACCCGCAGCTCGAACCGGCAGCCGCCCGGCACGTCCCCGACCGTCACGTCGCCGCCGTGCGCCCGGGCGACCCCGCGGGCGATCGCGAGGCCGAGCCCGCCGCCGCCGTCCGCGCCCGGCGTCCGGGCCGTGCTCGCCCGCCAGCCCGGCTCGAAGAGCCGCTCGACGTCGGCGGCCGCGATCCCGCCGCAGCCGTCCTCGACGCCGACGACCGCGACCGGGGCGTCGTCCGCACCCCGGGGGTCGACCCGGACATTGACCCGGACGTCGACCCGGACGTCGGCCCGGACGACCGAGCCCGGCGCCGAGTAGCGGACGGCGTTCGCGACGAGGTTGCCGACGACCCGGGCGAGTGCGCGGCCGTCGCCCCGCACCTGGATGCCCTGGTGCGGCCCGGGGTGCGCGACCGGCGCGACGGTGACCCCGCGGGCCGCCGCCCCGGCGGCGGCGGCGCCGGTGACGTCGCGGACGAGCGCGGCGAGGTCGAGCGGGGCGAGGTCGAGCAGGACGGCACCGGCCTGGAGCCGGGAGAGCTCGAAGAGGTCGTCGACGAGGCCGCCGAGCCGGTCGACCTCCTGGAGGATCTGACGGTGGTAGCGGGCCGGGTCGGCGGCCAGGCCGTCCTCGAGGGCCTCGGCCATGGCCCGGACCCCGGCGAGCGGGGTGCGCAGGTCGTGGCTCACCCAGGCGACGAGCTCGCGGCGCGAGTCCTCCAGGGCGCGCTCGCGGGCGCGCGCCGCGGCGAAACGGTCCCCCGCCGAGACGAGCTCGGCATGGATCTCTGCGAGCTCGAGCAGGTGCGGGGTGTCCCCGTCGTCCCGCCCGCCGTCCGCGGTCCGCCGGGCCAGCCGGCGGACGGCGACGACGTCCCGGACGACGACCCGGCCCGCGACGACGGCCACGGCGAGGGCGACGACCCCGGCGACGAGGCTCACCCGGACGACGACCCCGAGGTCGTGGGTCGAGATGAACATGGCCCGGGCGGCGCCCCAGACCCCCGCGACGAGCGAGGCGACCCCGACGACGGCGGTCGCGACGAGCGTGGACCGCACCGAGCGGCGCGGCGCGAGCCGGACGACGAGCAGTCCCACGACCCCGACAGCGCCGGACCAGGCCAGCGCCAGCAGCACGACCTGCACGCCGGCCGGGACCGTCATGCCTGCTCCCAGCGGTAGCCGACGCCCCACACGGTCGCGAGGAGCGCGGGGGCCGACGGGTCCGCCTCGATCTTCTCCCGCAGCCGGCGGACGTGGACGGTGACGGTCGAGGTGTCCCCGAAGTCCCAGCCCCACACCTCGCGCATGAGCTGCTCGCGGCTGAACGCCGTCCCCGGGTGGGCCATGAGGTGGGCGAGCAGGTCGAGCTCGCGGGCGGTGAGGGTGAGCGGGGCGCCGTCCCGGGTGACGGTCCGGGCGGCGAGGTCGACGACGAGCCCGCCCGCGACGAGGCGGCGCCGGCCGGCCGCGGCGAGGGCGGCCGCCGGGCCCGGCGTGCCACCGCCCCCCGACGGTGCGGCCCGCCGGAGCACCGCCTGCACCCGCAGCACGAGCTCGCGCGGGCTGAACGGCTTGACGACGTAGTCGTCCGCGCCGCTCTCGAGACCGGCGAGCCGGTCCGCCTCGTCCCCGAGCGCGGTGAGCATGACGACGGGCAGGTCGGCGCGGGCCTCCCGCAGCCGGCGGCACACCTCGAGGCCGTCGATGCCCGGCAGCATGAGGTCGAGGACGACGAGGTCGGGCCGCTCCCGGGCCGCGACCGCGAGCGCCGTGACCCCGTCCGCGGCCCGGACGACGGTCAGCCCGGCGTCCTGGAGGTAGGCCGCGACGACGTCGGCGACCGTCTCGTCGTCCTCGACGACGAGCACGGTCAACGGGGCCGCCATGACCGCAGCCTAGGCGGCGGGGGCGGGCCCGGAGCCGCAGCCGGGCTCACCGGCCCCTTACGGCCCCGGCCCCCGCGTCGGCATGCTGGGAGGGTGAAGCTGCGCACCGTCGTCGGGGACCTCACCGGGCAGCCGGTGGACGCCGTCGTGCGCGTCGTCCCGCCGCCCCGGCGCCGGCGCACCCCGGACGACGAGCTCGGGCTGCTGCGTGCCGCCGGCCCGCAGGCGCTCGCCGCTTTCGAGGAGCTCCTCGCGCTGTCGCACCCGGCAGGTCTGCCCGCGGGACAGGCGGTCTCGACGACGGCCGGCACCCTGCCCGCACGCTGGCTCGTGCACGTGGCCGCCCCGCAGTACGACATCCGGGTCGACCGGGAGCACCTGCTCTCCGCGGCGTACCGGTCGGTGCTCGCGGTCGCCGACGCGCTCGGTGCCCGCACCCTCGCGCTGACCCCGATCGGGATGACCCAGCCCTACTGGCCGCTCGACGTCGCGACCCGGGTGGCCCTGACGACCCTGCCGAACACCCCGACCCGGGTCCGCGAGGCGACCCTCGTCGTCCGGACGCCCGCCGCCCTCGACGTCGTCGCCGCGGCGCTGGCGCGGTAGGTGCGCCGGCACTCCGGCGTGATCGTGACGGTCTCCGCGGCGCCGTGCCGCGGGATCGGTCACGACAAGCCAGTTCGAGCGGGCCGCCGCGCCGGTGCGATGCAAGACTCGCCCGATGCCCGAGGATGCGCTGCCGGTGCCGACGTACGACCTCGACACCGGGACGTCGATGCGATCACCCGCCGGGTCGTCCGGCCGGTGCTCGGAGCGCTGCTGCGGCCCGGCGAGGTCGACGAAGTCGACGTCAGCATCGGTCCGGACAGGTCAGGAGCGCCGGAGCACCTGTGGGGCACCCACCTCGGCCCCGAACCCGGCCGGTTCGTCTGGCTCCGTGTTCTCTGCTCGGGCGAGGCGTACGACCGCCGCGTCTGCGAGGTGACCGACCAGCCGGAGGACGCGTTCGCGCTCTCGTGCGACCTCTACTCGGACCTGAAGGAGTTCGTCGCGGAGAGCCGGTTCGGGTGGGGCCAGCTGCGCGACGGGGACTGGACGGTCCCGCCGCCGTGAGCCGCTCGCGCCCGGGACGTCGGCCCGGTGGCGTTGTCGGTGGGTGGTCGTAGGTTCGTCCCGTGATCGACCACGTGGGCATCCAGGTCGGGGACGTCGAGGCGTCCGTGCGGTTCTACACCGGCGTCTTCGCCGCGATCGGGCTCAAGGAGGTGATGCGCTTCCCCGTCGCGAAGTCCTACGCCGTCGGGTTCTCCGGTCCGGACGGCAACCCGGACTTCTGGCTCAGCCCCGCGTTCGGCGAGGAGCGGCGCGAGGCGCATCTCGCGCTGCAGGCGCCCGACCGGGCCGCGGTGGACGCCGTTCACGCCGCGGCGGTGGCCGCCGGGGTCGAGGTGCTGCACACGCCGCGGGAGTGGCCCGAGTACCACCCGGGCTACTACGCCGTCTTCCTCCGCGACCCGGACGGGCACAACGTCGAGGCCGTCACGCACGCCTGAGCGGCGCGGGTCAGCGCGGCAGCAGCCGCGTCGTCGGCGGGCCCGGCGCGGGCAACGCAGCAACGGGGTGGGACACGGGCGCGAACCTGCCGGACGACGGGCCGGGTGTCCGGCCGGCCTCCCAGTCAGCCCGCGCCGAGGCGATGTCGTCGTGGTCGCGGCCGACGAAGTTCCACCACATGACGAGCCGCTCGCCGAACGGTGCCCCACCGAGCAGGAAGACCCGCGCGGGGCCGTCGGCCTCGAGCGGCACGACGTCGCGCCCCGGCGGCAGGTGGAGCAGCGCGCCGCGCGGCACGGTGACGCCGTCGACCCGCACGTCGCCCTCGACGGGGAGGAGACCGTGCTCGAACGACGGGTCGAGCGGTACGCGGGTGGCCGCCGGCGCCGCGCCGGAGTCCCGGCGGAGCACGAGGTCGACGCCGACGATCGGCGAGTACGTCGCGGCCGGCGAGCGGACGGCGTCCGCGGCGTCCCCGCGGCCGAGCGCCCCCAGGACGACGGTCGCCGTCGCCCCCGGCAGGTCCACGGTCGGCAGCCCGGCGTGGTGCTCGAAGTGCGGCTCCTGGTGGCGGTCACCGTCGGGCAACGCGACCCACAGCTGGAGGCCGTGCATCGTCGTCCGGTCCACCCCGGCGCCGTCCGGGTCGCCCGCGTCGGCCGGTCCGTCGAGCACCGAGTCCTCCGCGTGCGCGATCCCCCGGCCCGCCGTCATGAGGTTGAGCTCGCCGGGGCGGACGACCTGCTCCGACCCGAGCCCGTCGCGGTGGAGCACCTCGCCCGAGTAGAGCCACGTCACCGTCTGCAGCCCGATGTGCGGGTGCGGCGGCACGTGCATGCCGGTCTCGGCGACCGGCGCCGGGCCGAAGTGGTCGACGAAGCACCAGGCACCGATCGTCCGGATCTGCTTGTGCGGCAACGTCCGCCGCACGAGGAGCGCCCGCGGGCCGCCGAGCGGCACCTCGCGCGGCTCGAGCAGGCTCGTCCCCGGGCCGTCCGGGGCGGGTGCGCCGTCCGTGCCGACGACGTCGGGGTCGAGCCTGCTCATGCGGTCCTCCGGCGGGTCGGTCCTGGCGGCGGCTGCCGCCGGGTCAGGAGAGCCGTGCGTGCATCTCCCAGACGAGGATCTCGGCGTCGGTCGACGCCGTGACCTTCTGGCCGCCGCCGAGGATCCGGGCGGCGTCGCCGTCCGTCAGCTCGCCTGCGCCCTCGAGCCGCACCGTGCCGCGCGGCACGAAGAGGTGGACGAACGGCGCCTCCGGCAGCGTCACGGTGTCGCCCGCGGACATCCGCGAGGCGAGCAGCGCGGCGTACTGGTTCTTGATCCGGATGGCCGCGTGGTCGGCGTGCCCGGGCATCCCGGACGCGACCGGGACCAGCCCGCCGCGCATGAGCTCGTCGGCGATCTCGAGCTGCTCGTAGCCCGGCGCGATCGAGCCCTCGTCGGGCACGACCCACATCTGCACGAAGTGCACCGGGTCGAGGTGCTCGGGGCCGCCCTCGAGGCGCCACGAGTCGTTCTTCTCGCTGTGCAGGATGCCGGTGCCGGCACTCATCCGCTGGGCCAGGCCGGGGTAGATGACGCCGCTGTGCCCGGTGGAGTCCTGGTGCACGAGCGAACCCTGCATGACCCAGGTGACGATCTCCATGTCCTGGTGGGGGTGCGTCTCGAAGCCGGTGCCGGGCTTGACGATGTCGTCGTTGTTGACGAGCAGCAGCCCGAAGTGGGTGTTCCGCGGGTCGCGGTGGTGCCCGAAGGAGAACGAGTGCTTGGAGTCGAGCCAGCCGCCCGCCTTCGTCACGAACCGCTCGCCGGCCCGCCGGACGTCGATGCCCGGGTCCACGACCTCGAGGGTCGACGCGCTCGCGGGGGTGTCGCTCATGGGTCCACGCTCCTGTCCGTCCCCACGAGTCTGCCGTGCCGGCTCGTGACCGGCGCGCCGTCCTCGTGGGTAGTTTTGAATTCAACTATCCGGAGAACGGTACAGGACGCCGGGACATTCCGGCAGCGGACGACGGGGGCGGACGACGGGGGCGGGCGTGGCCTCGAAGAGGCGCCGGAACGCCAGGAGGCGGGGGCCGGTGACCTCCCCGTGGAGTCACCGACGCCCCGCCCCGGGGACCGCCCCCGGTCCCGCCTCAGCGACGATAGTCATCGCTACGCATGTTTGAAAGCGTTCTCCACGCCTGTCCACTACTTGTCAACTATGGTGTGACCCGCGTATGGAGGCCGTGTCAGGGCGGTTGATCTCGGGGCCATCGCCACATCCGCCGGTACCGGGCGGACGACTTACGGGGCACGTGTGGCAACGATGACCGGGGGAACCTCCGGGCCGACGCCGGACGGGCGGGCCGACGACGGCCCGACCGTCGTCGCGGTCCGTCACGACGACCTGGGCGGCCTGCGGGTCGAGCGGTCCGGCAGGAACGGTGCGCCGGACCTCGACGCGCCGCCCGAGGACGACGGCGACCACGGCGACCCGGACGACGTCGGGCAGGTCGACGTCGACACCCTCAACCGCGACCTCATGGCCCTGCGCAAGGGCCGCGCGCTGCAGTCCCCGGGGCTGGTGTCCCGGCTCGGGCCGGCCCTCGTCGCGGCCCTCGACCTCGACCTCGCCCTCCCGGAGACCGAGCTGCGCCGGCTGGCCCAGAGCGGCATCGTCGAGGCGGCGCAGGCGCTCGCCGGGGACCTGCGCGAGGCCGTGCTCGTGAGCCTGGCCGTCGACGGCTGGACGAACGTGCCGCTGCTCACCGACCGGATCGACGCCATCGCGACCGCGATGGACCGCGACGCCCGGACGGCGCGACGCCGGCTCGACGCCGCGACCCGCCAGCTCGCCGACGCCCTGGCGTCCCGGCAGGCCGGCGAACCGGGCAACCCGTTCGCCCCGACCGGCTGGTACGTCGAGAGCCTCGCGGCCACCATGCGGCTCGACTCGGCGTCCGCCCGGCTCACCGAGGACCGCGTCATCGTCGCCGACGCCGACGGGCTCGACACCGTGACGGCGACGCTGAGCGTCCAGGCGCTCGAGCCGGGGACCCTGCCCGAGCTCGGCATCGTCGCCGAGGCGGGCTGCCGGATCCGGGGCGCGCACCGCGTCTCGGAGAGCCACTGGCGGTACGAGCTGGCCCTGCCGCGGCCGCTGCGGGCCGGCGAGCGCCACCGGTACGTCGTGAGCTTCTCCGCGGACCGGGACCGGATGCGGCCGCACTACGTGCTCATCCCGCTGCGTCGCACGCGGCGGTTCTCCGCCGAGATCCGGTTCGCCGACGCCGACGCGGTGGCGCTCGCCTGGCGCCTGGACGGCGTCCCGCCGGCGGTGCTCGAGGACGCGCACCCGACGACCCGCACGCTGACCCCGGACGAGACCGGGGTGATCCGGGTCCGGTTCGAGCAGGTCGTCCAGGGGCTCTGCTACGGCGTCCAGTGGCGCTGGGCCTGACCACCGACCGGCCCGCCGACCACTGACCCGACCGCTCGTCCGGGGCCGGCCCGTCCACACCCCCGGACCGGGCCCGGCTTGTCCACAGGGGCATGCCCCGACAGCCCCGGACCGTCACCCCCG
>NZ_MWLN01000226.1:0-32994 GCF_002198655.1 Kineosporia sp. A_224
CGGCAGCGCGAGGATCCGGGCCATCCGCCCCCGCATCGTCCGGGCCCGGCGCCGGGGTCGTTCACGGCCGGCCCCGTCGGGCGGGTCCGCACGCTCCTCGACGTCGATCGCGATCGTGCTCGCGGTTCGCTGACCCACCGCGGGGTCTCCCTTCGGCCGTCGGTCCTGGACACGACGACCGGTCGGCCGACGCGCGGACGCATCCGGACCGCGGAGGGTTCAGCACCTCCACGGCCACGTTCGTGCGGGTCGCGCCTGGCCAGGTCGCTCCGGCCCGGGGTTTCCGGGCCGCTCGATCGTGTAGCGTCCGACCCTCGCCGTACGCCCACGTCCCGCTACAGCGCGTTATGTTGGCACGGGACAGACGGGTATAGGTATGGATTTACAAGATCAAAACGCCTTCTTGTCAAAAAGATGTGCCATGTTACGTCAAGGGTGCTGTCACATGTACGCTGCGTAGCCACTTGAGGCTCGCGGACACTCTGCGTCGCGGAATGCCCACACCGGCGGGACGACGCCCGGCGGACCGGGCGTCGTCCCGACCGGGCCCGTCAGCGGCGCCGGCCCGTCGGCAGCGCCGGGACCATGGCCCCGAACGCGAGGTGCGCCGCGACGAGCGCGAGGCCGAGCGTCGTGAGGGAGAACCCGACGGAGAGGTCGAGCAGGGCGAGGACGAAGCAGACGAGCGCGGCGACGGCGAACATCGGGAGGCCTCCTGGTCGTGGCCACCGGCGTGCTGCCGGTGACTCGCCGCGGATCCTCCTCGTCCCGCCACGCGCGACAAGTCGAGACGCCGCCCGGTGGCGGCGCGGGCCCGGACGCCGGACGATCGACACCGCGGGCAGCACCGACCGAGGGCGCCCGCCCGACCGAGGGAGACAGGCATGCGCGCGATCTGGAACGGCGTCGTCCTCGCCGAGACGGCGGACACCGTCGTCGTCGAGGGCAACCACTACTTCCCGCGGGAGTCGCTGCGCGCCGAGCACTTCGTCGAGAGTGACCGGCGGACGACGTGCCCGTGGAAGGGCGAGGCCTCCTACCTCAGCGTGCACGCCGGGGACGCCGTGAACGCCGACGCCGCGTGGTACTACCCGCAGCCGAAGGACGCCGCGGCGCAGATCCGCGGCCGGGTCGCCTTCTGGAAGGGCGTCGAGGTCGTCGACGACTGAGCGAGGGCGGCCGGCAGGCCTTCGTCCCCGTGCGGATCGGCCAGGCGGGGCTACCGTCGGGAACGGACGGGTGACCACCACGGTCCACGCTCCGCGGGCCCGTCCGACGGAGGCCCGACGTGAGCCACGACAAGCTCGAGAAGATCCGCACCGCCCACGGTTTCGTCGCCGCGCTCGACCAGAGCGGCGGCAGCACCCCCAAGGCCCTGCGGCTGTACGGGCTCGACGAGACCGCCTACGGCGACGAGGCGGAGATGTTCGACCGCATCCACGAGATGCGCAGCCGGATCATGCGCAGCCCAGCGTTCACGGGAGACCGGATCCTCGGCGCGATCCTCTTCGAGCAGACGATGGACCGCGACGTCGACGGCAAGGGTGCCGCGGAGTACCTCTGGGAGGTCAAGGGTGTCGTCCCCTTCCTCAAGGTCGACAAGGGCCTCGCCGACGAGGTGGACGGCGCGCGCTGCATGAAGCCGATCCCCGGCCTCGACGCGCTGCTCGACCGGGCGAAGAGCCACGGGGTCTTCGGCACGAAGATGCGCTCCGTCGTCCAGGTCGCCGACCGGGCCGGCGTCGACGCTCTCGTCGCGCAGCAGTTCGAGCTCGCCGGCCGGATCCTCGACGCCGGCCTCGTGCCGATCGTCGAGCCCGAGGTCGACATCCACTCGCCGAGCAAGGGCGAGGCGGAGGTGCTGCTCAAGGCGGCCCTGCACCGGCACCTCGACGCGTTGCCCGACGGCCGGGCCGTCATGCTCAAGCTGACGCTCCCGGACGTGGACGACTTCTACGCCGACCTCGTCGCGCACCCGCACGTGCTGCGTGTCGTGGCCCTGTCCGGCGGGTACAGCCGGGACGACGCGAACAGCCGCCTCGCGCGCAACCACGGCGTCGTCGCGAGCTTCTCGCGCGCGCTCACCGAGGGGCTCACGGCGCAGCAGACCGAGGAGGAGTTCGACGCGATGCTCGAGGCCTCGATCGCGAGCATCTACGCGGCGTCCATCACCTGACCGCACGCCGGTGTGTCGTGCCCGGCTCCGCGCCCCCGGACCTGAAGCGTGGGCGAGGATCCGGGCATGACCGCGACGACCTCCGGATGGTTCGGCCTGGCACCACGGGACAGCGCGGAGCCGCACCGGGCCGCCACGCCGCTCGAGCTGCTCTTCGACCTCACGGTCGTGGTCGCCGTGGCCCAGGCCGCAGCCGAGCTGCACCACGCGCTGTCCGCCGGTGACGTCGTCGCCGGGGCCGCCCGGTACACGATGGTCTTCTTCGCCATCTGGTGGGCCTGGATGAACTTCACCTGGTTCGCCTCGGCCTACGACCGCGACGACGTGACCTACCGCCTTCTCACGCTGGTCCAGCTCGGCGGCGCCCTGCTCATCGCTGCCGGCATCCCCGCCGCCTTCGAGCACACCGACTTCCGGACCGTGACCGTCGGCTACACGGTCATGCGCGTCGCGCTCGTCGTCCAGTGGCTGCGGGCCGCCGCGGGGGACCCGGTCCGGCGGCCCGTGGCGCTGGCGTACGCCGCGGGGATCACCGTGGTCCAGCTCGGCTGGCTCGCCCGGCTGCTCCTGCCGCACCCGGACGCGCCGCCCGCCCTCGTCGCCTTCCTCCTGCTCGTGGCCGCCGAGATCGCGGTCCCGGTCGTCGCGGAGCGGCGCGCGACGTCGACCGCCTGGCACCCGGGGCACATCGCCGAGCGCTACAGCCTCTTCACGCTCATCGTGCTCGGCGAGTGCATCCTCGCGTGCACGGTGACCCTGCAGCGGGCGGTGACCGACGTGGGGCTGTCCGTCTCGGCCGTCGTCGTCGCCGTCTCGTCCGTGCTCGTCGTCTTCTGCCTCTGGTGGGTCTACTTCGAGGACGACGTGGCCGCCGGTCTGCGGACCGCCCCGCAGGAGTCGTTCCGCTGGGGCTACGCGCACTTCGCGGTCTTCGCCGGCGTCGCGGCCGTCGGCGCCGGCCTGCAGGTGGCCGCCGAGCACGTCACCGCGACGACGGCGACGGACTCCGCGGGTTCCGGCCAGGCCCCGGAGGCGGCCCACGGGATCGGCGCGCTGGGGGTCGGGCTGTCCGTCGCCGTCCCGGTCGCAGTGGTCCTCGTCGTCCTCGCCGCGCTCCACAACCGGCTCGACACGGTGCAGGTCCCCGTCGTGCTCTGGGCGGGCTCCGGCCTCGTCGTGCTCGGGTGCGGGCTGGCGGCCACGGCCGTGCCGGTGACCGTGTCCGTCGCCGGGACCGCCCTCGTCTGCGTCGCGGTCGTCGTCGTCAAGGTGGTCGCGCGCAGCCGGCCGGACCTGGTCTACCGCTCCCGGACCGTGCGGCCCTGACTCCTCAACCACGCGGCCCGGCTGCCGACGGGGACGACGTCCCCGGAGCCGTCGGGGCCGGCCGACGGAGGCAGACGCGCCATGGACATCCTCGACGCCGTCGCGGACACCTACCGCCGGCAGGGGCCGCTGCGGCAGCACGTCGCGGCGCGCAGCTTCCTCGCCGACCTGCCGGCGGACGTCGTCCAGGAGCAGCTCGGGACGTGCCTGGACGCCGGGGTGCTCGTCCCGGGCGACCAGGGCACGGTCCGGCTCTGCGACCGGCTCAAGGTCGCGGTGCTCACCCGGCCGGTGCTCGCGGCGTGGGTGCAGGACGCCAGAACCGCGCCGGGACCGCTCGGCGGCGCACTGGCCGAGGGGATCCGGGGCGAGCTGCGGGCCCTGGTCCGGTTCTGCCTCGGCGGCACCGACGACACCCAGCACCGGCGCGCCGTCGAGCTCACCGCCGTCCTCGCCACCGCGACGCTCGACGTCCAGGCGATCGACGTCGTCTCCGGGCTGCCCGGCACGACCCGCAGCCAGCTCCAGGACCTCGCGGCCGTCCCGGAGGGCAGCTGCCGGACGACGCACGAGCTGCTCGCACGGATGCGCCGCTACGTCACCACCGAGTTCGTCGAGGTCACGGGCTGACCCGCGGGGACGCCGGCCCGCCGGGACCGCCCGCCCCGACCCCGGCCGTTCGGCGGAGATCGGCCGGTCGCCCGCGCCGACGTGTGCCGGCTTGCAACACTGTCCTGTGAAGATCACTCGGGGGCGCTGCGGCGCCGGTGTCGTCCTGTCCGTCACGATCCTGCTCGGCCTCACCGGCTGCGGCTCGGGGTCGTCCACCACCTCCGCCGGCGCGGACGCGTCCGCCGCCGCCGCCACGTCCGGGGCGGCCACGCCGACCGCGGAGGCGAGCACGAGCGCCGCGGAGGACTCGGGCGGCGACGCGGGCGGCGACTACTGCGCCGTCGTCAAGGAGAACGTCGCCTACCTGACCGGCGGCGAGATCGGCAAGCTCGTGACGTCGGGCAAGAAGGCCGACTGGGAGAAGTACTTCGACATCACGGCGAAGGCGAACGACACGCTCGTGGCCGCCTCCCCCGACGAGATCCGGCCGGTCGTCGAGCAGCTCACGAAGGACTCCCAGGTGCTCCGGGGCGTCATCCAGAAGGCCGACTACGACATCGCCAAGGCCGGCACGAGCGAGGTGCTCGCGTCCATCAACACCCCCGAGCACCTCGCGGCGGTCGACCAGTTCGTCGCCTTCACCAAGAGCGAGTGCGACATCGACCTGCTCAAGCTGTCCTGACCCGGTCCGCCTGACCCGGTCCGCCTGACCCGGTCCGCCTGACCCGGTCCGCCTGACCCGGTCCGCCTGACCCGGAGCCACCCACCCCGTCCGGCAGCGCGCCGGCGGACCTGTCATCAGGTCCGCCGGCGCTCGCGCACGAGGACGATCTGGTTCTGCCGCCGCAGCTCGAACAGCTCGGTGGCCTCCACGAGGTCACTGAGCTTCCGGTAGCCGTAGTTGCGGGGGTCGAGGGACGCCTGGTTGCCGATCTGCTGGCCGACGGTGCCCAGGTGCGCCCAGCCGTCGTCCCCGCCCGCCGCGTCGACGGCGGAGCGCAGCAGCCGGACGAGCCGCGTGTTGCTCCGCAGCTGCTTGGCGTCGGCCGGCCGCAGCACGGCCTCGACGGCGACGTGCTCGGCCTCGGTCTCCTCGGCCACCGCGCCCGGCGCGGTGAGGCCCTCGATGTAGCTGAACTGGGAGCACGCGTTGACGAACGGGTCCGGCGTCTTCCGCTCGCCGAAGCCGTACACCTTGACGCCCTCGGTGAGCACCCGCATGACGAGCGGGGTGAAGTCGGCGTCGCTCGAGACGATGGCGAACGCGTCGAGGTTGCGCGCGTAGAGCAGGTCCATCGCGTCGATGACCATCGCCATGTCGGAGGCGTTCTTGCCCGCCGAGTACGCGAACTGCTGGATCGGCCGGATCGCGTACGTGTGGAGCACGCCTTCCCAGCCCTTGAGGTGGGGGCTCTTCCAGTTGCCGTAGGCGCGCCGCACGTTCGCCGTCCCGTGCCGGGCCACCTCGCTGAGGATCACGTCGATCTTGGCCGCCGGCGCGTTGTCGGCGTCGATGAGCAGCGCGATCCTGCGTTCGCTCGTCTCCATGGCGTACCCCCTCGCGGGCCAGGCTACGGCGGTCGGGCCGCCGCACCGCACCGACCGCCCGGCCAGGACGGCCGACCCGCTCAGGGCAGCTGCGGCCCGAGGACGTCCAGCGCGCGCAGGGTCACCCACTTCGACGGCCGGCCCTGCACCTCGACGTCGACCTCGGTCTTGCCGTTGTAGGCGTACTCGTTGACCCAGCGACCGTCCGGCCGGCGGTGCCCGAGCAGCCAGGCGCGCGCCGGCTGCAGACGCTCGTCGTCCCCGTGCCCGACCTCCGCGAGCGCCTCCAGCACCTGGAGGACGTCGGTGACGTAGCCGGACGGGAAGCCGAGCCGGAACCAGGACCGGCTGGGGCGCGTGTTGCCCCAGCCCATGGGGTAGTCCGCGACCGCCGGGTCCCGGGACAGCAGGAACGCGACGGCCTCGTCGACGGCGCGCTGCACGGTGGCGGACCTGTGCCCCGGCGGGATCCGGGCCAGCCCGCGCAGCTCCTTGACCGCGCCCCAGGCGCACGGCTGCCGGTCGTTCGCGCCGCAGGCGAAGTGCGGCCCGCTCGTCGCGGTCGCGTAGAAGCGCACGCCACCCGAGCCCGTCACCGCGGCGGCGGCCCACTCCGCCGCTGCCAGGACGCGCGGGTCGTCGCCCAGGCCCAGGCCGAGGAAGGCCCGCAGCAGGTTGCCGTTGAGGCAGTGCGCCACGGAGCTCGGCGGCGGCGTCCGGTCCCGCCCCGCGCCCGCCGCACCGAACCCGCCGGACGACGTGGCGCTGCGGCCGAGCAGGTACTCGCAGCCCCGCCGGACGCGCTCGTCGGCCGGGTCCGCGCCGAGCTGGTCGAGGAAGACGACCTGCCACACCGTGCCGCGGTACTTCGGCGTGTAACCCGCGCCGGGCTGCACCCACCACCCCTGCGGGTGCTGGGCGGCGAGGATCGACGCGATCGGGTCGCAGCGCATCGCGGCCGCGCGTGCCGCGACCACGTCGGGGTCCTCCGGGGACCGGCCGAGAAGCCGGCTCAGCGCGGCCGCCCGGACCGCCGGGTCCTGCGGCTCCAGCAGCCAGTCGACCAGCTCCGCACGAGCGAGCACTCCGGTCACGACGACCACCCCGCGGGCATCGTCCGCCTCCGGGCGACCGCCCGGACCGGGACCTGGGGCTCCCTCCGCCGGGGTGCGGGGGGGCCGTCGCACGGCGAGATGTCTCACTTCGAGACCAATCTTGACTCACTCCAGATTACTGACCAGACTCGGGCGCGTGCACCCCGCGTTCGACGCCGAACCCCTGCTCCGGGGGGCCGCTCTGCGCGTCACCCGGCCCCGGGTCGCGGTGCTGACCGCGGTGCACCAGCACCCGCACGCCGACACCGACTCGATCATCCGCACCGTCCGGGCGGACCTGGCCGACGTGTCCACCCAGGCGGTGTACGACGTGCTGCGTGCCCTGACCACCGCGGGCCTCGTGCGGCGCATCGAGCCGGCAGGCTCCGCCGCACGCTACGAGGCCCGGGTCGGGGACAACCACCACCACGTCGTGTGCCGGTCGTGCGGTGACATCGCCGACGTCGACTGCGCCGTGGGCTACACCCCGTGCCTCACCGCCTCGCACGACCACGGCTTCTCGATCGACGAGGCCGAGGTCGTCTACTGGGGCCTGTGCCCCGACTGCTCCACGGCTCGTAGCTCCTGACCGCACCCCACCGAACCGTTGGTAGAGAAAGGATCCATCCGTGTCCGAAACCCATGATGCAGTCGTCGGCGACATGAACCAGGAGCCCGAGGCGAAGTGCCCGGTCCTGCACTCGACCGGTGGCACGTCCAACCGTGACTGGTGGCCCAACCAGCTCGACGTGAACGTCCTGCACCGCAACTCCGCCAAGAGCGACCCGATGGGCGGCGACTTCGACTACGCCGCGGAGTTCAAGACCCTCGACCTCGCCGCCGCCAAGGCGGACATCGCGGCCGTGCTCACGGACTCCCAGGACTGGTGGCCGGCCGACTTCGGCAACTACGGGCCGCTCTTCGTCCGGATGACCTGGCACGCCGCCGGCACCTACCGGATCAGCGACGGCCGCGGCGGCGCGGGCACCGGCCAGCAGCGGTTCGCCCCGCTCAACAGCTGGCCGGACAACGGCAACCTCGACAAGGCGCGCCGCCTGCTCTGGCCGGTCAAGAAGAAGTACGGCCGCAAGCTGTCCTGGGCCGACCTGCTCGTCCTGGCCGGCAACGTCGCCATCGAGCAGATGGGCCTGCCGACCTTCGGCTTCGGCGGCGGCCGCGCCGACGTCTGGGAGCCGGAGCCCGTCAACTGGGGCACCGAGGACACCTGGCTCGGCGACAAGCGCTACAGCGGCGAGCGTGACCTGACGAACCCGCTGGCTGCGGTCCAGATGGGTCTCATCTACGTCAACCCGGAGGGCCCCAACGGCACCCCGGACCCGCTCGCCGCGGCCCGCGACATCCGCGAGACCTTCGCCCGGATGGCGATGAACGACGAGGAGACCGTCGCGCTCATCGCCGGCGGCCACACGTTCGGCAAGACCCACGGCGCCGGCGACGCCGCGCTCGTCGGCCCCGAGCCGGAGGCCGCCCCGCTGCAGGAGATGGGCCTGGGCTGGACCAGCAGCCACGCCACCGGCAAGGGCGGCGACGCCATCACCAGCGGCCTCGAGGTGACCTGGACCCAGAAGCCGACCGAGTGGTCGAACCTCTACTTCGACAACCTCTTCGGCTTCGAGTGGGAGCTCAGCGAGAGCCCGGCCGGCGCCAAGCAGTGGGTCGCGAAGGACGCTCCGCCGTCGATCCCGGACCCGGTCACCGGCGAGCCGACCCGCGTGCCGACGATGCTCACGACGGACCTGTCGCTGCGCTTCGACCCGGCCTACGCCGTCATCTCCCAGCGCTTCCACGAGAACCCGGCCGAGTTCGCCGACGCCTTCGCCCGCGCGTGGTTCAAGCTGACCCACCGTGACATGGGCCCGGTCACGCGCTACCTCGGCCCGGAGGTCCCCTCGGAGGAGCTCATCTGGCAGGACCCGGTCCCCGCGGTCGACCACACGCTCGTCGGCGCGGACGACGTCGCGGCCCTCAAGGCGACGATCCTCGCCTCGGGGCTCACCGTGTCCCAGCTGGTCACCACGGCGTGGGCGTCGGCGTCGACGTTCCGCGGCACCGACAAGCGCGGCGGCGCCAACGGCGCCCGCATCCGGCTCGCGCCGCAGAACGGCTGGGACGTCAACAACCCGGCCGAACTGGCGACCGTGCTGCGGACGCTCGAGGGCATCCAGGCGCAGTTCAACGCCGCGGGCGGCGCGAAGGTCTCGCTCGCCGACCTCATCGTGCTCGGTGGGTCCGCAGCGGTCGAGGCGGCCGCGAAGGCTGCCGGCCACGACGTCACCGTGCCGTTCACCCCCGGCCGCACCGACGCGTCGCAGGAGCAGACGGACGTCGACTCGTTCGCCGTCCTCGAGCCGGTGGCCGACGGGTTCCGCAACTACGCCGGCAAGGGCGGCCTCCCGGCCCCCGCGGAGGCGCTGCTCGTCGACAAGGCGGACCTGCTCACGCTCACCGCGCCCGAGCTCACCGTGCTCGTCGGCGGGCTGCGGGTGCTCGGCGCGAACTACGACGGCTCCGCGCTCGGCGTCCTCACGACGCGGCCCGGGACGCTGACGACGGACTTCTTCGTCAACATCCTCGACGTCGCCACGGTGTGGAGCCCGGTCTCGGAGGCCGAGGACACGTTCGAGGGTCGCAACCGCGCGACCGGTGCGGTGACGTGGAGCGGTAGCCGCGCCGACCTCGTGTTCGGCTCGAACTCGCAGCTGCGGGCGCTCGCCGAGGTCTACGCGAGCGACGACTCGCAGACGAAGTTCGTCGGCGACTTCGTCGCAGCGTGGACGAAGGTCATGGAGCTCGACCGGTTCGACGTCGCCTGACGCCGTACCACCGGCAGCACCACCGGCAGCACCACCGGCAGCACCACCGGCAGCACCTGGGCCCCGGACGGCGTACGCGCCGTCCGGGGCCCCGTCCGTTCCCGCCCGACGAGCGACCATCGCCCCGGTCCGCCGCCGCCCGTGCGACGTAGTCTCACGCGCGGAGGGGGAGGCGATCACCATGCCTCGGTCAGTGCTGACCTTGTCGTCGCGTGCCGCGCGTTCCGGGCTCGTCGCAGTCGTCACGGGGGTGGTCCTCGCCGCGGGCCTGGCCGCACCGGCCGCCGCCGCCGTCCCGACCGCCCCCACCGGGGTGTGGGGCATCGGGTACGAGGGCGCCGTCCGGCTGACCTGGGTCGGCCCGGACGACGACGGCGGCGCCGCGATCACGTCCTACCTCGTCACGGACGACCTCGGCGGCTCGTGGACGCTCGACCCGGAGGCCATCTACCCGACCGTCATCGACGGCCTCCCGAACGGCGTCGCCCGGCGCTTCACCGTGACGGCGGTCAACACGGACGGACCGGGGCCGGCGTCCGCGCCGTCGGCACCGGTCACGCCGCACGCGCAGTACGCAGGGCCTGTCTGGACCGCGACCGGCTCGCTGCCGGCGGCCCGGGAGCACGCCGGGGCCGTCCTGCTCGGCACCGGCCAGGTGCTCGTCGTCGGCGGCACCCGCTTCGACCCGGCGACCTGGACCTCGCACGCGCTGGCCACGGCGCTGCTCTACGACCCGGCGACCGGTCGCTGGGCGCGCACCGGCTCGCTGCCGGCGCCGAGGGCGGAGTTCGCCCTCGTCACGCTCGCCGACGGTCGGGTGCAGCTCACCGGCGGCTTCGACGCGTCGTGGTCACCGACGGCCACGACGTTCCTCTACGACCCGGCGACCGGCACGTGGAGCACCGGCACCCCGATGACCCGGGCCCGGGCCCACCACTCGGCGACCGTGCTGGCGAACCGGCAGGTGCTCGTCGCAGGCGGCGAGACCACCGGCCCCGCGGTGACCGCCACCGCCGAGACGTACGCCCCCGCGACCGCGACCTGGCGCGCCACCCGGCCCATGCCGACACCGCGGCACCGGCACAGCGCCGTCGTGCTCCCGGCCGGCAGCGCCGGTCAGGTGATCCTGGTGGGCGGCAACGACGGGACCGACGGGCTGCGGCCCACGGCCCTCTACGAGCAGGCGACCCGGACCTGGGTCGTCGGGCCGTCCCTGCAGCGCCAGCGCACGACGGAGGACGTCGGCGACCCGACCGTGACGGCCCTCGCGGACGGCCGCGTCCTGGTCGCCGGCGGCTACTACGGCGGCGTGCTGCGGTCGGCGGAGGTCTACACGCCGTCGACGAACACGTTCGCGCTCACGCGGCCGCTGCGGTTCGCGCTCGAGGGTGACCACACCGCGACGCTGCTCACCGACGGGCGCGTGCTGGTCGTCGGCGGGATCGACGACTGGGGCGGGCTGCGGACGACGCAGCTCTGGTCGCCGGTCACCGGCCGGTGGACCCGCGGCAACGACCTGCCGGGCGACCGGGCGTCGCACGTGGCGGTCCGGACCGGCAGCGGTGCCGTGCTCGTGGCCGGGGGCATGGAGTGGGCGCCGGCCTTCGGGTCGGTGCGGACGGCGCTGCTCTACCAGCCGTGAGGAAGGGCGGGGCCCCGGACGGCACGCGCCGTCCGGGGCCTTGCCGTCGTCACCGGCCCGGCGTCAGCGCTTCGGCGTGAGCGCCACGACGGGGATGACCCGGTCGGTCTTCGTCTGGTACTCGGCGAACCCTGGTGACCAGGTGACGACCTGCTGCCAGGCCCGCGCGCGCTCGTCCCCCTCGAGCACCTCGGCCTCGGCGTCGTACTCCGCGAGCGCGTCACCCTCCCAGCGGCGCACGTGCACCGTCGGGTTCGCGACGAGGTTGTGGAACCACGCGGGATGGGTGTCCGCGCCGGCCTTGCTCGCGATGACGAGCAGCCGGTCCCCGTCGGGCAGGCAGGCGACCGGTGAGGTGCGCCGCTGCCCGGTCCTCGCACCGGTCGTGTCGAGCAGCACGAGGTTGTGGCGGTCGAACGTGTCCACGATCCGCGCGCGTCCCTCCAGGAACTGCTCGATGACGGCGTCGTTCCAGCCCATGCCTACCTCCGGTGTCGGCGGCTCCCCGGCGGAGCCGCACCCGACCCAACACCCGGGCGGCGCGGGTGCTTCCGCGGCGCGCCGCGGCGTCCGCTTTGGTTCACCCGCCGGCCGGCCGACGTACCTCCTGTGGGTCCTGAGGCACCGGTGACCGCCGCGTCGGCCGCCCCGGCGGGCGCTGTCGCGCGCGCCGGGCTCGCGGCCCGCCTCGACGACCTCGAACGACAGCGGTCGGCGGACGTCGAGCAGCGGCTCCTCGGGGCCCGCGAGGTCGAGGACGAGGCGCGCGCCGCCGGCCTCGAGGTCGAGGCCATGCGGGCCCGGCTCGTGGTCGCCGACATGCTGCTGCGTCTGGGGGACAGCACCCGGGCCGCCCAGCTCGCCGTCGAGGTCAACGCCTGGGCAGCCCAGGAGGGCCCGCGCTCGGTGCGGTCGCGCAGCCACCTCGTGCTCTCGTCCCTGCTCGAGAGCATCGGGGACGCCGCCTCGTCGCTCGACCACGCCGTCCGGGCCCTGGAGCTGCTGGACGGCTCGACCCCGGCCCGGCAGCGCGGCAGCACGCTGCTGCGGCTGGCGGACGCGGCGGCGCTCGTCGGGGCGGTGGACGACGCCCGCCGGCGGTACCGGGAGGCCGGAGCCGTCTTCGCCGCGCTCCGCGACGAGGACCACCGGCTCATCGTCCTGAACAACCTCGCGGTCCTCGAGTACGAGAGCGGGGACGCGACCGCGGCCCTCGCCGCGGCCGACCAGCTCGTGCAGCGGTGCGGCGAGGACGCGCTGGACGCGGCGTACGCCGACACCATCGCGCGGGCGCACCTCGCGGCGGGCGACCTGGGGACGGCGGAGCGGATGGTGCTGCTCGGGTTCCGGCGGCGGCAGACGCTCGGGGAGGCCCAGGCGGTCACCCCGGCCGAGCTCCTGCTCACGCACGCGGAGGTGCTGCTGGCGCTGGGCCGCGTCGACGAGGCCGCGCAGCGGCTCGACGAGTGCACGGTCGTGTGCGAGGAGCGCGGGCTGCGGGCCGCCCGGGTCCAGACGCTCGAGCTGCTGGCCCGGGTGCACGCGGCCCGCGGCGACCTCGCCGCCGCGTACGCGACGCACCGCACGTTCCACGAGGAGTACGTGGCCGTCCGGTCCCACCAGCAGGAGGCCGCCGCCCGGACCCGGCAGGCCCTCGCGGAGACGGCGGAGGCCCGGGCCGAGGCCCGCCGGTTCCGGGAGCAGGCGCGCACCGACCCGCTCACCGAGCTGCCGAACCGTCGCTTCGTCGACGAGGAGCTGCCCCGGCTGCTCGCGGAGGCCGCGCACGAGCCCGGGTGCGTGCTGGCGGCGGTCGTCGACGTCGACCACTTCAAGCAGGTCAACGACGGCTTCTCGCACGACGTGGGTGACGAGGTGCTCCGACGGCTCGGTCAGCGGCTGGCCGCCGCGGCGGTCCCCCACGGCTTCGCCGCGCGGCTCGGCGGCGAGGAGTTCCTCGTCGTGCTGCGGTGCGACGAGCCGGGCACGGGAGCGGCCCGGCTGGAGAGGCTGCGCACCGACGTGCAGGCACTGCCCTGGCAGGAGGTCGCGGCGGGGCTCGGCGTCACCGTGAGCATCGGAGCCGGCCTGGCCGGCCCGGCGGACACCCAGGCCACCCTGCTGCGCCGCGCGGACGAGAACCTCTACCGGGCCAAGGCACAGGGGCGGAACCGGGTGGTCGGCGACCCCGGCGCGGCTCAGCGCGCGACGTAGACCGTGTTCGCGGACTCCCCGCGGGTCAACGGGTTCGCGAAGGTGACGACGTGCGCCTCGACGCTGCCGAACACCGCGCGCAGCACTCCGAGGAACGCCTCGTCGGGCGGGTCGTCGGACCACAGCGCGAAGACCCCGCCGGGATGCAGGTGCCGGAGCAGGTGCCGCAGCCCGTCGACGGTGTAGAACGCGGCGTGGCTCGGGTGCAGGACGTGCGCCGGCGTGTGGTCGATGTCCACGAGGACGGCGTGGAACCGCCGGCCCGGCGCGTCGGGGTCGTAGCCGTCGTCCGTCGCGGTGGCCGCGAAGAAGTCCCCGCGGACGAGCCGCGCACGCGGATCGGCGGCCAGCCCGACGGTGTCCGGCAGCAGGTCGCGCTCGTGCCAGTCGACCACCTCGGCGAGCGCCTCGACGACGACCAGCGCGCCGACGCGGGCGTCCTCCAGCACCGTCCGCGCGGTGTAGCCGAGACCGAGCCCGCCGACGACGACGTCGAGACCGCCGCCGTCCGGGTCGGGCAGGGCGGCCAGGCCGAGCCGGGCCAGCTCGACCTCGGCGACGGTGAACAGGCTCGACATGAGGAACTCGTCGCCGAGCTTCACCTCGAAGACGTCGACCCCGAGCGTCGGCTCGACCCGGCGGCGCAGGCTGATCTCCCCCATCGCGGTGCTCGCCCAGGCGAGCTCCTCGAACCGTGCACCCACGCGGCGTCCCGTCGTCGACGCCGCGGCGGTGAGGTCACCCGGTCGGCGCGCCAAGGTACCGCGCCGGCGGCCGGGCCGACGGTTGACGGGCCCCGTTCCCCGGCATATCGTTCTTCGATATCCATCTCGTTTTTCGATACGGAGGCGATGACATGACGACGCCGCGCCCACGGCGAGCGCTGCGGCTCCTGCAGGGGGCGGCGACCACGGTCCACGTCGCGGCGCTCTGCCTCGCCGTCGCCGTGCTCGTCATCGCGTTCGTCCCGGGGTCATCGGTGACGGTCGACCTTCCCGCCCACCTGTTCAGCACCCCGGCGGCCGTCACCGGCACCACCCCGGGGGTCACCCTCGACCCGGCGGGGCAGCTGGCCTTCGTGCTCGCCGACCCGACGACCGTGCAGCGGCTGCTCCGGGCCACGACCGTCGTCCCCGGCCTGCTCGTCGTCGCCGAGGTCGCCCGCCGGCTGGCCGACCTCCTGCGCTCGGCCCGGCAGCACGACCCGTTCACCGCGCAGACCGTCCGGCGGCTCACGACGGTCGCGAAGATCGCCGCGGTGGGCGGCTCCGCGACGTGGCTGCTCGGCGTCGTCGCGGCCTGGGTGCTCGTGTCGACCGTCGTCGACCCGCAGGTCACGGTCGAGCCGTCCGGGGGCCTGGTCGGCTGGCTCGCCGTCGGCCTCGTCGTCGCCGGGTTCGCGCAGCTGGTGGACCGCGGCGTCGACCTGCGCACCGAGCTCGACACCGTCATCTGATGACCGAGCAGCACCGTGTGACGGTCCGACTGGACGAGCTGCTCGTGGCCCGCGGGATGACCCTCGTCGAGCTGTCGTCGCAGGTCGGCGTCACGGTGGCGAACCTGTCGATCCTCAAGAACGGCCACGCGCGCGCCATCCGCTTCAGCACCCTGACCGCGATCTGCGACGCGGTCGGCTGCACCCCCGGCGACCTGCTGGGGCTGCGCGGGGACGACGCGCCCGCCGGGTGAGCCCGGCAGCAGTCCCGGACGCCCGGGACGTTCCGCAGGTGGTGCCGCGCACCGCCCGGAGAAGAATTGATGCCGTCGCACCCGCGAGGGCGCCACCGTCCAGGACCGTGACGATCCTGCAGGGACGACCGGGTGCAGAAGGAGGAGCCATGACTCCCACCGCCCCGAGCACCGGGGACCTGCGGCGTCGCACCGCCGAGCGGGCCTACGCGCAGCTCGGCCACTCACCGTCGCCGCGCCCGCTCCTCGCCGTCCACTGCGCGTCCGCCCACCACGTCGCCACCGTCTTCGCGACCCCGGCGGGAGCCGTGTTCGTCTCCGTGCCGCGGGCCCACAGCCACGGAGACCGCGACCGGCACGACGCCGCCCACCACGGCGGCCACCGGGACCGGCCCTACGTCGACTGGGTCGACCCCGACGGCGGGGTGACGCTCGACGACCCGCTGCCCGCCGGCTGCGAGTGCGGCGCTCGGTCGCTGTCCCGGCGGCTGCTCCTGCGGGCCGTCGCGGCCGGGGAGCACCGGATGGTCATCGACTGACCGGCGCCCCGCTCACTCGACGAAGTCGGCCTCGAGGTGCTCGGGCGCGCGCATCCGCCAGGCGTCGGTGACGAGCTCGGTGAGCCGCGCGACGTCCACCGTCCCGAGCCGCAGCATGACCAGCGGCACGTCGCCGTAGCCGGGCGCGGTGAAGAACCTCTCCGGCTCGCCGAGCAGGAGGGCCTGCTTCTCGTCCTCGTCGCCGACGAAGAGCACGGCGACGTCGGTGCGGATCTCGCGCGGTCTGCCGGGCCGGCGCTCCGGGTACGACCAGACGAAGCCCTTGCCACCGACGCGGAAGTCGAAGCCGGCGCTCTGTACCTCCTCCACGTGGGGCAGCGCGCGGGCCAGCCGCCGCACGTCGTCCGCGTCAGCCATCGGGAACCGTTCTGCCGGAGGTCTTCTGCACTCCCAGACGCTACCTCGTCGGTCGGCCGGGCGGCGTCGGCCCGGGGCTCAGGCGTCGGCGCCGTACAGCGCCGCGATGTCCTGCGAGCTCGCCCAGCCGCCGTAGGTCGGCCCCTGCGGCCAGCCCTCGGGCGAGTCCTGCCACTCCTCCCGCCGGCCGTAGGGCAGCAGGTCGATGAGCGCGAACGTGTAGCTGAGCTGCTCGGTGCCGCGGCCGTTCGTGTGCCAGGTGCGGTAGACCGTGTCGCCGTCGCGGAGGAACACGTTGACGGCGAACCCGCCTCCGGGAGGCGCGCCGACGTCCGTGCCGAACGGGCTGTTCGCCGTCGAGTACCAGGTCATGGTGTTCCCGACCCGCTCCTTGTACGCGAGGGCCTCGTCGATCGGCCCCTGCGTCACGACGACGAACCGGGCGTCGTAGCCGGCGAGCACCTCCAGCCGGGTGAACTGGGCGGTGAACCCGGTGCAGCCGCCGCACTGCCAGGTCTCGCCGGGGAACCACATGTGGTTGTAGACGATGAGCTGGGACGCGCCGCCGAAGACGTCGGCGAGCCGCACCGGGCCCTCCTCGCCCTCGAGGGTGTAGTCGGGCATCCGGACCATCGGCAGGCGGCGGCGCTGCGCGGCGACGGCGTCGAGCTCGCGGGTCACCGCCTTCTCGCGGGTGCGCAGCGCGTCGAGGTCACGCTGCCACGTGGCGGCGTCGACGATCGGGGGCAGAGCGGTGGCGGACATGGTCCTCCTCGCCGGTCGGGGCAGGGTCGCTGGTCGCGACGTCCCCGTGCAGACCGGGGCCGGGCCGCCGACTCATCGGCCTGCCCGGCAGGCGTCCCGGGCCGTGCGCCGTCACGGGACGATCGACCCGGGGACCGGTGGCACGACGGTGCCTAGGCTGGCCGCGCCCGCGCCGGACGGGAGGGTCCCCGTGTCCACACAGTCCACCGCTCAGTCGCCCGACCAGTCCCCCGAGAAGGCCGCCGCGCACCATCGGTATCCCGGTCTCCCTGCCGTCATCAACGGCAACGGGGCGGTCGCCCACGTCATGTCGCACGTGTGCGGCGGCGTCATCGGGTACCCGATCACGCCGTCCACCGAGATCTCCGAGCTCTTCGAGGCCGCCAGGGCCCAGGGCGGGCTCAACGTCTGGGGCAAGCACCCGTTCTTCTTCGAGCCCGAGGGCGAGCACTCGGCGCAGAGCGGCGCGCTGGGCGCGGCGCTGACCGGCGGCCAGTTCATCTCCAACGCCTCGTCGAGCCAGGGCATCCTCTACGCGATGGAGTCGCACTACGTCACCGTCGGCAAGAAGATCGGCGGTTTCGTGCTCCAGGTGGCGGCGCGCGTCGTCTCCAAGCACTCCCTCAACGTCATGGCGGGCCACGACGACGTCTACGCCCTGCTGTCGTCGGGGTACACGGTCCTGTTCGGGGCCAACCCGCAGGAGGCCGCAGACCTCGCCGCGGTCGCCTACCGGACCTCGGCGCTGTCGCTGATCCCCGTCGCCAACGCGATGGACGGCTTCTCGACGAGCCACATGCTCAGCGAGGCGCTCATGCCGGAGCCCGAACTGCTCCGCGAGTACCTCGGCGACCCGGCCGGGCGGATCCCGGCGCCGACCGTGGCGCAGGAGATCCTCTTCGGCGCCAAGGGGCGCGTGCACCAGCTGAAGAGCTACCTGGACCGGCACTCCGGCGACCTGCGCCCGGAGCGCCTGGCCGCCCTCACCGACTGGCTCGACGCGAACGCGGGAGCCGTCGAGACCGACGGCGCCGGCGACCTCGTCGAGCAGACCACGCGCTGGGTGCCCGCCGACCTGCACGCGCAGTGGCGCCGGCAGTGGGTCAACGCGTTCGAGCGCGGCACCCGCCAGCTCGTGCCCGCGCTCGTCGACGTGAACAACCCCGGGCTGACCGGGCCGGTGCAGAACCAGCCGGACTTCCAGGCCGGGTCGGTGGACCACAGGACGCACTTCGCCGCCGCCGTCCCGGACCTGGTGCGGCAGGCGATGTCGGAGTACTCCGGGCTCACCGGCCGGACGTACGCCCCCGTGCACACGTACGGCTGCGACGACGCCGACTACGTCATGGTCGGGCTCGGGTCGGTGACGGACGACGTCCGCGCCGTCCTGCCGCACCTGCGCGCCCGGGGCCTCAAGGTCGGCCTGGTCGCCGTCAAGCTGCTCCAGCCCTTCCCCGAGGCGGAGGTCGTCGAGGCCCTGCGCGGCAAGAAGGCCGTCACCGTCCTCGAGCGGTCCGACCAGACCGCGCTCACGTCGTTCGTCACCCAGGCGCTCTTCCGGGCCCGGGAGAACGCCCGTACCGGCACCGACCGGCACCCGGGCGTGCCGCCCGCCGACGAGGTGCCGGTGCTGACGACCGCGATCTTCGGGCTCGGCGGTCACGACCTGCAGCCGCGGCACCTCGTCGCGGCGTTCGAGAACATGGCCGCCGGCGCCCCGGCACCGTTGGTGTACCTGGGCTCCCAGTTCTTCGACCCGGGCTCGCGGGGCCGGATGGCCGAGCTCCAGGACCGGCTGCGCGCCGCGTACCCGGAGACCGAGCTCATGGCACTGGAGACCGGGCCGAACCCGGCGCTGCTGCCGGAGTCGGCGATCCGGATCCGGTTCCACTCGGTCGGCGGCTACGGCACGATCGCGACCGGCAAGCTGCTCACCGACATCCTCGCGGGCGTCCTCGGCATGCACTCGAAGTCCGCCCCGAAGTACGGGTCGGAGAAGAGCGGCGCCCCGACGAACTACTACATCACCCTGAGCCCCGAGCCGGTGCTGCTGACGAACGCCGAGCTCGAGGACGTCGAGGTGGTCATCTCGCCCGACCACCGGGCGTTCATCCACACCAACCCGCTCAAGGGCCTCGTCCCGGGCGGCACGTTCATCCTGCAGTCGAGCCTGAGCAACGAGGACGTCTGGCGCGAGCTGCCGTCGTACGCGCGCCGGACGATCCGCGAGAAGCGGATCCGGCTGCTCGTCGTCGACGCCTTCAGCGTCGCCCGGCGGCACGCCCCGACCTCGGACCTCGAGACCCGGATGATGGGCATCGCCTTCATCGGCTCGGTCGCCGCGCACGTCGACCGGGTGTCGGCGGGCGCCGCCGAGGAGGTCATCCTCGACAAGGTCCACACCCAGATCGTCAAGAAGTTCGGCCGCAAGGGCGACGCCGTCGTCGAGGGCAACATGGCGGTGATCCGGGACGGCATCGCGGCCACCCGGGTCGTCGACCTCGACGCCCCCGAGCTGCTCGCCCTCGACGACAAGCCGTTGCCGCGGACGCTGCTCGTCGGCACCGGCGTCTCGGCGTCGATGTGCTCGAGCACGACGGCCGCCGCGTCGAGCGGCCTGTTCGACCCCGCCTACTACGAGGACATCATGGCCCGGCCCTTCCGCGAGGGCACCATCGGCGAGGCGCCGGTGTTCCCGGGCGCGGGGCTCTTCATGCCCGCGGGGACGGCGGCCCGCAAGGACAAGGGCCTGTTCCGCAGGACGGTGCCGAGCATCGACGTGAGCACGTGCACCGGCTGCATGGAGTGCGCGCTCGTCTGCCCGGACGCCGCGATCCCGAACACCGTGCACGAGGTGCACGACCTGCTGCTCGCCGGGATCGCCGCGGTCGACGTCACCGACGCCCAGCGGGAGGCCCTGCGCAGCCTCGTCTACGGGCTCGCCGAGCGGGTCCGGGCGGCGCTGCGGACCGACACCGAGGGCCGCCCGTTCCACCGGATCGTGGCGGACGTGGCGGGCGTCGGCGACGACGACCCCGTGCTGGCCCGCAACGTGGCCGCGGTGGTCGAGGTGCTCGCCGGCTTCCCGGTCGCGCGCACCCGGCCGTTCTTCGACGCCCCGGAGAAGGTCTCCCCGGGCAGCGGCGCGCTCTTCGCCGCCACCGTCGACCCGTGGAAGTGCACCGGCTGCCTGGAGTGCATCGAGGTCTGCGGCCCGGGCGCGCTGACGCCGACGGAGCAGGACGACGACGTGCTCGGCATGCTCCAGGAACGCTTCACGTTCGCCGCGACACTGCCGGACGCACCGACCCGGTTCCTCGAGGGCTCGACCTCCCCGGACGGCGACATCAAGCGCCTGCTGCTCGACCGCTCGAACTACTACGCGACGACCGGCGGCCACGGCGGGTGCCGTGGCTGCGGCGAGGTCACCGCGCTGCGGCTGCTCATGTCGGTCAGCCACGCCCTCGGCGCCCAGCGCCGTCGCGCCCACCTGCGCGAGCTCGACGCGCTGCTCCACGGGCTCGCCGCCAAGCGGGACGCCCTCGACCCGGCGGACACCGCGCGCCGGGACCGGATCTCGACGATCGTCGCGGCCCTCGAACGGCGGCTGTACCTCTACGAGGCCGGCCCCACCGGCAACGGCCCGGCGTCCACGGTGATCGCGAACGCGACCGGCTGCAGCAGCGTGTACGCCTCGACGATGCCGTTCAACTCCTACACCGACCCGTGGGTGAACAGCCTCTTCCAGGACGCCCAGCCGCTCGCGAAGGGCATCTTCGAGGGTCTGTCCGCACAGCTCGTCCCCGACGTCCGGATGCTCCGGCTGGCCCGCCTCGAGCTCGAGGACGCCTACCGCGCCGACCTGCACGACCCGCAGCTGTCGATGCTCTCCTGGGAGGAGTTCAGCACCGACGAGCTCGGGCTGCTCCCGACGGTGCTGACGATCGGCGGCGACGGCGCGAGCTACGACATCGGCTTCGGCGCGATGTCGCGGATCCTCGCCAGCGACACCCCGATGAAGGTCCTGGTGCTCAACTCCGGCGTGTACTCCAACACCGGCGGCCAGGCATCGACGGCGAGCTTCACCGGTCAGGACTCCGACCTGGCCCGGTTCGGCAGCGCCGCGACCGGCAAGCACGAGAACCGCAAGGAGCTCGGTCTGCTCGCGTCGTTCCACCCGCACGTCCTGGTCTGCGCGACGAGCACGGCGTTCCAGGCGCACTTCCTGCGCAACGCGACCGAGCTGGTCACGTACACCGACGGCCCGGCCGTGATGGACGTCTACACCCCGTGCGGGTCCGAGCACGGCGTCCCGGAGGCGGCGTCCAACGCGCGGGCCCGGCTCGCGGTCGAGAGCCGGATGAACCCGCTGTTCGTCCACGACCCGCGCCGCGGGTCCTCCCCCGACGAGGCGTTCTCCATCGAGGGGAACCCGGACCCGGAGGCGGACTGGACGACGACCACGCTGCAGTACCTCGACGAGGACGGGGCCGTGCAGCTCATGACGACGCCGCTCACCCCGGCCGAGTTCGCGCTGGGCGAGACCCGGTTCAAGAAGCAGTTCCGCACCCTGCCGGCCGACCTGGAGCCGGTCGCCGTCCCGATCCACGAGTACGTCGACATGCCGTCCGGGCTGCGGGCCGGCACCGTCCCGTTCGTCTGGGCGACCGACGAGGACCGGCACCTGACGAAGGTCGTGTGCTCGTCGTCCGTCGTCGGGCTCGTCGAGGAGCGGCGCCGGTACTGGCGGACGCTGCAGTTCCTCTCCGGGATGCACGAGACCCGGCTCGCCAGCGCGCACCGGGCCGAGCTCCAGCAGCTCCAGGCGCGGTACGAGGAGGCGGTCAGCCTGCGTGAGACGTCGCTCGACGACATCGCACGGGCGATGACCGAGCTCGCGTCGTCGACCGCCGTGCCGGCGGCCCCCGCCGCACCGGCCGGCCTGCTCGGCGGCCCGGCCCCTGCCGCCGCGGCGGCACCCGCGGCATCAGCAGGTGCGACCGTCCTGACGGCCGGACCGGTCTTCCTCGACCCGGCCGACGAACCGCTCTGCAACGACTGCGGCACCTGCTACCAGGAGCTGCCGCAGTTCTTCCAGAAGGCGACGGTCGTCATCGACGGCGAGGCGCGCACGGTGGCACGGATGATCCCCGGCGCCGTCGACACGGTCGAGGTCACCCCGGAGATCCGCAAGCGGATCGACCGCGTGCGGGCGAACTGCGACGCGGAGATCATCCGGTGACCGCCGGCCCGCCGCCCGGGGGCCCGGCCGCCGACGCGGTCGGCCCCGAGGACCTGCGGCACTACCTCGACGCACGCAGCACCCTCGAGCAGACCCGCGCCCGCGTCGAGGTGCTCGAGCACTCCGAGCCGGTCGAGACCTTCAACCGGCAGCTCGACCTGCTCAAGCGGCGCCTCGTCGCGCAGCCGCAGGCCTTCCGCGAGCTGTTCATCGCCGACGGCATGCAGGCCGTCGCGCTGGAGTTCCGGCAGCCGGAGCTCGGCGACGACTTCGTCCGCGCCATGTGGGCGACCCTGCTGCGCGGCGACGACGCGGCCAAGGTGCTCATGCGGTTCGTCTGGGGCCTCAACCTCGGCATGAAGCGCAAGTTCGTCCGCGGGCTCGACCGCTGCCTCTCCGAGCGGTACCCGATGTTCGACGGGCTGTCCCAGGACTGGCCGGCGGGCAACAGCATCCCGCCCTACATCCGCGACGCGCAGGAGCGCGAGCACGACTTCGGGCTCGTCAACCAGGGGTACCAGGGCTACCTGACCCTCGGGTACACCACTGCAGAGGTCGACCTGTTCGTCTGGCTGGAGGCGTTGCGGGACAAGCAGTGCGAGGAGAAGCCGTGCGAGATCGGCATCCTGCTCGCCGGCCGCAAGGAGCCCAAGGGCGGCTGCCCGGTAAAGATCCACATCCCGCGCGTCCTCGAGCTCGTCGGGACCGGCCGGTTCCGCGAGGCGATGGAGCTCATCGAGTCGGCCAACCCGCTGCCGGACGTCACCGGCCGGGTCTGCCCGCAGGAGCTGCAGTGCCAGGGCGTCTGCATCCAGAACAAGATGCCGATCGCGATCGGCCAGCTCGAGTGGTTCCTCCCCGAGCGCGAGAAGCGGCTGCACCCCGACGCCGCGACGGACCGGTTCGCCGGCCGGCGCGACCCGTGGGACGTCGCCGCCCGGCCGCCGGTGGCGATCGTCGGCTCCGGGCCGTCCGGCCTCATCAACGCCTACCTGCTCGGCGCCGAGGGCTTCCCGGTCACCGTGTTCGAGGCCTTCCACGCGCTCGGCGGCGTGCTGCGCTACGGGATCCCCGAGTTCCGGCTGCCCAACGACCTCATCGACGACGTGGTCGGCAAGATCCGGCTGCTCGGCGGCAAGTTCGTGCCGAACTTCGTCGTCGGCAGGACCGCGACCCTGGAGGAGCTGCGCGCGGCCGGCTTCTGGAAGATCTTCGTCGGCTCCGGCGCCGGCCTGCCGCGGTTCATGAACGTCCCCGGCGAGCACCTGCTCAACGTCATGTCCGCCAACGAGTTCCTCACCCGGGTCAACCTCATGCAGGGCCAGCGGGCGGACTACGAGACCCCGCTGCCGGAGATCGAGGGCAAGCAGGTGCTCGTCATCGGCGGCGGCAACACCGCGATGGACGCCGCCCGCACCGCACGCCGCCTGGGCGGCGAGGTGACGATCGTCTACCGCCGCACGCAGAAGGAGATGCCGGCCCGCGTCGAGGAGCTGCACCACGCCCTCGAGGAGGAGATCGCGCTGTCCGTGCTGCGCTCCCCCGCCGAGTTCCTCGGCGACCCGGCGACGAACTTCGTCACCGGGGCCGTGCTCGACGTCATGGAGCTCGGCCGGCCGGACGCCTCCGGGCGGCGCAGCCCGGTCGTCACCGGCGCGCAGGAGACGGTCGTCGCGGACCTCGTCATCATGGCGCTCGGCAACGCGGCGAACCCGATCATCAAGGACTCCGAGCCCCGGCTGCACACCTCGAAGTGGGGCACCATCGACCTCGACCACGACGGGTCGCAGGAGACCACGCTGCCCGGTGTCTACACCGGCGGCGACGCCGCCCGCGGCGGGTCGACGGCGATCATGGCCGCGGGCGACGGGCAGGCGGCCGCCCGCGAGATCATCGGCGCGATCGACCTCGAGCCGGCCGTCGTCCGCGAGATGGTCGCGCGGGCCCGGGAGTACTCGGACGTCGCGGCGACGTCGCAGCGGATCCTGCACAAGGCCGAGCTGAGCGACGGGATCGACGAGTTCGTCGTCCACTCCCCGCTCGTAGCGCACGCCGCGCAGGCCGGCCAGTTCGTCCGCGTGCTGCCGTGGGAGCACGGCGAGCTGATCCCGCTGACCCTCGCGGACTGGGACGCCGACGCCGGGACGATCTGCCTCGTCGTCCAGGGCGTCGGGACGAGCAGCATCGAGATCAACCGGATGGCGGTCGGGGACTCGTTCGCCGGCATCGCCGGCCCGCTCGGGCGGCCCAGCGAGATCCACCGGTACGAGCCCGGGACGACGGTCGTCCTCACCGCCGGCGGCCTCGGGCTGCCACCGGTCTACCCGATCATGCGCGAGCACCTGCGCGCGGGGAACCACGTCACCCTGGTCACCGGGTTCCGCAGCCGGGACCTCATGTTCTGGACCGGACCCGACGAGCGGGTCGGGCGGCTCCAGGCCGAGTTCGGTGACCTGCTCGACGTCGTCGTCACGACGAACGACGGCTCCTACGGCGTACCGGGCTTCGTCACCGGCCCGCTCGAGCAGCTGCTCGAGGCGAACCGGCAGGGCGAGGGACGTCGCGTCGCCGAGGTGGTGACGATCGGCCCGCCGCTCATGATGCGTGCGGTGAGCGACCTGTGCCGGCGGTTCGGCACCCCGTGCGTGGCGAGCCTCAACTCGATCATGGTCGACGCTACCGGCATGTGCGGCGCGTGCATGGTTCCGGTCGTCGTCGACGGCAAGATGGTGCGCAAGCACGCCTGCATCGACGGCCCGGAGATCGACGCCGCCATCATCGACTGGGACAAGTTCCTCCCGCGGTTCGGCCAGTTCCGCAGCCAGGAGCAGCGGAGCCGGGCCCAGCACGGGCTGTGAGCAGGGCGACCACCTCGTCGTCGCCGACCGCGGAGAAGTCGTCGTAGTACTGCCCGACCGAGCCGAACCGACGCGCCGCCCGCAGGCACACGACCTCGTCGGCGCCGGGCACCGCCACCGAGAGCCCCGCCGGGGCCACCGGCACCGCCAGCACGACGGTCGAGGCCCCGAGCGCGCGCACGGCCTCGCACGCGACCCGGGCCGTCGCTCCCGTGGCGATGCCGTCGTCGACCACGACCGCGACCCGGCCGCGCAGGTCCGGACGCGGCCGCCCGCGGCGCAGCCTGACGACGCGTTCCTCGAGCTCACGCCGTTCGTGCTCCTCCACCGCCTGCCACTGGGTGCGGGTGACCCGCGCCCGCGCGACGATGGCCCGGTCCACCACCAGGAACCCGCCCTCCCCGAGTGCGCCCATCGCGACCTCGGGCTGGGACGGCACGCCGAGCTTGCGGACGACGACGACGTCGAGCGGGGCCCCGAGGGCCTCCGCGACCTCCGCCGCGACCGGGACCCCGCCCCGCGGCAGGCCGAGGACGACGACGTCCCGGCCGCGCAGGTGCTCCAGCCGCCGGGCGAGCCGGCGCCCGGCGTCCACCCTGTCGCGGAACTGCTGCACGTCGGCCGTCAGCTGCGGCGGATCTCCGCGTCGACGTCCGCCTCGGTGATGGGCTTGCGCACGAAGGTGTCCCAGAAGCTGAGGACGACCCCCAGGCCCCACCCGCCGAGCACCCAGACCGGCCAGAAGTACCCCCTGCCGGTCAGGGCCCAGACCCCGATGAGGAAGCTGTTGACGACCAGGTAGGCCACGAGCCCGGACGTCCAGGCCCGCTTCTTCTCCAGGCGCCTGCGCGCCGCGTGGCGGTCATCGCCCGTCCGCAGTGCCGTGGCACCCGCGGTCTCGGGCATCTCGTCGTCGAACTCGTTCTGCATCGCCGGTCACCTCCGGTACGCCGCGGCGTCCACGACGTGCGGACGCAGGCGCCCACCTCCATCGTCGCCGGCGGCCGCGGCTGCGGCCAGGGGCCAACGGTCCGTCGCGGCGTCCGGCCCGTCAGGATGCCGCGCGCTCGCGCCCCTCGGCGAAGAACGCGGCCACGGCGGCGACGTCCGGCAGCTCCTCGACCGGCCGGGCGGCACCGAACGGCGCGTTCCAGAAGTCGCCCTCGGGCGGCGTCCACGGGCCGACGTACGCGTACGGCGAAGGGTGGTAGCCGTCGCCGGGCGACAGGCCGTAGTTGACCTGGTCGACGGTGATCCCGACGTCGAAGTGCTCCGGCCACAGGATCGGCGACGACTCCGGGGCCAGCAGGCGCAGCGCGGCGTCCCCGCGGGCCCAGCAGTCCGCGAGGTAGGCGGCTGCCGCGGCGTCGACGACGACCTCCTCGTCGGGGTCGATGCCCGTGACGTCGGTGTAGAGGTCGACCGCGACCCCGACGTCGACGCCCGCGGCCTCGGCGAGCCCGCGGTAGGTGCCGGCCAGCGGCGCGCTGCCGCCCTCGAACCGCAACGTCGTCCCGTCGACGTGCAGCGGCAGGCGCAGCCCGCGGAAACCGCCCGGCGCGACGACCAGCCGGATCGTGTCGAACCGGCGGTGCTGCGGTCCGGCGACGACCATCTCCGCGACGCCGTGCAGCGAGCGGCGGGTCGTGGCCAGCATGCCCGCGTCGATCTCGGTCCCGGTGCCCATGGTGGTCCTCCTGGAGTCGGTGTAACGATCATGCCCCTCACGGGGACGTCGACGGTGTCGTCCTCCGTCGGTCAGGGAGCGTTACATGGAGAGCACCGCGCACGTGCCGATCGCCCGGCTCGCCGATCTGGTGGACGACGTCCCCGCGGCCGCCGAGGCGGACGGCCTCGACCTCGTCCTCGTGCGCCGCGGCGACGCCGTCCACGTCTTCGAGGGGCGCTGCCCGCACCGAGGGGCGCTGCTCGCCGACGGCCGGGTCCAGGGGCCCGACCTCGTGTGCGGCGTCCACGGCTGGGACTTCCGCCTCGACACCGGCGTCTCGGCGTACAACCCGGCCGAGCGCATCCACAGGTTCACCGCCTCGGTCGTCGACGGGCAGGTCGTGCTCGACGCCGCCGACCTCGCCGCGTTCCGGGCGGCGCGGCCCGCCGAGCGCGTCGTGCCCACGTACGACCGGCTCTTCGACGACCCGCACCAGGACACCCCGGAGGAGCCGTACGTCTCGGAGATCCACACGCTGGCGCGCAACGGGCTGGGCGGACCGCACGGCAAGGTCGCGGCGATGGGCGTGCCCCGCACCGAGCTGCCCCGGTGGGACGACCTCCAGGTCCTCACCGCCCAGCTGCACCGGTTCCCGCTGCTGGACGACGCACCCGTCGACACCTCGGTGACGATCGGCCCGGCGGCGGCCAGGCCGCTGCACCTCGACATCCCGGTCTTCGTGTCGGACATGAGCTTCGGCGCGCTCTCCCAGGAGGCGAAGACGGCGCTCGCCCGCGGGGCGGAGGCGGCCGGGACGGCGATCTGCTCCGGCGAGGGCGGCATGCTGCCCGAGGAGAAGGCCGAGTCGTCCCGGTACCTCTACGAGCTCGCGTCGGGGCGCTTCGGCTGGGACGAGGCAGTGCTCGACCAGGTCCAGGCGCTGCACCTCAAGCTCGGCCAGGGCGCCAAGACCGGGACCGGCGGCCACCTGCCGGGGAGCAAGGTCGTCGGCCGTATCGCCGACGTCCGCGGCCTCCCGGAGGGCACGCCCGCCGTGTCACCGGCCCGGTTCACCGACTGGACGAGCCTCCTGGACGCCCGGGCGCTCGTCGACCGGGTCCGGGAGCGCTCGGGCGGGATCCCGGTCGGGGTGAAGATGTCCGCCCAGCACGTCGAGGCCGACCTCGACGCCGCGCTCGACCTCGGCGTCGACTACGTGATCCTCGACGGCAGGGGCGGCGGCACCGGTGCGGCGCCGACGATCTTCCGGGACACGATCAGCGTCCCGACGATGGCCGCGCTCGCCCGCGCCCGGCGGCACCTCGACCTCGCCGGCGCCCGGCACGTCACGCTCGTCGCGACCGGCGGGTTCCGCCGCCCGGCCGACGTCGTCAAGGCCCTCGCCCTCGGCGCGGACGCCGTCGCCGTCTCGAACATCGCGCTCCAGGCGATCGGCTGCGTCGGCATGCGGGCCTGCCACACCGACAACTGCCCGGTCGGGATCGCCACCCAGAAGCCGCACCTGCGCGCCCGGCTCCCCGTGCAGCGGGCCGCCGAGCAGCTGACCCGCTACCTCGGCGCGATGACCGAACTCATGGTCGTGCTCGCCCGGGCGTGCGGCCACGACTCGTTGAGCGGCTTCACCCCGAGAGACCTCACCAGCGCCAAGCGCGACGTCGCCGACCTCGTCGGCGTCACCTACGCAGGAGTGACCCGATGAGCACCGAGACCACGGACGACGGCACCAGCAGCACGGACGCGGACGGCACCGGCCGCTGGCACCGGCTGGACGCCGTCCCCGACGAGGGCCGGGTGCAGACCTCGACCGTCGACGGCCGCAGCATCGCGCTGACCCGCTGCCGCGGCCGGGTCGGGGCGCTGGACAACCACTGCCCGCACCAGGGCGGCCCGCTCGGCGAGGGCTCGATCGAGGGCGGCCTGCTGCGGTGCCCCTGGCACGGCTACGACTACGACCCGCTGACCGGCAAGCCGCCGGCGGGCTTCTCGGACGCCGTCCCCGCCTTCCCCGTCGACGAGCGGGACGACGGCACGTACGTCTACCTCCCCGAGCCGCCGGCCCCCGCCCGGACCGTCTCGGACGTCCTCGTCGAGACCCTCGTGGCCTGGGGTGTCGACGTCGTCTTCGGGATGGTCGGGCACTCCAACCTCGGCTTCGCGGACGCGCTGCGGCGCGCCGAGGAGCGCGGCGACCTGCGGTTCGTCGGCATCCGGCACGAGGGTGCGGCGTCGTTCGCGGCGTCCGCGTACGGCAAGCTCACCGGCCGCCCGGCGGCCTGTTTCGCGATCGCGGGCCCCGGCTCGACGAACCTGCTCACCGGGCTCTACGACGCGAAGCTGGACGGCGCCCCGGTGCTCGCCGTGAGCGGCCAGGTGCCGTCGAAGGTGCTGGGGCGCGGCGCTTTCCAGGACGTCGACCTGTCGGCGGTGTTCCGCGACGTGGCGCTGTCGACCGTCACCCTCAACAGCTCCTCGAACCACGCCGAGCTCGCCGCGACAGCGGTCAAGCGCGCCGTCGACGGCCGCGGCGTGGCCCATCTCGTGCTGCCCGACGAGGTGCAGGACGTCCCCTCGGACGCGCCCGCGGGCGAGCCCGACGGACGACGCGCGCCGCGCGCCGTCCGGCCCGACCCCGAGGCCCTCGCCGCGGCGGCCGACCTGCTGCGGGCGGCCCGTCGTCCGGTCGTCGTCGTCGGCCAGGGCGCCCGGGACGCGCAGCGCGAGGTCCGGGCGCTCGCCGAGCGGCTGCGTGCTCCCGTGCTCACGACGTTCCGCGCCAAGGGCCTGCTGCCGGACACCCACCCGCTCGGCGGCGGCGTCCTCGGTCGGTCCGGGACGCCGGTCGCGTCGTGGCTCATGAACGAGGCCGACCTGCTGCTCGTCGTCGGTGCGTCGTTCTCGAACCACACCGGGATCGCGCCCTACAAGCCGATCGTCCAGGTCGACGACACCCCCGGCGCGATCGGCCGGTTCGACGCCGTCGCGGTCGGTGTCCTCGGCGACGCGGCGGTCACCGTGCGCGCGCTGGACGAGGCGACCGCGGACGGCGTCGCGGCGCGCGACCAGCGCGCGGACGTCGAGGCCCGCCGGCGGATCTGGCGGGCGGAGAAGTCCCGGCGCGCGCACGACGACCGCGGGCGTGGCGTCCCCAGCGCGGCCGTGTTCGCGGCACTGGGCACGCACTGCCCGGCGGACGCCGTGATCGCCGTGGACGTCGGCAACCACGCCTACTCGTTCGGCCGCTACTTCGAGAGCGCCGGCCAGCCGGTGCTCATGTCGGGCTACCTCGGCTCGATCGGCTTCGGCTACCCGGCGGCGATGGGCGCGTGGGCCGCGGACCCGGCCCGCACCGTCGTCGCCGTGACCGGGGACGGCGGCTTCGGCCAGTACCTCGCCGAGCTGACCACCGCGGTGAAGTACGGCATGGCGATCAAGCACGTCCTGCTCGACAACGGCACCCTCGGCAAGATCAGCAAGGAGCAGCTCGCCGCCGGCCACCCGGTCTGGCAGACCTCGCTCGTCAACCCGGACTTCGCCCGGTACGCCGAGCTCTGCGGGGCGACCGGGATCAGCGTGCGGAGCACCGACGAGCTGGACGACGGGATGCAGCGGCTCTTCGAGACCGAGGGGCCCGTGCTGCTCCACGTGCACTCGGACGTCGAGCTCGTCTGACTCACTCGCTCCAGACGTAGCTCCCGGCCGGGACGACGAGGACCGGCACCGGCGTGTAGCGAAGGATCTTGGTGGCGGTCGACCCGACGAAGACCCGGGCGACCGCCCCGAGCCGGCTGGACCCGATGACGAGGAGGTCGTGGTCGTCCCAGTCGACGGAGTGCAGGGCGCCCGCCCAGCCGTCCCCACGGGCGACGAAGGTCCGGACGTCGTCGATCCCGTGCTCCCGGCAGAGCGCGACGGCCTCGCTCTGGAGCCCGCCGGCCTGCTCGGCCCACTGGGCCGACACCAGCTCCTCGACGTCCAGCCCCACCTCGGGCGGGTACATGGTGCCCGCGCGCGGGACGAACGTGGCGACGTACAGCGGGGCACCGAACCGCCGGGCCAGGTCGCAGGTCGCGGCCAGCGCCTCGCGGGACCGGGCCGTCCCCGCGTAGGCACAGGTGAGCGACGAGAACCGCTGACCTGGTTCGGCGTGGTAGCCCCGGGGCGCGAGCAGCACGGGCACCGGGGACGAGTGCAGCAGCCGGGTGGCGACGCTGCCGGCGAGCAGCGACCCCTGGACGGCGTCGCGGGCCGAGCCCACCACGAGGACGTCGGCACCGCAGGACTCCGCGGCCTCGATGAGCCCGGCAGCCACCGACGAGGACGCGACCCGGAGGAACTCGATCCTGCCCTCGCCGTCGAGGAAGGCCCGGGCGGCAGCCTCGGCGTCGGCGGCCACCTGGTCGAGCCACGCCCGGAACTCTGCGTCGGGCTCGCGGGACTCCAGGGTGTCGCGAGAGGTCCGGGGCAGCACTGCGACGACCACGAGCTCGCACCCGACGGTGCGCCGCAGGATCGCGGCCAGCTCGAGCGCCTCCGGGGAGTCGTCCGCGTCCCGGTAGGCGATGACGGCCTTCACGGGCCGACCTCGTTGCCGGGCGCGAGGACCGAGTGCTTGCGGGCGTACACGAAGTACAGGACCAGGGCCAGCAGGATCCAGAGCCCGACGGCGATCCAGGTCACGGCGGCGATGTTCGTCGCCGCCCACGCGCAGGACAGGATCGACAGCACCGGGATGACGGGACCGAAGGGCAGCTCGAAGCCCTTGCCGCGCAGCTCGGGGCGGTCCCTGCGCAGGACGATGACGGTCGCCGAGACCACGATGAACGCGGCCAGGGTGCCGATGCTCACGAGGTCGAACAGCTTGTCGATGGGCACGACCGCCGCGAGGATCGCGATGAAGGCGCACGTGAACAGGACGTTCTTGTCGGGCGACAGGCTGCGCGGGCTCACCTCCTTGAACATCTTCGGCAGCATCCCGTCACGTCCCATGGCGAAGAGGATGCGGGTCTGGCCGTAGATGGTGATGAGGGTGACCGAGAAGATCGAGATCACGGCGCCGGCGGCGAGCACGAGGGCCGGGAGCCGGATCCCTGTGATGTCGTTGAGGATCGCCGCCAGACCCGCCTCCTGGCCCTCGAACCGGTCCAGCGGCTGCGCGCCCAGGGCTCCCACCGCGACGAGGAAGTAGAACAGGGTGACGAGCCCCACCGCACCGAAGATGGCCTTGGGCAGGCTGCGGTTGGGGTCCTTGACCTCCTCGCCGGCGGTCGAGACCGCGTCGACCCCGATGTAGGTGAAGAAGATCGCGGGGATCGCTGCGCCCACACCGGCGAGCCCGTACGGGAGGAACGGCGTCAGGTTCGCGGAGTCGAAGGCGGTGAACGAGATGACGATGAACATCGCCAGCACGCCGAGCTTGACCATCACCATGATCGCGTTGGCACGCGCCGACTCCTTGGCCCCGCGGAGCAGGAGCAGGCAGCACATGCCGACGAGGACGACGGCCGGCAGGTTGATGATGCCGGGGTCGTCGGCCAGGGCACCGGCGTTCAGGGCGTGCGGGATCTCCCAGCCGAACGCGTCGTTGATGAACGAGTCGAAGTACTCGCCCCACCCGACCGAGGTGGCGGCCCCGGCGACCCCGTACTCGAGGATCAGCGCCCAGCCGACGAGGTAGGCGGGGAGCTCGCCGAGCGACGCGAACGAGTAGGCGTAGGCGGATCCGGAGACCGGGATCTTGGAGGCGACCTCGGCGTAGCACAGGGCCGTGAGCGAGACGATGAGCCCGACGAGCAGGAACGTCAGCAGCACACCGGGACCGGCCTCGGGGACGGTCACGGCCATGACGAAGAAGATGCCGGTCCCGATCGTCGCGCCGACGCCGATCATCATGAGGCTGAACATGCTCATCGTGCGTTCGAGGGCGGTGTCACCGGCACGTGACCCGAGCATCGCCGCGATGGACTTGCGACGCAGCAACGACGTGCTGGCCGCCTGTCCGCTACCAGTGTCCATGGGAACCCCCCGGTCGGTCCGGACGCTGCGGCCGGCAGGCCGACATCGGCCACTGTGTCAGCAGCACCACGCCGTTGGGTAGCCCCTCGTGGATCCGTCCAGGTAGCCTCGGTGCACCCGTTCCCGGCGGAGGGTGCTGCGATGGACGGCACAGCGCCGGACCTCGGGATCGTCGTGCTGGTCGTGGTTCTGCGGCTCGTCGTGCCGTTGTTCATCCCGATGTTCCCGCTGCCCGCCATCATCGCCAGCCTTGTCATCGACGGCGTCGACCAGACCGTCTTCCAGACCCAGCTCTCCGCGCCCTTCTGGGCCCAGGTCGAGAACGAGTACCAGGGCTACGACAAGGCGCTCGACGTCTACTACCTGTCGGTGGCG
>NZ_MWLN01000226.1:33061-45020 GCF_002198655.1 Kineosporia sp. A_224
CCACGTGGCCCAGCTCGACTTCACCGACGAGGCCGCCGCCCACACCTGGGTGCTGCCGAGCCTGGCAGCGGCCGTCGCCATCCTGTGCGCCGGTGGCTGGTGGGTGGTGACGCACCGGCTGCCGCCCGCGGACCACCCCCCGTCGCTCGTGGCCCCTCGGCTGCCGGAGGAGCTCGACACCGCTGCGGAGCGCAGCGCCTTCCGGGCCCTGAACTGGCGGATGCTCGACGCCAACCTCGCGCAGAAGGTGGCGCTCGTCGGGCTGGTCTGCATCGACTTCGCGCAGATCCTGCCGGGCTCGACGATGACCCCGCTCGACACCGTGGTGTCGGTCGGTGTGCTGCTCGTCGTGAACTCCGCGGTGGGTCTGGCGCTCGCGCGGCGCAGCCGCAGCATCGAACGGACGGCGCTGGCGTTCCTCGCCGTCTGCGGCCTCAACGCCCTCACCGTCGCCGCTGCCAGCCTGCTGAGCAGGCACTTCCACCTGGACCACGCGCTGTTCTTCGTCCTGCTCATCTCGCTGATCGTCGTGCTCTACGACCGGTACCGGCCCGTGCGGGACCTCCGGATGGCCCGGGCGGGAGCCGTGACGGCGTGAACCGCCCGCCGAGCGGCGCACGGACGCTGCGCTGCACGGGCGCCGGGCAGCGCCGCGTCGTCGAGCAGGAGGACGTATGAGCCGACCCAGGACCGTGCTCGACGTCGAGGGCAGGGCAGCCGCGGGAAAGGCCGCGCGCCAGGCGGTCCCGCTGTCGGCCCACGCGGGCTGGGCGCCGCCGGCGGGCCGGTGCGACCCGGTCGACATCCTCCAGGAGCAGGCCCGGGACCGGGTCCCGGAGCTGGTGCCGATCCGCTACGGCCGGATGCTGCTGTCCCCGTTCACGTTCTACCGGGGTGCCGCCGCCGTGATGGCCGCCGACCTGGCGCCGTCCCCGGTGTCCGGCCTCGTGGCCCAGCTCTGCGGCGACGCGCACCTGTCGAACTTCGGCGCCTTCGCCTCACCGGAACGTCGGCTCGTGTTCGACCTCAACGACTTCGACGAGACGCACCCGGGCCCGTGGGAGTGGGACGTCAAGCGGCTCGCGGCGAGCCTCGAGATCGCGGGCCGGGACCGCGGGTTCGCGCCGGCGGACCGCCGCGACATCGTCCTCGCGGCGCTCGGGGAGTACCGCACCCGGATGCGGCAGGCGGCAGGCATGGGCAACCTCGACGTCTGGTACGCCCACGTCGCGCTCGAGGACCTGCTCGAACGGCTCCGCGCGGACGCCGACGGCGTGCTCAGCCGCAAGACCCTGAAGAAGACCGGACGCGACCTGGCGAAGATCCGGACCCGGGACAACCTCCAGGCCTTCACCAAGCTCACCGAGGAGGTCGACGGGCACCGCAGGATCCGCTCCGACCCGCCCCTCGTCGTCCCCCTCGAGGACCTGCTGCCGCCGGGGGCGGCGCGCTCAGGCGTCGAGCACGTGCTGGTGGACCTGCTGCGGAGCTACCGACGCAGCCTGCAGACCGACCGCCGGCACCTGCTCGAGCAGTTCCGGCTCGTCCATGTCGCACGCAAGGTCGTCGGCGTCGGCAGCGTCGGGACCCGCGCGTGGATCCTGCTCCTGCTCGGCCGGGACGACCAGGACCCGTTGCTGCTGCAGGCGAAGCAGGCCACGACGTCGGTGCTGGAGACGTTCGCCGGCGCCAGCCGGTACCGCAACCACGGGCAGCGCGTCGTCGCGGGCCAGCGGCTCCTGCAGGCGACCAGCGACATCTTCCTCGGCTGGGACCGCATCCGCACCGCGGACGGCGGCCACCAGGACTACTACGTCCGGCAGCTGCGCGACTGGAAGGGCTCGGCCGACACCGACCGGATGCTCGTGCCCGGCCTGACGCTCTACGCCCGGCTGTGCGGAGGCACCCTCGCCCGGGCGCACGCCCGCTCCGGGGACAGGGTCGGCATCGCCGCCTACCTCGGCAAGAAGGCCGGCTTCGACGTGGCCGTGGCCGGTTTCGCGACCGCCTACGCGGACCAGAACGAGCGGGACCACCAGGCGCTCGTCGAGGCGGTGGCGCGGGGCCGGGTCCCGGCCGAGACCGGTGTCTGACGGGCACAGACCGCGTTGCGCGGGGCGCCCGCGCCGTGTCCGCTGGCGACGACCGCGCCGCCCCGGGCAGGATGGTCGACCCACTCACGGACGAGGAGGGCACCGAGGACAGCCTCCCGGTGGCCCCGGCGAGGAGGAACCATGGCGTCGTTCACCCGGTCCGACGACCTGCAGGGGGCGCGGTTCGTCGACGCGGACCTGCGGGGCGCGCGCTTCGTCCGGGGCGACCTGTCGGGCGTCGTCATGCGCGGGGTCGACGTGAGCGGCGCGGACATCGACGCGCCGTGGCTGCTCGACGGCGAGGGCTCGCTGCTCGTCAACGGCGTCGACGTGGCCCCCCTCGTCGACGCCGAGCTGGACCGTCGGTATCCCGGTCGTGCGCAGCGTCGCGCCGCGGACCCGGACGGCCTGCGCGCCGCCTGGGCCGCGCTCGAGCGCACCTGGGCGGCGACCGTGGAGCGCGCCGCGGCGATGCCGGCAGGCGCCGTCGACGTCCAGGTGGACGGCGAGTGGTCGTTCGCGCAGACGCTGCGGCACCTCGTCATGGCCACGGACGTGTGGCTGCGGCGGGCGGTCCTGGAGGTCGAGCAGCCCTACCACCCGCTCGGCCAGCCGAACGTCGAGTTCGAGGCCGACGGCAACGACATGTCGGTGTTCTCCACCGAGACGCCGTCGTTCGCCGAGGTGCTCGAGGCACGGGCCGGCCGCGTCGCCATGGTCCGGGACTTCCTCGCCGCGGTCACGCCGGACGACCTCGCCGTGACCCGCAGGAACCCGTGGGCGCCCGAGTACCCGGAGACGACCCTTTCCTGCCTGCACACGATCCTCGAGGAGGAGTGGGAGCACCACCGTTACGCCGTCCGCGACCTCGACGCGCTCGGGGCGGCACCCGCGTAGCCCCGGGATGTCGTCCGGGCCGGGGGCGCCGATGATGGGGCGGTGCCGACCCTCCCCGCGATCCCCTCGGAGCGGCCGGGCGTGGTGGCCTGGGTGCGCACCCACCTCGGGCACCTGACGTGCGACGAGCCGGCCGCCTCCCCGCTGCGCGGCGGGCAGTCGGCCGCGGACGCGGCGTTGGCCGCGCTCGACGTCTCCGGCTACGCCGCGCGGCGGAGCACGGTGCTGCCCGAGAGCGCCCGCGGCGCGACCGGCCTGTCGCCGTACATCCGGCACGGGTTGCTCCCGCTGCCGGTGGTGTGGGAGGCCGTGGCGGACGCGCCGCACCGCGACCGGGCGAAGTTCCGCGACGAGCTGCTGTGGCAGGAGTACGCGCGGCACGTCTACGCCCGGCTCGGTCGGGCGCTGCGCCGTCCCCTGCGCTACGCGCCACCGCTGCCCGAGGTGCCGTGGGACGGCGAGCCGTGGCGGCCCGATCTGCCGTGCCTCGCGACCACGACCGCCGAGCTGCGGGAGAAGGGCTGGCTCGTCAACCAGGCCCGCATGTGGCTGGCCTCCCAGCACGGGGTGCGCGCCGGCCGGGACTGGCTCGAGGGCGCCGACGAGATGTACCGGCACCTGCTCGACGGCTCCCCGGCCGCGAACCTGCTCGGCTGGCAGTGGACCGTCGGCACCGCGACCGGCCGCCCGTACGGCTTCAGCCGGTGGCAGGTCGAGCGGCGTGCCCCGCAGCTGTGCCGGGCCTGCCCGCTGTCGGCGGCCTGCCCCGTGGAGGACAGGCCCGCGGCCGGGGCCGGGGCGGCCCTGCCCGCCGACCCGCGGCTGTCGGGCGGCGCCACGGACGCCGGCCCGGACGAGCCGGTGGTCCTCGGGGCCCCGGAGGCGGTCTGGCTCACCGCGGAGTCGCTCGGGGACGCCGACCCGGCCCTCGCCGCGCACCCGGACCTGCCCGCGGTCTTCGTCCTCGACGAGCCGCTCCTGGCGCGGCTCCGGCTGTCGGGCAAGCGCCTGGTGTTCCTCGCCGAGACGCTGGCGGAGCTCGGCGTCGAGGTGCGGCTCGGCGACCCCGCCGTCGAGCTCGCCGGCCGGCCGCTCGCGGCCACGTGGACGCCGGTGCCGGGCTGGAAGCACCGGGCCGCCGCGCTCGACCTCGTCGCCCTGCACCCGTGGCCGTGGCTGCGCCGCCCCGGGTCCGGGTCCCTGCAGTCGTTCAGCACGTGGGCCCGGCGGTGAGCCCGTTCCGGCTGGGTGGGTGCCTCACCGGGTGACGACTCAGTGGTGCCGTGCGCGGTGCGCCGCCAGCACGTCGAGCCCGAAATCGGTGTCGGGGTCGCGCCACACCGAGTGGGCGTGGTTGGCGCCGCGCTGGGTGTTGTCCCACTCGACGAGCAGACCCGGTGCCTGCAGCCGGTAGTAGTGCGGCTCACCGGGTTCGAGCGAACCGGCCCAGGCGACGTGGACGGCGTCCAGCGCCGCGGCGTCCTCGTGCCAGGTGGGCGCGACGGCGTCGGGGACCCGCCCGAAGGACGTCCCCAGCAGGGCCCGAACGAGCTCCTTCTGCTCGGCGTCGAGGTCGGCGACGGCGACGCCCTTCGGCGCGCTGGTGTACTCGACGGCCCGCAGGTCGGCCTCCTCGAACCCGGCGGCGGCGTCGATCGCGTCGCTGAGGACCTGCAGCTTGGCCGCCTCGGCGGGGTCGGGGAACCGCTCGTCGCGCCAGACCCCGGAGAGCGGGACCTGACGGTCGCCGTCGGCGACCCGCGTCCGGTTCGCCGTGACGAGGTCGGGGGGCGCCTTGGGCAGCAGGACCGCCCGGGCGCGCAGGTCGGCAGGCATGGACCGCACGAGGTCACGACCGAGGTCCTCGACGCGGCCCAGCGGGCGGTGCAGCGCGCCGCCGAGCAGCGGGGACACGGCGGGGTCGGCGCCGACGAAGCAGGGCGTCGTGGCGACGAGGGCGCCGTCCACGACGAGGTAGTTCAGCGAGACGTGGTGCCCGCCGAAGCGCCAGCCCCACGGCTGCGCTCCCCCGGGCTCGCCGAAGACGCGCAGGTAGTACAGGTGCGGGTCGCGGGCCCGCTCCCGGTCGAACCGGGTGACGAACCCCTCCACGTGGTCGAGGACGTTCTCCAGCCCCATCGTCAGGGCGACCGTCACGTAGCCCGCGGTGGACAGCCCGGTCGCGACGAGCCGCATGGCCGCGCGCTGCTGGGCGGGGCGCTGCCCGTGGAAGGTGAGCCCGCCGTGGTCGGTGGGGGTGTAGAACCAGCGCCGGCGCTCGGCGTCCGTCGCGTCGTCCGCCGGGACGGCCCCGGTCGCGAGCCCGCGCTGCCCGGCGTCCAGGGCGTCCAGCCAGGCCGCGGCGGCGTCGGCCATCCTCACGGCCACGTCGCGGCGGGCGGGCAGGTCCACGGCTCGGTCGACGGCGCTCATCGTCGGCTCCCCTCGTCTGTCGTCGGTGCACGATCCGGATCCGGCGCCGGCGCGGCGTCCTCGGGCGGCGGGGCCGACGTCCCTCGGATGACGGCCATGACCTGACGGTAGGCCCCCCGTTCGACCCTGGCGTCGACGAGCAGCGGCCCGCGGGGCACCTGCGCCAGCAGCGCCCGGATCCCGGCGGCGTCGGTGGCGACGCCCGACGGCAGGCCCATCGCCGCAGCCACCGCCGCGAAGTCCGTGCGGCGGTAGGCGACCGGCCGGGTGTCCACGACCTCCGGGGACCGCTTGAGCTCGATGAGGCTCAGCGTCGCGTCGTTGAACACGACGACGGCGACGTCGAGATCGAGCCGCGCGACGGTCTCGAGCTCCGCGAGGACCATCCCGAGCCCGCCGTCCCCGACGAGGCAGACGACCCGCCCGGCCGGCCGGGCGAGAGCGGCGCCGATCGCCGCGGGCAGCGCGAAACCCATGGTGGCCAGGCCGTTCGAGATGAGCACGTGCGCCGGCCGGTCGGTCTGCCACAGCTCCATCGCGACGAGCATGTGCGCGCCCGCGTCGACCGTGACCGGCACGTCGCCGACCTCGTCCCGCACGGCGCGGACGACGTCCTGCGGGCGCAGGCCCGGGCCCGGCGCGTCGAGCGCCCGACGGCCCGCCGCGAGCGCGCGCGCCCCGGCCCCGGCCGGCCACGTCGAGACCAGGTCCGCCAGCAGGGGGAGCAGCGTCGTCCCGTACTCGCCGACGTGCAGCAGCGTGCGGCCGCCGAAGTAGGCGGTGCCGACCGGGTGGCGGTGGAGCAGGACGACGTCGGCCGGGTACGGCCACGGGCCGGGCACCGGCTCGACCGGGTCCAGCCCCACCCCGACGACGAGGTCCGCCTGCTCGAGCAGCGGGGCCTCGATCCGGGCCCCCGTGAACAGCCCCGCGTAGCCCTGCCACGACTCGGGGACGGCACCTTTGGCCTGGTACGTCGTGAGCACCGGGCAACCGACGGCGTCGAGGGCGGCGTGCAGCGGGGCACCGAGGTCGGCGGCGTCCAGCCCGACGAGGACGACGGGTCGCCGGGCCCGGGCGAAGGCGGCCCGGACGGCGTCCGGGCCGTTTTCGAGGGGGCCGTCGGTGCTGCCGTCGGTGCTGCCGTCGGTGCGGACCGGCTCGACGACGAGGTCCCCGGGGACGGACGGGTCGAGCGCCAGATGGACCGCGCCGGCCGGGGGGCGCTGCGCGAGCGCCGCCGCGGCCGTGACGTCCTTGTACGGCGCGCGGGAGCCGAGCAGACCGCTCCACCGGGTCAGCGGTGCCGACATCGCCACCTGGTCGAGCCGCTGGTGGGCGGTCCGGTCCGCCTGGTCCTGCGGGACCGTGTCGCTCAGCAGGAGCAGCGGGTAGCGGTCCAGGCTCGCCTGGGCGAGGCCGTTCACCGCGCTCGTCACCCCCGGCCCGCGGGTGACGACGGCGGCGCCGACCGTGCCGGTGAGCCGGCCGTGGACGGCGGCCATGACGCACGCGGCGGACTCGGTGTGCGCGAGGACGAAGTCGAGCCCCAGTGCGGCGGCGGCGTCGATGAGCTCGAGGTTCGCGCCGCCGCCCGGCACGCCGAACAACCGGCGCACGCCGGCGTCGCGCAGCGCGTGCGCCACGTCCGCGGAGAAGCTGCCGTCCGTCATCCGTCGGTCCCTTCCGCGGCGCCCCGGCCCGCGCCACCGGTCGCCCCGGTCGCGCGGGCGCCGAGGACCTCGTCGGTGTGCTGGCCCAGCAGCGGTGCCGGCCGGAAGGGCGGCGTCGGCGTCGCCGTGAACTTGATGGGCGCCCCTGCCACGGTCACGGTCGACCCGCCGGGGTGGGGCAGGTCGACGAGCATCTGCCGGGCGCGGGCGTGCGGGTCGTCCAGGATGTCGGCCGCGGACGCGACGGGGCCGCACGGGATCCGCCCCCCGAGCACCTGGACGACGCCCTCCGTGGTCAGGGCCCGGCTCCAGGCCTCGATGTGCCGGTACACCTCGCCGGCACGGGACAACCGGTCCTCGTTCGTGGCGTAGCGCGCGTCGGTGCCCAGCCCCGGGCTGCCGATCAGCTCGGTGAGCAGCCGCCAGTGGTGGTCCGAGGGAGCGGCGACCGTGACGAAGCCGTCGCCGGTCGCGACGACCCCGTACGGGCACAGCAGCGGGTGGGTGTTGCCCTGCGGGCGCGGCGGGACACCGGTGATGGACTGCTGGTAGACCACGCGCTCGCAGAGCGACAGGACCGCGTCGTACATGGCGACGTCGACGAGCTGGCCCTCGCCGGTGCGTTCGGCGTGCCGCACGGCGGCGAGCAGCCCGACGGCTGCCAGCACGCCCGGGAAGATGTCGCCGACGCCCGGCCCGACCTTGGTCGGGTGGTCCGCGTCGCTGCCGGTGATGCCCATGAGGCCGCCCATCGCCTGCGCGACGATGTCGAAGGCGGGCCAGGTGGCGTACGGACCGGCCCCGGTGCGCGGGTCCCCGAACCCCCTGACGCACACGTAGACGAGGCGCGGGTGCCGCGCGTGCAGCGTCTCGTAGTCGAGCCCCAGCCGCTCCATGACGCCGACCCGGTAGTTCTCCACGACGGCGTCGGCGCCGTCGAGGAGCCGGTGCAGGCCGGCGCGGCCCTCCTCGGTCTTGAGGTCGAGGACGACGCCGCGCTTGTTCCGGTTGACGCTCGCGAAGTAGCCGCCGTAGCCGCCCTCGACCGGCGCGCCGCCCGCCGCGGCCGGGTGCGGCCCCCAGGCCCGGGACACGTCGCCCTGGGGCGGTTCCACCTTGACGACGTCGGCCCCGAGGTCGGCCAGCACCATCGTGCAGAACGGCCCGGACAGGACCTGGGTCAGATCCACGACGCGCAGACCGTTCAGCGGACCCGTCACACCCGTGGCCCCAAACTGTCGACAGTTGACGGCATCCGCGATGCTAGCCCGGGGAGAAGTCGTTCGGAAGTCTCGACTTTGGATCAGCCTCCTCATTAGCCTTCCTCGGAACTGTCGGCAGTGTGGCCGGCACCGGGACGGAGGACCCAACGGCGATGTCGTTCACCGTGGCGAAGTTCAAGGACGTGTCCGAAGGCACCCAGGCGGGGCAGTTCACGGTCGGGGACCGCGAGCACGCGCGCAGCCTGTCCGACCTGGACCCCATCTACCGGCAGCTCATCGACGAGCCGGTCACGGCGACGATCGCGGTCATGGGCAGCACCGGGCGCCCCAACCTGACCCCGGTGTGGTTCGACTACGAGGACGACACGATCCTGCTGAACCTCGCCACCCACCGCAAGAAGGTGGACTGGCTCCGGGCGAACCCGCAGGCGACGTTCCTCCTCATGAACCCGCAGAACGCCTACCACTGGCTGAGCATCAAGGGCACCGTCACCCGCGAGGTCTCCGAGGACGACCCTGTCGAGGGTCCCCGGGTCGCCGCGCAGCTGAACCGGATCTTCAACAAGTACACCGGTGGTGACGTCTACGCCCTGCGGGACCCGTCCTTCGAGGAGCGCCGCGTCCTCTTCGAGATGAGCGTCGACTCGGTCGCCACGTTCGGCCGGCCCTGAGGTCGCGGGCGCTGTCGGCCGGCCCGTGGAACGCGCACCGCAGGTCGTCGTCGTCGGTGGCTCCATCGGGGGCCTGACCGCGGCCTGCGTCCTGCGCGACGCAGGCTGCGAGGTCGACGTCTACGAGCGGTCCGGCAGCGCCCTGACCGCGCGCGGCGCCGGCATCGCCGCCCTCGAGCAGACACTGAGGTACCCGGTCGGGCGGGCCGGGGTCCCGCTCGAGGAGTTCTGCTCGACGACGGGGTGGATCCGCTTCCTGCGCCCCGACGGCGAGGTCGCGCACGAGCAGGAGCACCACTACGTCTTCTCCTCGTGGAACGCCGTCTACGGCACGCTCCTGGCGGCCTTCCCGGCGCAGCGGTACCACCTCGGTCACGAGATGGTCGGCTTCGAGGACGACGGCGAGCGCGTCCGGGTGACGTTCGCCGACGGGCAGGTGCGCACGGCCGACCTGCTCGTCTGCGCCGACGGCATCTCCTCGGCGTCACGGCGCCGGCTGCTGCCCCGGGCCGCGCCGCGCTACGCGGGGTACGTCGCCTGGCGCGGGGTCCTCCCCGAGGCCGAGCTCGACACCGCGACCTTCGACCGGCTGCACGACGCCCTGACGTACCAGCAGCTGCCGGGCGGGCACATCCTCGTCTACCCGATCCCCGCCACGGACGGTTCCGTCGGCGTGGGCCACCGGCTCATGAACATGGTCTGGTACCGCAACGTCCCCGAGCACCGGCTGGCCGACGTCCTCACCGACCGCGCCGGCGAGCGGCGGCCGGTCTCGGTCCCGCCCGGGCTGGTCCGCGACGAGCTCGTCGGCGAGATGCGCGAGCAGGCGCGCGAGCTGCTCGCGCCCGCCGTCGCCCGCTTCGTCACGGCGGTGCGGGAACCGTTCATCCAGGCCGTGTTCGACCTGGACGTGCCACGGATGGCGTTCGGCCGGGTCTGCCTCCTCGGCGACGCCGCCTTCGCCGCGCGCCCGCACGCGGCGGCCGGGACGGCCAAGGCCGCCGAGGACGGCTGGGTCCTCGCCGAGGAGCTGGTGGCCCACGACGGCGACGTGCCCGCCGCGCTAGGTTCCTGGGAGCAGCGGCAGCTGCGGCTCGGCAGCGACCTCCTGGCACGCACCCGGGCCATCGGGGACACGTCGCAGTTCGGCGGCGGTCTGACCCCCGGTGACCCGCGCCTGATCTTCGGGCTCTACGAGCCGGGCCGGTGACGGGGGGAGAGGACATGGTCGGCGCGACGCGCCCCCGGGGCAGACCGGCGGTCGCCCTGCACCCCGGGATGCGCGGGTCGACGCAGGTCGTGCACGACGACCTCCGCGCCCGGATCCTCACCGGTGAGCTGCCCGCGGGCAGCGAGCTGGCCCAGTCCAGGGTCGCCGCCGACTACGGCGTCAGCCGCGGCCCGGTGCGGGAGGCCTTCCGCATGCTGGAGCGCGAGGGCCTGCTCGCCGCCCAGGTGAACCAGCGCTGCCACGTCATGCCGATCTCGCTGACGGACGTCGAGCACGTCTACGCGCTGCGGGTGGCCAACGAGTCGCTCGCGCTCACCGTCAGCGTGCCGCGGATGACGCCGGAGGAGCTCGCGACGATGGAGGACCTGCTGCCGGCCCTGTCGGACCCGCGCAGCCAGGACTTCGACACCTGGGAGAGCCGGCACCAGCGGTTCCACGCCCTGCTGGTGCACCACGTCGAGCCACCCATGCGACAGGTCCTCGCGCAGTGGGCCGACCACACGTCCCGGTACCGGCGGGTGTACCTCGCCGACGAGACCGGCGGCTGGTCCCAGGGTGCCCGCGAGCACGCCCAGCTGCTCGAGCACTGCCGGAACGCCGACGTCCCCGCCGCCGGACGCCTGCTGGCGCAGCACCTGTCGCGGGCCGCCGTGACGCTGCTCGCCTCGATGGACCCGGGGTACGAGCCGGCGCTGCTGCGGGCCGCCGTCCGGCAGGTCGTGGCCGCCGCCGACGCCGCCGCGCAGCAGGGCGAGGACCGCCCGACGCGCCGCCGGCTGCCTGCGGCCGGAGCCTGACAGCCACCGCACCGGGACGGAATTCGAACACACGTACGAACCTGCGGTACCGTGGGAACGGTGGGTCGAGCCGTTCCAGCGTCTGCATGGAGGTCCTCGTGCCCGCCGTCCCCCGTTTCCGCCGCACCGAGCCCACCGGGCCGGTGACCCGGGCCCCCGAGCCCATCCCGGTCCTCGCGACCATCCGCTGGCACGCCGGTCACGCCACCGAGGAGCAGGGCCTCGCGGTCGCCTGGACCCGGGACGCCGTCGAGGTCACGTGGACCGACCCCTGGGGCGCCGAGCGGACCGACTGGGTCGAGGCGAGCGACGTCCGCCGCCCCGACGAGCCCGCCAGGGCCGTCGAGAACCCGGACCGGCCGCCCCGCTCCAGCGGGCGCCGTCCGCGGTGGTGACACCCGGGCAGTTGTCGATCTTCTGGCGTGACGCCCGTCACACTTCTCCGGCATGTCGGCAACCCCGCGTCCGGTTCGAATAACGCGGCCGGAGCACGCCCGGATCGTCTCCGTGACAACGTCGGCACACAGTGTCGCTAAGTCCGGTTCGTCCCCCCGTGTCGTCGATCATGGACCTCGGTGATCCCGCCTAGGATGTCCGAGTTAGCCGTTCCCGAGCGGGAGAGAGTTCGTGTCCCGAGGCCGTCACCGCGTGGAGCCCGTCAAGCGCTCGCTCCCGCGTCTCCCGCGTCTCCCGCGCCAGCTGCCCCGCCCGCTCGTCGCTGCCGGTGTCGGCACAGCGCTGCTCGGCGTGACCCTGGGCGTCACCCTCTGGCCCGACCAGGGCGCGGGGCCGACCGTCCAGACCGTCGTCGCCGGCGAGCAGGACGCCCTCCTGGCCGCCGACGCCCTCCGGGCCGCGGCCGCGCTGCGGACCGAGGAGCGGACCAGTCGGGACCGGCCTTCGTCGCCGGCACCGACGGCTCCCGCCACCACCCCCACGGC
>NZ_MWLN01000227.1 GCF_002198655.1 Kineosporia sp. A_224
TCCCCCACCACCTCTGTGGACAACACCCCCAGGACCACCCCCAGGACCGCTCAGGCACCAGGTACGTACCGTTCCGAGGGCCGCGACGAGGCAGAAACGGTGCACAGCTGGTGCCTGAGCGGACTTGGGTGGCGGGAGGGTGTCGGGCCCGGCCTCTGGCCTGCGGACGACGCGTCCCGCGACGTCCGTGCTCATGCCTGCCGACTCATCTTTGCCGACTCATGCCTGCGGGGCCGTCAGCCGACGAGGCGGGCGTACCAGTGGGCGGCGCTGACGTCCGTCAGGGACGCCACCTGGTCGACGACGACGCGCAGCCGGGCGCCGTCGTCGGACGCCTCGCGCCACAGCGCGGCGAACGGCGGTTCGAGCATCTCGGGCGCCGCGTCGACGAGCGCCTCGAGCAGGTCGGCGAGCAGCTCGCGCTGACGGGCGTAGAGCGGCTGGCGGTCGGCGAGGGTCATGACGTAGACGGCCGCGACGCCCTTGAGAGTGTTCACCTCGACGAGCGTCTCGCGCGGGACGACGACGTCCGCGGCGTAGCGGGTCAGCGGGCCGGGACCGAACTTCTCCCGGGTCGCGCGCTCGGCGGCGAGCGAGAAGCGGCCGATGAGCTGCGACGTCATGTCCTTGAGCGCGGCGAGCGCCCGGTGCCCGCCGTCGAACTCCCCCACCCACACCGGCAGCGCCTGCAGGCGCATCAGGGCCTCGGCGACCTCGTCGTCTGCGACGTCGGAGACGTACCAGGAGCGCACCTGGGCGGCGACCCGCGCGACGGCCTCGGGCGAGCGCAGCACCCGCTGGTCGAGGTGGCCGCCGACGATCGCGTCCTCGACGTCGTGGACGCTGTAGGCGATGTCGTCGGACAGGTCCATGACCTGCGCCTCGACGCACCGGACGTCGCCGGGTGCGCCGTCGCGGAGCCAGTCGAAGACCGGGGCGTCGTCCGGGTAGGCGCCGAACTTCGGGGACGCCTCCCCCTTCGGCCCGGCCCCGCGGGCCCACGGGTACTTCGTGCACGCGTCGAGCGAGGCCCGGGTGAGGTTGAGACCGACGCCGCGCCCGGTCACCGGGTCGACGACCTTCGGCTCGAGCCGGGTGAGCACCCGCAGCGTCTGCGCGTTGCCCTCGAAGCCACCGATGCCGCCCGCGAGCAGGTCGAGCGCGGTCTCACCGTTGTGCCCGAACGGCGGGTGGCCGAGGTCGTGGGCCAGGCACGCGGTGTCGACGACGTCCGGGTCGCAGCCGAGCGCCAGCCCCAGCTCGCGGCCGACCTGCGCCACCTCGAGGCTGTGCGTGAGCCGGTTGCGGACGAAGTCGTCCGTGCCGGGGCCGACGACCTGGGTCTTCGCGGCGAGCCGGCGCAGCGCCGAGGAGTGGACGACGCGCGCCCGGTCGCGGGCGAACTCGCCGCGGCGCGGGTCCTTGGGCGGCTCGACGACCCAGCGCTGGGTGTCGTCGAGGCCGTAGCCGGCGCCCCGGTCGGCGGCGGGCCGGCCCGGCCCGTCAGCCACCGGACACCGACAGCTCGGCGTGCAGGATGTCGGCCGCCGCGAGGTCGTCGAGGTCGCGGCTGTCGAGCCACCCGTCGGGCAGCGTCACCCGGCGCGCGCTGCCGCTGCGCCCGCGCGGGCCCTCGGCGACGTCGCCGGGGTAGGGCTGGGTGCCGTCCAGGGTCGCGGCGAGCGCGTCGAACGCGGCGAGCGAGTCGACGAGCGCGAGCCCGGCCCGCGCCTCCTGCCCGACCGAGTAGCCCTTGAGGTACCAGGCGACGTGCTTGCGGATGTCCCGGCAGGCCCGCAGCTCGGCGAGCTCGGGGCCCTCCGGACCGCCCGCCGTCCCCGGCCCGCCCGCCGCCAGGTAGTGCTCGGCGAGCGCGAGGACGTGCCGGCGCATCGTCGCGAGCACCTGCCCCAGCGTCGGCGTGACCCGGTCCGGGCGACCCGCGAGCGCCGCGGCGAGGTCGGCGAACAGCCACGGCCGGCCGAGGCAGCCGCGGCCGACGACGACACCGTCGCAGCCGGTCTCCGCCATCATCCCGACGGCGTCGTCGGCCGACCAGATGTCGCCGTTGCCGAGGACCGGCACGCTCGTGACGACCTCCTTGAGCCGCGCGATGGCGGACCAGTCCGCTGTCCCCGAGTAGTACTCGGACGCCGTCCGGGCGTGCAGGGCGACGCACGCCGCACCCTCGCCCTCGGCGATCCGGCCGGCCTCGAGGTAGGTGAGGTGGTCGTCGTCGATGCCCTTGCGCATCTTCACGGTCACCGGGACGCCGTACGGCGCGGCCGCGCGGACCGCCTGCCCGACGATCGCGGTGAAGAGGCCGGACTTCCACGGCAGCGCGGAGCCGCCGCCCTTACGGGTGACCTTGGGCACCGGGCAGCCGAAGTTCAGGTCGATGTGGTCGGCGCGGTCCTCGGAGACGAGCAGCTTGACCGCGGCTGCGACGACGCCGGGGTCGACGCCGTACAGCTGGACGCTGCGCGGAGACTCGTCCGGGTCGTGGGCGATGAGCCGCAGCGACTCGTCGTTGCGCTCGATGAGCGCCCGGGACGTCACCATCTCGCTGACGAAGACGCCCCGCCCGCCCTGGCTCGCCATCGCCTCCCGGCACAGCCGCCGGAACGCCTGGTTCGTGATCCCGGCCATCGGCGCGAGGACCACGGGCGTGGCGACCTCGTGGGGCCCGATCTTCAGCGTCACGCCCCCATTGTCGCAAGCAACGCCCCCAGCTCCCACCAGAGCCCGTCCTCTGGCGGGTAAAGCACGCTATTCGACCCGAATGAGGTGCCTTACCCACCAGAGGACGGTCAGCGGGAGCCGGTGGTCAGCTCAGGTGGTGCACCGGCGCCAGGTTGTAGACCGGCGTCGGGATGCCCTCGTACCGGGCCTTGAGCTGCAGGGCCAGGTACAGCGAGTAGTGCCGGGACTGGTGCAGGTTGCCGCCGTGGAACCACAGCGCCTCCTGCTGGGTGGGCTTCCACATGTTGCGCTGCTCGCCCTCCCACGGGCCGGGGTCCTTGGTCGTGTCCGACCCGAGGCCCCAGACCTTGCCGACCTTGTCGGCCATGTCCTGGCCGACGAGGTCCGCGACCCAGCCGTTCATCGAGTTGTAGCCCGTCGCGTAGACGACGAGGTCGGCCGGCAGGGTCGTGCCGTCGGCGAGGACGACGGCGTCCTCGGTCAGGTGGTCCACCTGGCCGTGGGCGAGCTTGATGTCCCCGCTCGCGACGAGCTCGGAGGCACCCACGTCGATGTAGTAGCCCGAGCCGCGGCGCAGGTACTTCATGAACAGGCCCGAGTCGTCGTCGCCCCAGTCGAGCTGGAACCCGGCCTTCTCGAGCCGGTCGTAGAAGTCCTTGTCGTGCTCCTTGATCGCCGCGTACACCGGGATCTGGAACGTGTGGAGGATCCGGTACGGCAGCGACGCGAAGATCATGTCGGCCTTCTCGGTCGTGACCCCCGCGGCGACGGCCTCCTCCGAGTAGAGCCCGCCGAGCGCGATCGTCATGAGCGAGTCGGACTTCACGATGTGCGTGCTCGTGCGCTGCACCATCGTCACGTCCGCGTCGTGCTCCCACAGCGCCGCGCAGATGTCGTGGGCGGAGTTGTTCGAGCCGACGACGACGCACCGCTTGCCCGCGTACGCCTCCGGGCCGGGGTGCTGCGAGGAGTGGTGCTGGTCGCCCTTGAACAGGCTCATCCCCGGGAACTCGGGGATCCGCGCCTTGCCGGACATCCCGGTGGCGAAGACGACCTGCTTGGGCTTGAGCGTGATCTGCTCGCCGTCCCGGTCGACCTGGACCGTCCACTCCTTGGCCGCGTCGTCCCAGGTCGCGGACGTCACCGTCGACCGCGACCAGTACGGCACCTCCATGACCTTGACGTACATCTCGAGCCAGTCGCCGATCTTGTCCTTCGGCGCGAAGACCGGCCAGTTGTCCGGGAACTTCAGGTACGGCAGGTGGTCGTACCAGACCGGGTCGTGCAGGCACAGGCTCTTGTAGCGCTTGCGCCACTGGTCACCCGGGCGGTCGTGCCGGTCGATCGTCACCGCGGGGACGCCGAGCTGGCGCAGGCGCGAGCCCAGCGCGATCCCGCCCTGGCCGCCGCCGATGACGACGACGTAGGGCTGCACGCTGGTCCCGAGCTCCGCGGCCTCGCGCTCGCGCTTCTCGGCCCAGGTCTCGCGGTCCTTGAAGGCGCCGTGGGCGACGCCCTTGGGCCGCTGGGTGCCCTTGTTCTCCTCGAAGCCCTTGAGCTCGCGCAGGTCGGTGAGAAAGGTGAACGCACCCTCGTCGGTGAGCCGCAGCAGGCCGGACCCGCGCCCGACAGCCGTCTCGAACTCGATCCAGGCCTCGGCGACGCCGTCCGCCTCGGTCGCGGGCTCCGTCGTCCGGAACCCCGACGGGTCGGTGGAGTCGAGCGTGGCCCGGAGCATGTCGGCGACGCCCTCGGGCCCCTCGACGGTCGTGATGTTCCAGGTGAACGCCACGAGGTCGCGCCAGAAGCTCGTCGTCGCGAACATGCCGGCCGCGCGGTCGACGTCGCGGGCGGCGAGCGCCGCCTCGAAGTCGGCGAGCCAGCGGTCGACGCGCTCCTGCGCGCCCGGCCCGCTCGCGACGGCGACGTCCGTCGCGTTCGCGTCCGGCTCCACGGTCTGCGTCATTGCATCCCCTTCCGTTCGGAGTACCTGCGAGGAGCACACCGGTCCGGGGAGGGCGGGGGCAACGGTTGCAGACCGTTGCAGGCGGTCCACGGGTTTCGGCCCGACGGCGGAGGGCACGAGAACGCCATGGGTGACTACGAGCGCAGCACGACCGTGGACGCACCGGTCGACGAGATCTTCGAGTTCCTCTCGAAGGTCGAGAACCTGCCCCGCTACATGGACCGGATGACCGAGGCGCACCCGGTGACCGGCGACGAGGTGAGCGTCGAGGCACGGCTCGACCCGCGGGACGTGGGCGACGACGTCGGCGACGGCGCACCGGACGGCACGCGCACCGTGCGCGGCCAGGCCTGGTTCAGGATCGACGCCGACCACCGCCGGCTCGCCTGGGGCGCCGACGGTCCGCACGACTACAGCGGCGAGCTCGAGGTCGCCGCGGCCGACACCGACCCCGCGCGCTCGACCGTGACGGTGCGGCTGCGCACGACGCACGAGTCCCCCGGCATCGAGGACGGCCTCGAGGAGACCCTCGAGAACATCCGCCGCATCACCGGCACGCCGCCGGGCGCCTGACCCGGCACCCGGCGGCGGGAGCGGGTCAGCAGCCCGGCAGGTTCCCGGCGAGGTAGCCGACGACCTGGTCGAGCGCGACCCGCTCCTGCTTCATCGAGTCGCGCTCGCGGATCGTCACGGCCTGGTCCTCGAGGGTGTCGAAGTCGACCGTGATGCAGAACGGCGTGCCGATCTCGTCCTGGCGGCGGTAGCGGCGACCGATCGCCTGCGCGTCGTCGAACTCGATGTTCCAGTACTGCCGCAGCTCGGCGGCGAGGTCGCGGGCCTTCGGCGAGAGCGCCTCGTTGCGCGACAGCGGCAGGACGGCGGCCTTGACCGGCGCGAGCCGCTTGTCCAGGCGCAGGACGATCCGCTTGTCGACGCCGCCCTTGGTGTTCGGCGCCTCGTCCTCGTCGTAGGCCTCGATGAGGAACGCCATCATCGAGCGCGTCAGCCCCGCCGCGGGCTCGATGACGTACGGCACCCAGCGCTCGCCCTTGGCCTGGTCGAAGTACGACAGGTCGACGCCCGACGCCTCGCCGTGCGCCTTGAGGTCGAAGTCCGTGCGGTTCGCGATGCCCTCGAGCTCGCCCCACTCCGAGCCCTGGAAGCCGAACCGGTACTCGATGTCGACGGTCCGCTTCGCGTAGTGGGAGAGCTTCTCCTTGGCGTGCTCGTAGTGCCGCAGGTTGTCCCGCGAGACGCCGAGGTTCGTGTACCAGTCGGTCCGGGTGTCGATCCAGTACTGGTGCCACTCCTCGTCGGTGCCGGGCTCGACGAAGAACTCCATCTCCATCTGCTCGAACTCGCGCGTGCGGAAGATGAAGTTCCCTGGCGTGATCTCGTTGCGGAACGACTTGCCGATCTGCCCGATGCCGAACGGCGGCTTCTTGCGGGCCGAGTCGGCGACGTTCTTGAAGTTCACGAAGATGCCCTGGGCGGTCTCGGGCCGCAGGTAGTGCAGGCCGGACTCGTCCTCGACCGGGCCGAGGTAGGTCTTCAGCAGGCCGCTGAACTGCTTGGGCTCGGTCCACGCGCCCTTCGTGCCGCAGTTCGGGCACGGGATCTCCGCGGGCGAGGTCGCCGGGCGGCCCTTGCGCTCGGCGTACTCCTCCTCGAGGTGGTCGCCCCGGTAGCGCCGGTGGCACGACTGGCACTCCACCAGCGGGTCGGTGAACGTCGCGACGTGGCCCGAGGCGACCCACACCTGGCGCGGCAGGATCACCGACGAGTCGAGGCCGACGACGTCGTCGCGGCTCGTGACCATCGAGCGCCACCACTGCTTCTTGACGTTGTCCTTGAGCTCGACGCCGAGGGGTCCGTAGTCCCAGGCCGACCGGGTACCGCCGTAGATCTCGCCGCACGGGTAGACGAAACCCCTGCGCTTGCAGAGGTTGACGACGGCCTCGAGGCGGGCTTCGGACGACGGCTTGGCAGCCACAGGTCACTCCATTGGGCAGGTGCAGGACGAGCGTCCAGGGTACCGGTCGCCCGGTGCCCGTCGTCCCGCCGTTATCGGCCCGCCGGGCCGGTCGCCCCGGCGGTCAGCCCATGAGGCGCAGGTCGGCGACGCCGTCGTCGTGCCGCAGCGCGTACCGCAGCCCCGGGTCGGCCCCGGCGTCGACGTGCCGGACGGCGCGCTCGCCGTCCCGCCAGTCCGCCGGGTCGACGAGCACCCAGCAGCGGTCCCGGCCGGTGACGACCCGGACGTCGTCCTCGACCCCGACCCCCACGCAGTCCGCCCAGAGGACGATGTGGACGTCGCCGTCCTCGTCGCGCAGGCCGATCCCGTCGGGCAGCGTGAACAGCGCCGTCCCGGCCGGGGCACCGGACCGGAAGCGCCGCCGCTTGAGCACGTCGGCTCCGTCGGGCACGGTCCGGGACGCCGCGCAGCCGGGGATCTGTGCGAACGGCACGGCCGGCCGGGTGCCGTCCGGCACGACGACGTACGCGTCGGAGAGCGCCTCGACGAAGGCGAGCCGCACGTCCTCGGCGGTGAGCGCCTCGATCTCGGCGATCATCTCGGCCCGGCCGGACCGCTCGCGGCCGGCGACGTGCTCGGACGCCGCGAGGTAGGCCTCACCGACGACGGACCGCGGGTCGGCGAGCATCGCGCGCAGCCCGGCGAGGTCGTGCTCGAGGTCCTCGGCGCACGGGCCCCGCTCGGCGAGCTCGGTCGCCAGCTCCCAGATCCGGCCGGCGACCCGGCCCGCGAGCTCGCGGCGGCACTCCGGGCCGAAGCTCAGGTGCCGGGTGCCGTCACCGACGGCGACCGCCTTGTACGTGAGGTCGTAGACGACCGCCTCGTCGCGGCGCAGCGTCTCGCGACAGCGGTCGGCGAGCACCCGCCCCGCGACCCGCAGCGCCGCGGTGTCCTTGCCGACGAGGCCCAGGCCCGGCAGCGGGCTGTCGACGGGCACCCAGCCGGGGCCCGCGGGGCAGCGGGAGTCGCAGGCCGGGCGGTGGCGGGGCGGACAGGTACACGGCCGCGTTGCCCGTCACCACGAGCCGCCGGACGTGGTCGAGCACGTCCGTCTCGCCGATCTCGGACGGCGGGACGACGTCGAGCGGCGCGAGCCCGAGGCTGTCGTAGCCGTAGCGCAGGGCGAGCAGGACGGCGTCCGCGGGCCCGGTCGTGCGGCTCGCCTCCGCCGCGATGACGCCGGTCTCGAGGCCGAGCCGGGCGATCGGCAGCCGGGTCAGCCCGTCGCAGACCTGGGCGAGGAAGTCGACGACCTGCCCCACGGGCCCGGTCGCGGTGAACTCGGTCTCGGTGAGGCGGTGCTGCCCGGTGAAGTCCAGGTGGGTACGGCCGACGACCGACAGCGCGAGATGCTCCACCGCGTGGCCGACCCCGGCGGTCCGGAAGGTCTCGTCGACGACCCCCATGCCGAGCACGAGGCCCGCGGTGAACGGCCCCGGGTCGTCGACCCAGAACACCGGCACGCCGTCGATCTCGGTGCGTCCCACGGCAGCGTCCAGCACCGCGGCACCCCCTTCCCCGTCCGTGCATCCCCGAGCACGTGGTGGTCACCGATCACGTGACATCCGCACACCACCGCGTGTGACGTTAAGGCACTCGGCGGCCGTTCGGCAGGGTCTGCGGGTCACTCACCCGGGTGGGCCGCGTCCGCGTCCACGGATCGGGCCGGTTCGTGATTCTGCGTGCCTGATCCAGGACTCCACGTGACGATCGGCTCGTACGCGGTCGCCTCGTCGACGGCCCGGTACATGAGCGGGACGGCGTGCACCTTGACGTCGTAGGCGGACAGCGCCCGCCGGTAGGCGCCGACGTTCGTCCACGTCGTCGTCAGTGTCCAGAGCGTGGCGTCGTCCACCGCCCGGCCGACCCAGCCGGCGGTGCAGCCGGGCCGAGCGGTGAGCGCGTCGAGCGCGGCGGCCACGAGGCCCGAGAAGTCGTCGGCCTCCTCGGCGGGGACGACGTACCGGGTCACGACGAGCACGAGCCGAGCCTACGGCCCGTTTGACACGACGTCCGCTCGTAATGAGAATCGTTCTCATGTTCAAGAAGACGGCAGCCCTGTCGGCCACCCTCGTCGCGCTCACCACCCTCGCCGCGTGCGGCGGGTCCTCCTCGGCGGGCGGGACGACGTCCGCCGCCGCCGGCGGCAAGGTCGCGGTCGTGGCGAGCTTCTACCCGCTCCAGTACGCGGCCCAGCGCGTCGGCGGCGACGCCGTCTCCGTCACGAACCTCACCAAGCCCGGTGCGGAGCCGCACGACCTCGAGCTGAGCCCCAAGGACGTCGCGGCGGTCGCGGACGCCGGGCTCGTCGTCTACCTGTCAGGCTTCCAGCCCGCGGTCGACGAGGCGGTCAAGACGCAGGCCGCCGACACGGCGTTCGACGCCGCGGGCTCGGCCCGGCTCGACCTCGAGGGTGTCGAGGAGGAGCACGAGGGCGAGGCCGGGCACTCGGCGACCGACCCGCACTTCTGGCTCGACCCGACCCGGCTCGCCGACGTCGCCGACGCGCTCGCCGCCCGCCTCGGGCAGGCGGACCCGGCGCAGGCGGCGACGTTCACCGCGAACGCCGCGGCCCTGCGCAAGGACCTCGAGGCCCTCGACAGCGAGATGAAGGCAGGCCTGGCGACCTGCACGAACAAGGACGTCGTCACCAGCCACCAGGCGTTCGGCTACCTCGCGCAGCGCTACGGCCTCACCCAGGTCGGGATCACGGGCCTCTCCCCCGAGGCCGAGCCGGACGCGAAGACGATCGCGAAGGTCACCGACTTCGTCCGCGCGAACAACGTGACGACGATCTACTACGAGACCCTCGTCAGCCCGGCGGTCGCGAAGACCGTGGCCTCCGAGGCCGGGGCGAAGACCGCCGTCCTCGACCCGATCGAGGGCATCAGCGACGCCTCCGCCGCACAGGACTACCTTGGCGTCATGCGCGCCAACCTCGCCGCCCTGCGGGCCGGCCAGCCCTGCTCGTGACGGGACGCGACCTGGTCGGCGGCCCCGTCGTCGAGCTCCGGCACGCGAGCGTCGGCTACGGCGACCGGCCGGTCGTCCAGGACGTGAGCCTGCTCGTGCGCCGCGGCGAGGTCGTCGCCCTCGTCGGGCCGAACGGGTCGGGCAAGACGACGATCGTGCGGGGCGTCCTCGGGCTGGCCCCGGTCACCGCGGGCGAGGTGCTCCTCTTCGACGTCCCGGCGGTCCGGTTCAAGGAGCGCTGGCGGATCGGGTACGTCCCGCAGCGGCACACCGTCGCCGGTGCCGTGCCCTCGACCGTCGAGGAGGTCGTCGCCTCCGGGCGGCTCGCCCGCCGCCGCTGGTGGGCCCCGTCGACCGCGCAGGACCGCCGCGTCGTCGCGCAGGCGATCGACGTCGTCGGCCTCGGCGACCGGCACCGCGCGCCGGTCTCGACGCTCTCCGGCGGCCAGCAGCGCCGCGTGCTCATCGCCCGGGCGCTCGCCTCCGAGCCCGAGGTCCTCGTCATGGACGAGCCGACCGCCGGCGTCGACGCGCAGAACTCCGAGGCCCTCACCCGCACCCTCGCCCGGCTCGTCGACGACGGGCTGACCCTCGTCGTCGTCACCCACGACGTCGCCCCGCTCGCCCCGATCCTCACCCGGGTCGTCGCCGTCGCCGACGGCCGCGTGGTCGGCGACGAGCCGGCGGACGTCGCGATGTCCGCCCGGTCCGCGCTCGGCGTCCACGTCTACGGGCACGTCGACCCGCACCACGGCGAGCCGGGGCCGGACGGCGGCCCGGGCGACCCGGCACGCTCCGCCGGCTCCGGCTGGCTCGGCGACCCCGGACTGCGCGGCTCGCGCAGCGCGACCTGAAGGCGGACGCCGTGCTCTCCTACGACTTCATGCAGCGCGCCCTGCTCGCGGCGCTGCTCGTCGGCATGACCGCCCCGGTCGTCGGCGTCTACCTCGTCCAGCGTCGGCTGGCCCTCATCGGCGACGGGCTCGGCCACGTCGCGCTGACCGGCGTGGGGCTCGGCGTCCTCACCGGCTCCTCCCCCGTGCTCGTCGCGCTCGGCGCCTCGGTGCTCGGCGCCGTCGCGATCGAGCTCGTCCGGGCCCGCGGCCGGGCCAGTGCCGACATCGCGCTCGCGGTGATGTTCTACGGCGGGATCGCCGGCGGCGTCGTCCTCATCGGGCTGTCCCCGGAGGGCACCCCGGCGAACCTCAACGCCTACCTCTTCGGCGCGATCACGACGACGACCGGCACCGACCTGTGGGTCTTCGGCGTGCTCTCGGTCGTCGTCCTCGCCGTCGCCGTCGGGCTCGCCCCGCGGCTGTTCGCCGTGAGCAACGACGAGGAGTACGCCCGCGCGAGCGGGATGAACGTGCTCGGGCTCAACGTGCTGCTCGCGGTGCTCACGGCCTCGACCGTCGTCATCTCGATGCGGATCGTCGGCCTGCTCCTCATCAGCGCGCTCATGATCCTGCCGAACGCGATCGCCCAGGTGACCGCGACGAGCTTCCGGTCGAGCGTCGTCGTGGCCATCGGCGTGGGCGTCGTCGTGAGCACCGGCGGGACGACCCTGTCGTACTACGCCGACACCCCCTCCGGCGGCACGATCGTGCTCCTGGCGATCGCGGTGTTCGTCGTCGCGACGGTCGCGGCCTGGCTGCGGGGCGTCGTCCACGGCCGGCGCCACCACGACGAGCGCGAGCACCGGCACGAGCACGGCCCGGAGTGCGGCCACGAGGCCGTCCCGCACCGCGACCATGTCGACTACGTCCACGACGGGCACCGGCACGCCGCGCACGGGGCGCACTACGACGACCACTGACACCGTGCCACGATGGGGCGAGGCCAGGACGACCCGGAGGAGCACCAGGTGACCGAGACGACGCGGCGGCGCGAGACCCGCCAGCGCAGCGCCGTCTGGACCGCGCTCGAGCACGCCGACGACTTCCGCAGCGCGCAGCAGCTCCACGCGCTCCTGCGCGAGCGCGGCGAGAACGTCGGCCTGGCCACCGTGTACCGGACCCTCACCCAGCTCGCCGAGGACGGCGACGTCGACGTGCTGCGGACCGGCGACGGCGAGTCCGTGTACCGGCGCTGCAGCACCGGCCACCACCACCACCTCATCTGCCGCCGCTGCCGCCGCACCGTCGAGGTCGACTCCGTCGCGGTCGAGCGCTGGGCGCGCAAGATCGGCGAGGACAACGGGTTCGCCGACGTCGAGCACGTCGTCGAGGTCTTCGGCACCTGCGCCGACTGCGCCGCGCGCTGACCCCGCCTGCGCGACGCGCGAGCATAGGCCGAGCATTGTTGAGAACGATTCTCGTTCTTATGATGGTGGGATGCGCAGCCGACTCCACGACCACGGCCGGCCCCGGCCGGCCCCCGCCGTCGAGGTCCTCGTCTGCCGCGGCTGCTGCTGCGGCAGTGCCGCGAAGCACCCGGACGTGGACCACGACGGCCACCTCGACCGGCTCCGCCGGGCCGCAGCCGCGAGCCCGGTGCCGACCCGGCTGCGCACGGTCGGCTGTCTGTCGGCCTGTGCGCTGAGCAACGTGGTCGTCGTCCGCCGGCACCGCGGCACCGCCGACTGGTTCGCGCTCGTCCTCGAGGACGACGTCGTCGACGCGCTCGCCGGCTGGGTGGCCGCCGGGGCGGCGCACCCGGTGCCGGAGCCGGTCCGCCGGTACGCGATGCCGGTGCCGGAGGGGCGCCCCGTCGGGTGACGCGTCAGGTCGTGACAGCGTCGACGGGTCTGAGGTCGGCCACCTGCGGGCCGCCGTCCTCCACCGGCCGGACCGGCCGGCCCCGCGACGCGACGAGGGCCGCGACGAGCGTCGTGAGCGGGATCGCGAGCACGAGCCCGACGGACCCGACGAGGGTGCGGACGACCTCCTCCGCGACGTCCCCGCCCGTGAGCACCTGGCCGACCGGCTGGGCGTAGAGGTCGACGAGCAGCAGCGTCGGCAGCGCGGCGCCCGCGTAGGCGAAGACGATCGTGTAGACGGTCGAGGCGAGGTGGTCGCGGCCGACCCGCATGCCGCTGGCGAACAGCGCCCGGACGCCGAGGTGCGGCGCGTGCGCCTTGACCTCCCAGACGGCGGAGGCCTGGGTCACCGTCACGTCGTTCAGCACCCCGAGCCCCGCCACGACGACGCCGCACAGCACGATCCCGCCGAGCCCGGCGCCGGTCGTGAGCCGGCTGAGCTCGAAGTCCTCGTCGGACACGAGCCCGTCGAGGTGCGCGGCCCCGGTCGCCCAGGCGGCGAGCCCGGCGGTCACCGCGAGCCCGGCGACGGTGCCGAGCAGGGCCGTCGTCGTCCGGGCCGAGACCCCGTGCGCGAGGTAGAGCACCGGCAGCATGATCGCGCTCGCCGTGACGAGGGCCAGCGGCAGCGGCGGCCCCCCGGTGCGCAGCGCGGGCAGCAGAAACTGCGCGACGACGACGAACGCGACCGCGACCCCGCCGAGAGCGGCCAGCCCCTTCCACCGGGCGACCGCGACGACGAGGACGGCGAAGAGCCCCGCGAGCAGGCCCAGCGGCAGCCGGCGCTCGTAGCCGACGAACGCGTACGCCGGCGGGACGCCGTCCTGCGCCGGGTAGACCGCGAGCCGCACCGGGTCCCCCGCGCCGAGCCCGGCCCGGACCACCTCGACGGGAACCGGCACCTCCGCGGACGTCGTCCCGCCCGCCCCGGGGACGGCGACGACGGCGACCGCGCAGTCCGACGCCGCCCCGCCGGGGTCGGTGCCAGGGGCGGTGCCCGGGTCGGCCGGCACGACGCCCTCGCCGCCGCTCTCGGCCCCGACCTGGTCGCAGGGCAGCGCCCGGGTCCCGGTGACGGTGCCGTCGAGCAGCCGCAGCCCGGCGTACGGGTTCTCGACCCGGGTCGACCGGACCACCTCGCCGTCCGGTCGCAGCACGACGAGCCCGGCGAGCGTCACCGCGGCCACCGCGAGCACGAGCGCCCACAGCACCGCAGAGGTGGTCCGGCCGACCTGCAGGTCGGCGTCGTGGTGGGCGCTCACCCTCTGATCGTCCGACGACCGGGCGGCGACGTCCGGCAGGCACGCCGGGGCGGGCCCGATGCAGCCGGGACATGAACATCATGTGCGGATCCCCCTCGGAGGGTCGAGGAGCCGGCCGGGTCCGTGCGACCGTGGTCGCCTCACCTCGGAGGTCGCCCCATGAGCGTGACGCACCCTGCCGGACCCACCGCCCTGCGCGGACGCCACCTCCTCGCCGGTGCCCTCGTGTGGGCGCTGACGAGCAGCCTGTGGGCCGTCGACCTCGTGCTCCGCACCCGCCGCGAGGAGCAGGTCCTCCTCGGCGGCACCGTCCTCACCCTCGCCGCGCTCGCTGCGCTCGCGACCTTCACGTGGGGCACCGTCCTCGGCCGCCGGCACGCCTGGCGCACCCTCGCCGCGTCCCTGGCGGCGACGGTCGTCATGGCGCTCGTCACCGTCTTCGCCTGGCTGCTCGCCGTCGTCCCGGCCGCCTCGGACACGAACCCGGAGGCCGTCCGGGTCGTCGTGTCGGCGCTGTTCGCCGGGGCCTGCCTCGTGCTCGCCGCGGCACTCGTCCTCGGGGCCGGCGTGGGACGGCGGGCCGCCGCGCACGACGCGGCACCCCGCCCCCGGCGCTGAGCCGCCCCGGTCCGGTCCGTCCGGTCCGGCGGGTCAGTCCGGCGGGTTCGGGTCCGTCCGGTCGGCCGCCGTCCGCGACGAGGCCGCGAGCACCGCGGCGACCGCGGTCGTCAGCGGGATCGTCAGCACGAGGCTGGACGACGTGACGAGGGTCCGCACGAGCTCCTCGGCGACGCTGCCGCTCACGACGACGTCACCCACGGGCCGCTGGTACAGCGTCTGGAGCATGAGCGTGGGCAGCGCGGCCCCGGCGTAGACGAAGACGATCGTGTAGACGACCGAGGCGAGGTGGTCGCGGCCGATCCGCATCCCGGCGGAGAACAGCCGGCCGGCCCCGAGATGCGGTGCGGCGTCGTGGATCTCCCAGACCGCGGAGGCCTGGCTGATCGTCACGTCGTTGAGCACGCCGAGGCCGGCGATGATGATCCCGCAGAGGATGACACCGCTGATCCCGGCACCGGTCGTCAGCTGGCTGAGCGCCTGCCCCTCCTCGGCGTCCAGCCCGGTGAGGCCGGTCGCGGCCGTCGCCCACCACGCGAAGAGCGCGGTCGCGACGAGCCCGGCGAGGGTGCCGAGCAGCGCCGTCGTCGTCTTCACCGTGACGCCGTGCGCGAGGTAGAGCAGCACGGTCATGATCGCGGACGACGCGACGACCGCGACGAGCACCGGGTCGCTGCCCGCGAGCAGCGCCGGCACGACGAACGACCCGATCGCGAGGTAGGCCACCGCGAGGCCGCCGAGCGCCGCGAGCCCCTTGAGCCGGGCGACGGCCACGACGGCGAGCGCGAAGACGACCACGAGCACCGTGAGCGGCGTCCGGCGGGACCGGTCGGCCCACGCGTAGACGGCCGGCTGGCCGTCCGCCGGCGGGAACCGGGTGAGCCGGACGCCGTCGCCGCGGGCCAGCCCGGCGCGCTCGACCGCCGACGGCACGGCGACGGAGACGACCTCGCCGCCCCCCGCGGACGCGCCTGGGTCGACCCGGACCTTCGCGGTGACGCACGTGACGGTCTCCGGGATCGTGCCGTCGAGCAGCCGGTCGGACGACGTCCCCTCGCACGTCGCGCGGGCCGTCGACTCGACGGTGCCCTCGACGAAGACGACGCCGTCGTAGAGGTCGCCGATCACCGCGGGGACGGCGACGGCGGGCGGCCAGAGCGCGACGAGCCCGGCGACGGTGAGCACGACGACGACGGCGACGATCCCGCCGAGCACGGTGACGACGCCGCGCGAGGCGTTCGCCGGCCCGCCGTGGGCGTGGCTGTGCCCGTGCCCGGCAGCGGCGGGCTGCGGTGCTGACCCGTGACGTCCCACGGGCGGCTCAGCCCTGGGGCGGCGCGGCGGCGTCCACCGCGCCCCCGTAACGCCGGTCGCGCCGGGCGTAGTCGTCGACGGCCTGCCACAGCGTGCGGCGGTCGACGTCCGGCCACAGCACGTCCATGAAGACCAGCTCGGCGTAGGCCGACTGCCACAGCAGGAAGTTCGACGTCCGCTGCTCCCCCGACGTCCGCAGGAACATGTCGACGTCGGGCATGTCGGGCTCGTCGAGGAACCGCGCGACGGTGCGCTCGTCGACCTTCTCGGGGTCGAGCCGGCCGGCGGCGGCCTCGCGGGCGATCGCCCGGGCGGCATCCGCGATCTCGGCCCGGCCGCCGTAGTTGACGCACATCGTCAGGGTGCAGACGGTGTTGTCCTTCGTGAGCTCCTCGGCCGCCTCGAGCTCGGCGACGACGCTGCGCCACAGCCGCGGGCGGCGTCCGGCCCAGCGCACCCGGACGCCCCAGGCGTGCATGTCGTCGCGACGGCGCCGGATGACGTCCCGGTTGAACCCCATGAGGAAGCGCACCTCGTCCGGCGAGCGCCGCCAGTTCTCGGTGGAGAAGGCGTACGCCGACACGTGCGTGACGCCGATCTCGATCGCCCCGGCGACGACGTCGAGCAGCGCCGCCTCCCCCGCCTCGTGGCCCTTCGTCCGCGGCAGTCCGCGCTGGTTGGCCCAGCGGCCGTTGCCGTCCATGACGATGGCGACGTGCTTCGGCACGAGCTCGGCCGGGACCGCCGGCGGCCGGGCACCGGAGGGGTGCGGCGGCGGCGGGACCGGCTCGGCCCGGACGGCGGACGCGGCACCGCGGGAGGTGCGGCGGCGGCTCGGCATCGGCATGCCGGACAGCCTGCCAGAGCCGCGCGGAGGGTTCGTGCAGGGACCGTGCAGGTGCCGGGAGCGTGCAAGGAGCGCGGGTCAGGGGGTCGCGGTCCGCGGGACGGCGGCGTACCGGGCGGCGTCCACCGTCGTCGGCTCGCGCTCGACGAGCCGCAGCGACCGGACCTGCCGCTCGAGGTGCCACTGCAGGTAGGCGGCGGTGAGCCCGGACGCCTCCTTGCGCCGGCGCGGCTCGCTGGCGTCGGCGTGGCCCCAGTCCCCGGAGAGCAGCGCGGCGAGCAGCGTGAGGGTGTCCGGGTGCGGGGCGGCCGAGCCGGCCGGCCGGCACTGCGGGCACACGACGCCGCCCATGGCGACGGCGAACGCCCGGTGCGGACCGGGCGCGCCGCAGCGGGCGCAGTCGACGAAGTTCGGCGCCCACCCGGCGACGGACAGCGCCCGCAGGAGGAACGCGTCGAGCACGAGGCCGGGCTCGTGCCGGCCCTCGGCGAGGCTGCGCAGCCCGCCCGCGAGGAGCAGGTAGAGCTGGAGGGCCGGCTCGCCCTCGGTGTCCGCGAGCCGCTCGGCGGTCTCGAGCATCGCCGTCCCGGCGGTGTAGCGGCCGTAGTCGGTCGCGATCGCCGTCCCGTACGGGCCGATGGTCTCGGCCTGGGTGACGATGTCGAGCGAGCGGCCCTCGTAGAGCTGGACGTCGATGAGCATGAACGGCTCGACCCGCGCCCCGAGCCGGGACGACGTCTTCCGCACGCCCTTCGCGACGGCCCGGACCAGGCCCCGCCCCCGCGTCAGGAGCGTGACGATCCGGTCGGCCTCGCCCAGCTTCTGGCAGCGCAGGACGACGGCTTCGTCGCGGTAGACGGGCACGGCCCCATTGTCACCCACCCGGGCGCCGCCGGGCCGTGGGACGCTCGGGGCATCGGTCCCGACACACGGAAAGCCACTACGCAGAGCAATTGTCTCGATACATTCTGCTGATGAACTGGCCATGGCTGCGCATCGGGAGCGCCACGACCTGGGTGGTCGCGTTCGTCGTCTGGCTCTCGACGGCCGGCTTCACGACCGAGCGGTTCACCGTCGTGTTCTGGGTCATCACCGCGCTGGTCGCGTTCACCCTCGGGTCGCGTCCGTGGTGGCAGGCACCGCTCGACTGGATGCCGATCATCGTGTTCTTCCTCGCGTACGACTGGACGCGCGGCCACGCCGCCGTGCTCGGCCGGCCGGTGATGTGGCTCTGGCCGCCGAAGATCGACGCGTGGATCGGCGGCGGCACGGTCCCCAGCGTCTGGCTGCAGGAGCGGTTCGCCGCCTCGAACGCGCACCTCCCGTGGTGGGAGACGATCGTCGCCACCACGTACCTGAGCCACTTCATCGCGCCGTTCGTCATCGGGGGCGTGCTCTGGGTGCGCCACCGCGAGCAGTTCGTCCGCTTCATGACCCGGCTCGCGCTGGTCTCCGCGATCGGGGTCGTCGCCTACATGCTCGTCCCCGCGGCGCCGCCGTGGGCCGCCGCGCGGTGCACGCACGCCGAGGTCGCCGACAACCCGAGGGCACCGGCCTGCCTCAGCGACCCGGTCCCCGAGCAGCCGGACCGCACGGTGCTGCCGGCCTTCGAGCGCCACGAGCCCGGGTACCGGCCGATGGTGCAGCGCATCTCGGCCCGGGGCTGGGCGAAGGTGCCGGGCATGGAGCGCACCCGCGGGTTCATCCAGACCGGCATCGACGGCTCGAACCTCGTCGCGGCGGTGCCGTCCCTGCACGGGGCCGGTGCGCTGCTCGTCGCGTGGTTCCTCTGGCCGTTCGCCCGGCGCCGCTGGCGGCCGCTGCTCGTGGCGTACCCGCTCGCGATGGCCTTCAGCCTCGTCTACGGCGGCGACCACTACGTCGTCGACATCGCCCTCGGCTGGGCGCTCGTCGCCTTCGTCATGCTCACGGTCGGCCGCTTCGAGCACTTCCGCACCGCGCGCGCCGCAGCACCGGCCGCGGACACCGCAGATGCTCCCGACACGGTCGTCCTCGCCGGACGGACGGCGTCCCCGGCCGCCAGGCACCTGGCATCCGGCTGAAGCCGGCCGTCACAACGGCGGCGGCAGCATGGCGTTCCCGCGCTCCTGCGTGACGGTGTACTTCCCGCAGTGCCTGCACTCCGTGTAGGCGTCGCCTTCCTCGTTGCGCCGCTCGACGAAACGGTGCAGGAGCAGCCAGCAGGACAGGTGACGGCGGGCCCGCGGGACGACGGCCACGTCGACGACAGGTGCCGGCGCTCCGCGCAGGGCGCTGCGCAGGCGCAGCCCGTTCGCCGCGAGCGCGAACGCGTAGGCGATCTGCTCGCGACCGGTCATGCCGTGCATCTCGGCGAGGAACTCCAGCGCGTACCGCCGCCGCTGCGCTGCAGGCAGCTGGACGACGGCCAGCCGGACGCCGAGCTTCGCCAGGCGGGGCGGTGCGAGCCTGCGCCGCTCGGCCAGCGTCAGCGGACGCCCGGAGGAGCTGCGGTCCGGCCCCTGCGCCCCTCTGCCGCCGTCGGTCACGACGCGCTGCCCATCGCGGTGGAACCGCCGAGCGCCGTGGCGCTCCGCGACGGCAGCGGGCGCCGCGCCCGGGCGACGGCGGCCCGGGCCGCGACCACGCCGTCCGGCGTGAGCCGGTAGTAGCGACGGGCCGGACGCCCGGCACGCACAGGGTCGACGTCCTCCCACGACGACGAGACCCAGCCCGCCGACTCGAGCCGGGCGAGGATCGGGTGCACCGTTCCGCTGGGCAGCCCCGCCTCGCGCCCGATCTCCAGCCCGTACCGCTCGAGCTCCGGCCCCGCGAGGAGCACCTCGAGCACGAGTCGGGTGGGCACGGTCATCCGGAACGGCCGCTCGGTCATGGTCGTACTCTACCTAGCCCTAGGTAGAGCAAGCAATGTCCCGAACCGGCGATGCTCACGGCCGGTACCGTTTCGCGGCCTTCTGGGCGCGCGGAACGGTACCTACCGTGAGCATCAGCAGCACCTGGGGGCGCGCCTCGTGGGCGCGCGCCACCGGGACGCCGGCCCGGTGGGGACGGCGCCGCGAGGGTGGCGGGTGCGGTTCCGGGGTGTGACGGCGACGGGGATCGGACCGGTCGGACCGGTCGGCCCCGTCAGACCGCCGGGCGACCGATCGAGCGGTTGACCGCGGAGACGACGGCCTTGAGCGAGGCCCGGATGATGTTCGGGTCGACACCGACGCCCCAGAGCACCCGGTCGCCGACCGCGCACTCGAGGAAGGCCGCGGCCTTCGCGTCGCCGCCCGCGCTCATCGCGTGCTCGGTGTAGTCGAGCACCCGGACGTCGACCCCGAGGGTCGCGATCGCGTCGACGAACGCCGCGATCGGGCCGTTGCCGGTGCCCTCGAGGTGCTTGAGCACGCCCGCGTCCTCGACGTCGACCGAGAGGTGGTCGAGACCGTCGTCCTCGCTCGTCGCCCGCATGCCGCGCACCCGGAACCGGCCCCACGGCTCCAACCCGATCTGCGGGTCCGACGGCAGGTACTCGTCGGCGAAGATCTTCCACATCTGGGCCGGGGCGACCTCGCCGCCCTGGTCGTCGGTGACGTGCTGGACGACCTGGCTGAACTCGATCTGCAGCCGGCGCGGCAGGTCGAGCGAGTACTCGTGCTTCATGATGTAGGCCACGCCGCCCTTGCCGGACTGGCTGTTGACCCGGATGACCGCCTCGTACGTGCGGCCGACGTCCTTGGGGTCGATCGGCAGGTACGGCACCGCCCACGGGATGTCGTCGACGCCCTTGCCGGCGGCCGCGGCGTCCCGCTCGAGGTGCTCGAAACCCTTCTTGATCGCGTCCTGGTGCGACCCGGAGAACGCGGTGTAGACGAGGTCGCCGCCGTAGGGGTGCCGCTCCGGCACGCGCAGCTGGTTGCAGTACTCGACGGTGCGGCGGACCTCGTCGATGTCGGAGAAGTCGATCATCGGGTCGACGCCCTGGCTGAACAGGTTGAGGCCCAGCGTGACGAGGCAGACGTTGCCGGTGCGCTCGCCGTTGCCGAACAGGCAGCCTTCGATCCGGTCGGCGCCGGCCAGGTAGCCGAGCTCGGCGGCGGCGACGGCGGTGCCCCGGTCGTTGTGCGGGTGCAGCGACAGCGTGACGTTCTCGCGGTGCGCGAGGTGGCGGTGCATCCACTCGATCGAGTCGGCGTAGACGTTCGGGGTCGCCATCTCGACGGTCGCGGGCAGGTTGATGATGACCTTGCGGTCGGGCGCGGGCTCGAAGACGTTGAGGACCTCGTTGCTGATCCGCGCCGCGAACTCCAGCTCGGTGCCGGTGTACGACTCGGGCGAGTACTCGAAGTAGATGTTCGTGCCCTCGGAGATCGCTTCGTCGCCGAGCTTCATGCACAGCCGGGCGCCCTCGAGCGCGACGTCGACGATGCCGTCCTGGTCCAGGCCGAAGACGACGCGGCGCTGCAGCACGGACGTCGAGTTGTACAGGTGGACGACGGCCTGCTTGGAGCCGCGGATCGACTCGAAGGTCCGCTCGATGAGGTGCTCGCGGGCCTGGGTCAGCACCTGGATGACCACGTCGTCGGGGATGACGTCGTCCTCGATGAGCTGGCGGACGAAGTCGAAGTCGGTCTGGCTCGCCGACGGGAAGCCGACCTCGATCTCCTTGTAGCCCATGGAGACGAGCAGCTCGAACATGCGCCGCTTGCGCTCGGGGCTCATCGGGTCGATGAGGGCCTGGTTGCCGTCGCGCAGGTCGACGGCGCACCACTGCGGCGCCTTCGTGATCTGCTTCGTCGGCCAGGTGCGGTCCGGGAGCTCCACCTGGATCTGCTCGGAGAACGGCAGGTACTTGTGGATCGGCATGCCGGAGGGCTGCTGGGTGTTGTTCATGTCCTCGCCTCTACGTGGGAGTCGCTGGGGCCCTGATCGAGTGGTGCTTCAGATCGGCCGGCGCACGCGAGCTCCCCGCGGCGAGGGACCGGCCTAGAGGGCCCCGCCGCGGCGGCGAAGGAGGAGGGACGCCACGCGCACGGACACACCGTACACGGTCGGTGGCAGCATCGGCACATGCCACCAGTCACGCCACGAGTCACCCTGCACGGCGCGCCGGGCCTGTTCGACGGCGTCCCGTACGCCTACTCCGCGCACCGTTCCGAGCCCGGGACGCTGCTGTTCACCGCCGGTGCGTGCCCGATCGACGCCGCCGGCACGGTCGTCGCGCCGGGCGACGTCCGCGGCCAGACCGAGCAGGTCCTCGCGAACCTCGTCGTCGCCCTGGAGGCCGGCGGCGCGTCCTTCGCGGACGTCGTGCGCACCACGGTCTACGTCGCGACGACGGACCGCGCCGACCTGCTCGCCGCCTGGGAGGTCTTCCACGCCTTCTGCGGCGGCTACCCCGCGCCGAGCACCCTGCTCGGGGTGACGGTGCTCGGCTGGCCGGGTCAGCTCGTCGAGATCGAGGCCGTCGCGGTGCTCGCCGACGATGGCGCGACACCGCCGGCTCCCGCAGACTGACCGGATGTCAGAGACGACGGCCCGGCCGGCAGCGCAGACGACGCGGACGACGACGCACCGCTACACCTGCCCCCTGTGCGAGGCGACCTGCGGCCTCCTCGTCGAGGTCGGGCACCCGGACGGCGCGGCGCCCCGCGTCGTCCAGGCCCGCGGCAACCCCGACGACGTGTTCAGCAAGGGCTTCGCCTGCCCGAAGGGGCTGGCCATCGGCGAGCTCCAGCACGACCCGGACCGGCTGCGCGCCCCGCTCGTCGACGGCGAGGAGACGACGTGGGAGCACGCCTGGTCGGTGGTCGCGGAACGGCTCGGCCGCGTCGTCACCGAGCACGGCCGCGGCGCCCTCGGGCTGTACCTCGGCAACCCGAACGTCCACAACCTCGCCGGCCAGCTCTACGTCGGCGCGGTCGCGAAGGCCGCGGGCACGCGCAACATCTTCAGCGCGTCGACGACCGACCAGATGCCCAAGCAGGTCGCGACGACGTACATGTTCGGCGACCCGCTCACCGTGCCGATCCCGGACGTCGACCGCACCGACCTGCTCGTCGTCCTCGGCGCCGACCCGCTCACCTCGAACGGCTCTCTGTGGACCGCCCCCGACATGCCCGGCCGGCTGCGCGCGCTGCGCAAGCGCGGCGGCCGGCTCGTCGTCGTCGACCCGCGGACGTCGCGCACCGCGAAGGCCGCCGACACCCACCTCGCGATCCGGCCCGGCACCGACGTGTTCCTGCTCGCGGCCGTCGCGCACGTCCTGCTCGCGGAGGGGCTGGCGGACGTCGGCCCGCACGTCGGCGCCCACCTCGAGGGCCTCGACGCGCTCCCCGAGGTGCTCGCCCCCTTCACCCCGGACGCCGTCGCACCGGTCGTCGGCATCCCCGCCGAGGCCGTCACGACGCTCGCCCGCGACCTCGCCGCCGCGCGGTCCGCCGCCGTCTACGGCCGGATCGGGACGACGACCGTCCGGTTCGGGACGCTCACCTCGTGGCTCGTCGACGTCGTGAACACCCTGACCGGCAACCTCGACGCCCCCGGCGGCGTGATGTTCCCGCTCGCCGCCGCCGGGCAGCGCAACTCCTCGCCGACGTCCCGGGCCCGCAGTCCCCGCTTCGGCCGCTGGACGAGCGCGGAGCGCGGCCTGCCCGAGGTGCTCGGCGAGCTGCCGACCGCGGCGCTCGCCGAGGAGATCCTCGGCGGCCACGTCCGCGGGCTCGTGACGGTCGCCGGCAACCCGGCGCTGTCCGCACCGGACGGCGGGCGGCTCGGCAAGGCCCTCGACGGCCTCGACGTTCTGATCTGCGTCGACCTCTACCGCACCGAGACGGCGGCCCGCGCCGACGTCGTCCTGCCCGTCCCCGGGCCGCTCGCCCGGCCGCACTACGACCTCACGTTCAACCAGTTCGCCTGCCGGAACACCGCGCACTTCTCCCCCGCCGTGCTGCCCGCCGAGGGCGACGTCGAGCCGGAGTGGCGCACGCTCTGCCGGCTCGCCGGGGTGCTGCAGACCCTTGCCCCGCAGGTCGACCCGGACGCCGTCGACGCTCTCGTCGTCTCGGCGCTGCTCGGCCAGCACGTCGCCGCCGAGGGCTCACCGGTGCACGGGCGCGACGTCGCCGACCTCGTCGCACAGGTGTCGACGGCCGCCGACGGCACGCCGCGCACCGGTGACGTCCGGATGCTCGACGCGTTGCTGCGGCTCGGCCCGTACGGCGACGGCTTCGGCGCGCGCCCGGACGGGCTCACCCTCGACCGGCTCGCCGCCGCCCCGGACGGCCTCGACCTCGGCCCGCTCGAGCCGCGGCTGCCCGAGGTGCTCCGGACGCCGTCCGGCCGGGTCGAGCTCGCGCCGGCGCCGGTCGTCGCGGACGTCGCCCGGCTGCGCACCGCGCTCGACGAGGCCCGGGCCGCGGTCGCCGACGGAGGCCTCGTGCTCGTCGGGCGCCGGCACCTGCGCTCGAACAACTCGTGGGCGCACAACCTGCCCTCGCTCGTCACCGGCTCGAACACGTGCACCCTGCACATCCACCCCGACGACGCGGCGGCCCGCGGCATCGTCGACGGCGCGCCGGTCGCAGTGACGTCGTCCGCCGGGAGCGTCGAGACCGTCGCCGAGGTGACCGACCGGATCCGCGCGGGCGTCGTGTCGCTCCCGCACGGCTGGGGGCACGCGGTCGACGGCGCCGGGCTGTCGGTGGCGCGGACGGCGGACGGCGACGGCGGCGCGAACGTCAACGTACTCGTGCCGCCGGAGGTCGACCCGCTCTCCGGGACGGCCGTCCTCAACGGGTACGCGGTGGAGGTCGCGGCCGTCTGACGGGGACGCGCAGTACGGTCGATGCTGCATCGACCAGCCGACCCGAGGAGCGCCGTCCGCATGCTCGACCGCGACGAGGCACCGGACCGTGACTGGTACGGCGCGGACCTGTCCGGTGAGGCGTTCGACGCCCTCGCGTTCCTCGAGACCGACCTCACCGACGCCCGGGCGACCGCGGCGTCGTTCACCGACTGCCTGTTCCGCGGCGTCCGGTTCAACGCCTCCGCCTGGACCGGCAGCGCCTTCACGAACTGCACGTTCGTCCGGTGCCGGTTCTTCTCCTCGACCTTCACCGGCTGCAAGCTCGTCGGCAGCCGGTTCGAGCGGTGCGCCTTCGACCACCTCACGGTCGACGGCGGCGACTGGTCGTTCACCGGGCTCGCGGCCGCCGACCTGCGGACGGCGCGGCTGTCCGGCGTCCGGATGCGCGAGAGCGACCTGACGAAGGTGCGTGGCAAGGGCATGACGCTGAGCCACTGCGACCTCGACGCCGCGCTGCTCACCGGCGCGGACCTGTCGGCGGCGGACCTGCGCGGCAGCCTCATGACGACCCTCGACCCGCGCGAGACCGACCTGCGGGGTGCCCAGGTGACGGTCGACCAGGCGCTCGCGATCGCCACCGCGCTCGGGGTGCAGATCACGGGCTGACAGGGGTGACGGCAGGCCCGCGATCGGACAGGATGCGTCCGGGCGCCGAGGGTGCTGCCCCGGTCGCGTGTACTCGTCACACCCCGGAGGTCGCATGAGGCAGCCCGTCGACGGTTGGTGGCCGACCGTCCCGCTCGACGCCGTCGGCACAGCCCCGGTCGAGGTGACGACAGGCGACCGGGCGTGGGTCGCGTTCCGCCCGGAGCCCGGCGCCCCGGTCGGCGTCGTCGAGGCCCGCTGCCCGCACCGGCTCGTCCGGCTGGCGCACGGCACGGTCGTCGACGGCACCGTGCAGTGCCCGTACCACGGCTGGCGGTTCGGGCCGGACGGCGCGTGCACGCTCGTCCCCTCGAACGGCCCGGCCGCCTCGGTGCCGCCGCGGGCCCGGCTCGCGGCACCGTGGGGCGTCCGGGAGGCGGACGGCGTCCTGTGGGTTGCCCCGGTCGACCCGGCGGTGCCGGGGTCGGCGCCGCCGGACCTGCGGGCCACCGAGGAGACCCTGACGAACCTCGACGCCTCGCTCGAGGCGGGCTGGCACCCGCTGCTCCTCGTCGACGAGGTGCCCGACCACGGTCAGGTGGCCGCCCGGCTGCTGGGGCGGGAGTACTCGGTCGGGCGCGCCGGCGACGGTTTCGCCGTGACCCCGCCGGTGGCCCGGTCCGCGGTCCGCTTCGACGTGCTCTGGGTGGCACCGGCCGAGCCGCGAGTCCCGCTGCTGGAGTGCGCCGACGACACCGACCCGCTCTTTGCACCGGGCTGGCTCGAGCCCGACCGGTCGGCGTCGCCCGCCGGGGTGCTCGCGGAGAACTTCCTCGACGCCGCGCACTTCCCGTTCGTGCACGTCGGCACCTTCGGGGCGGCCGAGGAGACGTACGTCGAGCCGTTCGACGTGGAGTCGGACGGCGACGGGCTCGTCTCCGTGCAGGACCAGTGGTTCGACAACCCGGAGGATCCCGCTGTGCTGCAAGGGATCCGGCCCGTGCGTCAGCGGCGCCGCTCGACGTACGTCCACCGCTGGCCGTTCCAGCTCCTCCTGCGCCTCGAGGAGCTCGACGCCGGTGCGGTGAAGACGATCCTCTTCTTCCTCCAGCCCGAGGCAGCGGACTCGACGCGGGTCTACACGAAGATGCTCTTCCACGGCATCGGCGGGGTCGCGGTGCCGCCGCCGGACGTCGTCGCGAAGGAGGTGGCCTTCGAGGTCGCCGTCCTCGGCGAGGACCTCGCGCTCCAGGCGGCGATGACCGTGCGCGGCCTGCCGCTGCGGATGCGGGACGAGCTCCACGTCCGCTCCGACCGCAGCGGCGTCGCGCTGCGGCGGGTGCTCGCCCGCCACCGCTCCCCCGGCGCCGTTCCCGACCCGACCGACCCGGAGGCCTGACCCGTGGACCTGCTGCTGCGCAACGCCGTCCTGCTCGGCACCGACCACCCGGTCGACGTCCTCGTCTCGGGCAGCACGGTGGCGGCGATCGGCCCCGACCTGCCGGCACCCGACGGCGAGCACGAGGTCGAGGACCTCGGGGGCCGGCTCGTCACGCCGCCGCTCGTCGAGCCGCACATCCACCTGGACGCCGTCCTCACCGTGGGCCAGCCCCGGCAGAACGAGACCGGTTCGCTCTTCGAGGGCATCGCCGTGTGGGCGGAGCGGGTCAAGACCCTCACCCCGGACGACGTCGCGGCCCGGGCGCGGGAGGTCATGACCTGGCAGCTCGCCTGGGGCGTCCAGTCGGTGCGCAGCCACGTCGACGTGTGCGACCCCGACCTGCGGGCGCTCGCCGGCCTGAAGCAGGTGCGCGAGGAGTTCGCCGGCCTCGTCGACCTGCAGCTCGTCGCGTTCCCGCAGCAGGGCATCTACGGCTTCGCCGGCGGCGCTGACCTCATGCGCCGCGCGGTCGAGGAGGGCTGCGACGTCGTCGGTGGCATCCCCCACTACGAGCTGACCCGCGAGGACGGCGTCGCCTCGGTGCAGTACGTCTTCGACCTCGCCCAGGAGTACGACCGGCTCATCGACATCCACTGCGACGAGACGGACGACGACCACGCCCGGTTCGTCGAGGTGATGGCCGCCGAGACGATCAAGCGCGGGATGACGGGCCGGGTCACCGCGAGCCACACGACGGCGATGGGCTCCTACAACGCCGCGTACGCGTACCGCCTCGTGAACAACATCAAGCGGGCCGGCCTGCACATGGTGACGAACCCGCTCGACAACTCGGTGCTCCAGGGCCGCTTCGACGTCGGTCCGGTCCGCCGCGGCCAGACCCGGGTCAAGGAGCTCATCGCGGCCGGGCTCAACGTCGCGATCGGCCACGACTCGGTGATGGACCCCTGGTACCCGCTCGGCGTCGGCGACCCGCTGCAGTCCGCGTTCGTCATGGCCCACTACGGCCAGATGAGCGGCGCGAGCGAGCTGGAGTACCTGCTCGAGATGGTGACGACGAACCCGGCCAGGGCGCTCGGCGTCGACTCGGCCGGCGTCCGCGTCGGCGGCCCCGCCGACCTCGTCGTCTTCGACGCCCCGACCGCCACGGACGCCGTCCGACGCATCTCTCCCCGCTGGCTGGTGATGCGCGCCGGCGAGGTCGTCGCCCGCACCCGCCCCGCCACCACCACGGTGACCACCCGCACAGGCACCCGCGAGGTCACCTTCCTCCGCCCCTGACGCTGCCGCCGCGGCCCGTACGACTGCGGGGAGACGACGACGGCGCGATGCCGTCGTGGTCTCCCCGCAGGTGGTCGAACGGTCAGGGCTTGGCGGCCTCCGTGTCGGGGAGGACCAGGACCTCGTCGCGCTCCGTCTTCTGCAGCTTGAAGAGCACGAAGTACAGCGCGCCGGCGATGAGGAAGCCGGCCTCGAAGGCGCTGTCACCGAGCCAGGCGTACTTCTCGGCGAGCGGGCCGACGTACTTGGCCTGGTTCGAGAACAGGTACACCGAGACGGCGATCGCCACGAGCATCGAGACCCAGCCGGCCCACGGGTTGTGCTTGCGGTCGAAGAGGTAGCCGCTCACCTCGTGGCCGCGGCGCAGGTACTGGTCCATGAAGACGACCGCGATCCACGGCCCGATCCAGTACGCGATGACGAGGAGGAAGTCCTCGTACTTGTGGACGTCCTTGAGGCCGTCCCAGGCGACGACGAACCCGAGCACGCCGAAGACGAGCGCGACGATCGCGCGCGCCATGCCGAGCCGGATCTTGATGCCGAGCGCGAGGAACGACATGGCGCCGGAGTACACGTTGATCGCGTTGGCCGAGATGGCGCCGACGACGATCGCGAGCAGCGTGAGCTTGGCGATCCAGCCGGGCATGCTCGAGGTGAAGGCGTCCGTCGCGTTCGTGAACGGGTCCTTCGTGAGCGAGACCGACAGCGCCCCGATGATCTCGAGCACGGTGCAGGAGACGAAGATCCCCAGGCCCGCGAAGATGCCGGCCCGCTTCCCCGTGGCGTTGCCGACGGCGTCCTTGGGCAGGTAGCGGGTGTAGTCCGAGGCGTACGGGTTCCAGCCGGCGGCGTAGCCGAACGTCGTGCCGAGGGTGAGCATGAACGCGCCGACGGCGTTGACCTCCGGGTTCGCGGTGAGCGCGCCCGGCGAGGCCTTCGTGACGATCGAGATCGTCGCGAGGACGAACGCGACGGCGAGCAGGGGCAGGGCCAGCCGCTCGAAGGAGTGGATGAAGTTGTGGCCCATGAAGGCGACGCCGATCTGCGCGGCCACGACGATGACGAGGCCGAGCAGGTTCGGGATGCCGAAGAGCGCGTTGAGCGCGAGGGTGCCGCTGACGCTGTTCACCGCGAACCAGCCGACGCCGGCGACGACGGAGTTGAGCCCGGCAGGCAGCGCGTTGCCGCGGAACCCGAACGGGATCCGCGACAGGATCATCTGCGCGACGCCGTACTGCGGGCCGCGCGCGGACAGGACCGCCTGCGAGAAGGCCCCGAGGCCCGTCCCGAGGACGATCGCTGCGACCGCCGCCGGGAACGACTGGCCGAACGCGGCCACGGCGAGGACGCCGAGGAAGACGGTGGCGAACTCGAGGTTCGGCGACATCCACGTCCAGAAGAGCGAGACGGGGGTGCCGTGCCGTTCGTCGAACGGGATGAGCTCTGCGCCGCCGGGCTCGACGGCGGCGACCTTCGCGCCGTACTCGCCCTCGCGGACGTCGGCGACGACGGTCGCCGTCTCAGGGGTGTGGGTGGACGCCATGATGGGCCTGCCTTTCCGACAGGAGCACGTCTTACGGGGGGAGGCTGACGTGACGCTGGCCGAGCGGCGTCGTCTCTGACGACCTGTGCCAGACACGCCGAACCGCCGCCGCCGGGTGCTCCGGCGCCGGCGCGGGGCGTGCCGTCGCGCGCACCCTAACCCGCCGGGCAGGGGTTGCGGCAGGGGGTGATCGTTACACCCGCGTTAACCTCGCGGCCAACGGTCACCCGGCAGGTCCCCGGTGCGCGTGGAAGGCTGCGGCCATGACGACCTGGGGGCGGCTCCTCGCCGAGGCACCGGACGTCGCGGCAGGCGTCCGCGCACGGTTCGAGGCCCACAAGCACAAGACGATGGCGACCCTGCGGGCCGACGGGTCGCCCCGGATCAGCGGCACCGAGGTCGAGGTCCGGGACGACGGCGTCTACCTCGCGGGGATGCCCGGCAGCCGGCGCTTCGACGACCTGCGCCGCGACCCCCGGGTGGCGATCCACTCCGGCTCCGACGAGCCGCACGCGTGGTCCGGCGACGCCAAGCTCTCCGGGACGGCCGTCGAGCTCACCGACCCGCAGGTGCACGCGGCGTACCGGGCGTCGCTCGAGCAGGTGCCCCCCGGCCCCTTCGAGCTGTTCCGGATCGACGTCGACGAGGCGACCGTGGTCCGCCTCAGCGACACCCGGGATGCCCTCGTCGTGGAGACGTGGCGGCCGGGCCGGCCGGTGCTGCGGATCCGGCGGAGCTGAGCCGCCGGCCCGCAGGTCTCAGACCTGGTCAGACCTGGTCAGACCTGGTCAGACCTGGTCGAGGACGTCGAGGACGAGCACCCGGGCGTGGGTCGTGGAGGTCGCGGGCAGGACGGCGACCGCCCGGCTGCCGACCCCGGCGGCCTTGAGCGCCGGGACGGTCTTGAGGACGGCCCGGCCCGGCATGAGTACCGGGGACCCGCCCCAGGTGGAGTTCACCGTGCGCCCGGTCTCGCCGTCGACCTCGAGGAGCTGGACGACGAGCGTCCGCTTCGCGTCGACCGGGTCACCCGCCCCGTCGACGAGCAGCCGCGACCGGCGCTTCTTCGACGTCCCCACCGCCACGACGGACGTCACCGTCGGTGCCTTCCCGGGCGCCCCGACGACCGTCGGGTAGCCGCCGCCCGTCCCGGAGCGGACGGCGGTGCCCACGCCTGCGCCGCCCGGCTCGACGACGTCCACGACGTCGAGCACGACCGCCACCGGACCCGTCGCACCGGCCGCACCGGTGGTCCACCCGTCGGCGGAGGGGGCGACGACGAGCAGCCGGGAGCCGGCCCGACGGCCGACGACGACCTTCGCCCAGGCGTCCGCCGCCCTCGGGCCCGCGACGCCGAGCCGGGGCAGCCCGCGCGCCCAGGTGTCGTCGAGGGTCGCGGACGGCGCACCGCCGCTCCCCCACGACTGCACGTGGTACCCGGTGACGACGAGGTCACCGGCCCGCACGACCCGGCCCTTGCCCGCCGACAGCACCTCGACCGCGGGCTCGGCCGGGGCGGTCGCCCCGCCGGCCACGCCGACCGCGGGTGCCTGGCCGAAGCCACCCGTCACGGTGACCCCGAGCCGGGTCACCGTCGGCCCCTTCGGGGCCGCGGAGCCGGAGGGGGCCGCCGCGGCGGACGCCCCCGCCGCGGCGGCGGTCCCACCGGTGCCCGCGGCACCGTCGGAGCACGCCGCGAGTGCCGCCATCAGCGCGACGGCGCCCGCGAGGTGCCGCAGCCTCATCGACCGTTCACGGCGTTCGACCGGGACGAACGCGAGCTCGTGCCGAGCGCGTTGATCGCCTCCACCTGGAACCGATAGATCCCGGCCACCGGCAGCGGCATGTTGTACGACGTGGACGACGCGGAGCGCACCGACGACACGACCGTCTGCAGCACCGTGGCGTTGGTCGCCGTGGAGCTCATCCGGTGCGCGACGACCCGGTAGCCGGTGATCGCGGAGCCGCCGTTGCTCGACGGCGCCGTCCAGCGCGCCGTCGCGGTGACCGACCCGCCGCTGGCTCCGGCCGCCGCAGTCCCGATCGTCGGCGCACCCGGCACGGTCGCCGGGGTCACCGCGTTCGAGCGGGGGCTGTACGTCCCCGTGCCCGCGGCGTTGACCGCCCTTACCCGGAAGTCGTACGCCGTCCCGTTCGTGAGCCCGGGGAAGACCAGGCTCGTCGCACCCGCCGGCGCGTTCTGCACGGTGCCCACGACGGTGGTCGTCCCGGCACGCCGGGCCTGCACCTGGTACCGCGTGATCGGCGAGCCGCCGTCGCTCGCGGGCGGCGTCCACCGCACGGTCGCCGACGCGTTGCCGCGCACCGCGGTGCCGATGGTGGGCACCCCGGGCGCCGTCGCCGCCGCGGTCGTCACGACCTGGTTCGACTCCGCGGAGAACGCGCTCGTGAGCCCGTCCGCGTTGATCGCGGCGACCTGGAACGTGTACGTGAAGCCGGGGTCGAGACCGGTGACGGTCGCCGAGGTGCCCGGGGCCACGTTCGTGGCGAACACCGGGATGCCCGACAGCACCGCCTGGATCTCGTAGCCCGTGATGGCCGAGCCACCGGTGTCGGTCGGCGGCGTCCACGAGACCGTCGCCGACGTCGGCCCGGCGAGGGCCGCCGTGCCGATGACCGGGGCGGCCGGCGGCCCGACCGGGGTCACCGGGCCGAACGGCGCCGAGTCCGGACTCGTGCCGCCCGCGTTGACCGCACGGACGACGACCGTCACGGGAACGCCGTTCTGCAGCCCGGTGATCGTGATGCTCGACGCGGTCCCGTCGACCGTGGCGCTGGCGAAGACCGAGCCGTTGACGAGCGCGTCGGCCTGGAAGGCGTTGAACGGCGCACCGCCCGTCGGCACGAAGCCCACGGTCACGCTGTTCGCGCCGGGCGTGAGGTCGGTGATCGTCGGCGCCGGCGGGGCGTCCGGGAGCACCGGCGCACCCTGGTCGACGAACGCGGTGCACTGCTTCGTCACCGCGTCCGTCGCGGTGCAGAAGCGCAGGACCTCGATGTTCCACAACGTGTCGGTGCCGTCAGCCGCGCGGCCGCAGGCTTCTGCCCGCTCGACGGCGCGACG
>NZ_MWLN01000228.1:0-31150 GCF_002198655.1 Kineosporia sp. A_224
TGCTCCTCGCCGCGGCGAGGGCGTCGGCGTCGGTGGCGTGCTCGGCCGGGGCGGCCGGGTCGAAGGCGACGTCGACGGTCGACCCGACGCGCGGCCCGTTCGCCGGGCCGTCGGGTGCGGCCGGCCAGTTCGCGACCTTCGCCTGGACCCGCTCGCCGGCCACCTCGAACTCGACGTAGAACAGCGGGACGCCCGGGGTCTCGGTGTCGATGGACGACACGTAGCCCGGCGCCCGTCCGGTGAGCCGCGCGTCGAGGCACGTCCCGCCGGAGTCGACGAGGCAGGGCGCCTCCGCGGGACCGGGCAGGACGGACGCGCCGAGCAGCAGGAGCCCGGCCGCCCCGACAAGGGCGGCCACGCTGCGTCGTCGCACGGTCGCCTCCAGTCGTCCGACGGCAGCGGGTCCGCCGTGAGGGCGATCGTGGCACGGCGGGTGCGCCCGCCGGGGGCTGATCGCCGGGGTGGCGGACGTCACGCCTCGTCCGGCCCACGGGCCCGGGGTCCGGCGCGAAGCCCCGGTCGCGGCGTCCTACGCTTGAAGGCGATGACCACCGCGCCGTTGACCGTGCCCCTCGTGGCCCGCACGGTCCCGATCCCCGACCCGGGTCCACTGCTGGGTCTGCTGCCGCGTACCGGCCCGCTGGCCTGGGTGCGACGGCGCGAGGGGCTCGTCGGCTGGGGCGAGACGCTGCGGATCCGCACGACCGGCGCGCACCGCTTCGCCGACGCGGAGGCCGCCTGGCTGGACCTCGTCGGCCACGCGGTCGTCCGGGACGAGGTCGGTCTGCCCGGCACAGGGCCCGTCGCCTTCGGGTCGTTCGCCTTCTCCCCCGGCTCCGCCGCGGGCGGGGTGCTCGTCGTCCCCGAGGTCGTCGTCGGCCGCCGCGGCGACCAGTGGTGGCTCACGACGACGAGCCTGGGCCGGGTCGTGCCGTCGGCGACGCTGCCGGAGACCGAGAACGAGCCCGTGCTGTGGCACGGCGAGGTGACCTTCGCGGACGGCGCCCGCACCGCGGTCGACTGGGAGAGCGTCGTCGCCGACGCGATCCGCCGGATCGGGGCGGGTGCGATGGAGAAGGTCGTCCTCGCCCGCGACCTCGAGGCGTACGCGGAGCGGCCGGTCGACGTCCGGGCGCTGCTCGGCCGGCTCGCGAACCGTTACCCGGGCTGCTGGACGTTCAGCGTCGACGGCCTTGTCGGCGCGACGCCCGAGATGCTCGTGCGGCGGGAGAAGGGCCTCGTCACGTCCCGGGTGCTCGCGGGCACGATCCGCCGCACCGGGGACGACGAGCACGACCTCGCGCTCGCGGCGTCGCTGGCCCGGTCGAGCAAGGACGGCGAGGAGCACGAGTACGCCGTCCGGTCCGTCGCCGACGCGCTCGCCCCGCACTGCACGTCGATGAACGTGCCCGAGAGCCCCTTCGTGCTCCACCTCGCGAACGTCATGCACCTCGCGACCGACGTGACGGGCGTCCTGCGGGACGACACGACGTCGCTCGGGCTGGCCGCGGCCCTGCACCCGTCGGCCGCGGTCTGCGGGACGCCGACCGAGGTCGCGGCCTCGGTCATCGCCGAGATCGAGGGCATGGACCGGGACCGCTACGCCGGGCCGGTCGGCTGGATGGACGCCCAGGGCGACGGCGAGTGGGGCATCGCGCTGCGCTGCGCCCGCGTGGACGGCGAGGACGGCCGCCGGCTGCGGCTGTTCGCCGGCTGCGGGATCGTCGCCGGCTCGGACCCCGAGCGCGAGCTCGCGGAGTCCAACGACAAGCTCGTGCCGATGCGGGACGCGCTCTCCGGGGGCTGAGCTCCCCGGGAGAACGATTCTGCGGCAACGCCTCCGGGCGTCAGGTCCGCGACGCCCCGAGCGCGGTCCGCGCCGACGCATGCACCTGCGCACGGATCTTGGCGTGCAGGTCGCGCAGGCCGGCGCGCGCCGTCCGGACCTCGACGACGCTCGTGCCGGCCGGCGGTGCGGCGAGCGCCGCGCGCAGCCCGGCGAGGTCGGCGGCCCGGGTGTGCGGGACGCCGTAGGCGCGGCAGAGCGCCGCCACGTCGGTGCCGTGCGGGGTGCCGAAGGTGCGCTCGAAGAGCGCGGCCCGGTCGGCGCTGCGGGTGGCCCGTTCGCCGTGCTCGAGCAGGCTGAAGATCCCGCCGCCGTCGTCGTCGAGGAGCACGACCTGCAGGTCGGGGCGGTGCTCGTCGGGTCCTGCGAGCAGGGCGTTGGCGTCGTGGAGGAAGGCGAGGTCGCCGACGAGCACCCGCACCTGCGCGGCGTCCCGGGCGAGCGCGGCACCGGACGCCGTCGACAACGTGCCGTCGATGCCCGCGAGGCCGCGGTTGGCGACGATCTGCGTCTGGTCGCCCGCGAAGACCCCCGGCGCACGGTCGAGGACGTCACCGAACGGCCGGCCCGCGAGGTCGAGGTCGCGGATCGGGTTGCTCGCGGCGGCGACGAGCAGGTCGCCCGACTGCAGCGCCGCGGCGACCTCCCGGGCGACGAGCGGGCCGAGCGGCGCGGCGGAGGCGCCGTCCGACCAGCCGGCCGCGACCTCGTCGAGGATGGCGTCCAGGGCCTGCTGCGCAGCCGCGCCGGCGGCGAGCCAGCCCGCCAGCCACGGGTCTGGATCCCTGCGGTACCAACCTTTCTCGGTCTCCTCGAGGTCGCCGGGCCAGGTCAGCCCGAGGATCCGGCGCACCGGGCGGCCGGGCTCGGGCCAGCCCGGGAACGGCGACACGAGGACGATCTCGACGTCGTCACGCGCGAGCAGCCGGCTCACCGGGCGGGACAGCGTCGGGCGGCCGAGGACGACGGCGCGCTCGACGGCGCCGCCGAGGTCGGGCAGCTCCAGGAGCAGCCGGTAAGGGCCGATCGCGTTCGGCCCGCTGCGGGCCGCGGACGACGGCTCGGCGAGCAGCGGCCAGCCGCCCGCCTCGGCGAGCCACCGGGCCTCCCAGCCGGCTCCGTCGCCCGCGACGACGACGGTGCGGCCCCCCGGAGGCAGCGGCTCACCGCGGGCACCGCGGTTCCGGTGCCGGACGACGCCGGGGACCGAGCGGGCGGGGGTTGTCTCGCCGATGCTTTGCTCTGCCCTCACAAGTGAGGGCAGAGCAAAGCTCTCGTCATCAGGTACCAGCGGGTCGGTGAACCCGAGGTCGAGGTGCACCGGCCCGGGGCGGTCGTCGACGGTGCGGCCCCACATCGCCTGGAGCGTGTCGAGCAGCGCGGCGCGGGCGGCGTCCGGGTCGGCGGCCGCGACGTCGTCGGCGAGGTCGAGCCGGGCCCGGACGGCGCCACCGAAGAGCCCGGCCTGGAGCTCGGTCGTCTGGTTGGCCCACGTGCCGCGCAGCGCCGTCGGCCGGTCGGCGGTGACGACGACGAGCGGCACGTTGCCGTGGTGCGCCTCGAGGACGGCGGGCAGCAGGTTCGCGGCGGCCGTGCCGGACGTCGTGACGACCGCCCCGGCGATCGCCGCACCCCCGGCGAGCGCGCCCCGGGCGACCCCGAGCGCGGTGAAGGCGGCGACCCGCTCGTCGTGCCGGACGTGCAAGTCCGGGGCGCTGCCGGGGTGCTGGGCGTCGTCCGGCCGGTTCTCCAAAGCCTCGACGAGGGCGTACGCGAGCGGTGCGCTGCGCGACCCCGGGCACAGCACGACGTGGCGGACCCCGGCGGCGGCGAGCGCCTCGACGGCGAGCCGGGCGAGCAGCGTCGAGTCGTTCACGCCGGCCCCGCCCCGGCCCGGGCCGGTGCGCCGGAGTCGTTGCGGCGCAACAGGTCAGCACACCGGGCGAGCCGGTCGAGCCACCAGTCGCGGCGGTCGTCGGGGGCGGCGAGCGCGGCGAGCTGGGCCGGGTCGGCGGCCAGGGCGCGGGCCCGCGCGACGTCGATCCCGCCGGCGACGGGCACGAGCGGGTCCGCCGCGACGTCCGCCCCGAGCAGCGACACGGTGCCCAGCCCGCAGGCGAACGGCAGGTCGGGCAGCGCCGCGGCGAGCGCGACGCCGGCCGCGATGCCGACAGAGGTGTCGAGCGCCGACGAGACGACGACGGGGATGCCGTGGTCGGCCCCGAGCGTGCCGGCGACGTCCAGCGCGGCCGCGACCCCGCCGAGCGGGGCGACCTTGACGACGACGACGTCCGCGGCGCCGGAGACGGCGACCCGAAGCGGGTCCTCGGCCTTGCGGACGCTCTCGTCGGCCGCGACGAGGACGTCGACCCCGGCCCGGGCGAGCGCCGTCCGGACGTCCCGCAGCCCGTCGAGCCCCGCGCAGGGCTGCTCGGCGTACTCCAGGTCGTAGGGCGCGAGCGCGGCGAGCGCGCGGACGGCGTCGTCGACCGACCACGCGCCGTTGGCGTCGACCCGCACCCGGCCGGCCGGCCCGAGCGCGGACCGGACCGCGGCGACCCGGTCGACGTCGTCCGCGAGCGTCTGGCCGCGCTCGGCGACCTTGACCTTCGCGGTCGTGCAGCCGTCGAACCGGGCGAGCACGCCGGCCACGTCCTCGGCCGGGACGGCCGGGACCGTCGCGTTGACGGGCACCCGGTCGCGGACGGCGTGCGGGCCGGTGCCGGCAGCGCTCCCCCAGGCCGCCTCGACCGCCGACGCGAGCCAGCGGGACGCCTCGGCGTCGTCGTACTCGACGAACGGGGAGAACTCCCCCCAGCCCGCCGGACCGTGCAGGAGCAGGGCCTCGCGCTCGACGAGACCGCGGAACCGGGTGCGCAGCGGGAGCCGGACGACGTGGGCGGCGGCCCGGAGGTCGTCGGCGGGAGGGTGCACATCGGCAGCCTACGGGTGACGATGGTGGCGTCCCACCCGTACCCGGGCCGCCCGGGCCGATGTCAGGAGACCGCCCTGGACGCCGTCCCGCAGGCCGTGCCGGCCGCTCGGCGGGTGCCGCGCGCGCTCGCCGTCGCGGCGGCCGTCCTGGCCGGGGTCTGGGCGGTCGGCGCGGGCCTCGGCGGCGACCTGTCCGGCGCCACCGACCCGGCGGGGGCCGCCGAGCCCGGCAGCGCGGCGGCGGCCGTCGCGGCGGCCGACGTCCGGGTGGCCTCCGTCGCGCAGGTCGTCGAGCCGGACGGCGGCCGCGCCGCCGCACCGGACGACCTCGTCGGCTGGCTGCAGCGGCACCCGCAGGTCACCGTGCTCGGCGTCCGCCGGGTGCGCGGCGGCGGCTGGGGCTCCGGCGGCTTCGACTCGTGGCGCGGCGTCCGTGCGGTGAGCGTCGACTACGAGCTCGCGGCGCCGGGCGCGACGACCCCGCCGCTGCGCCGCTTCGTCGGGCTGCCGCTGTTCTGCTCGGGCGGGGACGGCGGGTGCACGCGCCTCGTCCCCGGGGTCCGGGTGCGGACGACGTTCGTCACGGACGCGGACGACGGCACGGTGACGACGGTCGAGTCCCGCTGGCCGGCGTCCACGGCGGACGGGGTCGGGCTCATCCCTGAGCCGCTGCGGACCGAGCACCGGACCGTGCTCATCGACGTCGTCCGGCAGACGGCGGGGGCGTCCGACGGGGCCTGACCGGCGGCGCCCTATCCTGCGTCGGTGACCGACGTCTCGGAGATCTTCGACGCAGCCGCCTGGGACGTCGTCCCCGGCTTCGACTTCACCGACATCACCTACCACCGGTGCCGCCTCGACGGACCGGCCCGCGGGACGGTCCGGATCGCGTTCGACCGCCCGGAGGTGCGCAACGCCTTCCGGCCGCACACCGTCGACGAGCTGTACCGGGCGCTCGACCATGCCCGGATGACCCCGGACGTCGGCTGCGTCCTGCTCACCGGCAACGGCCCGAGCCCCAAGGACGGCGGGCGGGCGTTCTGCTCCGGCGGCGACCAGCGGATCCGCGGGAAGTCCGGGTACCAGTACACGACGGTCGACCCCGCGACGGGGCGGCCCGGCGACACCGTCGAGTCGGTCGACGAGGCCCGGGTCAAGGCGGCCGGCGGCCGGCTGCACATCCTCGAGGTGCAGCGGCTCATCCGGACCATGCCGAAGGTCGTCGTCGCCGTCGTCAACGGCTGGGCCGCCGGCGGCGGACACTCCCTGCACGTCGTCTGCGACCTGACGATCGCGTCGCGGGAGCACGCGCGGTTCAAGCAGACCGACGCCGACGTCGGCTCGTTCGACGCCGGCTACGGCTCGGCCTACCTCGCGAAGATGGTCGGCCAGAAGTTCGCCCGCGAGATCTTCTTCCTCGGCCGCCCGTACTCCGCCGAGGACATGCACCGGATGGGCGCCGTGAACCTCGTCGCCGACCACGCCGACCTGGAGAAGGTCGCCCTCGAGGTCGCCGCCGAGGTCAACGGCAAGTCCCCGACCGCGCAGCGGATGCTGAAGTTCGCCTTCAACCTCGTCGACGACGGGCTCGTCGGCCAGCAGGTCTTCGCCGGCGAGGCGACCCGGCTGGCGTACATGACCGACGAGGCCGTCGAGGGCCGGGACTCGTTCCTGGAGAAGCGGGCGCCCGACTGGAGTCCGTACCCCTGGTACTACTGACCGGGTCGATTCGGGCCCTGGTCGGCGACTCGTCTCAGCAACTGCGCGACGTCATCGCGCCCTCGTCCCCGAGGGTTCGCCAACGAGAAGTGTCGGATCTTCCACGACGTGCTCTTGGGCATGGCGCCATGCCTGGCGGCCTCCCCGACCCGCTGTCACCTTCAATCGGCGGACTCAAGATCGACCCGCCTCGGCGGTGCTCGCTGCTGCCCGATCTGGCTCACGACCTGCGGTGCAGTCGCTGGCGGTGGTCTCGTCCGGGTGGGTCGGCGCCCGTCGTTTCGCGTCCATTCCAGTGGGTAGAGCGTGGGTGCGCGGCGCCTCGGTGGGTGGTTGCCTGGCTGTTGCTACTCGCGCTCCGGCCGGCGCCGAAGGATCTCGGTCGCTTGGGACCAGCGCACGCGCCAGGCGCCGTGGTTGTCGCGTTCGTAACAGTCGAGGTGCCAGCACTCCAACGGGCCGGGCTCCTGCCCGGAGACGGCGATGTCGATGGCGGACCGATAGCGCAGGACGGCGACGTGCTCGTCGACCATGACGTCGATGTCCGAGGTGGGCTCGAAGCGGCGGTAGTCGATGGAGCCGTCGGCGATGCCGCCCAAGTACTGCTCCTTGTTCCAGACGCCTCCGCTGGGGGTCACGATCTGGAAGTCGGGCGCGTGCAGGGAGTCTGCGTCGTCCGAGCGAGCTTCCACAAGACAACGGAGCCGTTCGCGTTCAAGGTCGGCGAGATCGGCTGCAGTGGTCGGAGCTGTCACCAAAACAACGTAGCCCACCCTCTGCCTCCCATCGGAAGGTCGGCGGTTCGACCCCGCCCCTGGCCACCATCGGAACGGCCTCTGACCAGTGCAGACGGCCGTTTCTTCGTCTTCGCGGACTGAGCCCTGCAACCCGGCCTGCCTCGAGGTCGGCGACGTCGTCCTCGTCAAGGTCGCCGGGACCATCTACCTGCACAAGGTCACCGCGGTCGACCCCGCACGGACGCGGGTCCAGATCTCCGACAACCGGGGCTGCATCAGCGGATGGGCGGGGTGGGCAAAGGTCGCCGGCATCTGTGTCTCCGTCAACGGCGAGCCACGGCCACGCACCGGAGGCAAGGCGCGCACCAGCGAGTAGGACCACACGAGTGCACCCCTGCTGGGCGGCTTGTCTGCTGGTGCCGAGCCGGGTGGCGATCTCGCCCCAGGCGTAGCCGAACTCGCGGAGTCCCGAGAGAAGCCGCGACCTCCCACGTGCTGTGACGGCCCGGTCGCGAGCAAGCACTTGAGCACCGGCGAGGACATGGCCACTGCGGGGAAACCCCAGCGGCGCTCTGCCGTTGCGATGTCCCCGCAGACGGGGGCCGCGCGCGTCACGCGTCGCGGCGCAGGCGAGCGAGGCATCGTGGGCATGCCGGTCCGGCGCCGTCGAGGAGGTCGATGTGGAGGACCGCCGTGACGTCACCCTCGGGGAGGCCGCACAGGGTCGTGCCGTCGTCGAACCGCGACAGGTGCACGTCGGCGCGCGGCCCGTCGGCACCCACCCATGCTGCCCGGCCCTGCCGGCCCACGTCACCGAACCGAACAACCCTGGAACGGGGTGCCTGCGACGGTGCTGCGCCGCGGAAGTCGCCCCATTGCCGGGAATCTCGGGTGACGTCCGTGAGGGGCGGCGTCAGGATGGCGTGGTGACGCCGGCTTCCGCTCCTGGGCTCGGCGAGGCCGACCGCAGGCAGGTCGACGACGTCGTGGACGCCGTCCGGCGCGTGCTCGGGGACGACCTCGTCGCCGTCTACCTCTACGGCTCCGCGACGTCGTCCGGGCTGCGACCGGAGAGCGACCTCGACCTGCTCGCCGTCGTCCGGTCGCCGCTGGGGCACCGGGTCAGGCCGCTGCTCGACGCCGTGCTGGTCCGGTCCGGACGGCGCCACGGGCTGCGGCCGGTCGAGCTCACCGTCGTCGTGGCCGACCGGGTGCGGCCGTGGCGTTACCCGCCGCCGCGCGAGCTGCAGTACGGCGAGTGGCTGCGCGCGGGGCTCGAGACGTACGACCCGGCGGCGGGCGGGCCGGCACCGTGGGGCGGTCCCGACGACCCCGACCTCGCGTGCCTGGTCACCCAGGTGCTCCTCGACGGGGTCGCGCTCGTCGGGCCGCCCGCGGAGCTGGTGCTCGACCCGGTGCCCCTGGCCGACCTGCGGCACGCGGTCGCCGACGGCGTGCCCGGGCTGCTCGCCGACCTCGCGGACGACACCCGCAACGTCCTGCTCACCCTCGCCCGGATCCTCGCGACGTTGCGCACCGACCGGATCTGGTCGAAGGACGCTGCGGCCGCGCAGGTCGCAGACGACGTCCCGGCACACCTGCGGCCGCTCCTCGAGCTCGCGGCCGCCGCCTACCGGGGCGAGGCGGACGACGACTGGGCGCCGCTGCTGGACGACGCCCAACGGCTCGCCGGGCACCTCGCCAGCCTCGTCGGGACGGCGCGGGCCGGGGGCCGCTGACCGCGGCCGCCCGGCCGGCTCTGCCGACCCGTCACGGTCGGGCCGGGCGAGTCAGTCGAGCGAGAACCCCCAGTGCCCGTTCGTCGTCCGGCCGCCCGCGACGTTGAGCTTGTCGGCCTCGACCTCCGAGCTGCCGACGCCGGAGGGACCCGTCGTCCGCCCGGGCAGGATCAGGGTGAGCCCGGCCTCCGAGACGGCACCGAGGGTCTCGCCGGGGACGCCGACGAGCAGGTCGTCGACGCCGGTGTTGCGGATCCCCGCGCCCGACACCGCGAACCCGAACGCGTCGCCGCTCTCCGGGCCCCCGGCGACGCCGACCGACGCCTGGCTGATCCGCGCGCCGCCGTAACCGGCCACGGTCGCCCCGGCCGCCGACCCGCGCAGCACGTTCACGGACCCCGCCCCGATGACCGCCCCGATGTCGTCGCCGGGCGTGCCGATCGCGACGTCGCCGAAGGTGTCCGAGTCGAGGTCGGCGACGGCGATCGCGAAACCGAAGTTGTCCGCGACACCGGCGACGCCGTCGACGCCGGCCGTGCCCTGGCTGAAGGCCTGCGCGCCCGCGACCCCGACGACGTGGGTCGTACCGTCGCTGAGCAGGATCGTCACCGCGCCGCGGCCGACGTTCTCGCCCGGCGCGCCGATGAGCACGTCCGGCGCGCCGTCCCCGGTGATGTCCCCGAGGGTGACCGTCTCGCCGAAGGCGTCGTCGGTCTCGCTCGCGCCCGGCACGCCCGGGGTGCTCTGGCTCCACCCGGTGCCAGCGGTGACGCCGACGCCGGTCGCGCTGCCCGGCAGGAGGGTGACGAGGCCGCTGCCGTTCTCGCCCGGGGCACCGACGACGAGATCGTCGACGCCGTCGCCGGTGACGTCGCCCGCCGCGGCGGCGTAGCCGAACGCGTCGCCGTCCTCCGCCGTCCCGGGCACGGCGGCGTCGTTCTGGTCCAGCAGGACGTCGGCGCGGGTGCTGCGCCCGACGCCCGTCGTGGCGCCGTAGAAGACGGCGACGGCGCCCTGGTCGGTGCCGCCCGGTACCTCGACGATGTCGTACGGGGCGCCGACGGCGAGGTCCTCGACCCCGTCGTCGTCGAGGTCGCCCACGGCGATCGAGGCGCCGAACTGCTCGCCGAAGCGCGCCTCACCGGCGGCGATGCTGTCCTGGCTGAGGAACTGGGCGCCGGTCGTCCGCAGCCCGGTACCCGGCGAGCCGTAGAGCACCGTCACCGAACCGACCCGGCGGTTGTTGCCGGGGGCCCCGATCGCGAGGTCCGCGCAGCCGTCGTCGTTGAGGTCGCCGGCCGTCACGGTGGCACCGAAACCGTCGCCGAGGGCGTCGACGCCAGGCACACCGCCGACGCCCTGCTGGAAGACCTGGTCGTCCGGGGCGTCCCCGGAGCCGGTGAAGGTCGGGCCGGACGCCGTCCCGTAGAACACGTGGACCTTGCCGCCGTGGGTCGCGCCACCGTCCACCTCGCCGACCGCGAAGTCGGCGAAGCCGTCGCCGTTGAAGTCCTGGGGCGTCCCGGCGCACGAGGAGACGACGGCGTCCGCGGGGCCGGCGGTGAGCAGGGCGGCCGGGAGCAGGAACGACGCCAGTGCGGCTCCGGCGCGACGGCGGCGGAGCGGGAACCTCGGTGCCATGGGTGACCTCGTGGGACGGAGGGCACCGGCGCGGCACCCCGGGACCGCCATCATGGCGGCCCCGGGGTGTCTACGCAGAGAAATCAGGAATGCACGGTGTGTCACGTTCCAGGTCCGGGCGCCGTGTCAGTCGATCGACCAGCCCCAGCGGCCCTCGGCCGTCCGGGCGCCGGCGACGTTCGGCGTCCCGGCCTCGAGCGTGACGCTGCCCGTCCCCGACGGCCCGCTGGCCGTCGCGGTGAGCACGAGCGCGGAGCCGGCCCGGAGCACGCCGCTGATGCTCTCGCCCGGGGCGCCGATGACGACGTTCTCCGTCGCCGCACCCTGGACCGCGGCACCGGTGACGGCGAACCCGAACAGGTCGCCGTTCTCCGCGGACCCGGCGACACCCGCGGTGTCCTGCGTGAACCGGACGCCGCCGAACCCGGCGGTCGTCATCCCGGTCGCCGAGCCGCGCATGACCGACACCGAGCCGGCCTCGGAGAGCGTCGCCACGGCGTCGAACGGGGTGCCGATGACGACGTCGCCGAACGCGTCGCCGTCGAGCTTCGCCACGGCCACCGCGGCGCCGAAGAAGTCGCCGTCCCCCGGGACGCCGTCCACGCCCGTGACCGCCTGCGAGACGCCCTGCGCGCCGGTCGTCGTGAGCTTCTTCGTCACCGGGTCGCTGTAGATCACCTGGACGATGCCCCGCGCGTTGTCCTCGCCGGGGACGCCGGTGACGAGGTCCGGGGCGCCGTCGCCGTTCACGTCGCCCGTCGTCACGTAGTAGCCGAAGTTGTCGAAGTCCTCGGGCGCCCCGGGGACGCCGACGCTGTCCTGGCTGAAGGTGAGGCCGGCCGCCGCGCCGACCCCGGTCGCGCTGCCGGGCAGCACCTGGACGATGCCGGCCCCGAGGTTCTCGCCCGGCACCCCGACGACGACGTCGGAGATGCCGTCCGCGGTGACGTCGTCCGCGCCGATGATGAAGCCGAACGCGTCACCGTCCTCGGCCGTACCGGGCACCGACGCGAGGTTCTGGTGGTGGATCGAGGCCGGCCGGGTGCCCTTGTTCACGCCGGCCGTCGAGCCGTAGAGCACGACGACGGCGCCGCGCTCGGTGCCGGCACCGACGGTGTCGAACGGGGCGGCGGCGGCGAGGTCGGTGACGCCGTCGCCGTCGAAGTCGCCCACGGACAGGCCGGCCCCGAAGTTCTCGTCGGCCACGGCCTCGCCGGCGCCCACGACGTCCTCGGTGAAGAACTGCGACCCGGTGCCCGTGAGGCCGGTGATCGAGCCGTAGAGGACGGCGACGGCCCCCGTGCCGGAGGCGTTGCCCGGCAGGCCGACCGCGACGTCCGCGCAGCCGTCGTCGTTGAGGTCGCCCATCTGCACGGTGGCGCCGAACGCATCGCCCTTCGAGTCCACCCCGGCGATGCCCCCGACACCCTGGGCGAAGATCTGGTCGTCGGGCGCGTCGCCCGTCGCCACCGTCGCCGGGCCGGCCGCCGTGCCGTAGAAGACGTGCAGGCGGCCGCCGCCCGTCGCGCCCCCGCGCACCTCGCCGATCGCGATGTCGGCGAAGCCGTCGCCGTTGATGTCCTGCGGCTTGCCGGAGCAGGCGGTCACGACGGCCTGCGTGGGCCCGGCCGACACGAGCAGCGCGGCAGCGGGGAGCAGCAGTGCGGCGACGGTCGCTTCGACGCGACGCCGCCGGGAGGGGCGGTTGAGGGCCATGTCATCCCTTGCGGTGGCGGGGGGCGCCCGTGACGCCCAGGAGGCGCCATCATGGCCGAGCGTGATCGTCACAGGAAGCGGATCGGGCCGGTCATACGGTGAGTGACAAAGATTTAGGGTTCGAACCGGCTCCCAACGGGTGAAGAGATGCCGCAGGGCAGTTCCCCGATCACGGAACGAGACCACTCCGCCCTCGCCCACCCTCGCCGCCACCCCACCCGGAAGACCCGCCGATGCTCACGTCCGGTACCGATCCGAGACCGTCCTGATCCCCGTTCCGGTACCTGCGGCGAGCATCATGGGCGCGGGAGGGATCATGAGACGACTGGTGCGGCTCGGGTTGCTGGTGGCGGTCGCGGCGGCGGGGCTGGGGCTGTTCGCGCCCACGACGGCGGTGGCGTCGTGCGCGGGGCCGTCGATCACGGTGCCGGGGCCGACGGCCTCGCCGACGTCGCTGCCGGGCAGCGACGTCCCCGTGCCCGTCGTCCGGGTCGAGCCGGGCGCCACGGTGACGGTCACCGGCCGGGACTTCGCCGCCGGGTGCGACGACACCGGCTCGGTGACGGTCTACGGGCCGGGGTGCGAACGCGCGGACCCGCCGACGCCGTCCGTCCCGCTGCGGGACGTCGCCCTCGAGCTCACGTGGAACGGGCGCACCTTCCCGCTCGGCACGGCCGACGCCGGCGGCGAGGAGACCGGCTTCGCCACGAGCTGGACCTTCACCGTGCCCGAGGACGTCGTCCCCGGCGTCGCGACCGGGATCCTCACGACGTCGGCACCGCTGGGGCAGGTCTGGGGCGTCGAGGTCGTCGAGGACGCGGGCTGAGGTCGCGGGCGAGGTCGCGCCGCACGGGCCCGGTCGTCGTCCGCTCCCGGCCCGGTCAGGACGCGAGCACCGCCGCGAGCGCGAGCACCGCGGGGACGGTCTGGATGAACAGGATCCGGCGGCTCGCGGTGAGCGAGCCGTAGACACCCGCGACGGCCACGCAGAGCAGGAAGAAGATCGTCACCTCGCGACCGGTGGGGTCGGCGGCGAACAGCCCCCAGAACAGGCCCGCCGCGAGGAAGCCGTTGTAGAGGCCCTGGTTGCCGGCCATGACCGCCGTCGCCTCGGCCATCTCCTCGGTGAGCCCGAACGAGGCCCGGGTGCGCGGCGTGCGCCACAGGAACATCTCCATGACGAGGATGTAGACGTGGAGCAGCGCGATGAGGGCGACGAGGACGTTCGCGACGGTCGACACGGCCGTCGTTCTAGCAGTGCGCGGCCCGCGGGCGCCAGTCCCGGCCCGGCCACGTCGGGATGCGCCATCGCGTGGTCCGTCGCACAGTCGAGGCCTGAGCCGCGTCGAGGAGTCGGCGCGCCGTCGTGGGAGCCCTGAGCATGATTCACCTGACGAGCGGTATCGGCCTGGTCTTCGAGGTGGGGTTCGCCGTGTTCTGCTTCGTGGACGTCCTGCTCGCCAAGGAGACCGCCGTCCGGCGCGTGCCGCGCTGGGCCTGGGCCGTGGGGATCCTCGTCTTCCCGCTCGCGGGCGGTGCCGGGTACCTCGCCGCGGGCCGGGCCCGGCGGGCCGTCGAACGGCAGCGCGCCGCCGCCGGGGCGACGTCGGCCGCGGGCGGCACGGCGACCGCGACCGCCGTCGCGGCCGGTCCGACGACCGCGGCGGCGGCGGACGGCGCGCACGACGCGGTGCTGCTCGGTCAGCTCCGCGAGCTCAACGAGGAGCACGAGGCGATGCTCACCCGCTGGGAGGACGACCTGCGGCGGCGCGAGGAGCAACTGCGGGCCGAGACCACGCGGATCGGCGGAACCGCGGCCGCCTGAGGTGGCATGATCGGCCCTTCGCCCGGCGAAGGGGGACGACGTGCTGTTCGCGGCCACGAAGGGCCTGCCGCTTCTCATCGAGGTCGGCCTGCTCATCTACGCGATCGTCGACTGCATCCAGACCCCGGTGCCGCGCAACCTGCCGAAGTGGGCCTGGCTCGTCGTCATCATCCTCGTGCCGCTCTTCGGCTCGATCGCGTGGCTGCTCCTGGGCCGCCCGGACCGGCGCGCCGGCGCGGTGCCGTGGCCGGCGACCGGGACGGCGGGCTACCCCGAGTACGAGCGGCCGCGACCCGGCGGCGCCGGCCGCTCGCTCGCGCCGGACGACGACCCGGACTTCCTCGCCGGGCTCGCCGCCCGCCGCGAGGACGAGACCCGGCTCGCGGCCTGGGAGGAGAACCTGCGCCGCCGCGAGGAGGAGCTCAAGAAGGGCGGCTCCCCGGAGGCGTCGGGGACGACCCCTCCGGACGACGCTGGCCCGGGAGCTCCCGGGCAGCAGTGAGCGCCGTGCCCGACGGCGCGGGCTCCGCGTCGGGCCCGTCGACCGGCCCCGCCGCGCCGGCGAACGGCCACGGCAGGTAGCCGCCGTCCAGGTAGCGGGAGTCGTCGGTCTCGAAGCACTCGACGTCGTCCTCGACGTCCGGCAGCGGCTCCGGCAGGTCGTCGTCGAACGGCGGGACGTCGTCCGGCCCGTCGTCCGGGACACCGTCCGGGACACCGTCGGCGAGGTCGTCGGCGGGCTCGTCCGGCAGCGCGTACCGGACGTCGTCCGGGCCGTCGTCCGCCGGCGCCGGGAGCACGAGGTCGAGGGCGAGCTGGCCGTCGGACCCGCCGTCCGGCCCGTCGCCGGGGCGGCGGGGCAGGGACGCCGGGTCGGCGGTGAGCAGGTCGAGGGCCAGCGCGCCGGCGAGGAGCGGGTCCGGGAGCCGGCCCACGGAGTCGGCCCCCGCACGTTCGAGGTCCTCCGCGGCGAGCGCGACGCGGGTCGCCTCGGCGAGGACGTCGGCGCGCCGGCGGGCGGCCGCGTCCCGGTCCGCCGGCGAGGGTCCGATCCGCACGGGCGGCCCGGCCGCCTCCGGCGCCGGCTCGTCGCGGCCGCCGAGCAGCACGGCCCCGGCGAGCCCCGCGCCGACGACCCCGCCGGCCGCGACGAGCAGGTTCGTGCCGTTGCGGCCCACCCAGCTCGCGGTGTCGCGCGTCAGGGTCACGTCGTCGAGGACGGCGCCGTCGACCGTGACCATCCGCACCCGCATCGTCGCCGACCACGCGACGGGCCCGGGGTCGACGTCCACGACGATGAACGAGTGGCCGGTGTACCGGACCCGTGACCAGCCGACGGTCTCGGTCGTCAGCGCGCCGTTGCCGGCGACGAGCCGGGCCTCGAACTCGGGCGGCGCGACGTCCCGGACCATCGTGTTGCGGTCGGCGACGGCGAAGCCGTTGAGGCCCATGCCGCCGCCGCCCGCGCAGATGTACGTCGTCCCGGCGTCCGCGCTCGCGACGACGGACCCGGCCGGCGCCGCGACGGCCGCGACCCCGCCGCGGATCGGGTCGGTGCGCTCGTACACGTGGTTGTGGCCGCTGATGACGAGGTCGACGCCGAACTCGTCGAAGAGCGGCCCGAGCGTCGCCCGGACCCCGGCGTCCGAGCCGTGCGCGGCCGCGGTGGCGTAGGCGCAGTGGTGCAGCACCGCGACGACGAAGTCGACGTCGGGGTCCGAGCGCATGGCCGCGAGCCGCTCGCGGACCCACAGCAGCTGGCGGCCCTGGGAGTAGTCGCGGTTCGCGGGCAGCTCCGCGGTGAGGTCGTTGGAGTCCGCGACGAGGAAGCCGACCCGGCCGTACGTGTACGTGTAGGCGGTCGGGCAGCCCGAGGGGCCGTTCGTCGGCAGCGCGAACCGGGTCGTGAGGCCGCCGTAGCCGTGCCCGTCGTAGAGCATCTCGATGTCGTGGTTGCCCGCCGCGACCATCCACGGCACCTGCGCGGCGACCGGCTCGATCTGCCGGAAGTAGGTGTCCCACCGGGTGGGCTCGTAGTCGTCCGTCGCCTCGCCACGACCGCCGGCGTCGGCGTAGGAGATGTCCCCGGCGAGCAGGTGGAAGGCCGGGTCGAACTGCGTCATGACCTGCTCGAGGGAGACCGCCCAGCTCGAGACGCTCTGGTCGCCGAACGCCGTGAAGCTGAACCGCGCGCGGTCCTTCGGCTCGGGCGCCGTCCGGAAGGTCGCGTCGTTCGAGGCGACGCCGCCGTCGTGGACGACCTGGTAGTGGTACGTCGTGCCGGGCGTGAGGCCGCCCAGGTCGGCACCGGCGTAGTACTGCTCGACGACGCGGCCGTTCGGCATGACGGTCCGCAGCACCTCGAGCGCGGCCGGCACGTCGTTGCCGTACCCGACGTCCGAGCCGTACCGGACGGCGGCACCCGTGACCGGACCGGCCACCTGCCACCGCACCCGGACCTGCGTGCGCGGGTCCTCGCCGAACGCGAGCCAGCGGGCCAGCAGCGGGACCGTCCCCGACGACACCGCCCCCGCGCGCGGGGCGAGCAGCACCGGACCGGCCCCGAGCGCACCGGTGACCGCGGCGGCACGCAGCAGCCCGCGGCGACTGAGCACGCCGCGCAGCACGCTGTGCCGCTCGGCCGTGCTCATCCGCGCCAGCTCGTCGGCGCTCAGCCGGCCCACCGGTGCACCCCCTCTGCCCGCGCCGTCGTGCGCGGGCTCCTCGGGGAGGTTGTCGGCAGCCGGTGCCGGGGTCTGGACCCCCTGCGGCGGAAGCGTCAGCCCTGGGCGGTGTGCAGGACGCGGTGGCGCAGGGCCGCGCGGAACAGCTCGCCGGCGCCGGGCCGGGCCTGGAGGCGGCGGTCGAGGAGGGCGCCGCTCTCCTCGACGAGCTCGAGCCAGCGCAGCTCGCGCAGGACGGCGAAGAACAGCGGCGCGGTGTCGACGCCGACCGGGTCACGGCGTCCGGCGAGGCGCCAGCCCGACTCGGCGACGACGGACTGGACGAGCGCGCGGACGTCCTGCTCGGGGACGCTGTCGCCCGGCTCGAGGACGGCGAGCACGACCTCCCACGCCGTCGCGAGCGCCGAGTCCTCCGGGCCCACGAGACCGGCGGCGACCTCCAGCCACAGGGTGCGGCCGTCGGCGACGGCGGCCCGGCCGCTCTGGGTGCGCACGAGCCGGCCGGACCGGCGGCGGACGAGCCCGAGCCGGGTCGCGGACTCGCGGAGCACGAGGACCGGGTACGCGTCGACCTCGCGGGACGCCGGGCCGACGATCTCGTCGCGCCAGCCGAGCTCGTCGAGCGCGCGGGCGACGGTGCGCGGGGGCAGGTAGCCGGCGGCGGTGAGCGGCAGGCCGTCCTCGTGGATCTCGGTGAGCAGCCAGTCCATCGGGCGCAGCAGGGAGCGGGCGGGGGCGGCCATCCCGGGGTCGACGCGGCCCAGCAGCCGGCGCTCGAGCGGGGCGAGCAGGCCGGTCCGGGTCGTCGAGCGAGGCCGCCGGACCCAGCGGTGCACCCGCTCGGCGACGAGCGCCTCGTACGGCGGCCGGTCGTCGAACGCCGGGTGCGGCGTCGTGAGGACGGCGAGGGTCAGCTCGGCCTGCTGGTCACGCCAGCCCCGGGTGCCGGGCTGCAGGTCGCCGAGGACGACGGCGATCTCGAGCCGGTCGGCGACGAGCTCGTAGAGGGTCGCCTCGACCGGGCCGCACCGGCCGCGCCACGTGACGAGCTCGGTGTCGGGCGGGTGGATGCCGGAGCGCTGCGAGGCCCGGTCGGCGAGGGTGTGCCCGCCGTTCGACTGGTCCGCGGCGAGGAGCACCTCGCGGGTCGTGCTGCTGCGCGCGATGCCGGCGTACCGGCCGAGCCCCAGCCCGTCGAGCAGGGCCGCGAGCCCTTCGGCGAGCGGCCACCGCCGGCCCGCGAGCCGGTCGGCCGCCGCGAGCTCGAACCAGCAGAACTGCTGGACCCGCCACTGGGTCACGGTCTCCGGTCCGCCGCCGCCCGACAGCGCCTCCCAGGCGAGGCGGGCATGGTCCACGAGCCGGGTGTCCGTTCGTCCCAGCTCGGCGAGCGCCTCCTCGACCGACAGCACCCGGTCAGCCTGCCACCGCGGGCGGGCCGCTCGTCGGCGGCGCGCGGGCGACTCCTACTCTGGGGCTGTGAGCCGCGTCCTCGAACCCGTCGCGATCGCGTCGGACGAGTCCGTGCTCGACGTCCTGCCGCGGTTGCGGGCCGCGCTGTCCGGCGCCGGACCCGCTCTCCTGCCGTACGCGGCGGACGCCGGACCGCCCGCGGCGCTGCGCCCCGGCGAGCCGTTGGACGGCGACGAGGACGACGCGGCGGACCCTACGGTCGCCGTCGTCACGACGTCCGGCTCGACCGGCACCGCGAAAGGTGTACTGCTGCACGCGTCGGCGCTGCTCGCCTCGGTCTCGGCGACCCACGACCGGCTCGGCGGTGCGGGGCGCTGGCTGCTCGCCCTCCCGGCCCAGCACGTCGCGGGTCTGCAGGTGCTGCTGCGCGCCCTCGTCGGGGGCGCCCCGCCGGTCGTGCTCGACCTGACCCGGGGCTTCCGGCCCGACGACTTCGCCGAGGCGGCCGCCCGGATGCGCGGCCCGCGCCGGTACACCTCGCTCGTCCCGACCCAGCTCGGCCGGCTGCTCGACGCCGGCGGCCCGGGCCTGGCCGCGCTCACCGGCTTCGACGCGGTCCTCGTCGGGGGCGCGGCGACCGCGCCGAGCCTGCAGGAGCGGGCCAGCACGGCCGGCGTCCGGCTCGTGACGACGTACGGCATGAGCGAGACGTGCGGCGGGTGCGTGTACGACGGCGTGCCGCTGGACGGCGTCCGGGTCCGGCTCGCTCCTGATGGCAGTGCAGGAGGAGCCGGCAGCGGCGAGGGTGCCGACGGGCCCGACGGCCGGGTGCTGCTCGGCGGCCCGGTGCTCGCGCGCGGCTACCGCGGGCGGTCCGCGGACGACGGATCCGCGGCGGGCGGCTTCTTCGTCGCGGACGGCGCGCGCTGGTTCGCGACGGACGACGCCGGGCGGCTGCCGGACGACGGCCGCCTCGACCTGCTCGGGCGGCTCGACGACGTCGTGACGACCGGCGGCCTCAAGGTCGCGCCGTCCGCCGTGGAGGCCGCGCTGCTGCGCCTGCCGGGCGTCACGGAGGCCGTCGTCGTCGGCGTCCCGGACGCCGAGTGGGGCCAGCGCGTCGTCGCGGCCCTCGTCCTCGCCGACGGCGCGACCGCGCCGTCGATGGCGCAGGTGCGCGAGCGGGTGTCGGCCGACGTCGCCGCCCGCGCGACGCCCCGTCAGCTCCTCGTGCTCGACCGGATGCCGCTGCGCGGCCCCGGCAAACCGGACCGGACGGCGCTCGCGCGCCTCGCGACCCTGGGAGACCACGGGTGACCCCCGACGACACCACAGACCGCACCGGTGCGACGACGGGCGGGACGACCCCGCGGGCCACGCCCGCCCAGTGGCTCGAGGGCGCCCGGCCCCGGACGCTGCCCGCCGCCGTCGCCCCGGTCCTCGTCGGCACCGGCGCCGCCGCGGGCATCCTGCGGCAGCCGTCGTTCGAGCCGCCGTTCCCCGGGGAGGGCTGGGACGCCCGCGAGGCCGGTCTCGCGGCCCTCGCGCTCGTCGTCGCGCTCGCGCTCCAGGTCGCCGTGAACTATGCGAACGACTACTCCGACGGGATCCGCGGGACGGACGACGACCGGGTCGGGCCGTTCCGGCTCACCGGCTCGGGCGCGGCCGCGCCGGCGGCGGTCAAGCGGGCGGCCTTCCTCGCGTTCGGCGTCGCCGCGGCCGCCGGGCTCGCGCTCGTCGCGGTGTCCGGGGCCTGGTGGCTCGTCGCCGTCGGCGCCGCGAGCATCCTCGCCGCCTGGTACTACACCGGCGGCACACGGCCCTACGGCTACGCCGGCCTCGGCGAGGTCTTCGTCTTCGTCTTCTTCGGGCTCGTCGCCGTCCTCGGGACGGCGTACACCCAGGCCGGGTCGGTCGACCTGCCCGCGGTGCTCGGCGCGGTCGGCGTCGGGGCGCTCGCCTGCGCGATCCTCGTCGCGAACAACCTGCGGGACATCCCGACGGACACCCTCGCCGGCAAGCGCACGCTCGCCGTCCGGCTGGGCGACGCCCGCACCAGGGCCTTCTACGCCGGGCTCGTCGCCGTCGCGTTCGTCGTCGCAGCGGTCTGCGCCGCATCCGGCCGGCCGTGGGCGATGGTCGTCGTCGCCGCCGCGCCGTTCACCGTCGTGCCGCTGCGGGCGGTCCTCGGCGGTGCGACCGGGCGGGCCCTGCTGCCGGTGCTGCGGGACACCGGCCGGCTCGAGCTCGTCTACGGGCTACTGCTGGGCGCCGGGCTGGCCTTCCTCGGCTGAGCCCCCGCGGGCCGCCTCCCGGCGCGCGGCCTCGTCCTGACGGGCGAGCGCGGCGTCCGCGGCGGCGTCCTCGACGGCGTCGTCCTCGGCCCGACGCCGCGAGCCCGCGGAGGACCGCGCCTCGCCGGCCTCGAGCCGGCGCTGGATGCGCTCCTGGATCGTGCCGGCGAGCTCCTCGCGGGGACCGCGCAGCAGCACGTACGACAGCAGCGCGGAGACGACCGCGGCGAGCGCGACCGCCAGGAGAGGCCCGGCACCGAGCCAGGAGAACGTCACGAGGGCGACGAGGAACAGCGCGAGCCTGAGCACGGTGAACTTGAGGAACGGCGCCACCCCCACAGCCTACGGTGCGCGACGGCGTCGCCCGGACGGCTCAAGACCCGGGGGGCGGGATCCGACATCTACCCGGACGCACCGTGAGCGCGGTGCGCCGGACAGACCCGTCACCCGCCGAACCACGATGTCGCCGAGCTGGGGCCGAACATGAACGCGAAGGTCACGAACGCCGCCGTCCAGGCGTCCGCGGACGCCCTCGAGGAGCTGCCCGTCCAGGCAGGCAGCCCCGGGGCGACGGGCTTCGACGCGATCCCCGGCTTCGCCGAGCTCGTGAGCCGCGAGGCGACCGCCGGCCAGGGGCTCGCGACGCGTGACGCGACCCGCTACGAGGCGCTCGCGCTCGGGGCGATGGCCGGTGCGTCGATGCCCGCCGTCTGGATCTCCCACGGCCGCCCCACGGCCTGGGTCGCCGTCGCGGCCCTCGCCGTCTCCGCGGTGTCCGCCCTGCACCCGCGGCTGTCCGCCGGCACCTTCGGCCGCGGCTGCGCGGCGCTGACCGCCGCGGCCCTGCTCGCGGTCTCCGCCCCCGACCTCGCCGTCCTCGCGGCGCTGTGGTCCGTCGTCGTCGTCGGGGTGCTGACGACCCGGCTGCCCGGCGACACCGGCTGGCTGCTCACCGCGGCCGGCGGCGGCATGCTCGCGATGCTCGAGACCGTGCTCTCCCTCATGGCCGAGCCGCTCGGGGTGTCGGCCGGCCCCAGCGGGGTGCTCCTCGCCGGTGCGGCGGGCACGATCGGCGCCGGCACCGTCGGCAGCGCGGTCGCGCACCGGCTCGCGCTCGGCGGTACCGGCTGGACCCTCGACGCCGGCTTCGACGGCGACCGGATGTGGTCCGGTGCCGGAACGGCGGCCGCGGTGGCCAGCGTCGCGGGCGGCCCGAGCACCGACCCGCTCACCGGGATGGCGACCCGCGGCGTCCTGCTGCGCGGCATCACCCGGGCGCTCGCCCGGGTCGACGTCATCGGCGGCCGGGTGGCCCTGTTCGTGCTCGACGTCGACCGGTTCGACGTCGTCGCCCAGAAGCACGGCGACAAGCGTGCCAACGAGGTGCTCCGGCACCTGGCCCGCCGGCTGCGGGCCGCGATGCCGGCCGAGGACGTCGTCGCACGCGTCGGGCCCACGACGTTCGCCGTCCTCGTCGAGGGCGTCGGGCCGGACGGCTGCGAGTCGATGGTCCACCGGATGGCGGCACTGCTCGAGGAAGAGATGCTCGTCGGCGGCGCCCTGGTGTCGGTCACCTGCTCGGTCGGCACCGCGATCGCGGACGCCGACCTGGCCAGCCCCGAGCGCCTCCTGCGCGCCGCGAGCACCGCGATGCACGCCGCGCAGACCGCCGGCCGCGGCCGCTGGGTGCACCACGACCCGGCGATGGCCGCGCACGACGCGACCCGCGAGGGCATCGAGAACGACCTGCGCGCGGCCGTCGCCGACGGCGGCATCGACATCGCGGTGCAGGGCATCGTGGACCTCGCCGCGGACCCGGCGTCCGACCGGACCGGCGGCGTCGAGGTGCTCGCCCGCTGGACCCGGCCGGACGGCACGTCCGTGCCGCCCCAGCACTTCGTCGCCGTCGCCGAGGAGCTGGGCATCGGCTCGCGGCTCGGGGAGATCGTCCTCGACCGGGCGCTCGACCTGCTCGTGCAGTGGGGTGCGACCGACGCCGCCGCGGACGAGGGGACCTCGGCCGGGCCGCGCTACGTCGCCGTGAACCTGTCGCGCAGCCAGCTCGAGGACCCGGGCTTCGCGCAGGCCGTCGCCGACCGGCTCGCCGACCGCGGCATCGCGCCGTCCCGGCTGTGCGTCGAGGTGAGCGCCGTGACCTTCGTCGACACCGACCAGGCCCGCCGCACCCTCGGCATGCTGCGCTCGCTCGGCGTCGGGGTGGCCGTCGACGACTTCGGCCGCGGCTCGCTCGGTCTGCTCGCGCTGCGCCAGCTCCCCGTGGACACGGTCAAGGTCGACCGTCAGGTGACGATGGACCTCGGCCGCGACGACACCGTCGCCGCGACCGTGCTCACGCTGTGCCGGGCGATGGGACGGCGCTGCGTCGCCGAGGGCGTCGAGTCGACGTCCCAGCTCGAGGCGGCCCGCCGGCTCGGGATGGACGGCGCGCAGGGCTTCCTGCTGGGGCGCCCGATGCCGCCGGCGACGACGCCGCCGCGGCACGTGGGATAGGTCCGGCGTCCGGGAGGGTCAGTCCGAGGTCGGGGTCAGTCGAGGTCGACGTCAGTCCGAGGTCGAGGTGTCGCCGGTGTCCCGGCGCTCCTTCTCCTCGCGGCGCTGCTCCTTCTCCTCGCGGCGCTGCTCCTTGGCCTGCCGGCGGCGCTCCTCGCGCTCGGCGCGGCGCTGCTCGCGGGTCTGCTGCTCCAGGGAGCGCAGGAAGTCGGGGTCGTCGTCCGGGGCGAGCACCCGGGGGCCGCGACCCGTGGCGCCCGGCGCCTTGGGGGCGCCGTAGACGAGCCAGGCGATCCCGCCGACGAGCGGGATCAGGATCACGAGGAACCACAGCGGTCTCGGCAGCCCGCGTACCTCTCGCTCGTCGCTGCGCCAGCAGTCGACGAGCCCGTAGATCATCACCCCGACGGTGATGAGCCCGACGATCGCCTGTCCCATGCCGTCCACTGTAAGTCGTCCGCGAGGACCCGGCGTCCCGGGCCCCTGCTCACTTCGCGTAGGAGTGCAGGCCCACGAAGAAGATGTTCACCACGAGGAAGTTGAACAGGATGCAGCCGTACCCGGCCAACGCCAGGTACGCCGAGCGGCGGCCGTCCCAGCCGCGGGTCGCGCGGGCGTGCAGGTACCCGGCGTAGACGACCCAGATGACGAAGGACCAGACCTCCTTGGGGTCCCAGTTCCAGTAGCGGCCCCAGGCGTGCTCGGCCCAGATCGCGCCGGCCATGACGGTGAAGGTCCACAGCGGGAACGCGATCGCGTGCAGCCGGTACGACGAGCGCTCCAGCTCGACCGAGCCCGGCAGGTTGTCCATGAAGCGGCCGCGCGCGGGCGGGTTGCCGGCGGCGCGGGCGAGCTCGCGGCGCTCCTGGACGAGCTGGAGCACGGTGGTGGAGAACGCCAGCGTGAACAGGGCGGATGCGATGAACGCGACGGAGACGTGGATGACGAGCCAGAAGCTCTGCAGCGCCGGGACCAGCTGGGCGGCCCGGGTGTAGAGCACCGTGACCGCGAGGCCCAGGGTGAGCAGGACCGGGCCGACGACGAAGGTGCCGAGGTAGCGGACGTCCCGGCGGGTGAGCACCGCGAGGAAGACGGCGGTGACGACGACCGCGCCGCTCACCGAGAACTCGTACATGTTGCCCCACGGGGCACGGTGGACCGAGGCGCCGCGGGCGACGACGCCGCCGAGGTGCAGGGCGAACGCGAGCCAGGTGAGGGCGACCGCGATGCCGCCGATCTTGGTGCGCGGGCGAGGCTCCGACGCGCCGGCCGGGGCGGACGGCGTGACGGACGCCACGTCCCTGGCGGGCTCGCCGTCCGGCCCGACGAGCACCTTGCCCTCACCTTCGACACGGGCACCACGGCCGGACAGGTCCACCGCGAAGGCCGCCATCGCGCCGGTGTAGACGGCCATCGCCGAGTACACGAGCTGGTTGGACAGGGTTGCGAGCGTCGCGTCGACGGCCACCGTCACTCCTCGTCGTTCTGGTGCTTCGGGTCGTTCTGGTGCTTCGGGTCGTTCTGGTGCTTCGGGTCGTGCTGGTGCGACTGCGGGCCCGGGGCGATCTCCGCGAGGACCTCGCGGACGAGCGGCTGCAGGGCGGTGTCGTCGCCCCGGGACAGCCCCGCGACCTCGACCACGGTACGGCCCTCGTCGTCCGTCGACACCCGGGCCCAGAGCCGCCGGCGGCGGACGAAGAGGGACGCCGTGAGGCCGGCGAGGGCGAGCACGGCGAAGCCGAGGACCCAGACCTTCGCCGGGTCGTAGCGGATGTCCAGGGCGGCGTAGCGCTTGATCCCGTCGAAGGTCACCGAGCCCGCGCCGTCCGGCAGGTCGAACGTCGTGCCGGGCGCGAGCAGGATCCGCAGCGGCTCGCCCTTGTCGTCGGTGAGCTGGGTGAGGTCCTTGTCGTCGAACTCGTAGACCGACTGCGGGACGCCGCTGTCGAGACCGAGGCCGTCGACGCCGGGGGCGGAGACGTACGCGGTGAGGAACAGCCGCGGGTCGGTGAGGCCGGGGAAGATCGAGACCGGCCCCTTGACCGGGTCGACGACCGCTGTCGGGAGGAACAGCCCGCGCAGCGCGACCTGCCGCGGCTGGGCGTCGGGCACCTTGACGACGCCCAGGCTCGTGTACTGCGAGTCCCGGGGCAGGAAGGGGACGGCCCCGCTGAACGCGACGTTCCCCGCGCCGTCCCGCACCGTGAGCACCGGCGCGTACCCGTTGCCCACGAGGAAGAGCCGGGTGCCGCCGACGTCGACCGGCTGGTTGACCCGCAGGGTCCGGGTGGACGGCGGGCCGCCGGCGTCGGCGACGGTCACCGCACCGGTGAACATCCGCGGGGCGCCGAGCTGGCCGCCGCCGGAGCCGTTGTCGAAGTCGACCTTCAGCGAGTCGAGGGTCAGCGTGAACGGCGGCAGGTCACCGGTGTCGACCCGGCTGCCGGCCGACAGCGTGTTGTACATGACCGCGACGTTGGAGAACGGCTGGCCCTCGACGACGGTGACCTGGCCGGAGTAGCCGACGAGCGTGCCCGCCGCGATGGAGACGAGGAGCCCGAGCAGCGCGAGGTGGAAGGCGAGGTTGCCGGTCTCGGCGGTGTACCCCTTCTCCGCAGCCAGGCTCGTGCCGCCGTCGTGCTCGGCGAGCCGGAAACGCCTGCGGCGCAACGCCGTCCGGGCCTTCTCGAGCATCTCCTCGGGTGATCCGTCGACGGTGGCCGAGGCGTGCGCGGGGAGCCGCTCGAGCCGGCGCGGGGTGCGCGGGGGCGCGCTGCGGGCGCTCTTCCAGTGCTGCTTCGCCCGCGGCACGACGCAGCCGACGAGCGAGACGAACAGGAGCAGGTAGATCGCCGAGAACCACGGCGAGGAGTAGACGTCGAAGGCGCCGAGCCGGTCGAGCCACGGACCGCTCGTCGTGTGCTCGGCGAGGTAGCCGTCGACCTTCGTCGGGTCGATGCGCCGCTGCGGGAAGACCGAGCCGGGGACGGCGGCGACCGCGAGCAGCATGAGCAGAAGCAGCGCGACGCGCATGCTCGTCAGCTGGCGCCAGGCCCAGCGGGCCCAGCCGAGCGGGCCCAGCGGCGGCAGCCGCACCGGCTCGGGCTGCGCGGTCTCGGGCAGCATCGTGTCGGTCATCGTGCGCGCACTCTCACAGCAACCCTCACAGCACGGTCTCGTAGCCGGCGATCGAGCCCTGCACCGACTGGATCCACTGGCCCCACAGCCCCGTCACGAGGAGCACCCCGACGACGACGAGCACTCCCCCGCCGAACCGGGTCACCGCGACCCGGTGCCGGCGGACGACGTCGAAGGCGCCCATGGCGCGCCGGTAGGCCAACCCGGCGGCGACGAACGGCAGGCCGAGGCCGACGCAGTAGGCCGCGCCGAGCAGGGCGCCGCGGGTCGCGGTGCCGCTCACCAGGCTGAGGCTGAGGATGACGCTCAGGGTCGGGCCGGTGCACGCCGTCCAGCCGACGCCGAAGACGACGCCGAGCAGCGGGGCGGCGGCCAGACCGGCGGCGGGGCGGACGTCGAGCCGCTTGGTGCCCTGGAGCACCGGGAGCGCCCCGAGGTAGACCAGCCCGAGCCCGATCGTGACCGCCCCCAGGACGCGCTCGACCGCCGTCCGGTGCTCGAGCAGCGCACCGCCGAGGGCGCCGGCGGTGAGCCCGACGAGCACGAACACGACGCTGAACCCGGCCACGAACAGGAGCATCCCGGCGACCATCCGGCCGCGGCGCTGCTTCTCGAGGTCGACGCCGGTGAGGCCGGTGACGTACCCGAGGTAGCCGGGGACGAGCGGGAGGACGCACGGCGAGAGGAACGAGACCAGGCCCGCCGCGACCGCGATCGGCAGCGCGAGCACGAGCGAGCCGTCGAGGACGGTCTGGCTCAGGTCGCCCATCGGGTCCTCCGCGCGCCCACCGTGCTCACGCGACCTGCGGGTCGCGGCCGGCGACGACGTCCTCGACGAGGTCGACGAGCGTCGTCCGGGTCGTCGGACCGCTGATCCGGACGGCGATCCGGCCCTGCGTGTCGAGCACGAGGGTCGACGGGATCGCGTTGGCGGAGACCGCACCGCGCAGCGCGAGCAGGCTCTTGCCGCCGTCGTCCGCGAGGCTCGGGTAGGTGATCGAGAACTTGCGCTGGTAGGCGAGGGCCTCGCTCTGGCTCTGCTGCCGGACGTTGAGGCCGACGAACTCGACGCCCTTGCCCTTCAGGTCCTTGTAGGCCTGCTCCAGGTCGGGCGCCTCCTTGCGGCAGGGCGGGCACCACGAGCCCCAGACGTTGAGGACGACGACCTTGCCGCGCAGGCCGGTGAGGTCGAGATCGCTGCCCTCGAGGGTCTTGCCGGACAGCGCGACCGGGTCCGGCCTCCTGTCCGCGGGGAGCACCGTGATCATGCCGTCGCCGCTGACGAAGCCCTTGCCGCTGCCGTCCGCCGTCCCGGACGACGAGCAGGCGGTGAGCGCCGTGACGCCCAGGAGCACGGCGGCCAGCGCGGCCCGCCGGCGCACGCCTCGTCGTCCGCCCCGCCGCGCGCTCATGCCCCGGCGACCTTGTTCGCACCGGGCAGCAGGTCGGCGGCCGGCTCGGCGTAGCTCACCGAGACGAGCTCGTCGCCGTCGTAGTGCAGCGACGTCACCGAGGCCAGCGAGCACTGCCGCTTGCGCGGGTCGTGGACGAACCGGCGGTGCTCCGCGGCGAGCCGGGCGATCCAGACCGGCAGCTGGTGGCTGACGACGACGGCCTCGTGGCCGCGGGCGGCGTCCCGGGCGTCCTCGGCGGCGGCGTGCATCCGCCAGGCGACCTGGGCGTAGGGCTCGCCCCAGGACGGCCGGAACGGGTTGACGAGGTGCTTCCACACCGAGGGGTGGCGCAGGCTGCCGTCGCCGACGCCGAACCGCTGGCCCTCGAAGACGTTCTCCGACTCGATGACCCGGGCGTCGGTGACGATCGACAGACCGGTCGCCTTCGCGATGGGCTCCGCGGTCTCCTGGGCGCGCTCGAGCGGGGACGCGACCAGGTGGACGACGTCCCGGGTCTCGAAGTACGCCCCGGCCCGGTCCGCCATCTGCCGGCCGAGCGCGGAGAGGTGGTACCCGGGCAGCCGCCCGTAGAGGATCTTCTCGGGGTTCTCCACCTCGCCGTGGCGCAGCAGGTGGACGACGGTGCGCTCGGTCACGGGCGGGCCTCCCCGCTCGTCGCCGAGGACGCCGCGGCGGCGGCCTTCGCGGCGGCGGGCAGCGCGTCGAGGATCCGGCCGACCGCGGTCTCGTCGTGCGCCCCGGAGAGGAACCAGGCCTCGAACGCGCTCGGCGGCAGGTAGACACCGTCGGCGAGCATGCTGTGGAAGAAGGCCGTGAAGGCGGGCAGGTCCTGCTTGCGCGCGTCGTCGTAGTCGCGGACCGCGGCGGGGCCGCCGTCCGCGGTGAAGAAGACGCTGAACATCGACCCGGCGGACTGGACGACGTGCGGGACGCCCTCGGCGCCCAGGGCCGCCGACGCGGCCTGCGAGATCGTCGCCGCGGCGGCTTCGAGCCGGGCGTAGAGCTCCGGGGTGCAGCCGGTGAGGGTGGCCAGGCCCGCCGCGGTCGCGACCGGGTTCCCGGAGAGCGTGCCCGCCTGGTAGACGGGGCCCTCGGGAGCGAGGTGCGACATGACGTCGGCACGGCCGCCGAACGCCGCGGCCGGGAAGCCGCCGCCCATGACCTTGCCGAACGTGAACAGGTCGGGGGCGCCGTCCGCCGTCGGGCCCTCGTGCCCGAACCAGCCCGCGGCGCTGACCCGGAAGCCCGTCATGACCTCGTCGCTCACGAGCAGGGCACCGTGGGCCTTCGTGACGCGGCGCAGGGCGGCGGTGAAGCCCGGGCCGGGCGGGACGACGCCCATGTTGCCGGCGGCGGCCTCGGTGATGACGCAGGCGATGTCATCGCCGTGCGCGGCGAACACGGCCTCGAGGGCGGCGACGTCGTTGTACGGCAGGACCAGGGTGTCGGCGGCGCTCGCGCCGGTGACGCCGGGGGTGTCCGGCAGCGCGAAGGTCGCGACCCCGGAGCCGGCCGCGGCGAGGAGCGCGTCGACGTGCCCGTGGTAGTGCCCGGCGAACTTCACGACCTTGCTGCGCCCGGTGAACCCGCGGGCGAGCCGGATCGCGCTCATCGTCGCCTCGGTGCCCGAGCTGACGAGCCGGACCTTCTCGACCGGGTCGACGCGGGCGACGATCGCCTCGGCCAGGAGAAGCTCGTTCTCGGTCGGCGTCCCGAAGGAGAAACCGGCGTCCGCGGCCTCGTGGACGGCGGCGAGGACGTCGGGGTGGGCGTGGCCGAGGATCATCGGCCCCCACGAGCAGACGAGGTCGACGTACTCGCGGCCGTCGACGTCGTAGACGTACGGCCCGCGCCCGCGGGCCATGAACCGCGGCGTCCCGCCGACCGCGCGGAAGGCGCGGACCGGGGAGTTCACGCCGCCGGGGACGATCGCCCGGGCTCGTTCGAAGAGTGCTTCGGACGCGGGGGCCTCGAAGGGGTACGGACTCACGGCCCCAGTCTCGCAAGCCGGACGCCCGGAGCGTGAATCGGGGGCGTGTGCCGTCCCGCACGCGGCCGTCATCCGGTCTCCCGCCGCTGCTCCCGGAGCATCTGCTCCCACTGCCGGAGGCCCTCGCGGTTGCCGGCCTTCTGCATCGCGTACGCCGCACGGACCAGCGGCAGCGGCCACTGCGGCACCGGGCCCGGCAGACCCGGCCGGACCTCCCGCTGCGACAGCGACCGCCGCACCTCGCGCAGCACCTGGTCGCGGTGGAACGTCTCCGGCGGCCGGGTCATCGCGAACCGGTCGCCCCACCACTCGCCCCGGACCGGGTCGACGACGAGCCCGAGGTGCGCCGGGTACCGCCGCCCCGCGCCGTCCCGGCACATCCCCGGCCCGTCGAGCTCCTCCAGCGGCGGGACGAACACCAGACCCTCCCCGTCGACCTCGCGTACGACGACGAGGACCAACCCGTCGGCCGCAATGGCCCGCTCGAGATCCTCGACCCGCGGGGACACGCGGCCTGCCTCGACCCGGTCGACCAGGGACCGGCTCATCCCGAGCATCTCCGCGAACGCACGCTGGCTGAGCCCGCAGCCGCAGCGCGCCTGTCGCAGGTAGTCATTGCTGGGGAACCCGTCCGGCCACATGCGAGGGATGCTGTCCTGCCGAGCCGCCAGCAGTCACCCGCCCGGAACGCGGCCTGTGGACGACGTGACGAACGAGATTCCTGTGGACGGACCGACCCCGCCCGGATGTGCGTGGTCCTGCCACTTCCGGCCCGGCCGCGGTTCGGTGGTACCCCGTGCTTTGCTCTGCCATCACCAGCGAGCCGCCGGATCGGAGAACGAACCGGTGTACGTACCGCCGGACAAAGGAACGACCTGCGAAGGCGGCGTGTCGTGCGTTGGAGCGCTCTTGTGACGGTCTGCGGTACGGCGGCTCCTGCAGGCGCGAGCCAGCCGGGGTCCGCGGGCGCGGGACACGGCGTCGAGCGTCGAGCGTCGCGGACGGCTCGACCCCGTCGCCGGCCGGGCCGCCGGCCTGCCCTGACGCCGGCGCCGAGGTCGCTCCGTCCAGTCGCTGAGACAGCCGTACCCCAGGTCGTCACAACAGCGGTCCAACGCACGACACGCCGCGTTCGCGGGTCGTTGGTGCGTCCGGCGGTACAGCCGTACCAGATGTCGGACGGCGTGGAGCGGGTCACCGGACAGGCGCCGGCCAGCGAGCCCCGGGCCGGCAGGAGCGTGCGCGTCAGGGTGTCCTCGTGCGTGTGCGGGTGCGGCGCCCAGCGCGACCACGACGGCACACGCACAGGACCACGCTCAGGACCACGCCGGGCGTTGGCTCGCTGGTGATGGCAGAGCAAAGCATGGGGCAACGAGGCCTCCCCGGCTCGGCCGACGTCGGGGGGCGCCGCGGCAGAAGGCCGAGACCTCGCCCCGAAAGGCCGGACCGTGCCGCGAACCTTACGCCGTGCCGCGAACCTTACGCCGTGCCGCGAACCTCAGGCCGTGCCGCGAACCTCAGGCCGTGCCGCGAACCTCAGGCCGTGCC
>NZ_MWLN01000228.1:31159-63208 GCF_002198655.1 Kineosporia sp. A_224
CTCAGGCCGTGCCGCGAACCTCAGGCCGTGCCGCGAACCTCACGCCGCGCCGCGAACCTCACGCCGCGCCGCGAACGTCAGGCCGTGCCGCGCAGGCCGGCGCGGATCTTCTGCATCGCGGCGCCGAGGCACTCGACCTCGGGGGCGGTGAGGACGTCGAAGACCGTCTCGCGGACGGCGGCGACGTGGTCGACGGCGGCGCGCTCGATGGTGGCGAAGCCGTCGTCGGTGAGGACGCAGAGGACGCCGCGGCCGTCGTCCGGGCAGGCCTCGCGGCGGACGAGGCCGCGGTCCTCCATGCGGGCGACGGTGTGGGTCAGGCGGCTGCGGGAGTTCACGGCACGGTCGGCGAGCTCGGACATCCGCAGCCGGTGGCCGTCGGTCTCCGAGAGCTGGACCATGATCTCGTACTCGGCGAGCGAGAGGTCGGCGTCGTCGACGAGGCGGCGGTTGAGCTTGTCGTTGAACAGCCGCGTGACGTCGAGGTACGCCCGCCAGACGGCCTGCTCCTGCGCGGTGAGCCAGCGCGGCTCGGTGGCCGTCGCGTCGGTGTCCATGTCAGCGCCCCGTGAGGTCGCGGGCGAGCCACCCCGCGGCCTCGCACGCCCAGTAGGTGAGGATCGTCGACGCACCGGCGCGGCGGATCGAGGTCAGCGACTCCAGGATCGCGCGCTCGCGGTCGATCCAGCCGCGCTCGGCGGCCGCCTCGATCATCGAGTACTCGCCCGACACCTGGTAGGCCGCGACCGGCACGTCGACGGTGCCGGCGACCGCGTGCACGAGGTCCAGGTACGACATCGCCGGCTTCACCATGACCATGTCGGCGCCCTCGGCGACGTCGAGGGCCACCTCGCGCAGCGCCTCGCGGCCGTTCGCCGGGTCCTGCTGGTAGGTCCGCCGGTCGCCGTCGAGCGAGGACTCCACGGCGTCCCGGAACGGGCCGTAGAACGCCGACGCGTACTTCGCCGCGTAGGCGAGGATCCCGACGTCAGTGTGCCCCGCGCCGTCCAGCGCCGTCCGGACCGCCGCGACCTGGCCGTCCATCATGCCGCTCGGGCCGACGAGGTCGACCCCGGCCGCCGCGAGCGCGACGCCCATGTCCCGGTACCGCTCGAGCGTCGCGTCGTTGTCGACGCCGCCGTCGGCCCGCAGGACCCCGCAGTGCCCGTGGTCGGTGAACTCGTCGAGGCACAGGTCCGCCATGACGACGACGTCCCCGCCGACCTCCGCGACGACGTCGCGGACGGCGGCGTTGAGGATGCCGTCCGGGTCGGTCGCGCCGGAGCCGGCGGCGTCCTTCACCGTCGGGATGCCGAAGAGCATGATCCCGCCGACGCCGAGCCGGGCCGCGTCGACGGCGGCCTTGCGCAGCGAGTCACGGCTGTGCTGGACGACGCCCGGCATCGACCCGATCGGCGCCGGCTCGGTCGCGCCCTCCTTGACGAAGACCGGCAGCACGAGCTCGGCGGGGTGCAGCCGGGTCTCGGCGACGAGGCGGCGCATCGCGCGCGAGGTCCGCAGCCGGCGGGGGCGCACCCCCGGGAACGCGCCGGTGCTCATTTCGCGGTCCGCCGGGCAGCACCCTTGCGCTGGCTCGGCCGCAGCACCGGCTCGCCGGCCTCGACGGCCGACAGCCGGACGCCGGTGCCGTACTCGGCGAGCGCCTGGACGAGCGCCTCGGTGTTCGGCTCCGGGGCCAGGACGTCGACCCGCAGGCCGTGCTCCTCGGCGGTCTTCGCCGTGGCCGGCCCGATGCACGCGACGATCGTCGTCGGGTGCGGCTTGCCCGCGATGCCGACGAGGTTGCGCACCGTCGAGGACGACGTGAAGACGACGGCGTCGAACTGGCCGGTCTTGATCGCCTCCCGGACGTCCGCGGCGGGCGGCGCCGCCCGCACCGTGCGGTAGGCGGTGACGTCGTCGACCTCCCAGCCGCCGGCCTGCAGGCCCGCGACGAGGGTGTCGGTCGCGATGTCCGCACGCGGCAGGAAGACCCGGTCGATCGGGTCGAGGACCTCGTCGAACGGCGGCCAGATGTCGAGCAGGCCCTGCGCCGACTGCTCGGTCTCGCCGCTCGGCACGAGGTCGGGCTCGATGCCCCACTCGCGCAGCGCCTCGGCGGTGACCCCGCCGACGGCCGCGACCTTGAGGCCGGCGAAGGCGCGCGCGTCGAGCCCGAACTCCTCGAACTTCTCCCGGATCGCCCGCACGGCGTTGACCGACGTGAAGCCGATCCATTCGTAGCGGCCGGTGACCAGGCCCTTGACGGCCTTCTCGATCTGGTGCGGCGTCCGCGGCGGCTCGACCGAGATCGTCGGGACGACCTCCGCCGTGGCGCCGTGCTCGGTGAGCCGGGAGACCATCGACCCGGCCTGCTGCTTCGTCCGCGGCACGAGGACCCGCCAGCCGAACAGCGGCTTGGTCTCGAACCAGGCACCGGCCTCGCGCAGCCCGGCGGCCGCGCCGACGACGGCCGTCACGGGCCGCTCGAGGCGGGCCGCCGGCACCGCCTTGGCGACCTCGGCGAGCGTGCAGGACACGGTCCGCTGCTCGGTCGTCGTGCCCTTCGAGGTGACCGCGACCGGGGTCGAGCCGGCCCGCCCCGCCCGGAGCAGCCCGGCGGCCGCGTCGACGATCTCGTCGACCCCGCCGAGGACGACGACCGACGACTGCGCGTCGGCGTGCAGCGCCCAGTCGACGGTCACGCCGTGCGGGTGGACGACGTGCACGGACGACGTCCCGGCCGGCGTGAGCGGGATCCCGGCGTAGGCGGGGACGGCGGTCGCGGCGGACACGCCGGGGACGATCTCGAAGCCGATGCCCTCCTTGCGGCACGCCGCGATCTCCTCGGCGAGGCCGGTGAACGTCGCGGGGTCGCCGTCCATGAGCCGGACGACGCGCCCGCCCTTCTTCGCGGCCCGGACGACGATCTTCGCGCGGGCCGCGCGGGTCATCGGCTGGCCGTCCTCACCGAAGCCGGCGTCGACGATCTCGACGTCCTCCGGGCAGCGGGTCGCGACGAGCCGCTCGCGGCCCGCCTGGTCGACGACGACGGTCGAGGCCTCGGCGAGGCGCTCGACGGCACGCAGCGTCAGCAGTCCCTCGTCGCCGGGGCCGGCGCCGACGAACGAGACCTGCCCGACGGAGGTCTTCTTGCGCGTGCGGGTGGAGCTCACAGGTCACCTTCTCTTGCCGGTCGTGCGGACTCCGGTCGTGCAGACTCCGGTCGTGCAGGCTGTGCGGGTGGTCCGGGCGGCGCCGGCGGCGGGGCCACCAGCTCGGCGGCGCCGTCCTCGAGGAGGACCTCCGCGAGCCGCCGCCCGACACCGGTCGCGTCGTCGGCGGGCCCGGTCACGGACCGCCGGATCGTCACCGCGCCGTCGACGGACGCCACGACGGCGCGCAGGAACAGCTCGTCGCCGTCGTCGCCCTCGACGACCTCGCCGAGCGCGCCGAGCGGTGCGGCGCAGCCGGCCTCGAGGACGGCGAGCAGCGTGCGCTCGGCCTCCACGGCCGCCCGGGTCGCCGGGTCGTCGAGCGCGGCGACCGCCGCGACGACGTCCGCGTCGGCCTCGCGGCACTCGACGGCGAGCGCGCCCTGCCCGGGGGCGGGGAGCATGGTCAGCGGGTCGAGCACCTCGGTCGCCTCGTCGGCACGGCCCAGGCGCAGCAGCCCCGCGCGGGCCAGGACGACGGCGTCGACCTCGCCCGACGCGACGAACCCGAGCCGGGTGTCGACGTTGCCGCGGACCCCGACGACCTCCAGGCCCAGCCCGAGCGCGCGCAGCTGGGCGGCCCGGCGCGGCGAGCCGGTACCGATCCGCGAGCCGGCCGGCAGCTCGCCGACGGTGAGCCCGTCGCGGGCGACGAGCACGTCGCGCGGGTCCTCGCGCAGCGGGACGGCGGCGACGACGAGCCCGGGGGCGGGTGCGGTCGGCAGGTCCTTGAGGGAGTGGACAGCGAGGTCCACCTCCTTGGCGAGCAGGGCGTCGCGCAGGGCGGAGACGAAGACGCCGACCCCGCCGAACGTCGCTAGCGGCGCGGTGGAGGTGTCGCCGTGGGTCACGACCTCGACGAGCTCGACGCGCAGGTCCTCGCCGCGGGCGGCGGCGGCCGCCTCGATCGCGGTGGCGACGTGCCCGGACTGGGTCCGGGCGAGCGCGCTGCGCCGGGTGCCCAGGCGCAGCACGCGCGGCCCCCCGGCCTGCTCGCCGGGCCCGGACGCCCTCGACGCCGGCGTGGTCTGGACGCTCATGACACCAACCCGGTGCGGCTCGGGGCCGGGATGCTCAGCCCTGGTGGGGACGACGGGACAGGCTGCTCGGAGACGGCCGCGACCCGCCCGAGGTCGAGCCCGAAGAGCTCGCGCAGCGCGTCGGCGTAGGCCGAGCCGCCGGGCTCGCCCGCGAGCTCCTTGACCCGGACCGTCGGGGTGTGGAGCAGCTTCTCGACGACGCGGTGGACGGTCTGCTCGAGCTCGGCGCGCACCGTCGGGTCGACCTGCACCCGCTGCTGGAGCCGGGTGAGCTCGGCCTCGACGACGCTGCGGGCGTGCGCGCGCAGGGCGACGACGGTCGGCGCGACGGCCTGGGCGCGCTGCTCGGCGAGGTACGTCTGCACCTCGGCGACGACGATCTCGCGGACCTGCGCCACCTCGGCGGCCACCTCGTGGGTCGCGAGGTGCCGGCCGAGCGCCTCGAGGTCGACGACGGTGACACCGTCGACGTCGGCCGCCCGCGGGTCGACGTCCCGCGGCAGCGCGAGGTCGACGTAGACCTGGGGCCGCCCGCCGCGGGCCGCCGACGCGGCGGCCGCGAGGCCGGCGGTGACGACGTGACCGACCGCTCCCGTGCACGAGACGACGACGTCGGCCGCGGCGAGCGCTGCGGGCAGGTCGGCCATCGGGACGGCGGAGCCGCCGCCGACCTCGGCGAGCCGCTGCGCGCGGGCCGGCGTCCGGTTCGCGACGACGAGCCGCCCGACGCCGTGCCGGGCCATCGTCGCGACGGCCAGGCCGCTCATCGCGCCGGCGCCCACGACGAGCACGGACGCCTGCGCGAGCGGGCCGACGGCCTGCTCGCTGCGGGCGATCCCGGCCTCGACGAGGGAGCCGGCCGCGCGGTCGAGCCCGGTCTCGCTGTGGGCCCGCTTGCCGACCCGCAGCGCGACCTGGAGCAGGTGCCCGAGGACGCGCGCCGCGGAGCCGGACTCCTGGGCCTCGCGCAGGGCGGTGCGGACCTGGCCGAGGATCTGCTGCTCGCCGACGGCCATCGAGTCCAGGCCGGCGGCGACGGTGAACAGGTGCGTCACCGCGGCGGCCTCGTAGTGCACGTAGAGGTGGTCGGTGAGCTCGGCGAGCGTCAGCCCGGTCGCGGTCGCGAGCAGCGCACCGACGTCGGCGACGCCGCCGTGGAACTTGCTCACCTCGGCGTAGACCTCGAGCCGGTTGCACGTCGCGAGGACGACGGCCTCGGCGACGCTGTCGGAGCGGCACAGGTCCGCCTCGAGGGCGCGCGCCGGGACACCGCCCAGCGCGGCACGCTCGAGAAGGTCGAGCGGGGCGGTCCGGTAGGACAGCCCGACGACGAGGACGCTCACGGGGACACTCCAGCCCGACCCGTACCCCCGTCGGGTTCCAGTGCGACGACCCGGGCCGGTACGTCGACCGACAGCCGGTTGGCGACCTGGCGCTGCTCGTGGAACGCCAGGATCTGCAGCTCGGTCGACAGGTCGACCTTGCGGACCATCACAGTGTCGGGCACGAGGAGGACGACGGGGGCGAAGTTGAGGACGCTCGTCACGCCGGCCGCGACGAGCCGGTCGCAGACGTCCTGCGCCGCGGGGGCCGGGGTCGCGACGACCCCGATGTGGACGCCCTGGTCGGCGACGACCTCCTCGAGGTCGTCGACGGGCCGCACGACGAGGCCGCCGACCGTCTCCCCGACGATCCGGTCGTCGGCGTCGAGCAGGGCGGCGACGGTGAAGCCGCGGGAGACGAAGCCGCCGTAGTTCGCCAGGGCGTGGCCGAGGTTGCCGACGCCGACGATGACGACGCGCCAGTCCTGGGTCAGGCCGAGCTCGCGGGAGATCTGGTAGACGAGGTACTCGACCTCGTAGCCGACGCCGCGGGTGCCGTACGAGCCGAGGTGCGACAGGTCCTTGCGCAGCTTCGCCGACCCGACCCCGGCCGCGGCCGCGAGCTCCTCGGAGGAGACCGTCGCGGTGCCGTCCTCGGCCAGCGTCGTCAGCGCGCGCAGGTACACCGGCAGGCGGGCCACGGTGGCGTCGGGGATGCCCTGCCGCACGGGACGTGCCTGGCGCACGAGACGAGCAGGACGCGGCGTGGACACGGGAGCGCAGACTCCTCGGGGAGCAGGTGGTGCTCGAGCCCGTCGTCTGGTGTCACGGCCCAGACGTGGGATGACCCGTCCAGCGTAGGCACTTGTGAACGGGTGCACAAAGTTGACAGCGTCCCGGACCGGATGCTGGACGGGGCGCAGCGGCGGACGTGCCGTACGTCACGCCCGGCGGCGGCCCAGCCAGCCGCGGCGACCGGCGAGCGCCTCGCGCAGCCGGTGCTCGTCCACCCGGAAGAAGGCGTGCTCGGTGCCGTCGAGGAGGACGACGGGGATCTGCTCGGCGTAGCGCTCCCGCAGGGCCGCGTCGTCGTCGATCGAGACCTCGGCCCACCCGGTGCCGGTGTCGGCGGCGACCCGCGCGACGACCTCGCGGGCGGTGTCGCACAGATGGCAGCCGGGCCGGCCGACGAGGGTGATCCGCTCCTGCGTCACGGCCACAGGCTAGACCCGGGCCGGGGCCGGCTCCGGGCCGGGTGCGGCCTGCGCCGTTAGAGTGACGCGCATGGCCGAGCCGGACGTCCCCGAGGTGACGCCGGACGACGTCGTCGCCGGCCGGGCCTCCGCCGCGGCCGCGTCGACCGACCTGCCCGACCCCCTCGCCACGGACGACCGGGACCTGCGGGTCCGCGCGAGCGACGTCGTCGACCCGGGGTCCGCCGCCGCCGAGCTCGAGGCCGCGCTCGCCGTCCCGCCCGACCCGTCGGCCGCGGCGTTCTTCGACGTCGACAACACGGTCATGCAGGGCGCGTCGATCTTCCACCTCGCCCGCGGGCTGTACCGCCGCAAGTTCTTCACCCTCAAGGACATCGCGGGCTTCGCCTGGCAGCAGGCCCAGTTCGTCCTCGTCGGGGAGAACATGGAGCACGTCGAGGAGATCCAGGAGAAGGCCCTGTCCTTCGTCGCCGGGCACCCGGTCGCCGAGCTGCGCGCGGTCGGCGAGGAGGTCTTCGACGAGCTCATGGCCGACAAGATCTGGCCCGGCACGCAGGCGCTGGCCCGGATGCACCTGGACGCCGGCCAGCGGGTCTGGCTCGTCACCGCGACACCGGTCGAGGTGGCCGAGGTGATCGCCGCCCGGCTCGGGCTCACCGGGGCCCTCGGCACGGTCGCCGAGCACGTGGACGGCGTCTACACCGGCCGCCTCGTCGGCAAGCCGATGCACGGCGCGGCCAAGGCCGAGGCGGTCAGGGCCCTCGCCGAGGCCGAGGGGCTCGACCTCGACCGCTGCTCGGCGTACAGCGACTCGGCGAACGACATCCCGCTGCTCTCGCTCGTCGGCAACCCGTGCGCGATCAACCCCGACACCCAGCTCCGGGCGCACGCCCGGACCGAGGGCTGGCGGGTCCGGGACTACCGCACCGGGCGCAAGGCGGTCCGCGCGACACTGCCCGTCGCCGCGGTGGCCGGCGCCCTCGCGGGCGCGGCCGCCGGGGCCGTCGCGGTGAACCGCCGCCGGCGCTGACCCGGCACTGACCCGGACGGCCCTGCGACGCCCCGAACGGCCGATCCAGTCCGGGCCCGCGCCGACCGATAGGCAAGGGTGCGCCGAGGACCGATCACCGCCCTGATCACCGCCCTGACGACGCTGGCCGTGACGGTGCCCCCCGCCGGCCCGGCGGTGGCGGCCGCTCCCGCCCTGCACTACTGGACCGGGACGCTGACGAAGGTCGCCGACGGGGACACCGTCTACGTCGACGTCGCGGGAGACGGCACCGCCGCCCCGCGGCCGGTCCGGATGATCGGCATCCAGACGACCGAGACCCACGGCAGCCCGGTGACCAGCCCGCCCGGCGGGGCGGAGTGCGGCGCCGCCGCCGCGACCCGGACGCTGAGCGCGTTCATGCCCGTGGGCACGAAGGTGCGCCTGTCCGCCTACCACGCCTCGAGCACGAAGGGCACGGACGCCGCAGGGCGGGTGCGCCTCTTCCGCTTCGTCGACCGCTGGGACCCCACGACCCGCAGGTGGCAGGACGCCCAGCGGTACCTGCTCGACCGGGGCCACGCCCTGTGGCTGCGCAGCCCCGGCGAGACCGCGCACACCGCGAGCTACCACGCCGCCTACCAGCGAGCCGCCGCCGCCCGGCGCGGGCTGCTGGCCGGCACCTGGTGCGGCGCCGGCCCCTCCGCGGGGGCACCCCTGCTCGCGTGGCTGCACTACGACGCGGACGACGAGAGCGCGCGCAACGGCGAGTACCTGCGGATCCGCAACACCGGCGCCACCGCCGTCCCGCTCACCGGCTGGCGGCTGCGCGACGCGAGCCACCACCTGTGGCGCGGCAGTACGTACTGGACGTTCCCCCGGGGTGCGTCCATCGGCGCCGGCCGGACGATCACGGTGTTCTTCGGGCCCGGGACGACGTCGGTCGCCGCCGGCCGCTACTACCTCGGCATCGGCGGGCCGCGCTTCCTCCCCGACGACGACCGGCCGGGCTCCGACCTCGCCGGGCGCACGCTCTGGCTGCTCGACCCGGCCCTCGACCTGCGGGCCGCCGCCGACTACCCGTGCACGGTCGCCTGCCGGCGGCCGCAGGTCGAGATCGCGGACGTCGCGTACACCGGCCTGCGGGAGCACGTCGACCTGCGGGTCCGGGCCGGCGTGACGACGGCGCAGGACCTCTCCGGCGTCGTCGTCGCCAACGACGGGCGGACGAAGGAGCTGGCCCCGGGCACCGTGCTCGCCCCGGGCGAGACGCTGCGGGTCGAGCTCCAGGGCACCGGCCCCTCGTCCCGCCTGCACCAGTACTGGCCGCACGCGGGGACGGGGCTCGAGGACGGCGGGGACACCGTGGTGCTCCGGACGGACTGGTCGACGGTGCTGGACACGTACGCCTGGGGCCGGGGCTGAGCCGGCCGGCCGAACTCGTCGGCCGAGCCCGTCAGGGGTGGTCCACCGCCGGTCTGCGACGGCCGCGCGAGCGACTGTCGGCCACCCTGAGTGACGACAAAGGCACCCATGGCAGCGGATTGGAATCAGTCCGCCTCTTGATGGTCGAATTCTCGTCAGACGGTGTTCACTGGGTGCACCCCGAGGGCGGCCGGGTCGGCGACGACCGCGGCTGCCGCGGACCCGGTAGCAGTCAGCAGGACACCGGTTCCATCGAGGCGGCGCCGTAGGACACGACGCCGCTCGACCAGCGAGAGGCGAGGCTGTCCCATGAGCGCACCGGAGGCACGGCTGCGGACTGTCGCCGTCATCCTCGGCGGCGGCACCGGCTCCCGGGTGGGCCTGTCGATCCCCAAGCAGCTGATCAAGGTCTCCGGGTCGACCATCCTCGAGCACACGCTGCGGGTCTTCCAGGAGACCCCGGAGATCGACGAGATCGTCCTCACGTCCCCCGCGGCCTACCTCGAGGACGCCCGCAGGCTGAGCGCCGGCATGACCAAGGTGACCCACGTCATCCCCGGCGGCGTCACCCGCAACGACACGAGCAAGGCCGCCCTCGACGTGCTCGGCGACGCCGAGTGCAAGGTCCTGTTCCACGACGCCGTGCGCCCGTTCGTCGACCGCCGGATCATCACCGACTGCATCGCCGCGCTCGACACCTACGAGTCCGTCGACGTCGCCGTGCCCTCGGCGGACACGATCATCGAGGTCGACGGCGACGACGTCATCTGCGACATCCCCGTCCGGGCCCGGATGCGCCGGGGGCAGACCCCGCAGGGGTTCCTCCTGACGACCATCCGCAAGGCGTACGAGATCGCCGGCGGCGACCCGGACTTCGCCGCGAGCGACGACTGCGGCGTCGTCCTGAAGTACCTGCCCGGGGTGCCGACCTACGTGGTCACCGGCACCGAGCAGAACATGAAGGTCACCCACCCGATCGACGTCTTCGTCGTCGACCGGCTGTTCCAGCTCGCGAGCAAGGCGGCCCCCCGCCCGCACGACGAGCAGGAGTACACCGACCTCCTCGCCGGCAGGACGGTCGTCGTCCTCGGCGGCACCTACGGGATCGGGCAGGAGGTCGTGGACCTGTGCCGGTCGTTCGGCGCCACCGTCTACGCCCACAGCCGGTCGACGGGCTGCCACGTCGAGCGCCCCGAGGACGTCGCTGCGGCGCTCGCGCAGGCCCACACGGAGACGGGCCGCATCGACCACGTCGTCCTCACCGCGGCGGTCCTGCACCGCGGCCGGCTCGAGGACACCCCGGCCGACGTCGTCGAGGACACCCTGCGCGTCAACTACCTCGCACCGATCGCCGTCGCGCAGGCGAGCCTGCCGTACCTGCGCGAGACCGGCGGCTCGGTCGTCCTCTACACCTCGAGCTCCTACACCCGGGGCCGCGCCGAGTACAGCCTCTACTCCTCGACGAAGGCCGCGGTCGTCAACCTGACGCAGGCGCTCGCCGACGAGTGGGCGGGCATCGGCGTCCGGGTGAACTGCATCAACCCCGAACGCGCCGCCACCCCGATGCGGACGAAGGCCTTCGGCGAGGAGCCACCGAACACGTTGCTGTCCGCGGCCGCCGTCGCCCGCTCGACGCTCGACGTCATGGTCTCCGACCTGACGGGCCAGATCGTCGACGTCCGTCGCGTGACGCCCGGCCAGGGCGCCTCGACGACGGAGCAGGAGGCGGCGCTCATCTCCGCCGCCCTCGCGGACGACGACGAGCACGCCTCGAGCACCGTCTGAGCCCGTCGTGATCGCTCCCGGCGTCGTCCTCACCCGTGAGACGAGGACCCCGCCCTGGCGGGGTCCCCGCTCCGTCGTCCTCGACGGCGCCGCCTTCGTCGCGGCGACGGTCCTCCTCGCCGGCGCCGCCGTCTTCGCGCCGCGCTGGTACCTCGGCGCGCTCTGCGTCACCCTGCTCGCCGAGGCCGTGCTGGTGCTGCGCCCCGACCTCCTCTCCTGGGCGGCCGACCTGAGCCAGGCCGGCCCGTTCTGGCGGGGCAGCCTGCGCGGCGCGACGGCGTGCCTGCTCGTGGGCGTCGCCACGGACGGCGGCCGCACCCTGCACTCCTCCGCCGGCAACACGTTCATCTGGGTGACGGTCACGTGGCTGGCGCTGCAGCTCGCCGCGGTCGGCGCCCGCTCCGCCCTCGAGCTCGTCGCGTTCCTGCGCCGCAGCCCGGTGCTCACCCGCAACGTCGACCTGCGCGGCCTCGACCTGCCGCCCGCGCTGCCGCGCGTCGTCACCGGCCGGGGCGCGGTCGTCACCGGGCTGACGGACGTCCCGCTCGTCCTCGGCGCGGCCCTCGCCGTCACGTGGGGATCGGGCACGGTCGCCGTCGTCGGCGCGGTCACGTCGCTCCTGCTGGCCGGCGCCGTCGTCGCGACGATCGGCACCGCGCTGCTGCGGCTGCAGCGGCGCAACCCGCGCCGGCTCGTCCCGGCCCGGGTCGCCGAGGCGCTCGACGCCCTCGCCCCCGAGGTGGTCCTCTACTTCTCCGGGCGCCCGTCGACGCTCTACCAGCTGCAGATGTGGCTCGAGGTGGCGGAGCGGCTGCCGCGCCGGGTCCTCGTCGTGCTGCGCGACCGGGACAGCCTGCTGGCGCTCGACCCGACGACGCTGCCGGTGCTGTGCATCCCGCTGGCGCCGCCGCTCGCGGCGCTGGAGCTGCCGACGGCGAAGGTCGTCCTCCTCACGGCGAACGCGGCCGAGAACATCCACATGCTGCGCCGACGCGGCCTGACGAGCGTCTTCGTCGGTCACGGGGACAGCGACAAGCCGTACAGCGCCAGCCCGTTCGTCAAGGTCTACGACGAGGTCTGGGTCGCCGGTCAGGCCGGCCGCGACCGCTTCGCCGAGGCCGACGTGCACCTCGCACCGGAGGCGGTCGTCGAGGTCGGGCGCCCGCAGCTGTCGCTGCTGCCGGTGCGGCACCGGAACGACCCCACGTTCACCGTGCTGTACGCCCCCACCTGGGAGGGCTGGGGCGACGTCGAGTTCCACACCTCGGTGCCCCACGCCGGCGAGGCGCTCGTCCGTGCGCTGCTCGCCCGCCCCGGTGTGCGCGTCCTCTACCGGCCGCACCCGCTCACCGGCACCCGGGACGACGCGACCCGCGCCGCGCACCGCCGCATCACCGCGCTGCTCACGGCCGCGGGCGCCGTCCGCACCTCGACGTCGCCGCAGGCACCCACCGCGGGCGGGGTCGCGGCCGCCTCCGGGGAGCGGCGGCGCCGGACCGAGGACTACCTCGAGCACTCGGTGCACCACAGCGTCCCCGACCTCGACCGGGCCGCACACGTCCGCGCCGAGGTCGGCCGGGAGCGGGCCTACTGGGACGCCGTCCCGCCCGGCACCCACCACGTGGTCGACGACGGCTGGCCGGCACTGCAGTCGTGCTTCGCGGAGGCCGACCTCCTCGTCGCGGACATCTCGAGCGTCGTGTCGGACTGGCTCGTGACGGGCAAGCCGTACGCCGTGCTCAACCCCTCGCCGGACCCGGCCGGGACCTTCGAGGAGAAGTACCCGAGCGCCCGGGGCGGACGGGTCGTCGGACCGGACCTCGCCGGGCTGGGACCGCTGCTCGACGCGCTCGTCGTCGGCCAGGACCCGGACCGCGCCGCCCGCGCGGCCGAACGGGACCGCCTCGTCGGCGAGGTCCCCGAGGCCTCGCTCACCCGGTTCGCCGGCGCCGTCGACCGGCTCTGCACCCGCCCGGACAGCCACGCGGCCCGCCCTGCCGGCCAGCGCGCCGGGCTGCCCGTACCGACCCAGAAGGACGCATGATCCGCCCCTCCAGACCCGCGCTGGTCCTCGTGTCGACGATCGCGGCGCTCTACCTCGCGCTCTTCGTCACGGCCCTGCAGGGCAGCCCGCTGCTGTTCCTCGTCGTGGTCGTCGCCTCCCAGGCGGTCGACGAGTTCGTCAACCGCCGCAGCACCGGTGGCCGGCTGCTGCTGCGCAGGGTGCTCTTCGGCCAGAGCAACCGGGCCCTCCTGCGCGAGGTGCTCCTGCTGCTGCTCATCGCCCGGACCGGCGGGATCGGCACCGTGTGGCTCGTCGCCGTCGGGCTGGGCGTGACGACGCTCGCCGTGACGCGCGGCGTCCTCGTCGGGCTCACCCCGCTCCTGGCGTCGGTGTCACGGCTCCCCGTCGAGGCGCGCAACGTGCCGCTGTCGACGCCCGAGATCACGCAGGTCGCGCTCGACCTCGCCGGTGACGCCCCGCCGGACGACGCCGACGAGGCCCCGGCCGGTCCCGCGCCCGCGCGCTCCGGGCTCTCCGGCTGGCGCAGCGACACCGCCTCCGCGCTCTTCTCGGCGTCGGGTGTCGCCGTCGTCGGCGGGGCGCTGGCGACGGCGCTCGGCGAGCCGCGCGTCCTGCTCGTCCTCAGCCTGGTCGTCGCGGGCGCGACGGGCGCCCGGGCCGTGCACGTCGCGCGCTCCCTGCGCCGCCGGTCGGACCGGGGGCTGCGCGACCGCTACCTGGACCTCGTCAACGAGCAGGTCCGGGCGCTGCGGCCCGAGGTGATCCTCTACTTCAGCGGCACGAAGGAGAGCGCCTACCAGGCGAACATGTGGCTGCCCGTGCTCGAGCGGATGCCGCGCCGCACGCTCGTCCTGCTCCGCGAGCGGGTCCACATGTCGACGCTCGGGCCCACGACGGTGCCGGTCGTGTGCCTGCCGGACCCGGTCGACGTCATGAACTTCCCGATGCCGACCGCGCGGGTCGCGCTCTACGTGGCGAACGTCGGGAAGAACCTCCACCTGCTGCGCGAGCCGCGCCTCAAGCACGTCTTCATCGGCCACGGGGACAGCGACAAGATCGCGAGCGTCAACCCGTTCAGCAAGGTGCACGACGAGATCTGGGTCGCGGGCCGGGCGGCCCGCGAGCGGTACCAGCTGGCCCGGGTCGGCGTCCGGGACGACTCCGTCGTCGAGGTCGGCCGCCCGCAGCTCGACGGGATCGGCACCGCGGGAGACCAGGTCGTCCCCGCCGACCGCCCGCTCACGGTGCTCTACGCCCCCACCTGGGAGGGCTGGACGAACGACACCGCGCAGACGTCCCTCGCCGTCCAGGGCGTCCGGCTCGTCAAGGACCTGCTCGCCCTCGGCCCCGCGGTCCGGGTCGTCTTCAAGCCGCACCCGCTGACCGGCACCGTGACGAAGGAGGCCGCCGCGGCGCTGCGCTCCGTCGAGCGTCTGCTCGCGGCCGCCGGGGCCGCGGAGTCCGGCGCCACCCCGCAGCCGGAGCCGACGGCGGACCCGGCCCGGGCCGCCGAGCGCGAGCAGGCCTGGAGCGACGACTTCTGGTCGTCGCTGCCCCCTGGGCAGCACCTCGTCGTCCGGTCCCCCAGCCCGACCCTCTTCGACTGCTTCAACCACGCCGACCTGCTCGTCGGGGACATCTCGAGCGTCGTCTCCGACTTCGTCGCGAGCGAGAAGCCGTACGTCGTGACGAACCCGGACGGCCTGCCCGAGGACGAGTTCCGGGCCGCGAACCCGAGCACCGCCGGCGGGTACCTGCTCACCCCGGGCGGCCGCGGCATCCGCGCCGTCCTCGACGACGTCCGGGGCGCGGACCCGATGCGCGACGCCCGCCGCGCGGCCCGAGAGCACCTCCTGGGCCCGGTGTCCCCGCCGTCCCTGGACCGCTGGAACGCGGCCGTCGAGGCGCTGCTCGCCCGCGCCGGGAGCGAGTGGGGGCCGGTCCCCCAGGGCCCGGCCGAGCCGGGGCCGGCCGGGCACGGTCCGGTCGACGACGACCTCGTCGAGGAGGGGCCGGCCGAGGGTCGGACCCCGCCGGTGCCGGGCGCGGACGACGTCCCGGTACCGCCGCGGACCCAGGATGTCCGCCTGCCGTCGTAGGTTCGCCGTCATGAGCCTCTGGTACCAGGTCGGCGTCGACAGCAGCTCCCCGCACGACCTCGCCGACTGGTGGGCCGTCACCCTCGGCTGGAAGGTCGAGGAGCAGGACGAGGCCTTCATCCGGTCCATGGTCGAGCAGGGCCACGCGACGCAGGAGCAGACGACCGTCCACGACGGACGCCTCGTCTGGCGCGAGGGCGCGGCCGTCGTCCCGCGCGAGGAGGGGACGGCAGCGCGGCTGCTCTTCCAGCTCGTGCCGGAGGGCAAGACCGTGAAGAACCGGGTGCACCTCGACCTGCGCGGCCTCGCGCCGGAGGACCTGCCCGGGTTCCGGGACCGGCTCGTCGAGCGCGGCGCGACCCGCGTCGGCGAGGGCCGGCAGGGGCCGCACGCGTGGGTGGTGTTCACCGACCCCGAGGGCAACGAGTTCTGTATCTGATTGGGCGCCTGGGCTAGAAGAAGACCGAGCGGCGCTGCACGAGCAGCGAGTACAGCGTCTGCTGGATCGTCTGGCGGATCTGGTCGGTGAGGTCGAAGACGAGCATCGGGTCCTCGGCGGCGCCGATCCCGAGCTCGTCGGTCGGCACCGGGGCGCCGAACTCGATGAGCCACTTGCTCGGCAGCGGGACGGCCCCGAGCACGCCGAGCAGCGGGAACGTCGGCGTCACCGGGAAGTACGGCAGCCCGAGCAGCCGGGCGACGGTCGGCAGGTTGCCGAGGATCGGGTAGGTCTCCTCGGCGCCGACGATCGCGCACGGCACGATCGGCGTCCGGGTGCGCAGCGCCGCCGACACGAAGCCGCCGCGGCCGAACCGCTGGAGCTTGTAGCGCTCGCTGAACGGCTTGCCGACGCCCTTGAAGCCCTCCGGCCAGACCCCGACGACCTCGCCGGCGGAGAGCAGCCGCTCGGCGTCCGCGTTCGCCGCGAGCGTCGCGCCGCCCTTGCGGGCGATCTCGCCGACGAACGGGGTCTGGAACACGAGGTCGGCGCCGAGCATCCGGAGGAACCGGTGCTGCGGGTGGACGTCGTGGACGGCGACCTGGGTCATCACCGAGTCGAGCGCGACGGCCCCGGAGTGGTTCGCGACGACGAGCGCGCCACCGGACTCCGGGATGTTCTCGATGCCCCGCACCTCGACCCGGAACCACCGCTTGTAGAGCGGGCGCACGACGGCGAGCAGCACCGTCTCGGTGAGCTCGCGGTCGAAGCCGAACTCGTCGACCTCGTAGTCGCCGGTGAGCCGGCGGCGCAGGAAGGCCAGGGCCGCGGCGATCTTGTCCTCGACGTCCGCGGCCCGCGGCGAGCCGGCGAGCGCATCGGCGATGGCCTCGCCCGCGGCGGTCGCGGCGGCGGTGACGGCGGCGAGCCGGTCCGGTTCGCCGACGACGCGCACCCGGGGCATCCTGCGGGCGACCGGCGCGCCGGACGACGCAGCCGCAGGGGCCGCGACGGCGGGCCGCACGGTCGGCCGGGGCGCGGCCTTCTTCGCGGCGGCCTTCTTGGCGACGGCGGTCCGCGGCGGGCGGCGACGTGCGCCGGACGGGCCGGCCGGAGCGGGCGACTCGACCGCGTCCGCGGGCGACGGTGTGCCGGACGGCGCGGCGGCGTCGACGGCCGGCGGTGCGTCGTCCGGGATGACGGACAGCGGCTGCGGGTCGAGGTCGGCGAGCAGCGGCGTGGTCCGGCGGCGGCGGCTGTCCCGCTCGCCGGTGGCCCGCTGGGCGCCGGCGGCCACGGCCGCGGCACCGCTGCGGCGGCGCCGTCCGGGGCGCTCGCCGTCGAGGTCGATGACCTGTGCCATCAGCCCATCACCGCCGTCGTGACGCCGTGGACGACCCCGAGGGCCTTCGCCTCGGCGGCCTCGACCCGGTCGGGCGACAGCGGACCGGTGAGGCGGCGGCCGCGGACGAAGTCGGCGAACGCCTCGCGCGTGGAGTACCGGGGCTCGAAGCCGAGCACCCGTCGCATCCGGGTCGTGTCGAGGCCGCGACCGTACGAGAGGAACCGGATCTGCTCGGGCGAGAAGTCCGCCAGGCCCGACCGGCGCGCAGCCTGGCCGACGACCCCGACGAGCGGCGGCGGAACGGGCGCGGGCACCCGGCCGGCCATCCGGACCGCCTGGTTCACGGTGATGCAGCCGTCCCCGGCGACGTTGACGATCCCCGTCGCCGTCCCGGTGGTCGCCAGGCGCAGCGCCTCGATGCCGTCGTCCTCGTGGACGAGCTGGATCCGCGGGTCGAAGCCCATGACGGTCGGCACGACGGGCAGCGAGAAGTAGTCGGTGAGCGCCGTCCGGATCCCGGGGCCGACGAAGTTCGCGAGCCGGAGCATGACGACGTCGACGTCGGGACGCCGCCGGGAGAAGCCCCGGACGTAGCCCTCGACCTCGACGGAGTCCTTGCCCCAGCCGCTGCGGGGCAGCACCTTCGCGCCGGTGTCCTCGGTGAACATCGCCGGGTCGCGCGGGCTCGCGCCATACACCGACGAGGTCGACTTCACGACGAGGCGGCGCAGGCTCGGCGCCTTCTGGCAGGCGGCGAGCAGCTGCATGGTGCCGATGACGTTGATCTCCTTCATGGAGACCCGGCCACCGGCGCTCGTCGGCGTCGCGATGACGTTCATGTGGACGACCGTGTCGACCCCCGCGGACCCGATCACCTTGGCGATCACGGGGTTGCGGATGTCCGCACGGACGAAGTCCGAGCGGCCGATGTCGTGCGGCGGCGGGACGACGTCCACGCCGATGATCCTGTCCACCTCGGGGTCGGCGGAGAGCACACGCGCGTAGAGACCCCCGAGGTACCTGCTCACCCCGGTGACGAGGACGACCCGGCCCATCGCGAGACCCCCTGCGGCGAAGCGTCGAAGCAGCGGAGAGGTCGCACCGCCGTCAGCGGGCGGTGCGACCGTGCGTCACTTCTTGTTGCGGCGCTGGTGACGCGTCTTGCGCAGGAGCTTGCGGTGCTTCTTCTTGGCCATCCGCTTGCGGCGCTTCTTGATGACGGAACCCACGTGGTGTCCTCACGGTCTCGAACGGGATGTCGCTGAGGCGACGGACGGCGCGGAGCGCCGGGTCTGCACCCCAGCCTACCTTCGTGCCGGCGCCGCCCGGGCCCACGGGCCGGATCGGACGGTGTCGATCAGGCGGTGTCGACGAACGAGTGACGCAGGTAGTCGTGGACGGCCGACTCCGGCACGCGGAACGAGCGACCGACGCGGACGGCGGGCAGCTCTCCGGCGTGCACGAGCCGGTACACCGTCATCTTCGACACCCGCATGATCGTGGCCACCTCGGCCACCGTGAGGAACCGCACGTCGGCGAACTCACCAGCCATGCTCGTCATCCCTTCGGGTCCTGCTCCTGGGCCTGGCCCCCGGACCATTCAGATCACCCTAGGGGCAGTTGTGACTCCTGAGGAAGCCGAACTCTGTCCGACACGGACTGTTTGCCCCTTTTGGGCGCACCCTTTCGAGGGAAACATCGGCGTGTCGGCTGGACAGGTCTTGCGTGTCGCTACTCAGAACCGTCTGAACGGAGGAGCTCAGTCGTACCAGGCATCGAGCCCGTGGAGCGGGAACACCGCCTTGCGGGTCTGCATGACCGCCCGGTCCGAAGCGTCCTCGGGGTCGTGCCCGGTCGCCCACGAGCGGTACCAGGCCTCCCGGCCGTCCGTCATCCGCATCGGCGCCTGCCGGCCGAACCGCTCCATGACGTACTCGCGCCAGCCGACGGGCACGTCAGCCATCGGGTCGACGGGGTGGTGCGCGGCGATGCCGACGAGGTGCGCCCACGCCCGCGGGACGACGTCCACGACCTCGTACCCGCCGCCGCCGACGGCGACCCAGCGGCCGTGCGCCGCCTCGTGCGCGAGCTCGTGGAGGGCCTCGTATGAGGAGCGCTGGCAGTCCAGCGACAGCGCCATGTGCGCGAGCGGGTCGAGGGCGTGCGAGTCGCAGCCGTGCTGGGTCACGAGGACGTCGGGCGCGAAGGAGCGCAGCAGAGGCGGGACGACGGCGTGGAACGCGCGCAGCCAGGCGGCGTCCGACGTGCCGGGCGGGAACGCGACGTTGACGGCGTCCCCCTCGGCCTTCGGGCCGCCGATGTCCGTCGGGTAGCCGGTCCCGGGGAAGAGCACGCGGCCGGTCTCGTGCAGCGAGATCGTCAGCACGCGCGGGTCGTCCCAGAAGATCCGCTCGACGCCGTCCCCGTGGTGGACGTCGACGTCGACGTAGGCGACCTTCTCCGCGCCGGCGTCGAGGAGCGCCTGGATCGCGACGGCGATGTCGTTGTACACGCAGAACCCGCTCGCCCTGCCGCGCATCGCGTGGTGCATGCCGCCGGTGAAGTTCACGCCGTGCTCGGCCTCGCCGTTCCAGACCGCGAGCGCGACGTCCCGGGTGCCGGCGACGATCCGGGCGCTCGCGTCGTGCATCCCGGGGAACGTCGGGACGTCGTCCGTGCCGAGCCCGCGCACCTCGTCGACGACCGGCGGGACGACCGACGCCGCCCGGACGGCGGCCACGAAGTCGGGGTCGTGCACGGTGGCCAGGGTGGCGTCGTCCGCGGGGTCGACGCCGACGACGTGCACGCCCGCGTGGTCGAGCAGCCCGAGGTCGCGCACGAGCCGTGCGGTGAGGTCCAGCCGGACCGGCGCCATGGGATGGCCCGGGCCGAAGTCGTACCGGGTGAAAGACTCGTCCCAGACCAGCCGCAGCGCCTCCACCCGCTCACCGTAACCGAGCCGCCCCCGACCGGACCCGGACCAGCCGTACCGTTCGACGGCAGGCCGCATCTGCGCGACGACCGGAGCCTCCCCGCGATGACCGACACCGACCACCAGACCACCGGCCGGGACGACCGCCGACGCGGCTGGGTCCAGGCCCGGATCGACGAGGCGGCCCGCCGTTCCCCCGCGCGGCTGGCGCTGGGCGTCTTCGCCGCGGTGATCGCCGTCTTCGTCGCGCTGCTCAGCCTGCCCGCGGCGACCACGAGCGGGCAGCGCGCGCCGTTCGTCGACGCCCTGTTCACCGGGGTCTCGGCCGTGTGCGTCACCGGTCTGACGACCGTCGACACCGCGACGTACTGGTCGGGCTTCGGTCAGGCGGTGATCCTCGCCGGCATCAAGGTCGGCGGCCTGGGGATCCTCACGATCGCCTCGCTGCTGGGCCTGGCGGTGTCGCGCCGGCTCGGGCTCGCCCAGCGGCTCGTCGCCCAGTCCGAGATCAAGGCGTCCCGGCTGTCCGAGGTGGGCAGCCTGCTGCGGATCGTCGTCGTCACCTCGACGAGCATCGAGGTGGCCGTCGCGGCGGTGCTCTTCCCGCGCTTCCTCACGCTGCCGGACGGCGACAGCGAGGGCGTCCTCGAGGCGCTGTGGCACTCGGTGTTCTACGCGGTCTCGGCGTTCAACAACGCCGGCTTCGTCGTCCACGAGGGTGGCCTGACGCACTGGGTCGGCGACCCGTGGCTCACCCTGCCGATCGCCGCGGCGGTCTTCGCGGGCAGCCTCGGCTTCCCGGTCGTGCTCGTGCTCGTGCGCGCCTGGCGGCGGCCCGCGACGTGGCCGGTCCACACCAAGCTCACGCTCACGACGACGACCCTGCTGCTCGTGGTGTCGATCCTGCTCATCGGCGCCTTCGAGTGGACCAACCCGCACACCCTCGGTGCCCTCGACCCGGGGACGCGGGTGCTCGCGGCGGTCTTCGAGGGCGCGATGCCGCGCTCGGGCGGGTTCGCGACGGTCGACGTGTCGCAGATGAACGAGACGACCTGGCTGGTCCAGGACGTCCTCATGTTCATCGGCGGCGGCAGCGCCTCGACCGCGGGCGGCATCAAGGTCGGCACCCTCGCCGTCCTCACCCTCGCCGCGGTCGCCGAGGCGCGCGGCGACCGGGACATCGAGGCGTTCGGACGGCGGATCCCGTCGGCGAGCGTGCGGCTCGCCGTCACCGTGCTCCTCGCTGGGCTGACGATCGTCCTCGTCGCGACGCTGGCGCTGCTGGCGATCACCGGGCAGAGCCTGGACCGGGTGCTCTTCGAGGTGATCTCGGCGTTCGCGACCTGCGGCCTGTCGACCGGGCTGACCTCCGACCCGAACCTGGAGGACGAGGCGAAGTACCTGCTCGCCGCGCTCATGTACGTCGGCCGCACCGGGACCGTGACACTCGCCGCGGCCCTGGCCCTGCGCGAGCGCGGGCGCGCGTTCCGGCTCCCCGAGGAGCGCCCGATCGTCGGCTGAGCCTCAAGGCGCGCCACGCGCAGGCCGATCGGACCGGTGAGGTCCAGCTCCGGCCGTCAGGAGGCACCGTGCGTCCCCGCGCGCAGAACAAGCCCGTCGCGATCCTCGTCGACGGGTTGGCGGACTACCAGCAGCGCATCGTGCGGGGCGTGGAGTCCGTGCTGTCGGCGGAGGGCGTCGCCAGCGTCGTCGTCGTACGGCACCTGCACGAGGGCGCGGCGAGCGACAGCGTCTTCGACCTCGTGCGGCCGGACGCCGTCCGCGGGGTCGTCGCGACGAGCGTCGCGGAGGAGACCGCCCAGGCCTACGTCGGGGCCTTCCTCGACCAGGAGAACCCGCCGCTCGTGACCGTCGGCTCGCACCTCGCCGGCGTCCCCGGCGTCCGGGCCGACAACAGCCGGGCCACCGAGGACCTCGTCGCGCACCTGCTCGCGACCCGCACGATCCGCCGGCCCGTCCTCCTGCGGGGCGCCCCGGGCAACCCCGACTCCGACGACCGCGAGGCCGCCGTCCGCCGGCTGCTCGCGGACGGCGGCGTCGTGCTCGACGACGACCACGTGCTCACCGGGCTCTTCGAGCGTGAGGCGGCCCGGCTCGGGCTGACCCGGCTGCTCGCCCGGGACCGGCACGTCGACCTCGTCCTCGCGGCGAACGACCAGATGGCCTTCGGCGCGGTCGACGCGCTGCACGCCGCGCACCGGCGCATCCCCGAGGACGTCGGCGTGACCGGCTTCGACGACGAGCCCGGGGCCCGCGCGATGCGCCCGCCGCTGACGACCGTCGACCAGTGCCTCGTCGAGCAGGGCGAGCGCGCCGCCCGGCTGCTGCTCGCCCGGATGGACGGCGACACGACGTCCCCGCACGAGCACGTGGCCGCCCGGCTCGTCGTGCGCCGCTCGTGCGGCGCCGCACCGCTGTCCGGGATCGCCCGGGCCCGCGCGGGCCAGGACCCGGTGTCCGCCGTGCGCTCCCGGACGACGGCCGAGGCGGCCGTGGCCGCGGGGGTCGACGAGCGGGACGCGCAGGCGATCGGCACCGACCTCGAGGTCGGCCTCGCCACGCTCGGCGCACCGCCCGTGCATCTCCCCCAGGGCTGGGCGCGGGAGTGGGGTGCCCTCGCGCTCGCCGCCGTCGCCGAGGACGGCGACCCGCAGCCGTGGCTGTCGCACTGCCTGCCCCCGCTGTGGTCGACCGCCGAGGAGGGCGGCGACATGGGCTGGTGGGTCCAGGCCGCGGCGACGCTGCTCGAGGCCGTGCTCGTGCACCGCCCCTCGCACTCGGCGGCGCTGCGCGCGGCCCTGCTCCACGGCGAGCTCAGCTCGCGCCTCGCGGAGGCCGAGCACGAGGTGTGGCTCGACGCCCGCCGCCGCGAGATCACCGCCCTCGACCACGCCCGGGGCGTCAGCCAGGCGCTGCGCACCGTCGACTCGCTCCAGGACCTCACGCGGTCGGTCGTCCACCACCTGCCCGGGCTGGGGATCCGCCGCTTCTTCATGGCGACCTTCGAGCCCGAGGCGGGGGCGCCGACGGCGTCCGCGCGGATCGTCGTCGCCTGCCGCGGCAACCGGGTCGACGAGTCCGTGACCGGCCTGGTCTTCCGGTCGGCGGGGATGCTCCCGGCCGAGCTCGCCGGCGAGCTCGCGGGCGGCGTCCTCGTGCTGCAGCCGCTGCGCGTCGGCCGGTTCCAGCACGGGTTCATGCTCTACGACCAGCCGTTCTCGCACGCCGTCGCCGGGGACGCGCTGCGCCGCGACATCTCGGCCTGCCTCGACGGGATGGCCCGCCGTCACGAGCTCGCCCAGGAGCAGGACGCCGTCCAGCAGGTCGTCGTCAGCCGCACCCGCCGGCTCACCGTCGAGGCGCTCACCCGTTCGACGGGCCGGACGTCGGCCGGCCTGTCGGCCGACCCGCTCACCGGGCTCGCGGACGCCGAGGGGCTCAACGCGGCGATGACCGCGCTGTGGCTGCGGCACGAGCGCGAGGGCCGCCCGGTCGCCGTCCTCGTCGTCGACGTCGACGACCTCGCCGCCTACAACGAGGCCGCCGGCCAGGAGCAGGGCGACGTCGCGCTGCGCCGGGTCGCCGGCGTGCTCGCCCGGGCCGCCCAGCGCCCCGGGGACGTCGTGGCCCGGACCGGCGGCCAGCGGTTCGCGCTCATGCTCCCCGACACCGCCGAGGCCGGCGCCGCCGAGGTGGCCCGCCGGCTGCACCGGCTCGTCCACGAGGCGGGCATCGCGTTCCCGGGCCAGACCGGCCGGGTGCTCACGGTGAGCACCGGCGTCGCCGCCCGGGTGCCGGACCTCGCCGTCGAGCCGTCCGAGGTGCTCGAGGCCGCCGACCACGCGCTCTACCTCGCCAAGGAGCTCGGCAAGGACCGGTGGGCGGTCGCCGACGCCGACGAGTCCGGGTGGCTGCTGGACGCCGTCCCGGAGCCGTTCGTCCCGAAGCCGCGCGAGACGGGTGCCGACCACGTGATCTGAACACCCGTCCGGCACCATGGAGCCCGTGCACCGCCGGCCCGGCAGGGGACGGCGCGACGGAAGGACGACGGTGGGCGGCAGCAGGAACTCCCGGGAGGACGCGGTCCTCGTGTGCGGCCTCGGCCGGTTCGGCGCCGCGACGGCGAACGCGCTGGCCCGCCTCGGCCACGAGGTGCTCGCCGTCGACCGCGACCCGCAGCTCGTCCAGGAGTGGGCGGGGCGGCTCACGCACGTCGTCGAGGCGGACACGACGAGCACCGAGGCGCTCGAGCAGCTCGGCTGCAGCGAGTTCGGCATCGCCGTCGTCTCGATCGGCACGTCGGTGGAGTCGAGCGTGCTCACCGCGGTGAACCTCGTCGACCTCGGCGTCAAGCAGATCTGGGCCAAGGCTCTCACCCCGACCCACGGCAAGATCCTCTCCCGGATCGGCGTGCACCACGTCGTCTACCCGGAGAAGGACGCCGGCACCCGGGTCGCGCACCTCGTCACCGGCAAGCTGCTCGACTACATCGAGTTCGACGACGGCTTCGCCATCGTCAAGATGCGCGCCCCGAAGGAGACCGAGGGCTTCACCCTCGCGGAGTCGCAGATCCGCAAGAAGTACGGCGTCACCGTGGTCGGCGTGAAGTCACCCGGCGAGGACTTCACCTACGCGGTGGCCGGCACCCGCGTCGGCAGCCACGACGTCCTCATCGTCAGCGGGCACAGCGAGCTCATCGAGAAGTTCGCGGCGCGGCCCTGACCCGGCGGCCTGCGCGTCAGGCCTGGCCGGAGGAGAGCTCGCGGGAGCGGTCCCGGGCGGCCTCCATCGCCGTGAGGAACGCCGCCCGGACCTTGTGGTCGTCGAGCTGGCGCAGCGCGGCCATCGTCGTCCCGGCCGGGCTGGAGACCTGCTCGCGGAGCACGGTCGGGTGCTCGCGGGTCTCCTTGAGCATCGTCGCGGCGCCGTAGACGGTCTGGACGACGAGCTCGGTGGACGTCGCCCGCGGCAGCCCGAGGAGCACGCCGGCCTCGATCATCGCCTCGACGACGTAGAAGATGTACGCCGGGCCCGAGCCGCTGATCGCGGTGACGGCGTCCTGGTGGTACTCGGGCAGCTGGACGACCTTGCCGGTCGCCGACAGCAGCGCCGAGGCCCGCGCGAGGTGCTCGGCGTCGCAGTGCGACCCGGGCGAGACCGCGGCCATCCCCTCGTCGACGAGGGCGGGCGTGTTCGGCATGACCCGGACGACCGGGGTGCCCTCGCTGAGCCGCTCCTCGACGAACGCGGTCGTGATGCCGGCCGCGATGCAGACCACGAGCGCGCCGGGGCGCAGGCTCTCGCGGATCTCGGCGAGCAGCCCCGCGATGTCCTGCGGCTTCACGACGAGGACGACCGTGTCGCTCAACGTCGTCGCCTCGACGTTGTCGAGGACCTTGACCGAGTACTTGGCCCCGAGCTCGGCCGCCCGCTCGGGCCGCTTCTCGGTGATGACGACGTCCTGCGGGTCCCGCCCCGCCCGGAGCAGTCCCGCCAGCAACGTCTCACCCATGACCCCGGCACCGAGGATCGCGACTGTCTCCGCCATGGCCCCCAGCGTAGGTGCTCCCCGAACGCGCACCGCCATGCTTTGCTCTGCCCTCACGAGCGAGCCGGTCACCCGGGTCCCGCCCGCTCGGGCGTACCGCAGAACGCACCAACGGGCCGCGAACGCGGCGTGTCGGCCGTTGGAGCGCTCTTGTGACGTCCGGCGGTACGGCGGTCTCAGCTGGTGGACGCCGGCCGCGGTCCGGGTCCGGACGCCGGACGTCACCCGGGCGCGCGGCCGCACCCCGGTAGGGTCGACACCCGTGACGGACGACGGAACCACCCCGGGCCGGGTGACGGCCGCGCCTCCGGGCGGGATCGCGCTCGCGGTCGCCAAGCGGGCCGCGGAGTACGCGCTGTGGGGGCGGGTCGCCGTCCAGCGACGGGTCGAGGCGCGACGGTTCCCGGCGGGACGGCGGCGGCCGGCCCCGATGCCGCCGACCGACGTCCTGCGGAGCAACGCCGAGTGGCAGGCGTCCGTCGCCGAGTGCAAGCGGCTGCGGCTGCCCCTGCACCACGACAAGCCGAAGAACTGGGACGCCCTCGGCGCCGTCGCCACCGTGCTCGACCGGGTCGGCACCGACGCCCGCGTCCTCGACGCCGGGAGCGCGCGCTACTCCTCGGTGCTGCCGTGGCTGCGGCTCTACGGCCTCACCGACCTCGTCGGCAACAACCTCGAGTTCGGGGACGACGTCCGGCGCGACGGCGTCGTCTTCCGGTACGGGGACATCACCGCCACCGACTTCCCCGACGGCCGGTTCGACGCCGTCACGTGCATGAGCGTCGTCGAGCACGGGGTCCCGCTCGAGCCGTTCCTCGCCGAGAGCGCCCGGATCCTGCGGCCCGGCGGCGTGCTCGTCGTCTCGACCGACTACGACCAGGACCCGCCGGACACCAGCGGCGTCGTCATGTACGGCCAGCCGGTGCACATCTTCTCGCCGGACGACCTGCGCGACCTCGTGGCGCTGGCCGACAAGCACGGCCTCGAGCTGCTCGGCGACCTCGCGCTCGAGCACACCGAGCGGCCCGTGCACTGGGCGCGCACCGGGCTCGACTACACGTTCGTCCGGCTGAGCTTCGTCCGGCGCTGAGCCCGGCCCGGCTCCGGCCGGGTCAGTCCGTCCGCCGCCGCAGCGTCGCCGCACCGAGCCCGACGAGCACGAGCACGAAGCCGAGGATGACCGCGACGTCCTTCGCGACGTCCGCCCCGGCACTCGCGTCGACCGTGATCGTCCGCATCGCGTCGACCGCGTAGGACAGCGGCAGGACGTCGGACGCCCAGTGCAGGACGTCGGGCAGCCGGTCCCGCGGCACGAGCAGGCCGCACAGCAGGAACTGCGGCAGCACGAACGCCGGGAGGAACTGCACGGCCTGGAACTCGGTCGCCGCGAACGCCGAGAGGAACAGCCCGAGCGCCGTCCCGAGCAGCGCGTCGACGACGGCGACGACGATGAGCAGCCAGTCCTGGCCGGCGACGTCGAGCCCGAGCGCGTACACCGCGAAGGTCCCGGCGACGAGCGCCTGCACCGTCGCGAGCGCGCCGAACGCGATCGCGTACCCGCCGACGAGGTCGGCCTTGGCCAGCGGCAGGGTGAGCAGCCGCTCGAGCGTGCCGGACTGCCGCTCGCGCAGGGTCGCGATGCTCGTCACGAGGAACATCACGAGGAACGGGAACATCCCGAGCAGCGGGGCACCGATCGAGTCGAAGACCGGGGTGTCCGCGTAGATCCACGCGAGCAGGCCCATGAGGACGCACGGGACGACGATGAGCAGGGCGAGCGTGCGGCGGTCGTGCCGCACCTGGCGCAGCACCCGGCCCGCCGTGACGAGCATCAGGCGCGGGCTCACGAGGACACCTCCGAGGTCGTGGTGCCGCCGGCCGCGGCCCGGTCCCGGGCCTGGTCGACGAGCGCGAGGAAGGCCTGCTCGGCGTCCGCCGCACCGGTCGAGGCGAGGACGCCGGCCAGGGTGTCGTCGGCGAGGAACTCGCCCTCGCGCATGAGCAGCAGCCGGTCGCAGCGGACCGCCTCGTCCATGACGTGGCTCGACACGAGCAGCGTCGCGCCGTCCGCGGCGAGCCGGCGGAAGATGGCCCACAGGTCTCGGCGCAGCACCGGGTCCAGCCCGACCGTCGGCTCGTCGAGGACGAGCACGTCCGGGGCCCCGACGAGGGCCGCCGCCAGCGACACCCGGGAGAGCTGGCCGCCCGAGAGCGCCCCGACGCTCGCATCGACGTGCGAGCCGAGGTCGACCATGTCGACGACCCAGGTGACCTCGTGGGCGATCCCGCTGCGCGGCGTCCCGACGACGGCCGCGAAGTACGCGAGGTTCTCCCGCACCGTGAGATCGGTGTAGACGCTCGGCGCCTGGGTCAGGTAGCCGATCCGGTGCCGCAGCGGCTCGGTCCCGGCCGGCAGCCCGAGCACCTCGACGACGCCGCCCGCGACCTTCTGGACGCCGACGATGCTCCGCATGAGCGTCGACTTGCCGCAGCCGCTCGGGCCGAGCAGCCCGACGACCTGGCCGTGCGGCACCTCCAGCGACAGCCCCGGGATCACCGTGCGGCCGCCGCGGACGACGCGCAGCCCTTCGACGCGGATCGCCGGCTGTCCCACCGGCGGGTTTTTCAGCATGTGATGAAAATAGACCCGGCGGGCACGGAGCACAAGGGACGGACGGCGTCCCGCAGGCCGCGCGCCTCACTCCCCCGCGAGGTACCGCTGGACCGTCGGCGCCAGCAGCGGCACGAGGTCCTCGAGGTCGGCCGACGCGAGCGGCTCGACCCGGATGACGTAGCGCAGGAACGCGACGCCGACCATCTGCGCGACGGCGAGCTCGACGCGCAGCTCGGCGTCGCCCCCGGGCAGCACGTCGGCGGCGCGGGCCAGGATCGTCCGGGTGACGAACTGCCGGATCATCGCCGCGGCCTGCTCGCTCGTCGCCGCCGAGCGGACGAGCCCGAGCATCATCTCGCGGCCCGGCGGGGTGTCCCAGACGCCGAAGAAGAACCGGACGAGCCGCTCCCCGACACCGTCGATGCCCGGCCCGAAGACCACCGGGATGACGTCCGCGGGCCGCGCGGGGAACTGGAACGCCGCGATGAAGAGGTCTTCCTTGCCGTTCTCGAAGTAGTGGTGCACGAGCCGCGGGTCGACCCCGGCCGCGCGGGCGATGCCGCGCAGCGTCGCGCCGTCGAAACCGCGGGCCGCGAACTCGGCGCGGGCCGCGGCGACGATCTCGGCCCGGGCGTCCTCCCCCGCCGGGCGGCGCCCGCGCCGGCGGGTCGTGTCGGTCATGGCAGTCACCGTAACCGGACGACCCGCGGGCACGGCCGCGACGTCAGCCCCTACGGCACCCGTGGCGACCGCACGAAGACGACGACGGCCGCGACGACGAGGAAGACCGCCGCGGCGAGCATCGCCGTGCTCACCCCGTCGAGGAACGCGGCCCGGGCCGCGTCGACGACCGGGCGCGCGGCGTCCCCGAGCCGGGCGACCGCCGGGGACTGGGTGAACGCGACGGACTCCCGGACGTGCTCGGCGGCCTCGGCGGGCAGCCGGGAGGCGACGTCCGCGACGCCGTCCCGGTAGGCCTGGTTGATGACGCTGCCGAGCACCGCGATGCCGAGGGCGCTGCCGAGCTCACGGGCGGTGTCGTTGACCGCGGACGCGACGCCCTGCTTGGCCGGCGGGAGCGACTCGGTGATCGCCGTCGTCGCGGGCGTGCCGGCCAGCCCCATCCCGGCCCCGAAGAGCACCAGGCCGCCGAGGAGCACCGGGTAGGAGAGCTCGACGTCGAGCCGGCTGAGGACGACGAAGCCGGCTGCCATGAGGAGCAGACCGGTCGGCCCGACCCGACGGAACCCGACCCGGCGCGCGAGCAACGGCGCGGTCCGGGCGAGCGGCACGAGGACGAACGGCAGCGGGAGCAGGCGCAGCGCCGCCTGCAGGGGCGAGAGGCCGACGACGAACTGCAGGTACTGCAGGACGGCGAAGAAGAAGCCGAACGCGGCGGAGAACTGCGCGGTGATCGAGAGCGCCCCGGAACCGAAGCCCCGCAGCCGGAACAGCCGCGGGTCGAGCATCGGCGCGGGCCGGCGCAGCTCCCAGCCGACGAAGGCTGCCCCGGCCACGAGGCCGGCCGCGAGCGCGGCGAGCGTCACGCCGTCCGACCAGCCCCGCGACGGCCCCTCGATGACGCCGGACACGACCCCGCCGACGGCGACGAGCGACAGCAGCGCACCGACGACGTCGAGCGGCGGGGCGTGCGGGTCGCGGGACGCGGGGACGACGGCGAGCGCACCGACGAGCCCGAGGGTCGCGAGCGCGACGTTGAGCGCGAAGAACGAGTTCCAGCCGAACCACTCCAGGAGCAGACCCGCACCGAAGAGCCCGAGGACGCCACCGCCGCCGGCGATCCCGACCCAGACACCGACGGCGCGCGGCCGCTCCGACTCGGGGAACGAGGTCGTGATGACCGACAGCGTCGTCGGCATGATGGCCGCCGCCCCGACGCCCATGAGGGCGCGCAGCGCGACGAGCACCTGCGGGTCGGACGTCAGCGTCGCCCCGCCCGCCGCCGCGCCGAAGACGAGCAGCCCGGCGACGAGGATCCCCTTGCGGCCGTAGCGGTCGCCGAGCGCACCGGCGAACAGGAGCAGCCCGGCGAAGACGACGGTGTACGCGTCGACGATCCAGGTCAGCTCGGTCTGGCTCGCGCCGGTGTCGCGGGCGAGGCTCGGCAGCGCGACGTTGAGGCCGCTGACGGCCGAGACGACGGTCATGAGCGAGACGCCCATGACGGCCAGGACGAGCCGCTGCCGGCGCGGCGGGAGCACGGCGGCCGCGGACGGCGACGCACCGGCGGTCGTGGTCGGGGACGGCGCCCCCGTGGACGGGACCATGTCTGCCTCCATGTTTTCACCAGGTGAGGAAATTAGAATTCATCATCTGGTGAAAAGTCAACGCCGGTCCCGCCCGGCCGCCCGCCGCGCTACTCGTCGAGCCAGCCGCTCACCTGCTCCGGGGTCGACCGCGGGACGTCGAGCAGGTGCGGCACGAACCGGGCGCCGGTGTCGGTCACCGGCCCGTCCGACTCCCGGATGCCCAGGCCCGCGGCCCGCCCACCGACGACCCAGCTGCCGAGCACCGGCGCCGCCCCGCCGAACCGCGGGGCCGGCAGGTACTCCTGGAAGACCCGGGGCTGGCCCGCGGTGTGCCCCTCGGGCCGGCTGGTCGCGACGTCGTCCGCGACGACGTCGATCCCCGCGCCCTCCCAGCCGAAGACCGGCTTGGCGACGTACTCCCGCATCCCGTGCGGGCCGTCGACCTCGGCGCGCAGCAGGTTCTCGTGGCCCGGGTACGTCTCCCAGAGCGCCACGAGGATCGTCTTGGACGACAGGAGCATCTTCCACAGCGGCTCGACCCACGTCGTCGTCGCACGCCGCTCGACGACGTGCCTGCCGAACGGGTCCGTGAGGAGCCACTCCCAGGGGTACATCTTGAAGCAGGTGCTGATCTCGGCCAGGTCCGCGTCGACGAAGCAGCCGCGCCCGGCGTGCCAGCCGACCGACTCCATGGTCAGGACGACGGGGTCGAGCCCGGCCTCGGCGGCCGTCTCGGCGAGGTACCCGACGGTCGCCCAGTCCTCGGTCGGCTCCTCCTGACCGACGGCGAGGTGCACCTTCCCGTCGGGCACACCGGCACCGAACCCGCCCGGGACGCCACCGGCACCGGTGCCCGCACCGATCCGGCGCCACGTGCGGACGAGCCGCTCGTGGAGGAGGTTCCACTGGTCGCGGTCCGGGGCGACGTCCTCGAGCCAGTGCCACTGGCACACCGCGGCCTCGACGAGCCCGGCCGGGGTGTCGGCGTTGTACTCGAGCATCGACACCGGCCCCTCGCCGTCCCAGACGAGGTCGAACCGGCCGTAGAGCGTGGGTGACGTCGCCGCGCCGGCGAGGGATTCGTCGAGCAGCGGCACGAGCTCGTCGAGCAGCGGCTCCGGCAGGCCGAGGCTCGCCAGCAGCCGCGGCCTGCGCAGCAGGTGCCGCGCGGCCTCGACGCTCATCCGGTGGAGCTCCTCCGTGACCGCCTCGAGGTGCTCGGCCTCCGCCTCGGTGAGCACGTACGCGTGCTCCTCGTGCCAGTAGGCACGGGGCGCGGCGCCGGCCGCCCCGGCCGGCCCCTCCTGCTCCGACCGGTCGACCGCGTACGTCAGCCCCTGGGCCTCGACCCGCTCCAGCCAGTCCGGCCTCGCGTCGAGCCGCTCGCGGCGCACGTCAACCGCCCACCGTCGCGAACCGGCCGCCGAAACCGCCGCGGCTCACCGTGCCGCCCTGCACCGAGACCCCGCCGCGGTGCACGCTGTACGACCCGCCGTCGGGCGCCGCGAAGGAGCCGCCGCCGACCCGGCCGCCGACGGCCGGGGCCCGGCTGCCCGCCTGCACGTAGTACCAGCCGTGCGCACCACCGCCCGTGCTGCACCGCTCGTCGGAGACCCTCGTCTGCGTCGTCGTGTCGGCGCAGACCGCGTCGTAGTCGTAGCCGTCGCCGATCGCGGCGAGCCCGACCCCCAGCGCGACGGCCGCCCCGACCGCCACCGTCCTGACGTTCTCCGAGCGCCAGGCCCGCCCCCGCCCGCTGCGCCGGG
>NZ_MWLN01000229.1:0-31971 GCF_002198655.1 Kineosporia sp. A_224
GCGCGCACCGGGCACCGGCCGCGCGGGCGACGGCGACCGTCGCCCCGCCGACCCTCGACGGCGCCGAGGAGCACGTGCGCCTCATCGTCCGTGCGCCTCGCGGCGTCCGGGCCGAGCTCGCACGGACCCTGCACGCCGCTGCCGCGGTGCGCAGCGCGCGCCGCGAGCCGGGCGCCGTCCGGGTCAGGATCGACCCGGACGACCTGGGCTGAGGTCGCACGCGCCGTCGGCGCACACGAGGGCCGGGTCCTGGGCGGCGATCCCGCGGGCCACGAGCAACCGGTGCACCTGGCACCCCAGGCAGACCCCGAGCACGGCCTCGAGCCACATGAGCGTCAGGCAGAGCAGGCAGATGCCGCGCGGCAGCCAGCCCGTGACCCCGGCGTTCGTGATCCCGGTCATGGCGACCGACATGCCCAGCCCGAGGGACCAGGCGAACCGCTTGGGGCGCAACGACACCGGCTCCGGCGGCAGCCGCCGGACCAGCAGCCCGGCGACCGCGCCGACCGGGGACCGCTGCGGCCCGGCGGCGACGCGCAGCGCGAAGTCGAGCGCGAAGAAGGCCGTGACGATCCGCAGCGGCAGGTAGTCCTTCGCGAGGAGGGCCTCGAAGAAGGCGACGGCACCGAGCACGAGCGTGAGCCCGGCAGCGGCGCGGACCGTGCGCTCGTCGACGAGGGACGATGGCCTGACGGCGATGGTCGGCTGCATCCGCACATCGGACCCCGGCGACGTCAGCACGGCGTCACAGCGGGCTCAGCGGCGGGCCGTCAGCCCGCGAGGTGCGACCAGCGGCCCTCGAGGTCGGACCACGTGCCCTGGTCGACGGCCCGGCCGCCCTGGAGGACGACGACCCGGTCGGCCCGGACGAGCGCGGCGCGCTTGGAGGTGGATCCGACGACCGTCACTCCGTGGTCGCGCAGGGCCTGCCAGAGCGCCAGCTCGGTCTGCACGTCGAGCGCGGACGACACGTCGTCCGCGACGAGCAGCTCGGTCTGCGGTGCGAGCGCCCGGGCCAGCGCCAGCCTCTGGAGCTGGCCGCCCGAGAGCCGGGTGCCCTTGTGGCCGATGACGAGGCCGAGGCCGCCGCCCGCCGCCGCGAGGTCGTGGTCGAGCTGGGCGGTCGAGACGGCGTCCACCGGGTCCACCTCGTGCCCGAGCCGGATGTTGTCCGCGACCGTGCCGGAGAGCACCCGGGGGAGCTGGGCGACATAACCGACCTGGTTCGGCCGCAGGAACGCCTCCGGGTCGACGACGGGGTCGCCGTTCCACCGCAGGTCGCCGACGTGGTGGACGATGCCGGCGAGGGCCCGCAGCAGCGACGACTTGCCGGAGCCGACCGGCCCGACGACGAGCACGAGCTCGCCGCGGCGGACCGTGAGGTCGAGGCCGCGGACGCCGACCGTGCCGTCCTCGTGGACAGCGCCGAAGCCGACGAGGTCGAGCCGGCGCAGCGGCCGGCGCGGCGCCGGCACCGGGGCGGGCGCCGTCCCGGCCGAGATGTCGACGCCGGGCACGGGGGCCGAGTACTGCGCGACCCCGGCCATCGTGACCGTCCGCCGGGTCCACACCCGGGCCGAGGGCATCGAGGACACGAGCGAGGCCGTCGTCCACGCGAACCAGTTCGCCGCGGCGAGCGTCGACACCGCGACGAGGGTCGCGGCCGCCGACAGGTCGCCCGCCAGGTAGAGCGCCCAGGCGCCGATGGGCAGCAGGCCGCTCGTCGCGGACGGCGTGGAGCGGGCCCACACCTGGGTCGCGATCTCGCGGCGCTGGCGCTCGCTGCGGTCGGCGTCGAGCCGGGCCAGGTGGTCGAGCACGGGGCCGGTCGCGCCGGCCAGCTTGACGGTCCGGGCCGCGGAGAGCGTCGAGACGAGGGCCGTCGCGAAGGCGGCGCGGGCGGCGACGGTCCGCCGGGCCGAGCGCGCCAGCCGCGGCCCGAAGGCCGTCGCGGCGAGACCGGAGACGGCCATCGTGCCGAGGAAGAACATCGCCGGCACCGGGGTGCCCGCGACGAGGGTCATGGCGACGGCCGCGGCCAGCGCGATGCCGGTGTCGATGACGTTGTCGCCGAGCATGACGACGCGTTCGGTGTCGCCGGCCTGGGCGACGACCTCGGCGGGGGTGTGCGCGCTGACCCGGCGCGGCCCGGTCTGGCCCTGGACGAGCCGCAGCCCGATCCGGAGCATCTGCCGCACCCACCACTCGGGGAACCAGCGGTTCGTCAGCCACGGCGTCGGGGAGAGCAGGACGAGCGCCGTGACGATCCCGGCGGCCGGCCAGAAGACGCTCCCGGTGCCGTCGACGATGCCGGCCCAGAGCACGGGCAGCACCGAGCCGTCGAGGCCGACGACGACCATGACGGTCCAGACGCCGACGGACGCGAGGCCGTAGCGCTTGTCGTTGAGGACGAGGCGGACGATCTCGCGCAGCGTGCGGGCGGGCGGCGGGTCGGGCAACGGTGGCGGCTCGGCCTTGGCCGTCGGGCGCGGCTGCGGGACGGCGCCGGTCCGGGGCTCGCGGACGGCGAGCGCGGTGCCGCCGCCGGACGGCGTGGCGCCGGTGCTGCCGGTCCCCGGCGGGTCGAGGAGGTCCGGGCCGCCGACGAGCAGCGGCTCGGCCGGGACGTCGTCCTCGTCGTCGAGCCGGCCCGCCGCCAGGAGCTCGGCGAAGCGCCGCGAGCGGGCGAGCCCGGTGGCCTCGAGGACCTTGCCGTCGCCGAGGACGACGACGTCGTCGCAGTGCGCCACGGTGGAGAGCCGGTGCGCGATGAGGATGCCGATCCGCCCCGCGAGCAGCCGCTCGGTCGCCTGCTGGACGCGCACCTCGGTCGCCGGGTCGAGCCGCGCCGTCGCCTCGTCGAGGACGACGACGTACGGGTCGCGGACGAGGATCCGGGCGAACGCGACGAGCTGCTCCTGCCCGGCCGACAGCACGTGCCCGCCGTCCCCGAGCCGGGTCCCGAGCCCCTCGGGCAGCTCGGCGACCCAGGCGTCGAGGCCGAGCTCGGACAGCGCCGCCCCGGCCCGGTCGAGCAGGGCGGGGTCGAAGAGCGCGACGTTCTCGGCGAGCGTCCCGGCGAGGATCTCGGTGCGCTGCGGGACGAGCGCGACCCAGCGGCGCAGCAGCTCGACGTCGAGGTCGACGAGGTCGTGCCCGCCGAGCAGGACGGTGCCGCGGGGGACGTCGACCGCGCGGGTGAGGACCTTCGCGAGGGTCGACTTGCCCGAGCCGGTCCGCCCGACGAGCGCGTAGGAGCGGCCGCGGGCGAAGTGCAGGCTGACGTCGTCGAGCACCGGCCCGCGGGCGGACTCACCGGCCGCGTACCGGAAAGTGAGGTGCCGGACCTCGAGGTCGCCCTCGACGGGCGGCCGGCCGCCGACCGGCTCCTGCTCGGAGCCGGCGAGCTGCTGGATCCTGCTCCAGGCGCCCAGCGTGCTCTGCAGGTCGGGGAGCATCCGGGTGACGTGCTCGACGGTGACGCCGAAGGAGACGGCGAGCAGCCAGACCGAGGTGAGCCGGGCGCCGTCCACCCGCCCGGCCGCGAAGGCCCAGGCGCCGCCGACGACGAGACCGGCGATGGCGAGCCGGGAGGCGACCGAGGCGATCGTCGTGACGTGCGCCGAGAGCCGCCAGACGGTCCGGCCGCGCGAGAGCACCTCGCTCGCACGGCGCGCGTAGAGGCTGAGGACGTAGGGCTGGGCGAGCGTCGTGCGGACGTCGTCCTGGCCGTGGATGCCCTCCTCCATGACGGCGGCGACGTCGGACCAGGCCTCCTCCTCGGACATCCGGGCCGGGGCGATCGCGCCGATCCGGCGGCGCAGCGCGAGCGAGAGCGCGGCGACGAGCAGGAGCATCGTCACCCCGGCCGGCCACCAGACGAGCGTCGCCGCGACGACGGAGAGCACAGCGCCGGTCACCGACTGGGCGAGCCGGACGCCGGAGCCGCGCAGCTCGGAGCCGACCTGGTAGACGTCGCCGTCGATCCGGTCGAGGAGCTCGCCGACCGGGGTCGCGTCGAGCGCCGGCATCGGCTGCAGGAGCGCGACGCGGCAGAGCCGGCGCCGGACGTCGGCCGACCAGTCGGCGGTGAGCGCCGCCGCGACGAGGCCGACGAGGACCTGGCCGGCGACCTTGAGGACGAGCGCGGCCGCGAGGACGAGGAAGAGCATCGTGGACCGGTCGACGAGGACCGGACCGGCGAGGGCCGCACCGGCCGCCTCCCCGATCGCGCCGAGGACGATCAGGCAGGCGATCGCCGCGGTCGAGCGCGGCGAGGTGGCCCACAGATCGCGCAGGAGGCGCACGCGGGGTCCTTCCGTCGGGGGTGGTGCCTGTCGTCCGGCCCGGACCAGGTGGTCGGGTCGAGCGACGCAGGCACGTCCACGCTCCCGCCGGGACCATGATCGGCTCAAGTCGTTTTCGCTGCTGCTGCGGTGCTGCCCCGGGGCCGTGGACGAGTCTGCTCCACGGCCCCGGGGGCTGCTGCACCGGATGGTGCGTCGTTCAGGTGGGGGGCGTCAGCGGCCCACCACGGTCACAGTGGCGGAGCACGTCTCGAGGAGCGGCCCGAGCGGGACGTCCGTGTCGAGGGTCGAGCTGTTCTCCCGCCGGGTGGCGACGAAGCGCAGGTCGCTGGCGCCCTTCGGCACCGAGGCGCCGAGCGAGGTCAACGTCAGGCCGGACCCCGTCCCGAGCGTGGTGACCATGCCGAGGATCGGCGTGCCGTGCGTGACGTCGTCGATGTGCACCTCCCAGCGGCCGCCCTGGATCGTCGGGTTCGCGGTGAGGACCATCTCGACCCGCTTCTGGAAGCCCTTGCGCAGCGTCAAGCCCAGGCCCGAGCCGCCGTCGCAGGCCGGGACCGTGCCGACGGTGGCGATGGCCGCGGCGCTGCTGCCGCCTCCGCCACCGGTTCCGCCGCCGCCCCCACTGCCACCGCCGCCACCGGTGCTGGGCGAGGCCGCCATCGCGGTGGCGGGAGCGAGGACGCACGCGGCGGCAAGGGTCAGTGCCGCGGCGACGAGGGGTCGTCTCATGGGTCGGATCTCCGTCCGGTCGTGGGCTGTGCCCCGGAGGAGACTCTCGTGATCATGGAAGATGTTGCCACACGACAAACGTGCTAGTACCCCGCACGGCCCGGCACGCAGTGTCACGGCCGCGCCGGTGCGGACGGCGGTCAGCAGGCGTTGAGCTCGACCCGCCAGCCCGTGCCCTGCCGGTACCGCGCGGTGAAGGCGATGCCGCCGAGCTCGTCGAAGGTGCTCGCGGGCCCGACCCGGCCGTCGAAGGTCACGTCGTCCCAGCCGGGCACCTCGCCCCAGACGACCCGCAGCGACGGACCCGGGCGCGGCGCCCACCCGCCGCACGTGTCGCAGCCGCCGTTCGCGATGTCCACGTAGGCGGCGCGGATCGCGACGTCCGCGGCGGCCCGCGACGACGGGGCCAGGACGGCGAACGCCGGGGTCCGGGCCGCGAGCCGGCGCGCGGCCGCGAGGTCGGCGGCGAAGTTCGCCGCCGGGGTGGCCCCGTTCTTCATGCACCCGAGGATGTCGCGGGCCTCCTCGGAGGTCCGGCGCAGCGGGCCGTAGTCGGAGTACTCGGTGAACCGGACGAGGGAGTTCCGGCGGGACACGAGGTTGGCGTAGAGGCCCAGCGCCGTCCGCTGGAGCTCGGCGGGGGTCCCCGCGGGGATCGCCCGCGCGACGTCGGTGACGTCGAGCCGTCTCACGGCGCGGGCGGCGGCGTCCGACGGGTCGACGACGTCGGGGCCGAAGTCCTCGTTGACGCGTCGGGCCACGGTCCGCACCCGGGCGTCGGCCGCCACGACGACCCGGAAGAACCGGGCCAGCTGTGCGGACGCACCGGGTGTCGCGGTCGTCGCAGCGGTGGTCGGCCCGACGTCCGCAGGTGTGGTCGGAGCCGTGGTCGGAACTGTGCTGTGAGGGGTCGTCGTCGTGCCGCCGGGTGGGCCGGTGGTCGACGCGCCCGGTCCCGCCGGCCCGGAGCCGGTCCCGCACGCAGCGATGACGAGCACCGCACAGACCGCGGCCGTCGTCCGGAACGTCCGTCTCATGACGCACCCCCGCGGGGAGCAGCCCGGGACGGGCCGACGCGCCACCGTCCGCTGCCGCCTCGTCCCTCCAGCCCATCACGCGGGCCGTGCCGCGGCCAGGGGCGAAGGCCACCGGTGGCCGGGCCCCGGGGGCCGTCCTGCGTCGCGGGGCCTACGGTGCTGGGATGACTGTCGTCGAGGTCGTCGGGGTCTACGACGCCGACCACACCCTGCGGGGCGAGGTCGCCTACGTCGTCGGCAAGCTCCTCGGGCGGCGGCACTGCGCGCTGTGCGACGTCACGCACTCGCCGGTGCGGCGCAAGCGGGAGTGGGACGCCCTCGTCGCCGGGTCCGCCGTCCCGGTGCGCGCCGTGCACCGGGACGAGCGGGACGCCGCGCTGGTGGCCGCGACGCCGGTGCTGCCCGTCGTCGTCGGCCGGCTGGACGGCGGCGGCTGGGTGACGCTGCTCGACCCGGACGCGCTCGAGACCGCCGGCGGCAGCGTCGAGCGGTTCGCCGTCCTGCTCCGCGACGCGCTGGCCCGGGCCGACGGGCAGGCGGACGCATGATGCTCGTCGTCCTCGCGGGCCGGCCGGGGACCGGGAAGACGACGCTCTCCCGACTGGTCGCCGGCCGGCTCGGCGCTGCACTGCTCAGGGTGGACGCCGTCGAGGCGGTCGTCGTCCGGTGCGGCCTCGCCGAGCCGCCGGTCGGGGTCGTCGGCTACGCCGTGGCGCACGAGGTGGCCGCGTCGACGCTGCGCGTCGGGACCCCGGTCGTCGTGGACGCCGTGAACCCGGTGCCGCAGGCCAGGTCGGGCTGGCGCGGCCTCGCGGCCGAGACGGGCGCCCGGCTCGTCGTCGTGGAGCTCACGACCGCGGACGCCGCCGAGCACCGGCGCCGGGTCGAGGCCCGGACGAGCGACCTCGACGGGCTCACCGTGCCGACCTGGCAGCAGGCGTCGCAGGGCGAGTACGTGCCCTGGGACGAGACCGCGACGGACCGCGGCTGCTGCTCGACACCTCCGGCGGCGTCGAGGTTCTCGTCGACCGGGTGCTGGCGGAGTGCGTCCCTGACGCAGGGACAGCCGAGGCGGTCCTCGACGCGGCGCGACGCCGTGCGGACGCTCTCGTCGCCGGGGACCCTTCGGTGCTCAGGGCGATGCTGCACCCGGCCTTCACGTGGACGACGTTCTGTGGGGCGGTGCTCGACCGTGACACCTACGTGCGTGGCAACACCGACGGCAGCCTGGTGTGGCACGCCCAGACGCTGTACGACCCCCGGGTGGTCGTGACCGGCGGCACGGCCGTCGTCGTGGCGCAGGTGGACGACGACGTCGAGCGCGACGGCGTCCGGCAGACGTTCCGTCTGCGACTCACTCAGACCTGGGTCGCCGACCGCGCAGCGGGATGGATCTGCGTGGCCGGCCACGCGCACGCGCCGACCGCCTGATCGTCGCCAGCGCGGAAACTTCGCTACAGCGGGATGTGGTGGAGTCTCCACGCTGGCGTCCGGGCTGCGCGCCAGGTGGTCATGCCCGGCTCGTGACCCGTCGTGGAAGCGCCCCTCAGCCCGGCGTCGCGATGCGCGGCGGGTGCAGCACCGCGAAGGCGTCGGTGACCTCGAGGCTCGGGTGCCGGAAGCGGTACACGGCCGCGGGCCGGCCGCCGGAACGACCCGAGCGGAGCACGTCGCCGGTCGGCTCGATCTGGTCGCGGCGGGCGAGGATGCGCTGCAGGTTCGTCACGTCGACCTCGTGGCCGAGGCAGGCGCGGTAGTACCGGGCGAGCTCGCTCATGGTGAAGGTCGGCGGTACGAGGGCGAAGCCGAGGTTCGTGTACGAGAGCTTGGACCGCAGGCGGGAGCGGCCGGCCCCGACGACGTCCGCGTGGTCGAACGCGAGCCGGGGGAGCGCGTCGACGGGGTGCCATCGGGTGTCCGCGGGCACGTGCGGGTCGGCGTGGCCGGGGACGAGCCCGAGATAGGTCGTCGCGACGACCCGCTCGCCGGGCACGCGGCGGGGGGCGCCGCGGCTGTCGAGCTGCTCGAGGTGGGAGAGCTCGCGGACGTCGACCTTCTCGGCGAGCTGGCGCCGGATCGACTCGCGGAGGTCCTCGGCCGGGCCGAGCGTGCCGCCGGGCAGGGACCAGCGCCCGGCGTGCGGGGCGAGCGCCCGGCGCCACAGCAGGACGTGCAGGACGTCGTCCCGCACCTGGAGCACCACGCCGAGCACCTCGTGCCGCGACGGCTGCGCTGTTCCGTGCGTCACGTCGGGCGGTCCGGGCTCGGGCGGTCGGCTCAGGCTCACGGGGCTCATGTTATCGTCCTCCCATCAGTTATCGACGACCAGTCGATAACCAGAGCGTCCGGCAGGCGGAAACCTGGTCGTCAGGACCGCGCCGGGAACGACGGAGGACCCATGAGCCAGGCGAGCGCCACGACGTCCGGCAGTGCCACCGAGCAGTGGTTCCGGGAGGTCCGCGAGCTCGCGGCCCGGCGGGACGCGCTGATCCTCGCGCACAACTACGTGCGCCCCGAGATCCAGGACGTCGCCGACCACGTGGGGGACTCGCTCGCGCTGTCCCGGGTCGCGGCGACCGCGCCGAACCGCGAGATCGTCTTCTGCGGCGTCCACTTCATGGCCGAGACCGCGAAGATCCTCAGCCCGGACAAGACCGTCCTGATCCCGGACGCCGCCGCCGGCTGCTCGCTCGCCGACACGATCCACGTCGAGGAGCTGCGCGCCTGGAAGGCACTGCACCCGGGGGCGGTCGTCGTCGCGTACGTCAACACGAGCGCCGCGGTGAAGGCCGAGAGCGACATCTGCTGCACGTCGTCCAACGCGGCGGACGTCGTCCGCTCCGTGCCCGCCGGCCGGAAGATCCTCTTCCTGCCCGACCGGCACCTCGGTGAGCACGTCAAGCGGGTCACCGGCCGCGCGGACATGGAGATCTGGCAGGGCCAGTGCCACGTCCACGAGGGGATCGGCGGGGACGTCCTGCGCGCCCGGGTCGAGGCCGAGCCGGACGCCGACGTCCTCGTGCACCCCGAGTGCGCGTGCGCGACGTCCGCGCTGAGCCTCGTCGCGAGCGGTGCCGTGGCGAAGGACCGGGTCCGGATCGTCTCGACCGGCGGGATGGTGGACGCCGCCCGGCGTACCGGTGCGGGCCGGGTGCTCGTCGCGACCGAGACCGGCATGCTCCACCAGCTCCGGCGGGCCAACCCGGGCACGGTCTTCGAGGCCGTGAGCGACCGGGCGGTCTGCCCCTACATGAAGATGACGACGCCGGAGAACCTGCTCAGAGCGCTGCGGGAGGGCCGGGACGTCGTCGAGGTCGACCTCGCGGTCGCGGCGAAGGCCCGGCTCGCCGTCGAGCGGATGATCGCCATCGGCTCGCCGGCCGCGGGCGGGGAGTGAGCGCGATGGCCGCGACCGTCCCCGTTCAGCGGTTCGGCCGGGCCCGGCAGGTGCGTCCGGTCGTCGGGCGGACGGCGTCCGCACCGGTCGTCGCCCGGCTCGCCGCGCCGGCGGCGACCGCGGCGCTCGAGACCGACGTCCTCGTCGTCGGCACCGGGATCGCCGGCCTCGCCGTCGCCCACGGGCTGGCGGGCAGCGGCCTGCGGGTCGACCTCGTGACGAAGGCGTCCGTCGGCGAGGGCAGCACGCCCTGGGCGCAGGGCGGGATCGCGACCGGGGGCGCACCGGACGACGCCCCGGCGCTGCACGTCGCCGACACCCTGGCCGCCGGGGCCGGCCTCGCCGACGAGGCGGCTGTCTCGGCCCTCGTCGCCGAGGCCCCGGTGGCGGTCGGAGCCCTGCTCGCGGCCGGCGCCCGGTTCGACACCGACGCCGACGGCACCCTCGCGTGGACCCGTGAGGGCGGCCACAGCCGCTCCCGGATCATCCACGCCGGCGGCGACGCGACCGGGCTCGAGGTGCAGCGCACGCTGCAGTCCGCGGTGCTCGGCACGGGCGCGGTCCGGGTGCACGAGCGCACCTTCCTCCTGGACCTGCTCACCGCGGACGACGGCACGGTCGTCGGCGCGCTGCTCGCCGGGCTCGGGGCGGACGGCGGCTGCCGCGAGGTCGTCCGCGTCGGGGCCCGGGCCGTCGTCCTCGCCTCGGGGGGCCACGGCCAGGTCTTCGACTCGACGACGAACCCGGCCGTCGCGACCGGTGACGGGCTCGCCGCCGCGGTCCGGGCGGGGGCCGCCGTCGCGGACGCGGAGTTCGTCCAGTTCCACCCGACGGCGCTCGCCGCCCGTCGCCCCGGCCAGACCGGCGCCCAGCGCCCGCTCGTCTCCGAGGCCGTCCGCGGCGAGGGGGCCGTCCTGCTCGACGCCGAGGGCACCCGGTTCATGGCCGGCCGGCACCCGCTCGCCGACCTCGCCCCGCGGGACGTCGTCGCCGCGGCGATCGGCGAGCGGATCGCCGCCACCGGTGCCGGGCACGTGCTCCTCGACGCCCGGCACCTCGGCGCGGCGGTTCTCGAACGCCGCTTCCCGACCGTGCTCGCGTCCTGCCGGGCCGCAGGCGTCGACCCGGTCACCGAGCCGGTCCCGGTCCTGCCGGCGGCGCACTACGCGTGCGGCGGCGTCGTCGCCGACCTCTCCGGCCGGACCAGCCTCGCCGGGCTGTTCGCCGTCGGGGAGGTCGCGCGGACCGGCGTCCACGGTGCGAACCGGCTCGCCTCGAACAGCCTCCTCGAGGCGCTCGTCGTCGGCCGCCGGCTCGCCGCCCTGCTGCGGGCCGACCTGCCGCCCCGGCGGTCCGCCGACGCAACGGCCGCGCCGGGCGACGGGCGGACGGCGGCCGGCGGGCTCGTCCCGGCGGGTGCCCGGGCGGCGCTCACCGCGGGGATGAGCCGCGACGCGGGCGTCCTGCGCGACCCGGAGGCCCTCGCCTCCCGGGCGGGGCTGCTCGCCGACCTGGTGCACCCGGCCCCGGGCACGCTCGGCGTGCCCGGCCTCGCCGACTGGGAGACGACGAACCTGCACGCCGTCGCCTCCGTGCTCGTGGCCGCCGCCCTGCTGCGCGAGGAGAGCCGCGGGTGCCACCGGCGCACCGACGTCACCGCGCCCGACGACGCCTGGCGGCACCCCGTCGTCGCGAGCCTGCACCCGACCGCAGACCCGACCGATCCCGCCCGTGGGCCCGGCGCCCCGGGCACCGTCCGACTGGAGGTGCGGCCGTGAGCCCGCAGACCGTTGCGCAGCCCCTTGCGCAGACCCTCGCCCCGCAGGAGTGCCGCCGGCTCGCGGCGCTCGCCCTCGACGAGGACCTTGCCGGCGGCACCGACATCACGACCCTGGCGACGGTGGCCGCGCAGGCCGTCGCGACCGGAGACCTCGTCGCCCGCCGCGCGGGGGTCGTCGCCGGTCTGCCGGTGGCCCGCGCCGTCTTCGAGCAGGTCCTCGCCGGCGCGGGCCTGACGCCGGAGCAGGCCCGGGACGCGGTCGTCGAGCACGTCGCCGACGGCTCCCGGGTCGTGCCGGGCGACGTGCTGCTCACGGTCACCGGCCCGGCGCGGGCGGTCCTCACCGGGGAGCGCAGCGCGCTCAACCTCGTCGGCCAGCTCTCCGGGGTCGCGACGCTCACGGCCGCCTGGGTCGAGGCGGTCGGGGGCACGGGCGCCGTCGTCCGCGACACCCGCAAGACGGTCCCCGGGATGCGTGCCGCCCAGAAGTACGCCGTCCGCTGCGGCGGCGGCAGCAACCACCGGATGGGGCTGGCCGACCAGGCCCTCGTCAAGGACAACCACGTCCTCGCCGCCGGGTCCGTGACCGCGGCGCTGGCCGCCGTCCGCGCCGTGCACCCGGACGTCGTGTGCGAGGTCGAGTGCGACACCCTCGATCAGGTCGTCGAGGCGGTGGCCGCCGGGGCGACGCTCGTCCTGCTCGACAACATGGACCTCGCGACGACCCGGGCCGCCGTCGAGATCGCCCGGGCGGCGGGGGCGCGGACCGAGTCGAGCGGCTCGCTGAGCCTCGACCGGGCGCGCGCGGTCGCGCTCACGGGGGTCGACTTCCTCGCCGTCGGTGCCCTGACCCACTCGGCGCCGGTCCTCGACATCGGCCTCGACCTCAGGGAGCCCGCCGCGCGCCCGTAGACTGCGGGCCTACCGTCTGACGAGGAGCGTTCGTGTCGATCAAGCCCATCCGCCTGTTCGGGGACCCGGTGCTCCGGGAGAAGGCCCAACCGGTGAAGGACTTCGACAAGGAGCTCCGGATCCTCGTCAAGGACCTGCAGGACACGATGATGGAGGCGCCGGGCGCCGGCCTCGCGGCCCCGCAGATCGGCGTCGGCCTGCGGGTGTTCACGTACTACGTGGACGGCACCCTCGGGCACCTCATCAACCCCGACCTCGACCTGTCGGAGGACCTCCAGGACGGCGAGGAGGGCTGCCTGTCCTTCCCCGGCATCTACTACGACACCCCGCGGGCGCTGCGCGTCGTCGCGAAGGGCTTCGACGAGAACGGGGAGCCGGTGACGATCGAGGGCAGCGAGCTGCTGTCCCGGGCGATCCAGCACGAGACCGACCACCTCGACGGCATCCTCTTCATCGACCGGATGGACCGCGACCAGCGCAAGCTCGCCCTCAAGGCGATCCGCGAGGCCGAGTGGGCCGGGCAGGCCCCGGTCGTCAAGCAGAGCCCGCACGCCACCTTCGGGCGCGCGCTCTGAGATGAGAGTCGTCTTCGCGGGCACGCCCGCGGTCGCCGTCCCGTCCCTCGAGGCGATCGCCGCGTCGTCCCACGAGGTCGTCGCCGTCGTGACCCGCCCGGACGCCCCCGCCGGCCGCGGCCGCAAGGTCGTCCGGTCGGACGTCGGCCGGTGGGCTGATGCGCACGACGTGCCGGTCCTCGCCCCGCGCAGGCCGTCGGAGCCGGAGTTCCTCGACGCGCTCCGGGAGCTCCTCCCGGACTGCTGCCCGGTCGTCGCCTACGGCGCGCTCGTGCCGCGGCCGGTGCTCGACGTCCCGAAGCACGGCTGGGTCAACCTGCACTTCTCGCTGCTGCCGGCGTGGCGCGGCGCCGCCCCCGTGCAGCGCGCGGTGATGGCCGGCGACCCGGTGACCGGGGCGTCGACGTTCCTCCTCGAGGAGGGCCTCGACACCGGGCCGGTGTACGGCGTCCTCACCGAGACCGTCCGGCCGCGCGACACCTCCGGGGACCTGCTCGGCCGGCTCGCGCAGGCCGGTGCCGGGCTGCTCGTCGCGACGCTCGACGGCATCGAGGACGGCTCGCTCACCGCGGTGCCGCAGATCGGGGACGGCGTGAGCCTGGCACCCAAGGTGAGCGTCGAGGAGGCCCGCGTCGACTGGTCGCTGCCGGCCTTCGTCGTCGACCGCCGGGTCCGTGGCTGCTCGCCGGAGCCGGGCGCCTGGACGACGCTGCGCGGCGAGCGCGTCAAGCTCGGACCCGTGTCGCCGGTGCCGCAGGAGCAGGCACCCGCCGACGCGCCCGACCCGGCCGACGGCGGTGCCCGCCCGGGCACGCTCGTCGTCGGGCGGCGCGACGTGCACGTCGTCACAGGGGGAGGGGTCGTGAAGCTCGGGCTGGTCCAGCCGCAGGGCAAGCGACCGATGCCGGCGGCCGACTGGGCGCGCGGTCTGCGGATCGACGCCGGAGAGGTCTTCGCATGAGCCCCCAGGAACGCCCGCGCCCGGCTGGCCGCAGGTCCGGCGGCCCGCGCGGTGCGGGCGCCGCGCCCGCCCGCGCCAAGACCCGTAACGTCGCGCGCCGCGAGGTCGACCCGGCCCGCGTCGTGGCCTTCGAGACGCTCGTCGCCGTCCAGGCCGACGACGCGTACGCCAACCTCGTGCTGCCCCGGCTGCTGCGCGAGGCGAAGCTGCACGGCCGGGACGCCGGCTTCGCGACCGAGCTCGCCTACGGCACGCTGCGCGGGCGTGGCACGTACGACGCCGTCCTCGCCGCGTGCGTCGACCGGCCGCTCACGGACGTCGACCCCGCGGTCCTCGACGCGCTCCGGCTCGGGGCGCACCAGCTCCTCGGGATGCGGGTGCCCGCGCACGCCGCGGTCGACGCGACCGTCGACCTCGTGCGGTCCGAGATCGGCCAGGGCGCAGCGGGTTTCGCGAACGCAGTGCTCCGCAAGCTCGCGCTGCAGGACCTCGACACCTGGCTCGACCAGGTCGCCGGGCCCGAGGCTGCCGCGGCCGACCCGGACGGTGCGCTCGGCGTCCGGTACTCGCACCCGGTGTGGATCGTGCGTGCCCTGCGGGACGCGTTGCGGTTCAACGGGCGGGACGCCGCGGACCTCGAGCCCGTGCTCGCCGCCGACAACGCGCGCCCCGTCGTCACGCTCGCGGCGCTGCCGGGGCTCGTGACGACCGACGAGCTCCGGGCCCAGCTGCCCGGGGCCGCCGACGACGCGCCGGAAAGCGGTGCGGCGCACCCTGCCGCGACGCCTGCGCGGGAGCCGTACTCGCCGTACGCGGTGCCGATGACGGGCGTCCCCGCGGACGTCAAGGCGGTCCGCGACGGCCGGGCCCGGGTCCAGGACGAGGGCAGCCAGCTCGTCGCGCTCGCCCTCGCGTCGGCGCCGCTCGACGGCCCGGACGGCGGCCGCTGGCTCGACCTGTGCGCCGGCCCGGGCGGCAAGTCGGCCGTCCTCGGGGCGCTGCTCGGCAGTCGCCGGGAGGCCGGCGACCTGCCGGCCGGGGCGCGGCTCGTCGCGAACGAGGTGACGCCGCACCGCTGCGAGCTCGTCCGCGGTTCGGTGGCGGCCGTCGTCCGGCGCTGGCCGGGGGCGGTCGACGTCCGGCTCGGGGACGGTCGGGAGCTCGCCGACGAGGAGCTGGACCTCTACGACCGGGTCCTCGTCGACGCCCCGTGCACCGGGCTGGGGGCGCTGCGCCGCCGACCCGAGGCCCGCTGGCGGCGCACCCCGGCCGACCTCGCCGGTCTCGCCCCGCTCCAGCGTGACCTGCTCCGGGCCGCGCTGGCCGCCGTCCGGCCCGGGGGTGTCGTCGCGTACGTGACCTGCTCGCCGCACCCGGCCGAGACCGGTCTCGTCGTCGACGACGTGGTCCGCAAGCGCAGCGACGTCGAGCGGCTCGACGCCCGCGGCGTGCTCGCCGAGGTGACGCAGGGCCGGCTGTCCGACGCCGGGCCCGGTCCCGCCGTCCAGCTCTGGCCCGACGTGCAGGGCACCGACGCGATGTTCGTCGCGCTGCTGCGCCGGACGGACTGACCCGCCAGGTGCCTCGAGGGTCGGGGAGCCCCGGCGGGCGCCGCCGGTAGGCTCCCGGCGTGGCCCTGCAGATCTCCCCGAGCATCCTGTCCGCCGACTTCGCACGTCTGGCGGAGGAGCTGGACCGCATCGCCGACGCCGACTGGGCGCACGTCGACGTCATGGACAACCACTTCGTCCCGAACCTCACGCTCGGCGCCCCGGTCGTCGAGGCGCTCGTGAAGGTGTCCCCGATCCCGGTCGACACCCACCTCATGATCGAGGACCCGGACCGCTGGGCACCCGCCTACGCCGATGCCGGCGCGCGGAGCGTGACGTTCCATGCGGAGGCGGCGGCCGCGCCCGTCCGGCTCGCCCGCGAGCTGCGGGCGCTCGGCGTCCGGGCCGGCCTCGGGCTCAAGCCGGCGACGCCGATCGAGCCGTACCTCGACCTGCTGCCCGAGTTCGACATGATCCTCGTCATGACCGTGGAGCCCGGCTTCGGCGGGCAGCCGTTCCTCGACGTGTGCCTGCCGAAGATCCGGCGGACCCGGGAGGCGATCGCGTCGTCGGGCCTCGACGTGTGGCTGCAGGTCGACGGCGGGGTGTCGGAGGCCACCATCGAGCGCTGCGCCGACGCCGGGGCGGACGTGTTCGTCGCGGGGTCCGCGGTCTACGGCGCGGACGACGCGGCCGGCCAGATCAAACGGCTGCGTGAGCTCGCGGCCGCGGCCTGCGCGCACTGAGCGGCGGGAGAGGCGTGCCCACCCGGATCCGCCCGGCGACCCCGGACGACGCCCCGGCCATCGGCGAGGTCGACCCGCTGGCACGCGGGGCCGACGTCCCGCGCGCGACGCTCGTCGAGGACGCGCTCCACGGCCGGCGGGACAACCTCTGCCTCGTGGCCCCGGCCGGTGAGGGACCGCGGCTCGCGGGCTTCGTCGTCCTGCGACACGGGCACTTCTTCGGGCGCGACTTCGTCGACCTGCTCGTCGTCGCGCCTGCCGCGCGCCGGCAGGGCGTCGGCTCGGCGCTGCTCGCCGCGGCCGTCGGGGCCGGGGTGAGCGAGCGGGTCTTCACGTCGACCAACCGCTCGAACGTCGCGATGCGGGCGCTGGTCGTCGGGCAGGGCTGGGAGATCTCCGGGAGCCTGCGCGGCCTCGACGAGGGGGACGACGAGATCGTCGCGTGGACGGGGCGCGGTGCTGCCGCGGCGCTCGTCGTCGGGCTCGCGCGGGGCCCGAAGCGGCTGTTCCACATCGCGCTGCGGGAGGACTGGGACCGGGCCTGCCGCGCGGGCGAGTACCGGGTCTCGACGATCGGGCACAGCCTCGACGAGGTCGGGTTCGTCCACGCGTCGTTCGCGCAGCAGGTCGCGGCGACGGCGGCCCGGCACTACGCCGGGGTCGACGCACCGCTCGTGCTGCTCGTCGTCGACCGGTCACGGCTCGGCGGGACGGTCCGGGTCGAGCCGGCGCCGGGCTCCGACGAGGTGTACCCGCACGTCTACGGCCCGGTGCCGGTCGCCGCCGTCACCGAGGCGGTCGAGCTGCGGCGCGACGCCGCGGGGCGGCTGGTGCTGCCGACGCTGTGACGCGGCGGACCTGCGGAGCGGTTGGCGGACGGCGGGTACCTGCGGGCGTGCCGGGTGCGGGGTTGCCGGGGGACCGGCGGTGAGCGCGACCGCTCTCGCGCTCGTCCTCGCGGCCGCCGTGGCCCACGCCCTGTGGAACCGCCTCGTGCACGGCATCGAGGACCGGGTCGCGGTGCTGTCGGTGGCCGGGTTCGCCGGGGCGGCGGTGCTCTCGCCGGCACTCGTGCTGCAGCCGCCGGTCGGTGGCCTGGCTGCAGGTGGCGGCTGGCCGGCGTCCGTGTGGGGCCTCGCGTTGCTCTCCGGGGTGGCCGAGGCGGTGTACTGCGGGCTGCTCGCCGCCGCGTACCGGCGCGGGTCGCTCGCCGTGACGTACCCGGTCGGCCGGGGGACGGCGCCGCTGCTCGTCACCGCCGGTGCCTGGCTGCTGCTGGGCCAGGCCCCGGCCCCCGCCGCCGTGGCCGGTGCGGTGGCCCTCGCCGCGGGGCTCGTGCTCGTCGCGGGCGTCGCCCGCGGGCTGGGGGAGCACGCGTCGCTGGGCTGGGCGTTCGGGGTCGGCGTCGCGATCGCGACGTACAGCGTCATGGACGCGGCGGCGGTCCGCCGGCTCGCCGCCGCGGCCGGCGACACGACACCGCTCTCCGCGGCGGGCTACCTGGCGGTGACGCTGTTCCTCCAGGGGTTCTTCCTCGCCGTGGCCCTGCGGTCGTGGGCCAGGCTCCGGGCGGCGCTGCGGACCGGGGCGCTCGTCGGGCTCGGCGTCGTCCTCGCGTACCTGCTGGTGCTGCTCGCCTTCCAGCGTGCCGACGCCGGCCGGGTCGCGACGCTGCGCGAGGCCTCGGTGCTGCTCGCGGTCGCGCTCACGCCGGGGCCGCGGCCGCGGACGGTGTGGGTCGGGGCCGGGCTCGTGGCGCTCGGGGCGGTCCTCGTCGCGGTATGACGGCCGCGCCGTCGGGGAGCTACGCGTCGACGATGTCGACCGAGATCTCTACGGCTGCGACGATCCCGGTGTTCTCGAGCCAGTGGAGGGTGTCCCGGTCCTCGGGCCAGCCCGGACCGGGCCCGTACTTCGTCGTGACGCCGTCCCGGTGGTCGGTGACCGTCCCTTGGAGCACATAGACGACGCCGGGTCTGCCTGCGTGGTCGTGCAGCGGGCCGAAGACGCCACCGGGCGCGATCGTCACCTTCCGCATCCGGAGCCGGCGGCCGGCCATGCCCTCGATCTCGGGGCCCAGGTCGACCGTTCCCAGCAACTCGACGGTGACGCCCTTCGTCTCGTGGGTCGTGCCCTCGTCGTCCATGGGTGGTCCTCTCTGCTCTCTGCGATCGGCTCGATGCCTGCGACTCGATGCCTGCGACTGCGTGCCTCGAGACGGATGGTGTGCCCGGTCGGTGCACCGGTCTGGATACCCCGGTGGCCCGGGCGCGCACCAGCCCGGTCCGAGCCGCCGCCGGGCAGGCCGCAGAACCGTGCGGTCCTCCCGCAGCCGTGGCCGACGTCGGAGGCGTTCCGGCCAGGCGCGGGGCGGTCGAAGAGCTTGGTCCCGCGGGTGACCGCTGCCACAGTGACGCGATGGACCTGACCTTCACCTGGCGCGGCGAGTTCACCAACGCCGCGGTCAACACGCTGCACGCCGAGGCGTTCGGGACGGAGGTGTTCAGCGACGACGAGTGGGACTGGCAGCGCCTCGTGACGGCCCACAGCCTCGGCTGGGTGACAGCACGCGATGCCCACGGTCTGGTCGGGTTCGTCAACGTGCTCTGGGACGGTCTCGCGCACGCCTGGCTGCAGGACGTCATGGTCGCCCGCCGGAGGCGGCACCAGGGCGTCGGGCGTGCCGTCGTCGACGTCGCCGAGACGAACGTCCGGGCGGCCGGCTGCGAGTGGCTCCACGTCGACTTCACCCCGGACCTGGCCCCGTTCTACCTCTCCGCGTGCGGTTTCGAGCCGGCTCAGGCGGGGGTGATGCGACTCTGAGCACTGCTCCCGGCGCAGCCACGCTGATGGACGGAGCCGGTGCCAGGCACCGGCCGTCAGACGTGACGAGGAGGAGGTGGCCGATGTCCGAGAAGGTGTTCGGGTTCCGGAACACGCGGCAGCAGTGGTCGCTGCCGATCGGCCTCGGCGCCATGGCCGTCGTCGCCGTGAGCATGGTCGTCTCTGCCGTCCGCGGCACGGAGCCCGCAGGCTTCGTGGCCATGTTCGTCGTGGTGCTCACCTGGAACGGCGTCTGGTTCCTCTGGCTCATGGCACACACGGTGGACGTCGTAGGTGACCGGGTCGTCTGGCGAGCGGTCCTCCGTCGGCGTGAGCTCGCCGTGGCCGACCTCGACGGCAACGGCAACCTGATCCCCGGATTCGGCTGGCTGAGGCTGCGCAGCGGCGGCCGGCTGTGGGTCCTCACCGACGGCAACGGCTGGCCCCAGTTCCTCGCGGCTCTCAACGAGGTCCACCCCGATCGGCCGTTCACCCCCGCGTGGGGCGAACGGTTCGCCCAGCGCCAGTTCGCCGGCCGCCGCTCCGGCTTCTACGAGGGGTAGCAAGAGGAGCCGTCGACGTGGACCACTAGTGTCGTGTCGCAGTAGTCCTGTCAGTGTTGGGCCTGCGATAGTCGAGCATGGCGAACGCGGTGCGGACGGTGTTGCTGTCGGAGCCTGCGAGGACGGAGTTGCGTCGGCGCGTCCGGGCTGAGGGGTTGCCGGCGCGGGAGGTCGAGCGGGCCAGGATTGTGCTGCTCGCGGCTGAGGGCCTGTCCGGGGTACAGATCGCCGAACGGGTAGGTTGCTCAGAGCCGACAGTGATCCGGTGGCGGTCACGGTTCGCCGAACAGGGTCTGTCGGGTCTGGCCGACGAACCACGGTCGGGTAAGCCGGCGACGATCCCGCAGACGGTCCGGGACGAGATCCTGGCCATCACGTTGACCAAGCCGCCTGCCGAGCTGGGGATCACGCAGTGGTCCAGCAGATTGCTCGCCGACCGGCTGCGTCGTGACGGTCGGCCGGTGTCGCATGCGAGCGTGGCGCGGGTGTGGAAGGCCTTCGGGATCCAGCCGCACCGGTTCGGGACCTTCAAGTTCTCCACCGACCCGCTGCTGGAAGCCAAGATCCGCGACATCGTCGGCCTCTACCTGGACCCGCCCGAGCGCGCCGTCGTGCTCTGCGTCGATGAGAAGTCGCAGATCCAGGCACTGGACCGGACCGCACCGATCCTGCCGCTGCGGCCGGGCCTGCCCGCCACGCGGACCCACGACTACGTCCGGCACGGCACTACGACCCTGTTCGCGGCGTTGGAGGTCGCTACCGGGAGGGTCACCGACGCCCGCTTCCCGCGGCACCGTCACCAGGAGTTCCTGACGTTCCTGCGGCAGGTCGCCAAGGCCTACCCACGTCGCCGGCTCCACGTCGTGGTCGACAACTACGGCAGCCACAAGCACCCGAAGGTCAACGCCTGGCTGGCCAAGAACCCCAGGGTCACCCTGCACTTCACCCCGACTTCGGGCTCCTGGCTGAACCTGGTCGAGGTCTTCTTCGGGATCATCACCAGGCAAGCCCTCCGGCGCGGCACATTCGCATCGGTGGCCGACCTCGAGACCGCGATCGGTACCTACATCGACGCCTGGAACGAACGCTGCCAGCCGTTCATCTGGACCAAGGACGCCGACACCATCCTCGCCAAGGCGACCAGGCAGCAACGGGAGACCACACGATGACCGACCCGGTGGTCATGCCCGCACTCACTCTCGGGGCCGTCCTGGGAGACTCCGACACCCAGAGCATGACCTGGAGCCGAACGATCGGCTCGCTCTCCCTCGAGACGCGGGCACTGTCCGCCGGCGTCGCCAGCCCGCTGTGCGTCAACGTCGTCTTCCACGTCGACGGCCGCCTGGCCCCGAACGAGTTCCAAGGTGTGCGGACAGGCCGGTTCAGCATGTCAAAGTCGCTGCTGGTCGTTCAGGCAGCCGTTCAGCATGAGCTCACCGCAAACCCCAGAGCGACCTTGGTTGGCCTGCTCGAACAGGCGATCGTCGAAGCCGAGAGCTACGCCGCCAAGAAGCAGATCGCCAACGAACTCCCCGAGCTCCGCGACGTTCTCGACCAACTTTCAGCCGAGCAGCTCCCGCCCGCCCACACGTGACCTCGACGGCAACACTGACGTCGCCGCTGAGACACGCCACTAGAAGGGCGGCGGGTCGTCCGTTGCGGGGGACGCGATCGTCGCGGGCCGCGGCAGCGGGGCGTGCGGGAGTGCGGTGTAGGCGCGTCCGGTGCGGGTCGTCCAGGTGGTGGTGCCGGGTGGGGCGTCGGGATCGTCGCGTTGTTCCGGCACCAGCAGCCCGGCGGTCTTGAGCCGATGGCAGGGTCGGCAGAGCGGGTTCACATTGCAGCTGCACGTAGAACCGCCGCGCGCGTAGGGCTTCGCGTGGTCGAGATCGCAGCGCCAGGAAGGCCTCACGCAGTGCGGTCCGGTGCAGGTCGGGGCGGCGTGCTCGATGAGCAGCTTGAGGCGTTCGCTCGCGACGTACCCGGGGCTGAACGTGTTCTTCCCGACCCCGAGCACCGTGCCGTGCTCACCGTCGACGACCAGGCACCGGAAGACACCGTTCTTGACCAGGTCACGGATCGCGTCGGCGGGGATCGGCCCGTAGCCCTGCAGGGTGCCGGGGTCGTTGACCAGACCCATGAGCGTCTCGGCGGTCAGGGTGACGTTGACCGCGACCTGGACCTCGGGCCAGGTGGTGGTGAACCACTCGGGTACCGACGCCTCGTCGATGCTCTCGGTCGGACGATCGTGAGCATCGACTCGGTCGCTGGTCTCCATGCCGCCCCTGTCGGCGCCCCCGGCGGTGCCGTCACCGGGGACGCACCCCGGCGGAACCGGGAGGGCATCTGCGGGGACGGGCAGGTAACCGCTGGTGCAGCCGCTGACGAACAGGTCGTGGCGGAGCTGCTCCAGGGTGCGGAGGTCCCCGTGGGCGCGGAGGTAGCGGGCGGCGGCGTCGAGGCCGTTGTAGGCCGCGGTGATCGCCTCGCCGGGGCCCACGGCGGTGAACAGGGCCGCGCCGTCGTCGGTGGTCTGGACGCTGACCCGGCGGCCCTTGCGGTTGCGTTCACGCCGCTTGGTCTCGGCCTCGGCATCGACAGCCAGGAGCGCGGCAGTCAAGGCGTTCTCGAACCGGCGGGTCCCACCGTCCAGCACCCCGCGAGTCACGTAGACGAGCTCCTCGACGGCTTGCGCGGCTTCAGCGGTCAGGGCACGGGTGCGGGACAGGACGAGGCGGAGCCGGGGCCAGTCGAGCCGGCCCTCGCGCAGGTACTGCGCGGTGAGCGGCAGCTTCGCGTCGGCGATGAGCACTCCTGCGGCTTCGACCAGGAAGTCGGCCCTGCTGCGGGTGATCCCCGCGGCACACGCCAGCGCGACCGCGACCTCGCCGGCGACCAGGACGTCCTCGTCGTCCATGAGCCGCCGCCCGGAGCGGGTCCTCCGCGGCAGTGACGGGGTGTTCCCGGTGCAGGCGCTGACGACCTTCTCCGCGCCGGCGACCTGCAACCACACGGCGTGGTTCTCCTGCCTGCGCGCGGCCGCCACCAAGGAGATCGCACCGTCCTGCAGGACGTCGACGAACCCCTCGGTCGCGGCCTGGGCCGGCGTCCACCCGGGTGCACCGGTGAGGACCTCGAGCCCTGCCGTGAACGACCCCACCCCAGGCAGACCGTCCAGCGAGGCCCGCCGCTCGACCGCGTCCCGCCGATCATCAGCACCGACCTGCGCGTACAGCGCGGCGAGCGCGGCGTCCCAGTCCCGCTGCGCCGCCACCGGATCCGCCCACCACTCGTCGATCAGCCGGTCGGCGTGAGCGTCGACGATCGCCTGCTGCAGCTCGTCGTCCTCGCCCGGATCGTCCGCGAGATCGGCTGAAGTCAAACGGATCTCACCACCGAGCGGGTCGGCCGGCAGGTCGTCGTCACCGATGTCGCCCGCATCGTCGGACCGCGTCGGGGGCCACTGAGTCATGATCCGAGTCTATCGGACATCGACTCAATAATCGAACAGGCGTTCGAATCTATGTCCTTCTGTTGCAACAGATCGCGAGCGACAGTCCAGCGGTGCCCTGACGATCGTCCTCAGTGCAGCGGGCAGCCCGCAGACCCCGGCGTGAAGCTCGGGCCACGCCGCCGCGACCTCCAAGGCCCGTCGATTCGCCGGCGTCATCGACACCACGCTCGGGGCCGTGCGCGCGCACTCGAGGCGTCGGCCGGACCGTGTTCCATGCTCGGTGGGCGCTACTCGCCGTCCCCGAACGGCCTCGCGACTTCCTCGACGGTGTCGTCCGACAGTTCGGGGCCCTGACGGAGTAGCACGTCCGGCCCGGAGCACCGGAAACCCGGTTGGGAGACCATGAACCGGCTCCTACCGTGAACCCATGAACCCTGCCCTCACCGACCTCTGGCCGATCTTCGGCCTGCGCGTCCGCCTCGGCGACCTCGAGCTGCGGCCGGTGCGGGACGACGACCTGCCCGACCTCGTCGCCCTGGTCCTCGACGGCATCCACGACAAGGACCGGATGCCGTTCTCCATGCCGTGGACCGACGCCCCGCCCGACGAGCTCCCGGCGAACTACCTGCGCCACTACTGGGAGGTCCGCGGCCGGACGACGCCCGGGCGCTGGTCGATCGACCTGGTCGTCCGGCGCGACGGCGAGGTGGTCGGCGTCCAGGGGGTCAGCACCCAGGACTTCCTCGTGACCCGCACCGGCGAGACCGGGTCCTGGCTGGGGCAGCGGTTCCAGGGCCAGGGGATCGGCACCCGGATGCGGCAGGCGATGTGCGTGCTCGCCTTCGACCACCTCGGTTTCGAGGAGGTCACGTCGGCGGCCTTCCTGGACAACCCGGCGTCGCTCGCCGTGAGCCGCAAGGTCGGCTACGTGCCGAACGGCGACGTCCGCATGAAGCGACGACCGGAGGAGTGCGCCGTCAACCGCGGCCTGCTGCTCACCCCCGAGGCGTTCCGACGTCCGGACGCGCCCGTCGAGGTCGAGGGCGCCGCCGCTGTCCGGCGCTTCCTCGGCATCGACGCCGGCGCCGACGGGTAGGCCGCGCGAGCCGGCGTCAGGCGGACGACGGGTCCCAGGACGGCGCGACGGCCCAGTCGTCGTCGGCGCTGTCCCGGACCGCGACCGGAAGGTCCCGCGCCACGAGCCGGAGCCGGCCGGCGGGCACCGTGCCGGGTACGTACTCGTACCCGTTCCCGTTGTCCTCGAGCGTCATGAGATCGACGTCCGCGACCTGCCAGACGTCGACCGGGCCGCCGGTGTTGTTCATCCGGACGAACCACTGCGCCTCGTGCCGGCCGCGGGCGACGAAGACGCCGTCCGCCTCGGGCCGGCTGCTGCCGGCGATCCCCGGTGCGGCGCCCATCTTCGACACGTCGAGCCCGTGCCGCAGGATCGACGCCCGGTTGAGCGTCGACGACACGTGGAAGTGGTCGGTCGGCTCGCCGTCCGGGTCCTCGATCATGTCGGCGACCGTAGGGGCCAGGTCCGGGCGGAGGCACCACCTTTTCCGGCACCGCCGACGGCATTCCCGCCCGCGGCGCCACGAACGTCACAGCCCGCTCCCAGCCGGGTGGGTCTGTCCTTCGAGCCTTCGCTGTGCATACTGTGGAGCGTTACGCACGCGTGCTCCGGGGTCGGTGAAAATCCGAACCGGCGGTGACAGTCCGCGACCCGACCGCAGCCAGCGGCCGGTTGACCCGGTGGAACTCCGGGACCGACGGTGAGAGTCCGGATGGGAGGCAGCACGCACGGCGGCGACGTCCGTGCAGGTCATCGACCTGCGCAGGGGTCGGCGTCGCGTGACGACGTGTCGAGAGCCCGGCCACCACGGCGGAGCCCTCACGACCGCCGTCGCACCACCCCGGAGCCCGTGCCCGAGCACCACCGGCACGAGGCAGGAGGGTCCAGGCGATGGCGAGCCCCACGGAGGTCGCGGCGATGCGCCGCGCCCTGACGTTCGCCGCCCGCGGCCCCGCCGGCGGCGCGAACCCCCAGGTCGGCTGCGTGATCCTCGACCGAGCCGGTGGCGTCGTGGGGGAGGGCTGGCACCGCGGGGCCGGTACTCCGCACGCCGAGGTCGACGCGCTGGCCAGGGCGGCCGGCGCCGTGCGGGGCGGGACGGCGGTCGTCACGCTCGAGCCCTGCACCCACACCGGCCGCACCGGCCCGTGCAGCCAGGCCCTCATCGACGCCGGGATCGCCCGGGTCGTCGTCGGCGCCTCCGACCCCAACCCGGACGCCGCCGGCGGTGCGAGCGTGCTGCGCGCGGCGGGGCTGGACGTCGAGGAGCACGTCCTCGCCGAGGACGCCGAGGCGCTCAACCGGCGCTGGCTGCACGCCGTCCGCACCGGCCGCCCGTTCGTCACGTGGAAGTTCGCCGGCACCCTCGACGGCCGCAGCGCCGCCGCCGACGGCTCGAGCCGCTGGATCACGAACGCGGCGTCCCGGGCCGACGTGCACGCCCGCCGGGCCGAGACCGGTGCGGTCGTCGTCGGCACCGGCACGGTCCTCGCGGACGACCCGCACCTCACCGTCCGGGACGCCGACGGCCGCCCCGTCGGCCGCCAGCCGCTGCGGGTCGTCGTCGGCCACACCGACATCCCCGCCGGGGCGCGCGTCCTCGACAACGCCGCACCGACCCTGCACCTGCGCACCCGCGACCCGCACGAGGTCCTAGCGGCGCTGGCCGCCCGCGAGGTGCGCCACGTCTGGCTCGAGGGCGGCCCGACGCTCGCCGCCGCGTTCCTCGCCGCCGGCGCCGTCGACGAGGTCCTCGCCTACGTCGCGCCCGCCCTGCTCGGCGCCGGTGCGAGCGCCGTCGGCGACCTCGGCGTCCGGAGCATCGCCGACGTCGTCCGGCTCGATGTCACGGACGTCGCCGTGCTCGACGGCGACGTCCGGATCACCGCCCACCCCGTGCTCGCCCCGTCGGGCCGGCACGAGAAGAGCACCACCACGGACGCCGCGGCCGGGACCGCCGCGGCGCCGTCCACGCCTCCCCAGGTCCCCGCGGAAGTGAGTGCCTGATGTTCACCGGGATCGTCGAGGAGCTCGGCGAGGTGGTCGGCCTGGAGCCGGGCGCCGAGTCGGCACGGATCACCGTGCGCGGCCCGCTCGTCACGAGCGACGCCTTCCACGGGGCCTCGATCGCCGTCAACGGGATCTGCCTGACCGTCATCGAGCAGCACGGCGACACCTTCACCGCCGACGTCATGCTCGAGACCCTGCGCCGGACGTCGCTCGCGGGCCTGGGCCCGGGCACACCGGTCAACCTCGAGCGCCCCATGCGGGCGGACGGCCGCTTCGGCGGGCACGTCGTCCAGGGCCACGTCGACGGCACCGGCACGGTCGTCGAGCGGGTGCCGGGGGACCGCTGGGAGGTCGTCCGGATCGCCGTCCCCGACACCCTCGCGCGCTACGTCGTCGAGAAGGGCTCCGTCGCCGTCGACGGCATCTCGCTCACCGTCGCGTCGGTGGACGACGGCTGGGGGCTGCCGGACGGCAGCACCGCCACGACGTTCACCGTCTCGCTCATCCCCGAGACGCTCGCCCGGACGACGCTCGGCCGCCGGGCGCCCGGCGAGGTCGTCAACCTCGAGGTCGACGTCCTCGCGAAGTACGTCGAGCGGATGCTCGCGCGTCCCGCGGCCGCGGAGGTCCCGGCGTGAGCGGCTTCGCGGAGGTCGTCGACACCGCGCTCAACCAGACGCTGACGATCGGCGGCCACGACATCCTCTGGCGCGAGATCGTCGGCAACGCGTTCGGCCTGGCGAGCGCCGTCGGCGGGATGCGCCGCCGGGTCTGGGCCTGGCCGGTCGGGATCGTCGGCAACGTGCTGCTCTTCACGGTCTTCCTCGGGGCGGCCTTCAACACCCCGCAGGGCGAGAACCTGCTCGGCCAGGCGGCCCGGCAGATCATGTTCGTCGTCGTCTCCGCCTACGGCTGGGTCCGGTGGACGCGCAGCCGGCACGACGGCGGCTCGCCTGTGACCCCGCGCTGGGCGACGTGGCCCGAGCGCGCCGCGCTCGTGGTCGTCGCCGCGGTGCTCGTCGGCGTCCTCACCCCGGTGTTCAGCGCCCTCGGCTCCTTCCCGCCGGTCTGGGCGGACGCCTGGATCTTCACCGGCTCGCTCCTCGCGACGTACGCGATGGCCCGCGGCTGGGTCGACTTCTGGCTCGTCTGGATCGCCGTGGACGCCGTCGGGGTGCCGCTGCTGCTGCGGGCCCAGCTGTACCCCTCGGCGGTGCTCTACCTGGTCTACGGCGCCTTCGTCGTCTGGGGCTTCTTCGTGTGGGCCAAGGCGTCCCGCCAGGAGCAGACCGTCGCCGACCCGAACTACCAGGAGGTGGCGTGATGACCGCCGAGCAGCGCACGGAGGAGGCCGCCGTGCGGCACGAGGCCCCGGACGCCGTCCGGCTCGACCCGGTCGAGGCCGCGATCGCCGCGATCCGTGACGGCCTGCCGGTCCTCGTCGTCGACGACGAGGACCGCGAGAACGAGGGCGACGTCATCCTCGCCGCGGCGCACGCGACACCGCGTTGGATCGGCTGGACCGTCCGGCACACCTCGGGCGTGCTCTGCGCGCCGATGCCGGACGACCTCGCCGACATCCTCGCGCTGCCGCCGATGGTCGCCGTCAACGAGGACGCGAAGGGGACGGCGTACACCGTCTCCGTCGACGCCCGGCACGGCGTGACGACCGGGATCAGCGCGGCCGACCGGGCCACGACGCTGCGGGCGCTCGCCGACCCGGCGACGACCGCCGGCGACCTCACCCGCCCCGGGCACGTCTTCCCGCTGCGGGCCCGGCCCGGGGGCGTCCTCGAGCGGCCCGGGCACACCGAGGCCGCCGTCGACCTCTGCCGGCTCGCGGGCCTGGCGCCGGTCGGGGTCATCGCGGAGGTCGTCGACGACGAGGGCGGCACGACCCGGCTGCCCGGGCTGCGCCGCCTCGCCGACGAGTTCGGCCTGCCGCTGGTGAGCATCGCGGACCTCGCCGAGTACCGCCGCCGGCACGAGGACGTCGCCCAGCTCCTCACCCGGCTGCCCGTCCGCGAGCCCGGCCGCGCCCGGGTGCAGCGGGACTCCACGACGACGCTCCCGACCCGGTTCGGCACGTTCACCGCGCACGGCTACCGCGACCTGCTCACCGGCGCCGAGCACGTCGCGCTCGTCGCGCCGACGTCGGACGGCGCCCCGCTCGTCCGGGTCCACTCCGAGTGCCTCACCGGCGACGGCTTCGGCTCGCTGCGCTGCGACTGCGGCCCGCAGCTCGCCGCATCGCTGCGCGCGGTCGCCGAGGACGGCGGCGCGGTGGTCTACCTGCGCGGCCACGAGGGCCGCGGGATCGGGCTGCTCGCCAAGCTCACGGCGTACGCGCTGCAGGACCTCGGGCACGACACGGTGTCGGCGAACGTCGAGCAGGGGCTGCCCGTCGACGCCCGCGAGTACGGGGCCGCCGCCGCGATCGTGCGTGATCTGGGCTACAGCGCGGTGCGACTTCTGACGAACAACCCGGAGAAGGTCGACGGCCTGCGCGCCCACGGCGTGGAGGTCCGGGTCCGGGTACCGCTCCTCGTGGGCGCGTCCGAGCACAACCGGGCGTACCTGCGGACCAAGGCAGACCGGATGGGGCACGTGCTCGAACCTGTCGGCGACGAGGCTGGAGGGCTGCGATGAGCGGCGAAGGTGCACCGACGACCCTGGCGGACGGCTCCGCGCTGCGGGTCGCGATCGTCCACGCCTCCTGGCACTCCGAGATCATGGGCGGGCTCCTGGCCGGCGCCCGGCGCGGCCTCGAGGACTGCAAGGTCGACGAGGTCGTCGCCGTCAACGTGCCCGGCACCTTCGAGCTCGCCGTGGCCGCCCAGCGGCTCGCGAGCCACGGGTTCGACGCCGTCGTCGCGCTCGGCGTCGTCGTCCGCGGCGGGACGCCGCACTTCGACTACGTCTGCCAGGCCGCGACCGTCGGGCTCACCGAGGTCAGCGTGAAGACCGGCGTCCCCGTCGGGTTCGGCGTCCTCACGTGCGACACGGTCGAGCAGGCCTTCGAGCGGTCCGGGCTGCCCGGGTCGAAGGAGGACAAGGGGTACGAGGCGGCCACCGCGGCCGTCACGACCGCCGTCACGCTCTACCGCCTCACCGGCCGCCCGTAGCGGCGCGGCCGGCGTGCCCTAGCCTTGGCGGACGTGAAGACCTTCGAGGCCCTGTTCGCCGAGCTCAGCGAGAAGGCGGTGACCCGCCCGGCCGGCTCCGGCACGGTCGCCGCCCTCGACGCCGGCGTCCACGCGATCGGCAAGAAGATCGTCGAGGAGGCCGCCGAGGTCTGGATGGCCGCCGAGCACGAGGGCCGGGACCGCGCCGCCGAGGAGATCTCGCAGCTGCTCTACCACCTCCAGGTGCTCATGGTCGCGTCCGGGCTCACCCTCGAGGACGTCTACAAGCATCTGTGACGGCGTCGTCCTCCGACCCGTCCCTGCACCCCCGCCGTATCCGGAAGGTCCTGCCATGCTCCGCGTCGCCGTCCCGAACAAGGGTGCCCTCTCCGAGGAGGCCTCGGAGATGCTCCGCGAGGCCGGCTACAAGCAGCGCCGGGACCACCGCGAGCTCGTCCTCGTCGACGCCGCGAACGACGTCGAGTTCTTCTTCCTGCGCCCGCGCGACATCGCGCTCTACGTCGGGGCGGGCACCCTCGACGTCGGCGTGACCGGCCGGGACCTGCTCCTGGACTCCGGCGCGGACGCCGAGGAGGTCGTGCCCCTCGGGTTCGGCGGCTCGACCTTCCGGTTCGCGGCGAAGGCGGGGACGGCGTCCACGCTCGCAGACCTCGAGGGCCGCCGGATCGCGACGAGCTACGCCGGGCTGGTCCAGCGGCACCTCGCCGAGCACGGTGTGACCGCCGGCGTCGTCCGGCTGGACGGTGCGGTCGAGACCGCCGTCCGGCTCGGGGTCGCCGACGTCATCGCCGACGTCGTCGAGACCGGGACGACGCTGCGCGCCGCCGGGCTGGAGATCTTCGGGGAGCCGATCCTGCGCTCCGAGGCGGTCCTCGTCCGCCGCACCGGCGCCGGTCAGGACGACGCCGTCGACGTCCTCGTCCGCCGGCTGCAGGGCGTCCTCGTAGCCCGGCAGTACGTCCTCATGGACTACGACGTCCGCGTCGAGCACGTCGAGAACGCCTGCGCGATCACCCCGGGGCTGGAGTCCCCGACGGTGTCGCCGCTCCACGACAAGGGCTGGGTCGCCGTCCGGGCGATGGTGCCGCGGTCCCGGACGAACCAGGTCATGGACGACCTGTACGCCCTCGGCGCCCGGGCCATCCTCGTCACCGGCATCCACGCGTGCCGGCTGTGAGCGGCGGACAGGTCCCCGCGGGGGCCGACGGCCGGGAGGCCCGGCTGCACCTGCCCTTCCGGTCGGTGCGCGGCCGCCGGGTCGCCACGACGGTGGCGATCGCGCAGGGGCTGGTCTTCGCGCTCCTCGCGTTCGGGCTGCCGAGCCGCGAGGGCTTCCAGCTCGCCTGGTACGACCGCGTCGGGTTCCTCGCCGTCGCGGCGGCCGTCGGGTGGGTGCTGTCCCGGTTCGCGCTCGTCGCCGCCGTGCCCGCGCAGGGCGGCCTCGCCGTCCGCAACCTCACGACGCGGCGCGACCTCGAGTGGGCGCAGGTCGTCGACGTCCGGTTCGGGGACGGCGACCCGTGGGTCACGCTCGACCTGTCGGACGGCGACACGCTCGCCGTCATGGCGATCCAGCGCGCGGACGGCGCCCACGGCCGGGCCGAGGCGAGCCGGCTCGCGACGCTCGTCGCCCTGCACAGCCGCACCGAGCGCGACGACTGACCCTCCCGCCGCGGCTCGCGTCGTCAGGCCGTCCAGCCGAGCCAGGCGTCACCGGCGGACACCACCGCCACCCAGGTGAGCAGCGCGACGAGCGGCACCACGAGGACGAAGAGGCTGCGCCGGGCGGCGAGCAGGAGCAGCACCCCGCCGAGGACGAGCCACCAGACGGCGAGCAGGGCCACGGCCCAGCCCGGGGCGAGCAGCCCCGACGCCGCGTAGGGGACGCCCATGACGAGGTGCATCCCGATCGCGACGGCCGTGACGAGCGCCGGCACCCAGCGCCGCCACGACGGCTGCGCGAGCGACGCCGGCAGCGGGACCCGGACGTCCGGCGGCGGGTCGGGATCGTGCGTCACGCGGGCCAGCATGCCGCTGCCGCGGGCCCGGGACCAGTCCCGGCACCCGCGGCAGCGGTCGCTGCGGTGCGGGACGTCAGGCGGCGGCCTTCTCGACGGCCGCGGCGAGAGCGGTCGGCGACCAGTCCTTGAGCTGGGTCCCGTTGACGAGGATCGTCGGCGTCCCCGTGTACTTCGCCGTGAAGAAGGCGTCGGTGACCTTCGCCGTCCAGCCCTTGAACTTCCCCTGCGAGAGCGCGGTCTGCACGGCGGCGCTGTCGCCGCCCGCCTGGCCCGCGAGGTCGACGAGCGTGGCGTCGTCCAGGCCCGCGGAGCCCTCGGCCGGCTGGTTCGCGAAGAGCACCTTGTGGAAGGCCGGGAACGCCGACGGCGTCTTGTCGACGACCGCCGCGGCGGCGACGAGGGCCCGGGTCGAGTAGCCGGTCGTCGACTGCTCGTCGAGGAACGCGATCGGCCGGTACTCCACCTTCACCGTGCCGTCCGCGACCCACTTCTCGATCTGCGTCGCGTTGGCCTTCTCGAACGAGGCGCACGCCGGGCACTGGAAGTCCTCGTAGCTGGTGATGGTCACCTTCGCGCCGCCGTCGCCCACGACGATGCCGCCGTTGCCGTTGACGTTCCCGGGCGGCGCCTCGGCGGCGGCCTGCGCGACGGACTGGTTGTGCGTCGCCGTGCGGACCAGGACGGTGGCCCCGACGGCCACGGCGAGGACGGCGAGGACCGCCGCCAGGACGAGGGTGCTGCGCTTGCGGGTCTCCTGGCGGGCGGCCTGCGCCCGCATCTCGGCGGACTTCTCGCGGGCGCTCTTCGCGGTACGGGCGTTGGTCACTTCGTGCTCCGGGTGGTCGAGGTGGTGGTCGAGGTGGTGGACGGGGTGGTGGA
>NZ_MWLN01000229.1:31977-44412 GCF_002198655.1 Kineosporia sp. A_224
GGTGGTGGACGGGACGGGCTCAGGGGCGGGCAGCGGCTCGGGCGTCAGCCCGAGGAGCCCGTCGACGGAGAACCGGCTGCGCGGGCTCAGCGTGAGCAGCACGGCGGCCCCGAGGAACAGCAGGTCGCGGAAGATGTCCCGGACGTAGCCGGGGACCGGGTCGGGGACGGCGTTCCCCGTGTTGCCGAAGCAGCCGCAGTCGATGGCCAGGCCGCGCGCCCAGGCGGACGCGATGCCGCCGAGGAACACGATCATGAGGACAGCGGTCGCGGCGCCGGCGATCCGGGTGCCGAGGCCGAGCACGAGCAGGAGCGCGAGCACCAGCTCGACCATCGGCAGCCCGTACGCGAAGGGCCGCACGAGCCCCTCGGGGAGGATCTGGAACGCCCGCACGCTGCGGACGGTGCCCTCGGCGTCGAGGAGCTTGGGCCAGCCGGCGACGGCGAGGACGCCGGCGAGGAACAGCCGGGCGGCGGTGGACAGCCAGGGCTGCCACGTCGGCCGGCCCGCCGCGAGGCGGGTGGTCAGGGTGGTCATGGGGACTCCGTACCGGGGCGGGCCCGGTGGTCGTGGGGCGTGGACGGCGCACCGGTGGTCGCCGCGCGGGGCGGACGGCGGTGCGGGGACGCGCTCGGGCGCGAGGGCGGCAGGTCGGCCGCGAGGTCGGACGACGGTCAGACGGTGACGGGCGGGCCGCGCCGGCGCAGCGGCGCCGGGCCGTCGAGCCGGGCGACCACGGGCCGCTCGTCGTCCTCCGGGAGGGTGCGGCGCGGCGCGACCGGGACGAGCGCGACGCGGGCGGGCAGGGCCGGCACGACGACGGCGACGAGGTCGGCGACGGTCGCGGCGAGCACCTCGCCGGCGACGACGAGCCGGGCCGCGAGGGCGCCGAGCGCGACGTGGCCGGCGACGACGGCGACCCCGGTGAGGACGGCGCCGACGAGGGCGGTCAGGGTCGGGCCCGCCGCGAACGTGCCCGGGGCGCAGACGGCGTCGGCGCGGAGCATCGCGAGGTGCAGCCCCGCCTGGGCGCCACGGCCGACCGCCGGCAGGCAGCCTGCGCCGGCGCCACCAGGGGTGGTCAGCGCGAGCAGGGTGTGACCGGCGACCTGGGCGGTGACGACGACGGTCGCCAGCCGGAACCGGCCACCGGCCGGGACGAGCAGTGTCACGAGCCCGGCGAGCGCGGCGACGGCGGCGAGGCCGGTCGCCCCGGGGAGCTGCCCGCGGGTCAGGAGGTGGGCGGCGACGACGGCCGGGGTGACGAGGGCGGCGACGACGACGGCGCGCGCGACCCGGTGAGGGGCGCTCGGAACGGTCGTGGACGCCGGCACGCGCTCACTGTACGTCGGCCACATGTGTGCTCGATCGGCACCGAGGGCCTGTCACCTGACCGTGTTCGCGCCCCGGAACGGGCCTCCGGGCCGGATCGGACCGCGGCCAGGGACCAAGGTCACCCGGCCGTCCGGCGATCGCGCCGGTGCAGCAGACCGTGCCGGATCAGAAGATCGTTCCCGAGTACGGCGGCTCCGCCGTCCGCAGCAGCGCGGCCAGTCCCGCGAGGGCGCCGTCCGAGTGCTCGACGGCGAGCCCCGCCCAGCCGGCCGCGCGCAGGTCCCCGCCGCCGAGCCAGACGGCCGAGAGCACGTCGACCGGCAGCGTCACGCCGGCGTTCGCACCGGGCGTCCGGGTGCAGACCCCGCGCCCGTCGTCCCCGACCTCGAGCGTGTACGTGCCCGCCGCCCAGCCGCCGACCGGGTCGACGACCTCGAGGACCGCCGTGCCCGGCCGCTCGTAGCGGCGGGCCGACAGCGCGGCCGCCGGGTCGAGGAGGCGGTGCCACTGGAAGTCGAGCAGCGGCCCGAGCCGGACGGCCCGGACGTCGGTGAGCAGCCCGGTGAGCGGCTCGTCCACCGGGCGCTCGCCGGCCTTCACCGTCTTCACGAGGTCGAGCTCGGCGAGGTAGCGCCAGAGGGCCACGTAGGCCTGCGGCGTCGCGGCCCGCAGCTCGTCGACGTGCACGACGGTCTCGATCGACCGCTCCTGCCAGTCCTCTTTGACCCGGTAGCCGAGGAACCCGGTCGGGGTGCCGTCGTCCGCGGTGTGGACGACGTGGTGCCGCAGCGGCGGGGTGTCGCCGGGCATCGTCGCGGTGCCGAAGTAGGAGTCCCACCAGTGCGGGAAGTGGTCGATCTCGCCGGGGCGGCGGGCCGCCGCGAAGACGGCCTCGGCCACCTCCCGGGCGCGCGCGCCGGGGACGACGTCGACCCGGCCGGACCGGGGAGCGCTCGGGTGCACGTGCGCGCGCCGGACGTCGACCTCGACGGACGCCGTCCGGGTCGCGACACCGTAGCCGTAGCGGCCGTAGATGAGGCCCTCGGAGGCGAAGAGGATCGCCACCGGGACGCCGCGGCCGGCGGCCGCGGCGAGGTCGTCGTGCATGAGCCGGGTGAGGACGCCGCGGCGCCGGTGCGTCGGGCGCACGGTGACCGTGCTCACGGCGTCCGCGACGACGCTGCCCCCGGGGACGCTGAGGGTGGTGTCCCAGGACCGGAACGTGCCGACGCAGAGGTCGCCGTCGAACGCGCCCGTGAGGCGCTGGCCGGCGTAGAACGGCCGCCGGGCGTCGACCCGCTCCGCGGTCACGGGATGGTCGTCGTGGAAGACGAACGCCACGTTCTCGAGGAACCTCGTCAGGGCGGGGGAGGCGGGGTCCACGGTGCGGAAGTCCAGGCTCACCCCGCAGACGCTAGCCGGGCGGGGCGCCGTCGCCCACCGAGTTCCGGGGGCCGCGCTCGAGCACGAGGTCGGCCCGGGGCCGGGTGCCCTCGCGGGCGAAGTGCGCCCGCTCCTGGGCCGCCCAGCGCTCCCAGTGCGGGCCGTACGTCGCGCCGTCGCGCGCCAGCGCCCGCTCGCGGCGCCAGGCCGGCGGCCCGTCGAGCCAGACGAGGAGCGACAGGTAGGGCGCGCAGGCCACGGCGCCGCAGCCGGCCCCCTCGACGACGAGCAGCGGCGCCGCGGGCACGGCGACCGTCGCGCCGTCGGCGCCGGCGGCCCAGTCCCAGCGCCGGTAGCCCGCCGGGCGACCGCTCGCGAGCGGTGCGAGGACGCCGTCGACGAGCCGCGGGACGGCGGCGTCGAGGCCGTCCCAGCCCGGGTAGAGGTCGTCGAGGTGCACGACGGGCACCGCCGGCCCGCCGTCCGGGCCGCGCAGCCCGCGGGCGAGCAGGTCCGCGAACGTCGTCTTGCCGGCGCCGCTCGGCCCGTCGACCCCGACGACGACCGGTGCGGCCGTCGGCGGCAGCGCCGCGACGAGCGCCCGGACGGCGGCCACGGTCGCGACGGCCGCGCCGTCGGTGCCGACCTCGCCGGCACCCGGGATCCGCGTCGCGTCGTCCACGGGCCGCAGCCTAGGGTGCAGTCCATGCCCGTCGCCGTCCGCGTCATCCCGTGCCTCGACGTCGACGCCGGGCGCGTCGTCAAGGGCGTGAACTTCGCCGACCTGCGCGACGCCGGCGACCCCGTCGAGCTCGCCCGCCGCTACGACGCCGAGGGCGCCGACGAGCTGACCTTCCTCGACGTGACCGCGTCCGCCGACAGCCGGGCGACGACCTACGAGGTCGTCAGCCGCACGGCCGAGGAGGTCTTCATCCCGCTCACCGTCGGCGGCGGGGTCCGGACCGTCGACGACGTCGACCGGCTGCTGCGCGCGGGCGCCGACAAGGTCGGCGTCAACACCGCGGCGATCGCCCGGCCCGAGCTGATCGCCGAGGTCGCCGACCGGTTCGGCGCCCAGGTGCTCGTGCTGTCCGTCGACGCGCGGCGCTGCCCGCCCGGGACGACGACGCCGTCCGGCTACGAGGTGACGACGCACGGCGGCCGCCGGGGCACCGGGATCGACGCCGTCGAGTGGGCGCACCGCGCGGCCGAGCTCGGCGCGGGGGAGATCCTGCTCAACTCGATGGACGCCGACGGCACGAAGGCCGGCTTCGACCTCGAGATGCTCCGCGAGGTCCGGGCCCGGGTCACCGTTCCGCTCATCGCGAGCGGTGGCGCCGGTGCGGTCGAGCACTTCGCCCCGGCGGTCGCCGCCGGTGCGGACGCCGTCCTCGCGGCGAGCGTCTTCCACTTCGGGCAGCTGACGATCGGCGAGGTCAAGGCCGCGATGGCCGCCGCGGGCGTCGTCGTCCGGTAGCCGTCCTCCGACCGGCCCGGGCGGCGCGGTGGCTCAGATCCCGAGCGGGGTGCCCTCGAAGGTGCGGACGGCGTCCGGGTCGCCGTCGACCGTCACCCGGGCGTGCGTCGTCCGGCCGAAGGCGTAGAGGACGAGCTCGCCGGGCTCGCCGGTGAGCGTCACCGACGGCTCCGTGCTCACGGCGACGTGCCGGCGGCCGTCCGGCGTGGCGAGGACGACACCGACCCGGCTCTTGCGGAAGAACATCCGCGCCCGGACCGTGACGACCTTCCAGAGCGCGCCCTGCAGACCGGCGTCCAGGTCGCGCGGTGCCCAGCCCGGCCGGGCCCGCCGGACGTCCTCGCAGTGCACGAAGTGCTCGGTGAGGTTCGCCGCGGAGTCCGCACCGGGCAGCGAGAACGCCGACAGCAGCGGCGGCCCGGTCTCGACGAGCCGGACGAGCTCGGCGTAGTCCTTCGCCGCGTAGCCGCGCCGGACCCGCTCCGTCCAGCCGCTGAACGGCCCGAGCACGAGGCCGGGGCCGCTGTCGGCGCGGCGCTCGCGCGCGACGAGGTGCGCCGCCAGGTCGCGCGTCGTCCAGCCCTCGCAGAGGGTGGGGGCGTCGGGCCCGGCGCCACGCAGGGCCTCGACGAGCGCGGCACGTTCGCGGCTGGCGTAGGAAGGCACGGGCGGATCCTCGCACGCGGGCGGCGGGATGCGAACCGGCCGTGAGATGGTTGAAGTCATCCCATGACCTCGCGCGGCGCCCTGCTGCCGTGCCCACGAAGGAGTGCTGTGCCCGCCGACGACCTGTCCGGTGACCCGAGCGGGACCCCGGACCGTCGCGACGTCGTCCGCCGGGGTCTGCGCGTCGTCGGCCGCGGCATCCGCGACGAACCGGTGATCTTCGGGGTCGCCGTCCTCGGCAGCGCCCTGTACGGCGCCGGCACGGCGGGCAGCGGCTACGTGCTCGGCCGGGTCACCGACTCGGTCATCGCCCCGGCGTTCGTCGCCGGCCGGGTCACCGGTGCCCAGGTGTGGGACGCGGCGGGCCCGATCGCGCTCGTCGCACTGCTCACCGCCGTCGGGGTCGTCGTCCGCCGCGCCGCGGGCGGCATCACGATGTACCGGCTCCAGGCCCGCTACCGGCGCGCGGTGACGCGGCAGTACCTGCGGCTGCCGCTGTCGTGGCACCACCGGCACCCCGCCGGGCAGCTCCTGTCGAACGCGAACGCGGACGTCGAGGCGACGTGGGGCGTCTTCGCGCCGCTGCCGATGTCGCTCGGCGTCGCCGTCATGCTCGCCGTCGCGGGCGTCGCGATGGTCGCCGCCGACCCGGTGCTCGCCGGCGTCGGGCTGCTCGTCATCCCGGCGCTCATGGCGGCGAACATCGTCTACCAGCGCCGGATGAGCCCGCTCGTCATGCGGGCCCAGGCGCTGCGCGCGGACGTCTCGTCGGTCGCGCACGAGAGCTTCGAGGGCGCGCTCGTCGTCAAGACCCTCGGCCGCGAGGACGCCGAGACCCGCCGCTTCGCCGCGACCGCCGACGCCCTGCGCGACGCCAACGTCGCCGTGGGGCGCACCCGCGGCACCTTCGACCCGGTCATCGAGGGCCTGCCGACGCTCGGCGTCCTCGCGGTGCTCGCGGTCGGCACGTGGCGGGTCCGCTCCGGCGCGATCGTCACCGGGGACGTCGTCCAGGTCGCCTACCTGCTCTCGCTCGTCTCCTTCCCGGTGCGGGCGCTGGGCTGGGTGCTCGGCGAGCTGCCCCGCACCGTCGTCGGCTGGGAGCGGGTCAGCTCGGTGCTCGACGCCGGCGACGGGATGGCGTACGGCGACGCCGAGCCGCGGCCCGCGTCGTCCGGCCCGGCGGCCCTGGCCGTCGCGGGCGCGGGCTACGCGCACGTCGGCCCCGACGGCGAGGACGTGCCGGTGCTCTTCGACGTCACCCTCGACGTCGTGGCCGGGCGCACCGTCGCCGTCGTCGGGCCGACCGGCTCGGGCAAGTCGACCCTCGCCGGGCTGCTCGTCCGACTCGTCGACCCGCGCTCGGGGCACGTGCTGCTCGACGGGGTCGACGTCCGGACGCTGCGCCGCGGCGGCGTCGCCGAGGCCGCGGCGCTCGTGCCGCAGAGCACCTTCGTCTTCGACGACACGGTCCGCGGCAACGTCGACCTCACCGGGACGCTCACCGACGACGACGTGTGGGCCGCGCTGCGGCTGGCCCGCGCCGACGGGTTCGTCGCGGCGCTGCCGAACGGTCTCGACACCCGGGTCGGCGAGCGCGGGGCGTCGCTGTCCGGCGGGCAGCGGCAGCGCCTCGCGCTGGCCCGGGCGCTCGTCCGCCGGCCCCGGCTGCTGCTCCTCGACGACGCGACGTCCGCGGTCGACCCGCGCGTCGAGGCGCAGATCCTCGAGGGGCTGCGCGGGGCGGGGGAGAGCGCCACGGTCGTCGTCGTCGCGTACCGGATGGCGACGATCTCGCTCGCCGACGAGGTGGTCTTCCTCGAGCACGGCCGGGTGGCGGCCCGCGGCACCCACGCCGAGCTGCTCGCCTCGACCCCCGGCTACCGCAGCCTCGTCACCGCCTACGAGCGGGACGCCGCCGAGCGCGCCGCGTTCCGCGAGCACGGCACGACGCCCGACACCGGCGAGACCGGCCCCGGCACCGAGCAGGCGGACGTCGCGCCGCAGGAGATCTCATGAGCACCACCGACCGGGCGTCCCGCACCGCACGGGCCGCGACCGGCTCCCACGACTCGAGCACGATCGCGACGGCGTCCGGCCGCGGCGTCGTCGCCACCGTGCGGCGCGGGCTCGAGGTGTCGCCCGAGATCACCCGCGGCGTCCGGGTGACGCTGCTCGTGGCCCTCGTGTCGACGGCCGGCAAGGTCGTCGTCCCGATCGCCGTCCAGCAGACGATCGACCGCGGCATCAACGGCCCGGCCGGGCCGCGGCCCGGGCTCGTCGTCGGGCTCGCGATGGCCGCGGCCGTCGGCGTCCTGCTCACCGGGGTGTCGTCGTACGTCGCCAACCTGCGGATCTTCCGGGCCACCGAGGCCGGCCTCGCGACGCTGCGGACGAAGGCCTTCCGGCACGTCCACGACCTGTCGGTGCTCAGCCAGAACGCCGAGCGGCGCGGTGCCCTCGTGTCCCGGGTGACGAGCGACGTCGACACGATCTCGACGTTCATCCAGTTCGGCGGCCTGCTCCTCGTGCTGTCGACCGGGCAGCTCCTCGTCGCGACCGTCCTCATGGCGGTCTACTCCTGGCAGCTCGCGCTCCTCGTCTGGGGCTGCTTCCTCCCGCTGTTCTTCGCCTTCCGGCCGTTGCAGCGCCTCGTGTCCCGGGCCTACGCGCAGGTCCGGGTGCGGGTCGGCGACATGCTCGGCGCGATCTCGGAGTCCGTCGTCGGGGCGGACACGATCCGTGCCTACGGCGTCGAGGGCCGCACCCAGGAGCGGATCGACGCCGCGGTCGGCGCGCACGCGAAGGTGGCGATGCGCGCCCAGGTGCTCGTCGCCGCGAGCTTCACCGGCGGCGTCCTCGTCTCCGGGCTCGTCGTCGCGGCCGTCGTCGCGGTCGGCCTGCTCACCGGCGTCGGCGGCTCCCTGACGCTCGGCGAGCTGCTCGCCTTCCTCTTCCTCGTGCAGCTGTTCACCGGGCCGGTCCAGATGGGCACCGAGGTCCTCAACGAGCTGCAGAACGCGACGGCCGGCTGGCGCCGCGTGCTCGCCGTCCTCGACACGACGGCCGACGTCGCCGACCCGGGGGAGCGTGGCGTCGCGCTGCCGCGCGGCCCCATCGAGTGCCGCTTCGAGGACGTCTGGTTCTCCTACCCCGGCGGCGAGCCGGTGCTCAAGGGGATCAGCCTCGAGCTCCCGCCGCGCGCCCGGGTCGCCGTCGTCGGCGAGACCGGCTCCGGCAAGACGACGCTCGCCAAGCTGCTCACCCGGCTCGCCGACCCGCAGCAGGGCCGGGTCCTCCTCGACGGCGTCGACCTGCGCGACGTGCGGTTCTCGTCGCTGCGCGAGCGCGTCGTCCTCGTGCCGCAGGAGGGGTTCCTGCTCGACGACACCCTCGCGGCGAACATCGCGTGGGGCGCCCACGGCGCGGACGACGACGCGGTGCGGCTCGCGCTCACCGAGCTCGGCCTGCTCGACTGGGCGCTCGGCCTGCCGCACGGCCTCGCGACCGAGGTCGGCCAGCGCGGCGAGTCGCTCTCGGCGGGGGAGCGCCAGCTCGTCGCGCTCGCCCGCGCCTACCTCGCCGACCCCGACCTGCTCGTCCTCGACGAGGCGACGTCCGCCGTCGATCCCGCGACCGAGGTGCGGATCCAGCGCGCCCTCGACGGCGTCACCCAGGGCCGCACCTCGGTCGCCATCGCCCACCGGATGAGCACCGCCGAGGCCGCGGACCTTGTCGTCGTCGTCGACGCCGGCGAGGTCCTCGACGTCGGCCCGCACCACGAGCTGCTCACCCGCTGCGGGGTCTACCAGCGGCTGCACGCGAGCTGGCGCGCCCAGCAGCGCGCCGCCTGACCCGCGCGTCGTCCCCGCTTCGCGAGGCCCCTCTGAGGAAGATCGGCCTCGATATGCACGGCGATCTGCCTCAGAGGGGGATGACGGGCACGGGCGACCGGTCCGGTACGGGAGGATGTGCGCGTGCCCCGGATCACCGACACCGCGCTCGACCCTGCCGTGGCGGCCCGTCTCAAGCGGGACGCCGACGGGCTCGTCTGCGCCGTCGCCCAGCAGCACGGCACCCGCGAGGTGCTCATGGTCGGCTGGATGGACGACGAGGCGCTGCACCGCACCCTGACGACCGGCCGCGTGACCTTCTGGAGCCGGTCCCGGCAGGAGTACTGGCGCAAGGGCGACACGTCCGGGCACGCCATGTTCGTCCGCGGCGTCGCGCTCGACTGCGACGGGGACGCCCTGCTGCTCACCGTCGACCAGGTCGGCGGCGCCTGCCACACCGGGGACCGCACGTGCTTCGACGCCGGCGCCCTGGACGTCACGAAGGACGTCACGCACGACGTCACGCACGACGTCACGACGGAAGGAACCGACCAGTGAGCACCACCCCCGAGGCCGTCACCGACGCGACGCCGACGTCCGCAGGGCCTGCGCCGCACGAGGTCCCCGACCTCTCGCTGGGGTCGACGTGGCCGAGCCTGGAGACCTTCCGGGTGCTCGCGCGGGACCGCCGGGTCATCCCCGTCGTCCGCCGGTTCCTCGCGGACGGCGAGACCCCGATCGGGGTCTACCGCAAGCTCGCCGACGACCGGCCCGGCAGCTTCCTCCTCGAGTCCGCCGAGCACGGCATGTGGTCGCGCTGGTCGATCGTCGGGGCGGCGTCCCGGGCGACGCTCACCGCGCGGGACGGCCGGGCGACCTGGCTCGGTGAGCCGCCGGTCGGCGTCCCGACGGACGGCGACCCGCTCCTCGCGCTGCGGGACACCGTCGCCGCGCTGTCGGCGCCGCGGCTGCCCGGGCTGCCGCCGCTGACCGGCGGCATGGTCGGGTTCCTCTCCTGGGACGTCGTCCGGCGCTGGGAGCGGCTGCCCGACACGACGACCGACGAGCTGGGCGTCCCCGAGCTGTCGATGAGCCTGGCGACCGACCTCGCCGTGCTCGACCACAGCGACGGCACCGTGCTGCTCGTCGCGAACGCGGTGAACTACGACGCGACGGACGACCGGGTCGACGAGGCCTGGGCGGACGCCGTCGCGCGCCTCGACGCCATGACGCACCGGCTCGCGCAGCCCGCCGCCAGCACGGTCGCCGTCCACGCCGCGGTCGGCGGCGCCGGGGCCGACGTGCCCGGCGTCGAGGGCCGCAGCAGCCGCGAGGAGTACGTGTCGGCGGTGCTCGAGGGCAAGGAGGCGATCCGCGACGGCGAGGTGTTCCAGGTCGTCCTCGCGCAGCGCTTCGACCTCGACTGCCCGGCCGACGCGCTCGACGTCTACCGGGTGCTGCGGGCGTCGAACCCGAGCCCCTACATGTACCTGTACCGCACGACGGACCCGGCCGGGCGCCGGCTCGACGTCGTCGGGTCCAGCCCCGAGGCTCTCGTCAAGGTCCGCGACGGCCGGGTCATCACGCACCCGATCGCCGGCACCCGGCCCCGCGGCGGCACGGTCGCCGAGGACGCCGCGCTCGCCGACGAGCTCCTCGCCGACACCAAGGAGCGCGCCGAGCACCTCATGCTCGTCGACCTGTCGCGCAACGACCTCGGGCGGGTCTGCGTGCCCGGGTCGGTCGAGGTCGTCGACTTCATGGAGGTCGAGCGCTACAGCCACGTCATGCACCTCGTCTCCACCGTCGAGGGCGACCTCGCCCCGGGCCGGACGGCGTACGACGTGCTCCAGGCGACCTTCCCCGCGGGGACCCTCTCGGGCGCCCCGAAGCCGCGGGCCATGGAGATCATCGACAAGCTCGAGCCGGTCCGGCGCGGGCTCTACGGCGGGGTCGTCGGCTACCTCGACGTCGCCGGCGACATGGACTTCGCGATCGCGATCCGGACGGCGCTGCTCGCCGACGGCGTCGCGTACGTCCAGGCGGGCGCGGGGATCGTCGCGGACTCGGTGCCCGAGCGCGAGGACGAGGAGTGCCGGAACAAGGCGGCCGCCGTCCTGCGGGCGGTCGCGACGGCGTCCACGCTGCGCGCGGCCGGCGGCGAGGAGGCCTGACGGTGCGTTCGTCGAAAGGGCTCGCGGCCCTGCTCGTCGTGCTCGGCGGGCTGCTCGCGATCCTCGCGGGCGGCCGCACCTGGCTGTCGGTGACGCCCCTCGGGGCGACCGTGTCCGCGGTGAGCGGCGCCATCCCGGTCTCCGGCCGGGAGGCGGCACCCGCCGGGTCGGCGCTCGGGCTCGTGGCCCTCGCCGGCGCCGTCGCTCTGCTCACGTCCGGTCTCGTCGTCCGGTCCGTCGTGGCCGTGCTGCTGGCACTCTGCGGGGCCGGGCTGGTCGCCGTCCCGCTCGCCTCGGGCGCCGACGGCTTCGGGGGCGCCGCGGCCGACGCCGTGGCCCGGGTGACCGGGGCCCGGATCACGAGCGGCGGCGGGTTCGTCGCGTCGACGACGGCCTGGCCCACGGTCTGCGCCGCGGCCGGCCTGCTCGTGCTCGCCGGCGCCGTCGTCGCGCTGGTCCGCGGCCGGCGCTGGGCCGGGCCGTCGCGGCGCTACGAGGCGCCTGCCGTCGTCGGGGCCGCGGCGACGGCCGCGGGAGCGGCCGCCACGGGCAGCACCCCGGACGCCGGTGCGGCGACCGCGCGGGACCGCGCCTACGACACCTGGGACGCCCTCTCCGACGGCACCGACCCGACGGCGGACGACGCGCCGCCGACGTGACACGTCACGCCCGTGGTGCGGCACCGCGCCCGGGCGACCTGGCACAATGGCCGCGACCCGGGAGGAGAACCATGACCGACAGCCAGGCAACCACGCCGGCGCACGACTACGAGCAGGACCACGGGAACAGCGTGGCGGCATGGACCGGCGTCGCCCTCATCATGCTGGGCTTCCTCGTCTCCTCGATCGGCGTCGGCATCCTCAGCCTCTGGGTGAGCATCGCCGGCGGTGTCGTCGTCGTCATCGGCGCTGTCGCATGGAAGGTGCTGTCCTCCATGGGGTACGGCGCCGGCACCCACTGACGTCCACCGACGCACCCGCCGTGCAGCCGCTGACGCGAACGGTGAGCCGCACGTCACGACGCCTGCTCGCCCCGTGGGGGCTGGCAGGCGCCGTCGTCGCGGCGACGGTCGCCCTGCGGGTCCGGGACCCGCACGCCGGCGGCTGGGGGACCTGCCCCTTCCTCGCGCTCACGGGCCTGCCGTGCCCGGTCTGCGGCGGCCTGCGCGCCGTCAACGACCTCACCCACGGGGACGTCGTCGGAGCGCTCTCGAGCAACCTCGTCGTCGTCGCGATGCTCCCGGTCGCCGCGGTGTGGTGGGTGCGCTGGGTCCGCCGCTGCGCCGACGCGCCCGAGGGGACCGGCCCGGCCGCTGTGCTGCCCGCCCCGTCGCCACGCGTGACGTGGGTGACCTTCGTCCTCGTCCTGGCCTTCGGCGTGGTCCGCTGGCTGCCGGCCGCTGCGTGGCTGGCCCCCTGACCCGGCGCGGATCGCTAGGCTGCGGCGCACCTGCGCACAGACACATCCACGAGAGGTCAGGACGTGACGAACGACCCCGGCACCACCGGTACCCCCGGCGAGGACCCGACGCCCGGTACCCCGCCGCCCCCCTCGCCGTACGGCGCGC
>NZ_MWLN01000023.1 GCF_002198655.1 Kineosporia sp. A_224
TCCATCGGGACGGTCCGGTCGACGACGCACCGCGCGCTCGCCCGGCCGGTCGGGGTCGGCGGGCTCGTCGAGACGCGCGAGGGTGTCGATGATCCGGTCGGTCATGGCGTCACCTCCTGGGGTTGCTCGTGGGGCCGGGTGCGGGCGAGCTCCGGCGCGAGCACCCGGAGCCGGGCGAGCGCGCGGTGCGTCGTCGACCGGACCGTCCCGATGGACAGGCCGAGCCGGTCGGCGGTGCGCCGTTCGTCGAGGTCCTCGACGTAGCGGCACACGAGGACGCCGCGCTGCCTCGGGGTGAGGCGGCGCAGCGCCGCGACGAGCAGCATCCGCTCGTCGACCGTGGCGTAGGGGTTGCCCGGCGGGGCCGAGGCGTGCCACAGGCCCGTGCCGGACGGGTCGGGCGGCACGTCGACGGTGTGCTCGCGGAGCACACCGAGCCGGCGCCACCGGGAGATCTGGATCCGGTGCATGGCCGTGCGCGTGTAGGCCTCCGGGTCGTCGACCCGGGACCACGCCGGCACGAGCCGGGAGAGCGCCTCCTGGACGAGGTCCTCGGCGGCGTGCGGGTCGGAGGTGAGCAGCCGGGCGGTCCTCAGGAGGGCGGGCGAGCGCGCGGCGACGAACGCGCGGAAGTCCCGCTCGTCGTCCGGTTGCATGCCCACCTCCACCCGCTACGACCCCCGAGCGTGACGGATCTATGCGACCGCGCGCCGGGCTTCACGGGAAGCACCGGCGCGCGGTCACCAGGTCGAGCAGGTCGGGAGGGACGGGCGGGTCAGCTGACGACGCCCCGGCTGACGGCGAGGTCCCAGCCCTTGACGGCCTCGACGGTCCGCGGGGCGTGGCCGATGTAGCGGGCCGCGGGCCGCACGAGCCGGCTCGTCTTCTTGTGCTCGAGGATGTGCGCGGACCAGCCGGCCGTCCGGGCGCAGGTGAACAGCGGCGCGAACATGTTCGCCGGGACGCCCGCGAAGTCGAGGACGACGGCGGCCCAGAACTCGACGTTCGTCGCGAGCACGCGGTCGGGACGGCGTTCGTGGAGCTCGGCGAGCGCGGCCTCCTCGAGCGCGGCGGCGACCTCGTACCGCGGCGCGGCGAGCCGCTTCGCCGTGGCGCGGAGCACGCGGGCGCGCGGGTCCTCGGCGCGGTAGACGCGGTGGCCGAAGCCCATGAGGCGCTCGCCGCGGTCGAGGACGCCCTTGACGTACGTGCGTGCGTCGCCGATCTGCTCGACGCCCTCGATCATGTGGAGCACGCGGGCCGGGGCGCCGCCGTGGAGCGGGCCGCTCATCGCGCCGACGGCGCCGGACAGGCACGCGGCCACGTCGGCGCCGGTGCCGGCGATGACCCGGGCGGTGAAGGTCGAGGCGTTCATGCCGTGCTCGGCGGCGGACACCCAGTAGGCGTCGACGGCCTCGACGTGCTTGGGGTCGGGCTCGCCGCGCCAGCGGATCATGAACCGCTCGACGATGGTGGCGGCCTTGTCGACCTCGCGCTGCGGCACCATCGGCAGGCTCTTGCCGCGGGCGGACTGCGCGACGAACGACAGCGCCATGACCGAGGCCCGGGCGAGGTCCTCGCGGGCCTGCTCGGGGGTGATGTCGAGCAGCGGCCGGAAGCCCCAGACGGGCGCGAGCTGGGCCAGCGCGCTCTGGACGTCGACCCGGACGTCGCCGGTGTTCACCGGGATCGGGAACGGCTCGGCCGGCGGCAGGCCGGGGTTGAACTCGTCGTCGACGAGCAGCCCCCAGACGCTGCCGAAGGACACCCTGTCGACGAGCTCGGTGATGTCGACGCCGCGGTAGCGCAGCGCGCCGCCCTCGCGGTCGGGCTCGGCGATCTCCGTCTCGAAGGCGATGACTCCCTCGAGCCCGGGGACGAACTCGGACATGCGACGCTCCCTTGCATCACGGCGCCCTCGCTCGTGACGAGCGGCGCCCCCTTCCCGTACGCCCGGTATCCCCGGCACCGTGCATTCTGCGCCACCGGACCGACAGCGCACGCCGCGGGGGTCTGTGATGTTTCCACCACTGGACACCGCGGTGTCACCTACCCTTCGCGTCCGCGCGAGGATGACGGGGTGACGCACGAGCAGCCGGACCCCCGCACCGACCCGACGGCCGGGGGCTACGCGGCGACGCGGACCTCGTACGAGGCGGGCGCGCTCGACGAGGCGGACCTCGCGCCGGCCCCGCTCGCCCAGTTCGAGACCTGGTACGCCGCGACCTCGGCGGCGGGCGTCGTCGAGCCGAACGCGATGGTCGTCGCGACCGTCGCGCCGGACGGCACGCCCTCGACCCGCACCGTGCTCCTCAAGCAGGCCGACGCCCGCGGGTTCGTCTTCTTCACCAACCACGGCTCCCGCAAGGGCCGCGACCTGCTCGCGACCGCGGTGCTCGCGCTGACCTTCCCCTGGCACCCGCTGCAGCGCCAGGTCAACGCCCGGGGGACCGCCGAACCGGTGCCGCGCGACGAGACGGAGGCCTACTTCCGGTCCCGGCCGTGGGGCTCGCGGATCGGCGCCTGGGCGAGCCGGCAGTCGCAGGTCGCCGCGTCGCGGGCCGAGGTCGAGGCCCGGTACGCCGAGCTCGCGTCGCGCTGGCCGGACACCGGCAGCCCGGACGACGTCCCCGTCCCCGAGCACTGGGGCGGCTTCGTCGTCCGGCCCGTCGAGGTCGAGTTCTGGCAGGGCCGCCCGTCCCGGCTGCACGACCGGCTCGTGTTCGTCGCGATCGCCCCCGACGGCCCGGGCGGGCCGCCCGCCCTCGACGACCCGGCCGGCTGGCGGGTCGAGCGGCGGCAGCCCTGATCGCGCGCCTGCGCGGCCTGCTCGTCGACCCCGCCCCGCTGCGGGAGAGCGCTGCCTACCGGCGGCTGTGGGTCGGCCTCTCGCTCGGCCAGGTCGGCCAGCAGCTCGCCGTCGTCGCGATCGGCCTGCAGGTCTACGACCTCACCCGGTCCTCGTTCGCGGTCGGCCTCGTCGGGCTGTCCGCGCTCGTCCCGCTCGTCGTCCTCGGGCTCTACGGCGGGGCCATCGTCGACGCCCGCGACCGGCGCACGGTCGCGATCGCCGCCTCGGTCTCGCTGTGGGTGGTCTCGCTCGCCACCGCCGCGCAGGCCTGGCTCGACGTCCGCTCCGTCCCGCTGCTCTACGCCCTCGTCGCGCTGCAGTCGGCGGCCTACGCGGTGAACAACCCGGCGCGGGCCGCGATCGTGCCGAGCCTGGTGTCGCGACACAACCTGCCCGCCGCGAACGCGCTGCACACGCTGTCGTTCACGATCGGCGCCGCGGTCGGCCCGGCGCTCGGCGGGTTCGTCGTCGGCCGCTGGGGCGTCGAGGCCGCGTACACCGTCGACGCCGTGACGTACCTCTTCGCGCTGTGGGGCGTCTTCGGGCTCCCCGCCATGCCGCCCGAGCCGACCGCGGACGGAGTCCGGCGGCGCGCGGGCCTCGCGTCCGTCGTCGAGGGGCTGCGGTTCCTCGGTGGCCGCCCGAACATCCGGATGACGTTCTTCGTCGACATGGCCGCGATGTTCTTCGCGATGCCGCGGGCGCTGTTCCCGGCGATCGGGGTCGTCGTCCTCGGCGGCGGCGCGACGACCGCGGGCGCGCTCGTCTCCGCGATCGCCGGCGGCTCGATCCTCGCCGGGCTGCTCTCCGGACCGCTCGGCACGGTCCGCCGCCAGGGCCTCGCCGTCGTCGCGTGCGTCGTCGGCTGGGGCCTGTCCGTCGCGGCGTTCGGGGCCTGCCTGCTCGCCGCCGGCGGCACCGCGGGCGTGGTCCGGGCCGGGGTGTCGCCGTGGCTGTGGCCCGCGCTGGGCTGCCTCGTCGTCGCCGGCGCGATGGACGCCGTGAGCGCGGTCTTCCGGCAGACGATCCTCCAGGCCGCCACCCCGGACGCCCTGCGCGGCCGCCTCCAGGGCGTCTTCATCGTCGTCGTCGCGGGCGGCCCGCGGGTCGGCGACCTCGTGTCGGGGACGTCCGGCGATGCCTTCGGCGAGGCGGCCGCCGCCTGCGCCGGCGGTCTCGTGTGCGTCGCCGCCGCCCTGTTCCTGGCCCGGCTGCAGCCCCGCTTCGTGCACTACGACGCCCGCCACCCCGAGCCCTGACCCGCTCGCTGCGCTCGATGGTCTGCTCTGCCATCACCAGCGAGCCAGGTGTGCGCTCTGCCCTCACTGGTGAGGCTGTTGGCGCGCCACAGTTTCGTCGTTGCGGGTCGACACACCGGCCGCCGACCTGGGTGTCGCCGGGCAACGACGAAACTGTGGCCCGGGCCGGGGCGGCGACGACCACGACGCAACGAGAACTGCCCTCCTGGGGCGGTTGCGTCGTCCAAGGGGCGGTTGTGGTTGCGTTGTGGCGGGCGGCCGGCCCCAACCCTCACTTCTGAGGGCAGAGCAGACCCTCGCCGCGGCGTACCCGGCACCGCAGCCTCCCGGACCCGCAGGCGTCGGACGCAACATCCGGGCGTCCCTGCCGCATCCTCAGGGTGAGGACGGGAGAGGCCGTGGAGCTCGAGGAGTACGTCGCCGCACGCGGCCCGGCGCTGCTGCGCCTGGCGCACGTGCTCTGCGGCGACTCCCACCGGGCGCAGGACCTCGTGCAGACCGCGCTCGTCGACGCCTTCCGGCACTGGCGGCGGGTGCAGCGGGCCGACCACCCCGACGCGTACGTGCGGCGGATCCTCGTCAACGCGCACCTCGCCGCCGTCCGGAAGCGGTCGAGCGGCGAGGTGCCGGTCGGTGAGGTCCCGGACGGCGCAGGGCCGGACGGCGCGGACCCGGCGGACGGCGTCGCCGGCCGGGACGGCTTCCGGGCCGCCCTCGACGGGCTGCCGCCGCGGGCCCGGACCGTGCTCGTCCTGCGCTACTGGTCCGACCTCGACGACGTCGCGATCGCGGACGCGCTCGGGGTGAGCCCGGTGACCGTCCGGGCGACCGCGTCCCGGGCGCTCGCGACCCTCCGGGAGCGCGCGGCCGCACCGGCGACGACCACGACGACCACCACCACCACGGGGGAGGAACCATGAGCGACGTCGAGGCCCGGCTGCGGGACACCTTCGCGGCCGACGCCGGGGCCGCCCCGGACGCGGACGTCGTCGCGCTCGCCGCGGTGGCCCGCGGGCGGGCCTCGACGTCGCTCATGGTTCCTCCCCCGTGGTGGTGGTGNCCTCAGGGTGAGGACGGGAGAGGCCGTGGAGCTCGAGGAGTACGTCGCCGCACTCGGCGCGGCGGTGCTCGGCGCCCTCGTCGTCGTGGCCGTCGTCCTCGTGCCTCGCTCCGGCCTCACCGGTGCGACGGTGGTGCCGGCCGTCCAGGGGCCGGCCGACCCCGGCCCGTCGACCGACGGCGCCGCGCCCGAGGAACCTGCGCTGCGCTTCCGCGGCGCCGTCGTCCCGGTGCCGGCGGCCTACCTCGAGCCGGCCGCGGTCCGGTGCGGGACACCGGTCGCGGACGCCGCGTACGTCGTCCGGGAGGACCGGGCGACCCGCTCGTGCCTGGCGACCCCGGAGCACCCCGAGGCCCTGACGACCGTCGTCCTGGAGGACTGGGAGCTCCCGGTCACCGACGGCGAGCCGCCGCCCCCGGCCACGGGCCGCCGGGTGCTCGACGACGGCCGGACGCAGGTCGTCACCCGGGTTCCCGGCGCCGACCTCCGCCTCGTCGTCACCTCGCCCGACCCGGCGCTGGCGGACCGGCTCGTCGGCGGGCTGCGCCTCGAGCCGCCGCCGGACGGCTGCCCGGCCGCGGCCGTGACGTCCGACCCCGCCGGCACCGCCCGGCCGGGCGGCGTCGTCCGGGGCCGGGTCACCGGCGCCCTCGTCTGCAGCTACACCCGTGGCCGCCTCGACACCGCCCGCGTGCTCTCGGCGGACGGGTCGGCGGCCCTGACGAACCGGCTGCGCGCCGCCCCCGCGGGGCTCGGGACGCCGGACGACCTCTGCGCGACGGTGCGGCTGCGCCCCGGCTACGAGGCGCACTGGCTGCTCGTCCTGGACACCCCCGACGGCATCACGCCGCGGACGACGCTGCACGTCGCGGCCGGGCCGTGCGTCCCGAGCGGGGTCACCGCCCCGGACGGCGCGACGGCCTTCCTCACGAGCGACCTCGTCAGCCTGCTCACCGCGCTCGTGCCCGGGCCGTCGTCCTTCTCCGGGGTCGTCGGCGGGACGTGAGCACGCCCCGCCGACGACGCGGCGTCAGACGTCGCCCTCCATGACCCGGCCGTCGCCGAGCATGTGCGAGCCGCACGTCACGGGCCGGCGGACGCAGCCGTCGGTCCAGGTCTGCTTCACGGCCGGGTCCCAGCCGTCGAACCAGTCGCCGTGCACCGAGTACCCGCCCGGCATGGTCCCCGGGTAGGTGTCGCTCGACAGCCGCCAGCGCGACGTGTCGGCACCCGCGCGGACCGGGTACAGCACGTTGTACGTGACGACCGGGACGGCGACCGGGTGGCTCGCGGGGCAGCGCCCGCCGACCGGGTAGCTCATGTGGGCCTTGTGGTCGGCCGAGTCGAGGTCGCGGCCGTTCCAGCACTGCGGGAAGTCGAGCGTCATCGTCACGAAGTCGCCCGCGGCGCACCGGGGGACCGTCGCGGCGACGGCGCCGCCGGCGTTCCAGCACCGCCAGCCGGCGTGCTCCTGCGGCCCGCTGGCGCTCGAGCTGCCGGCGATCATCCGCAGCCCGGCGGGCAGGGCGCCGATGTCGCCCGGGGCCAGGCCGTAGTAGCCGCTCTTGTAGTACACGTGCACGAGGTCCGGGGCGAGCGGGGCGCCGGACGCCGTGTCGACGAGCGCGGGCGCCCAGTACGCCGTCCGGTTCGCGGTCCCGCCGCGGCACGTCGAGCCGCCGGTCGTCGCGATCGAGGCGGCCGTCGACGAGGCGTCGGTGCGGGTGTTGCCCCAGAAGACGTGCAGGTGCGAGGCCCCCAGCCGCATCGGTGCGACGATCGGGTCGTCGGTGTTCATGTGCGAGTACGCGCAGACCGTGCGGAAGTTGCCCGTGCCGTCACCGCTCGCGGTGGGCAGCTCGCCGGTCCGGGTGATCCGGAAGGCCGTCGACCCCGGGTTCCCGGCGGGCACGAGACGGGGGTCGTACGCCGGGCCGGCGGCCCCGGACGCCCGTGGTGACACCGACGCC
>NZ_MWLN01000230.1 GCF_002198655.1 Kineosporia sp. A_224
GCAGCCCGTCGCCGAGCATCGCCGCGAGCGCCGGCCGGCTCACCCGCCGGGCGACCCGACGCCGCAGGCCGGTGGCGGACAGCGTCGACGTCGTGGGCTCGGTCCCGGCCCGGGCTCCCGGCGGGGACGACGACACGCTCGGTTGAGCGGGTCACGCCCGGCCGGGCGGGACGCTCCTATGGTTCGTCAAGCCGGTGATGGTGCTTCGAGTTGGCGGTAGAGCTGTCGGGCGATGTAGCGCTTGAGGCAGCGTTTGATCTCGCGGTCGGTCTTGCCTTGGGCTCGGCGGCGGTCGGCGTAGGCGCGGGTGGCTGGGTCGTACTGCAGGCGGCTGAGGGCGATGGTGTGCAGGGCGCGGTTGAGCTGGCGGTCTCCGGAGCGGTTGAGCCGGTACTTGGTGGTCTTCCCGGAGGACGCCGGGATCGGGGCGGCGCCGGCGAGCATGGCGAACGCGGCGTCATCGCGGCAGCGGCCGGGGTGGGACCACGCGGTCAGCACGGCGGCCGCGACGATGGGGCCGACCCCGCGCAGGGCGAGCAGGTCGGGGCGCCAGGACCGGACCAGAGCCAGGATCGCCTTCTCGTGAGCGGCAGCTTCGGCCTCCAAGAACCTGATCCGGGCCGCCAGCGCCTTGAGAACCCGCAGCGCGGCAAGCACCTCGACATCCGTGCCCGTGCTGGGTTGGGCGCTTCGAGCACCTCGAGTGGCAGCCGATGCTTGCGGCCGCAGCCGCTCGGCGACCGTGATCATCGCTCGGGTGGTCCGTCCTCGGAACCGGGCCCGGACCGCCTCGGGGGCCGTGACGACCAGGGCGTGGAGCTGGCGCTGGGCATCGCTCGCGGCCTCGACGGCCGCCCGGCGGGCGGTGGTGTGCATCTGCAGGGCGGCGCGTTCGGCGCCGGTCTTGGGCTGGGCCAGCTTGGTCCGGGCCAGGGCGTCCCGGGCGGCTCGTTCGGCGTCGATCAGGTCGGACTTCGCCCCGGCTCGGCGGGCCGGGCGGACCGGCCGGTCCAGTTCGACGACCATCTCATCCAGGTCGCTCAGGTGTCGGGCCAGGCCTGCGCCGTAGCCGCCGCTGCCTTCCATCGCCCAGGCCCGCAATCCCGAGTGCCGGTCAGCGACCGTGACCAGTTCGGTGTAGCCGTCCGGGTCCGCGGTGACGGTGACCCGGTCGATCACCGCGCCGGTCCGGGCGTCCACGACCGCGGCGGTGTGGGTGTGCTTGTGGGTGTCGACGCCGATGACGACCTCGACCAGTTCTGCCAGCATGGACATGCGTTCTCCTTCGAGACGGGACGCGAGGTCCGGTCCGGTCTGGAGATGGCAGGACTGTGATGGGACACGTCGGCGGCTACCGGCGGTCAAGCTCCTGATCAGGCCAACGTCTCCGGCCGGGCCGGTACCGACCACGGCAGCCGGACAAGTCCCGCCCAAGGCATCACGCCAGTCAGGGGAAGGGTCACAACCACCGCGGTCGGCGTCAGCCCATCACCGAAGAACTGACAGAGCAACCCTCACAGTCAGAGGAAGTCGACCTCGCCGGTCTCGACGTCGTAGACGGCCCCGAGGATCTTCAGCTCGCGCTTCTTCTCCGCGGCCATGAGGATCTTGGACTTCTCGAGCTGCTTGACGACCCGGTCGACGTTGAACTCGACGACGGCCGCAGCGAGGTCCGCGGACTCGATCCCGGCCTCCTCCGCCTCGCGGACCGCGGGCGTGATCGCCGCGACGAGCGCGTCGATGGAGGTGCCCGTCGGGCCCTTCTTCTTCTCGATGTGCTCGACGGTGGCGCCGACCGCACCGCACTTCGTGTGCCCGAGCACGACGAGCAGCGGGATGCCGATCTCCGCGACGCCGAACTGGAGCGAGCCGAGGACGGCGTCGTCGACGACCTGCCCGGCGCTGCGGACGACGAAGAGGTCGCCGAGCCCCTGGTCGAAGACGATCTCCGGGGGCACCCGGGAGTCCGCGCACGAGAGGACCGCGCAGAACGGCTTCTGCCCCTCGCCGAGCTTCTTGCGGCGGGTCAGGGTCTGGTCGGGGTGCGCGGGGGTGCCGTGCACGTACCGCTCGTTGCCGCTGGTGAGCCGCTCCTTGCCCTCCTTGTGGGTGACCTCCTTGGAGTCCACCCGTTCGGGCACGACGACCTCGTCACCCCCGCCGCACGCGGCGAGGACGCCACCGAGCAGGCCGAGGCCGGCGAGCGACAGGACGTGCCGGCGGTCGATGGCGGACCCGGGCAGCGGCACGGGGGCGACGCCGGGCAGCAGCGCCGGCTCGTGCGACGGTGCACCCGCGCCCTCGGGGGCGCCCTCGGGCAGCAGCCCCGCGGGTCGCTCGTCCCCGGAGTCTTGCGTGTGCATCCCTGTCCCCTCGCGGCCGGATCCGTCTACGCAGAGTTGTCGGACCGGCGGCCGGGGGGCTTGAGCCCGTGGCCCTTTCGTGACCTGCGCCGTGACGGGCGTCGCGCACGGCGACGGCCCGTCGTCCGGTCGGGGTGACCGGACGACGGGCCGTCGGGGAGCGGTGCGCGGTGCTGCTAGGCGAGCGCCCGGTACGTGACCGTCACCTTGGCCGTCTGGACGTCCCAGTCGGTGAGCGGGCCGTACACGTCGTTCGGCACGAAGACGACGAGGTCGACGACCTTGCCCGGCGCGTGCCCGGGGCCGGTGATCGTGCCCATCGTGAGGGTCTGCGTCGTCGCGACGGTGACCTTCTTCGACGGGTAGGTCAGGTCGTAGTCGTCGATCTGCGTGCCGTAGATCCCGGCGATCACCTCGGCGGGCTGCGAGTGCGACCGGCCGGACGTCGTGACCTTGAACGAGGTGTACGACACCGCTGCCGGGACCGTGAGGTGGTAGAACGCCGCCGCGATCTGCGGGTTCGTCTTAGGGCAGTTGTTCTTCAGCCACAGGCCGGCGGCGTAGGTGCTGCCCGTGTGCGTCGACGTGACGCACGCGGCGCCGGCGCCGATCGCGTAGGCCGAGGTGCCGCCCTTGGAGACGACCTTGGTGAACGTCGTGAGCTTCTTCTTGGAGAGGACGATCTTCTTCGCGACGCTCACCCGCTTCATCCCCGCGGCGTCGGTGGAGGTGAGGCGCCACGTGTAGGTGCCCGCGGGCAGGAGGGCTCCGGCGGCGTTGCGGCCGTTCCAGACGAGCGACTCGATCCCCACGCCCGTCTTGGCGGCGCTGATCGAGCGGACGGTGGTCCCGGCCGCGTTCTTGACGGTCAGGGTCACCGTTGCCTTCTCGCTCAGGGAGAACCTGACCGGGAAGGTGTCCTTGTAGGTGTCGACCACGGGGTAGAACGTCGTCAGCGTCCCGGCCTGGACGGTCGGCGTCGGTGCGACGACGTCGAGCCGCGTGCGGGTGACCGCGAGGCCGCGCACGCCGGTGGCGTCGGTCGCCGTGATGCGCACGAGGAAGTTCCGCATCGGGCCGATCGTGCCGTCGGTGGCCTTGCCGTTCCACGTGTAGGTGTAGGTGCCCGCCGCCTTGGTCCCCAGGGCCACGGCGCGGACGGTCCTGTTGCCGTCGGGGTCGACGAAGGAGATCGTCCCGGTCTTGATCGACGGGACCGTGTAACGGATCGTCGTCGTGTCCTTGACGCCGTCGCCGTTCGGGCTGAAGGCAGGGTTGGTCACGGCGCCCGCGACGGGCTTGATGGCGGTCGAGGTGACGTGCACCGGGGCCGACCGGGGGCTCGCGCAGCGGGTGCCCGTCGCGTCGCAGTTCGCGACCTCGATCGTGTGGCTGCCGGGCGCCAGCGCGCTGAGGTTGAGCTCCGGGGTGTTCGTCGGCGTGGTGTCCGTCGTCGGGCCGGCGGGCCCTCCCGAGACGAGGAGCCTGGTGCCGTCCACGTAGACGGCGTACACGTTGCTGACGCCGCCCTGGATCAGGGAGGAGGTCCACCCGTTGACGGTCGCGCCTTCGAGGGGCTTGGCGAGCACCGGCGGTGTCGTCACCGAGGTCACGCTGATGGACGGGCCGGTTGCCGCGCAGACCCCGGTGGCGCTGCAGCCGCGCGCCTGCACGGTGTGCGGGCCGTCGGTCCACCCGGCCGTCATCCAGATGAGCTCGGTGTTCGAGGTCACGATGCCGACCCGGACGCCGTCCACGTACCAGGCGATCTTCGCCTTGGCCTGGCCGACCGTGGCCTTGAAGCTCGTGCTGTCGGTGACCGTGGCGCCGTCCGCCGGGAAGCTGATCGTCGGCGTCGTGGTCGGCACGATCGCCGCCATCGCCTTCGCGACGTCGAGCTGACCCTTCCCGAGCCCGTAGCTCGGCGTGTAGCCGTGCGCCGTGGAGACGAGCGCGGCCTTGATCTGCGCGGCGGTCGCACCGGGTGCCCGGGCGGCGAGCAGCGCCGCCGCACCGGCGACCATCGGCGCCGCGAACGACGTCCCGTTGCCGTTGTCGTAGTTCGGCTTGGCCCAGATCGACAGGACCGGGTCGAGCACACGCGGCGTCGTCGCGCGGATGTTGATGCCGGGGGCGGCCATCGAGACCCACGTGCCGTGCTCGCTGAACCAGGCGCGGTGGCCCTTGGCGTCCGTGGCGCCGACCGAGAGGACGCCCGGGTAGGCGGCGGGGTAGAACTTCGGGTTGCCCTCCTGGCCGGAGTTGCCGGCGGCGGCGACGACGAGGGCGCCCTGGCTCTGCGCGTAGGCGACGGCGGAGGAGGTCGCGGTGTCCGAGCTGCTCGACCCGAGCGAGAGGTTGATGACCTTGGCGCCGAGGTCGGCCGCCTTGCGGATGCCCTCGGCGACGTCGACGTCCGACATGAAGCCGTCGGCGTCGGCGACCTTCACCGCGACGATGCTGCTGTTGAAGCCGACGCCGGCGATCCCCTTGGCGTTGTTCGTCGCCGCGGCGGCGACGCCGGCGACGAAGGTGCCGTGGCCGACGCCGTCCGTGACGTCCGTCGTGTCCGTCACGGTGTCGTACTGGTCGACGACCTTGCCCACGAGGTCCGGGTGCCCGACGTCGACGCCGGTGTCGACGACGGCGATCTTCACCGAGGCGCTGCCGAGGCCGTAGTCCCAGCCGGTCGGTGCCGCGATCGAGGTGAGGTAGGTCTTCTGCTGCGTCGCGAAGTCGGTGTCCGTCGGCGTGACGAGCGGGGCGAACAGGTGCGCGCGCGTCGCGGCGGCGACCTCGGGCCGGGCAGCCATGGCGGCGAGGAAGGCGTCGACGTCGGCGTTCGGCACGGTGTACGTGGCAGCACCGGCACCCGCCGCCACGGACCGCTTCGTCGCACCGTGGCCGCGCGCCGTCGACGCCAGCGCCGACGCGCCGGTCGCGGAGGACGCCTTGACGCCCTTGCGGAACTTCACGGTGACGATCGTCCGGCCGGCCGGGCCGGTGCGCAGCCGGCCGAGGCCGGCGAGCGCGGCGGTCGGGGTGTGCTTGCGGGCCGTGCCCGCGGCGGCGCTGCCGTCGGCGGCAGCAGCCGGACCGGCGGCCGCGGGGGCGGCCGGGGCCGACGCGGTGGCGGCAGCGCCTGACGTCGCGGCGGGCCGCAGCCCGGCCTGCGCGCCGACGGCCGCACCGGTCACGAGCAGTGAGGTCACACCCACCCCGGCGAGGGCGCGGGTGGTCAGAGGTGTCCAGCGCATGCGGCGATCCGTTCCCCGTGTCCCGCGCGGCGCACGCCGGACGTCCTGTGCTCGTCCCGAGCGGGCGCAGTCTGCCACAGGAGATCCGGGTCGCGGTCGCTCTTAGTGCGGTCTTGACCCGGTCGGACGCCGGTCAGCCCAGATGGTCGTACGTCACGGTCACCGAGAGGCTCTTGATGTCCCAGTCCGTGAGGGGGGCGGTGACGTTGGGTACATAGACGACCACGTCGACCTTCGAGCCCGGTGCGTGCCCCGGACCGCTGATCGTCCCGAGCGTCACGGTCTGGGTGGCGGTCCCCGACACGCTCTTCAGCGGCGTCACGTCGTACTCGTTCGTCTGGGTGCTGAAGACCCCGGCACCGACGGTGGCGGGCGCGGAGTGCGACCGGCCCGTCGTGGTGATCTTGAAGGTCTTGTACCGGACCGCCGCCGGCACGGTGAACGAGAACCAGGCGAGGGCGTTCTCGGACGCCGACGTCGCGCAGTTGTTCTTGAGCCACCGCCCCGTCGGGGCGTAGGTGGACGTGGCGCTCACGACCGTGGCGCACGAGGCCGTGCCGCCCCAGTCGTAGGCCTTGGAGCCGCTGAGCGACTTCGTCACCGTCGCGGCGACGACCTTCAGCCGGGAGACGGTCACCGCGGCGACCGCGCTCGCCGTCCGGTTGCTGCCGAGGTCGGTCACCGTGAAGCGCCAGGTGTACCTGCCGGCGGGGACGAGCGCCCCGGCGGTGTTCCTGCCGTTCCAGGCGATGCTCACGGTGCCGGTCCGCTGCCCGGCCGAGATCGTGCGGACCGCCGTCCCGGCCGCGTTGCGCACGGTGAGGCTCACGGTCGCCTTCTCGCTCACCGTGACCCGGGGCGCGAAGGTGTCCTTGTACGCGTCGACGACGGGGTAGAACGTGGCTCCGCCGGCGGTGACACCGGTGAGCTTCGGCGCCGTCCGGTCGACCCGCACGGACGCCGTCGTCATGCCGCGCAGGGCCGGCTGCGACGGATCGGTGGTGCTGACCCGCACCTGGTAGGTGCCGCCGGCGGCGACCGTGCCGTCGTTCTTCTTCCCGTTCCAGGTGAAGGTGTGGCTCCCCGCGGCCTGCGGCGCGGCGACGACGGCCGAGCGGACGGTCGTGCCGGCCGCGTCGACGACGGCGTACTTCACCGTCGAGGCGCGGTCGAGCGTGTACCGCACGACCGTGGTGTCCTTGCGGCCGTCGCCGTTCGGGCTGAGGACGGGGTTCGTCACGGTGCCGGTCGTCGGGTGCAGGGACGTCGAGGTGACGGTGACGGCGGTCGAGCGCGGGCCGGCGCAGCGGCTGCCGGAGGCGTTGCAGACGACGGCCTCGACGGTGCGGCTGCCGTCGGCGAAGGGGCTCATGGTGAAGACCGGCGCGAACGGCGCCGTGCCGTCGAACGCGACCTTCGTGCCGTCGACGAGGATCGCGACCCCGCCGCCCGCCGGTGCGGTCGCCGCGGCCGTCACGGCGCCCGAGACCGGGCCGGCGACGGGCCGGGTGAGCGTCGGCCGGGCCTGGTTCAGTGTCACGGTGCGCGTCGTCCCGGTCGCGGCGCAGACCCCGGCCGCCGTGCAGTCCCGGGCCTCTACGGTGTGGCTGCCGGCGGCCCAGCCGTTCGGCGTCCACGTGTACGTCGCACCGGAGGCGACGAGAGCCACCCGGGTGCCGTCGACGTACCAGCCGACCTTGGCCTTGACGATGCCGTTCTTCGCGGTGAACGCGGTCGCGCCGCGGACGGTCGCGCCGGCCGCCGGGGCGGTCACCGTCGGCTTCGTCGAGGGGACGACGAGGGACAGCGACCGCGCGACGTCGAGCTGGCCCCTGCCGAGCCCGAGACCGGCGTAGCCGTGCGCGCCCGCGACGAGGGCCTGCCGCACCTGCGCGTAGGTCGCGCCGGGGGAGCGGGCCCAGAGCAGGGCCGCCGCGCCGGCGACGAGCGGGGACGCGAACGACGTCCCCTCGCCGTCGGAGTAGCTCGCGGGGAACAGGTCGCTGCCGGCGCGCGGCGTCGTGCCGCGGATCGCGATGCCGGGCGCGGCCATCGTCACCCAGCTGCCGTGCTCGGAGAACCACGCGCGGTGGCCCTTGGCGTCCGTCGCACCGACCGAGACGACGCCCGGGTAGGCGGCCGGGTAGAAGACGGGGTTGCCCTCCTGGCCCGAGTTGCCGGCGGCCGCCACGACGAGGACGCCGGCGTCCTGGGCCCGCTTGACGGCGGCGGCCTCGGACGGCACCGAGACGCCCTCGCGGCCGAGGCTGAGGTTGATGACGTCGGCGCCGTGCGCGACGGCCCAGTCGATCCCGTTGACGATGTAGGAGTCGAGGATCCGGCCCGCGGAGTCCTCGACCTTGACGGCGAGGATCTGGGTGTTCCCGCCGACCCCGGCGATCCCGACCTTGTTGTTCGTCGCGGCGGCCGCGGCGCCGGCGACGAACGTGCCGTGCCCGGTCGTGTCGGTGACGTTCGCCGAGCCGTCGACGGCGTTGTAGGAGCCGGCGATCTTCGTCGAGAGGTCGGGGTGGCCGACGTCCACCCCGGTGTCGACCACCGCGATCCGCACAGCGGACTTGCCGCCGGTGTAGTCCCAGCCGCCCGGGGCGGCGATCTTCGTCAGGTACGCGGCCTGCTGGGTCGCGTACTGCGGGTCGTTCGGTGTGAAGAGGAGCGAGGTCGGCACCGCGGTGCGGACGTCCACGACGTCCGGCCGCGCCTTCATCGACGCGACGAAGGCCGCGGCCTGCGCGGTCGGGACGTCGTACGTCATCGCGCCGAGGGCGGGTGCGGCGGCCGCCCGGGTCGCCCGGTGCGCACGCAGCGCGGAGGCGTAGGCCGGCGCGCCGACTGCCGCCGCCGGGTTCACGCCGCTCTTGAAGCGGACGACGACGACCGAGTCCGACGGCGCCGGGCGGCCGAGCCGGCCACGCTCGCGCAGGGCGCGGGAGCCGTGCGCGGTGCCGGCGGCCGGCGACGACCCGGCGGCGAGGGACGGCGCGGCGGCGGCGGTCGTCGCGGCGGTGGACGTCGCAGCGGCGGTCGTTTCAGGGGCCGCCGGCCGCGGGGCGGGCGGCGCGGCCTGCGCCCCGACGGTGCCGGTCGTGGCGAGCGCGACGGCGGTGACCGACGTCAGGGCCGCGCCGGTCGTCCAGCGCACGCGGGTGGTGGTCCACCGCATCAGTCGTTCCTGTTCCCCGGGCCCGCCTGCCGACGGACGATGTGACGATCTCGTCCAGAGCACGGTGAGTCTGCCAGAGCAGGTCGTGCGGGGCGGTGGGTACGGCGGACTCGGTCGCGGGCGGCGCCGTCCACGTGCCTCTCGACCTCTGGCGGGGTGTGCACGCCACCGCTCGACATCTGGCGGCTCCTGCACCTCACGATGGCCGCCCTGCGCGTGTGCACCAGGCGCCAGAGGCCACCTTTGGTGTCAGAAGCACCTCTAGATCAGATTTTGGGGTTCTTCCTTCACCACAGGACGGCGTCCTCTTGGCGTCGCCCCGACTATGTCCTAACATTCCAACAACCGGCACGAGTGCGTCGGTGACTCCCGAGGAGAGCGACGATGACGCAGACCCTGTCCCAGAGCACCGCCGGCACACCCGGTGCCGCCGACGCCGCGGCGTCCCCGCTGCTGCGGATGGCGCGCGAGACGCGGACCTGTCTCTGGAACGACTCCGCGGACCCGAAGGAGCTCTCGGCCGCGCTCGGCTGGGGTGCCGTCGGTGCGACGTGCAACCCGGTCATCGCGCTCGCGGCCATCAAGGCCGACCTCCCGCGCTGGACGGCGCGGATCGCCGAGCTCGCCGATCAGCGGCCGACGGCGACCGAGGACGCGCTCGGGTGGGCCGTCGTCGAGGAGCTGTCGATCGAGGCGGCCCGGCTGCTCGAGCCGGCGTTCGCCGAGCATGCGGGCCGCAACGGGCGGCTCTCGATCCAGACCGACCCCCGCTTCCACCGCGACACCGCCGCACTCGTCGAGCAGGCCGTGCACTTCCACGGGCTCGCGCCGAACGTCATCGTCAAGATCCCCGCCACGGCGGCCGGGATCGCCGCGATCGAGGAGGTCACCTACCGCGGGGTGTCTGTCAACGCGACGGTCTCCTTCACCGTGCCGCAGGCGCTCGCGGTCGCGGAGGCGGTCGAGGCGGGGCTGCGCCGGCGCGACGCCGAGGGGCTCGACACGGCGTCGATGGGCCCGGTGTGCACGATCATGGTCGGCCGCCTCGACGACTGGATGAAGGCCGCGGCGGACCGGCGCGGCGTCGTCCTGGACCCCGGCTACTACGAGTGGGCCGGCGTCGCGGCCTTCAAGCAGGCGTACCGGATCTACGGCGAGCGCGGCTACCGCACCCGCCTGCTCTCGGCCGCCTTCCGCAACCACATGCACTGGTCGGAGCTCGTCGGCGGCGACGTCGTCATCTCCCCGCCCTACGGCTGGCAGGTCCGGCTCAACGCGTCCGGGATCGAGCCGGCGCCGCGCATCGACATCCCGGTCGACGCGGCCGTCGTCGCGGCGCTGCTCGCCGCGCTGCCGGAGTTCCGGGCCGCGTACGAGCCGGACGGCATGACGGTCGAGGAGTTCGACGCCTTCGGCGCGACCCGCAAGACGCTGCGCCAGTTCCTCGCGGCGAACAACGACCTCGAGGCGCTCGTGCGCGACGTGCTCGTGCCCAACCCCTGACGCGGCCCCTCACGCTGACCCGTCAGGCGCTCGTGACCACCTCGGGCAGGGCGGCGAACCGCGCCCAGTCCTCGCTCACGGCGCTCGCCGTCCGCAGCAGCAGCGGCAGGTGCTCCTCGAGGAGCACCTCGAGCGGGGTCTCCGCGGCGTGCACCGTGACGTTGAGCGCCGCGACGACCCGGCCGGACCCGTCGCGCAGCGGGGCCGCGACCGAGCGGATCCCCGGTGCGAGCTGCTCGTCGGTGAGCGCCCACCCGCGCGCCCGGACCTCCCGCAGCGCCTCGTCGCGCTCGTCCCGGTCAGGCTGCCACCGCGGCACGAGGCCGGAGCGGGTCGGCTGCGCGAGCACCTCGTCGAGCGCGTCGGCCCGCAGGTCGGCGAGCAGCACCTTGCCGAGCGAGGTCTGCAGCGCGGGGAAGCGGGTGCCGATCGTCACCGCGAGCGTGATGATCTTCGGGACGGCGACCCGCGCGACGTAGACGATGTCCGAGCCGTCGAGCTGGGCCATGGACGACGACTCGCCGGTCTGCGCGACGAGCGCCTCGACGTGCGGGCGCGCGACGTCCCACAGCCCGAGCGACCGCATGTACGTCACCCCGAGGTCGAGCACCCGGGGGGTCAGACTGAAACCGGTGTCCGTCTGGCGGACGTAGCCCAGCTCCTCGAGCGTGAGGAGGATCCGGCGGGCCGTCGGTCGGGCCAGCCCGGTCGCCGCGGCGACCGCCGACAGCGACATCACCGGGACGCCGGGGCGGAAAGCCGTGATGACGTCGAGGCCGCGCGCGAGCGCCTCGATGAAGTCCGGTCCGGTCCGCTCGCGCGCCATGGCAGGGAGAGTAACAACGGCGGCGTGCCGGAAACACCGCTGCAGGGCCGTCTTGACACCATGGCCCGTGGAGATGAGAGTGACGCGGAGCACGTCGTGTCCGTAGAGCGGACGGTTGTCCGTGCGCCCTCTCGGTCCACAGCCCGGTCAGTGTCGACCCCAGGAGCAACCCGATGACTGCAGCGGATGGCAGCCCCCGTCCGATCGTGTTCCGCAACGGCCTCGTCCTGACCATGGACGACGCGCACACCGTCCTCGAGGGCGCCGACGTCCTCGTCGTGGGCGACCGCATCGCCGAGGTCGGGGTCGGGCTCGCCGCCCCCGACGGCGCCCTGGAGATCGACGCGTCGGGCGGCATCGTCATGCCCGGCATGGTCGACACCCACCGCCACCTGTGGCAGACCGCCATGCGCGGCTACGGCGCCGACTGGAGCCTCACGCAGTACTTCGTCTGGTACTACCTCGAGTGGGGCAAGATCTTCCGCCCCGAGGACATCCACGCCGGCAACCTGCTCGGCGCGGTCGAGGCCCTCGACGCCGGCGTCACGACGACCGTCGACTGGTCGCACGGCCTGCGCAGCGTCGACCACGCCGACGCCGCCGTCGACGCGCTCGAGGCCGTCCCCGGCCGCTGGGTCCTGGGCTACGGCAACATCCAGGACGGCCCCTGGAACTGGTCCACCGCGCCGGAGTTCGGCGACTTCTACCGCCGCCGGATCGACGGCAAGGGTGACCGCCTCGGCTTCCAGATGGCCTTCGACGTCACCGGGGACCCGGCGTTCCCGGAGCGCGCCGCGTTCGAGGTCGCCCGCGACCTCGACGTCGCGGTCTCGACGCACTCCGGGGTCTGGGGCGCGACCGGCGACGACAGCATCCGGCTCATCCACGACAACGGCTTCGCGAACCGCAAGACGATCTACGTGCACTCGGCGACGCTCAGTGCCGACTCGTACCACCGGATCGCCGCGAGCGGCGGGTCGGTCTCGGTCTCGACCGAGAGCGAGCAGAGCGCCGGGCAGGGCTACCCGCCCACCTGGACGCTGCGCAAGTACGGCATCCCGGTGTCGCTGTCGATGGACACGAGCGTGTGGTGGAGCGGGGACCTGTTCTCCGCCATGCGCACGACGCTGTCGGCCGACCGCTCGCGCGAGCACCTCGAGGCGCACGCGAAGTCCGAGACGGTGACGCACCACGCGCTGCGCGCCGAGCAGGTCGTCGACTGGGCGACCCGCGGCGGGGCCAAGGCGCTCGGCATGGACCACCTCGTCGGCAGCCTGGAGAAGGGCAAGAAGGCCGACGTCGTGCTCATCAAGAACGACGCCTCGCCCGCGATGTTCCCGGTGCTCAACCCCTACGGGCACGTGGTGTTCCAGGCCCAGCGCGGCGACGTCCACACCGTCGTCGTCGACGGCCGGGTCGTCAAGGCCGACGGCCGCCTCGTCGACGGCGACACCCTCGCGACGGCGAAGCAGGAGGTCGCCGGGACGATCGAGTTCCTGCAGTCGAACCTCGGGGACGCCTGGCGCAGCGGGATGAACCCCGACGTGCCGGAGACCAAGGTGCTCGACAACCCGTACCAGTACACGGACTTCGCGTCCGGCAGCACGCACGGCCAGGAGTAGCCCGAACCTCCGCACGGCCGGCCACGGGCCCGCCGTCCGCCCGCCGACGACGTCGGGCGGACGGCGTCACGCCCCAGCACACGCAAGGAGACGGTTCCGTGCCCCACCAGTCCGAGCCCGAGCAGGACAGCCCCGAGCAGGACGGCCCCGAGCAGCACGGCCCGGAGAACACCGGCCCGCTCGCGGGCCTGCTCGTCGCCGACTTCTCCCGCGTCCTCGCCGGGCCGTACTGCACCATGCTCCTCGGCGACCTCGGGGCCGACGTCGTCAAGGTGGAGAGCGCCGACGGCGACGACACCCGGGGGTGGAAGCCCCCGACGACCGACGACGACGTCTCCACGTACTGGCTCGGGGTCAACCGGAACAAGCGGTCCGTCGTCCTCGACCTCAAGGACGACACCGACCGCGCCGCGGCCCGCGAGCTCGCCCGCCGCGCGGACGTCGTCGTCGAGAACTTCAAGCCCGGCGGGCTGGCCCGGTTCGGCCTCGGTTACGCGGACGTCAGCGCGGACAACCCCGGGGTCGTGTACGCCTCGATCAGCGGCTTCGGCGCCGGCAAGGGGGCGGCGCTGCCCGGCTACGACCTCATCGTCCAGGCGATCTCCGGGCTCATGAGCCTCACCGGCTCCCCGGACGGCGAGCCGTACCGTGCCGGGATCTCCGTCTTCGACGTCATGACGGGCATGCACGCGACGATCGGCATCCTCGCCGCGCTGCGGCACCGCGAGGTGACGGGGCAGGGCCAGAACGTCGAGGTCAACCTCATGGCGTCCGCGTTGAGCGGCCTGGTGAACCACACCTCGACGGTCGTGAACTCCACCACCGTGCCGTACCGGATGGGCAACGCGCACCCGAGCGTCTTCCCCTACGAGCCGCTGCCCACCGCGGACGGCGACCTCATCGTGGCGGTCGGCAACGACCGCCAGTTCCGCGTCATGTGCGGCGTCCTCGAGGTGCCCGCGCTCGCGGACGACCCGCGCTTCGCGAAGAACGCCGACCGGACCGCGAACCGCGAGGCGCTGCGCCCGCTCCTGCTCGAACGGCTCGCGACCCGCGGCAAGCAGGAGTGGTTCGACCTGCTCATCGGCGCCGGCGTCCCCTGCGGCCCGATCAACACCGTGGACGACGGCGTCGCCTTCGCCGAGAGCCTCGGCCTCGACCCGGTCGTGGCGCTCGGCCCGGACGGCGCGCAGCGCCGCTCGATCCGCAACCCGATCCGGCTGTCGGCCACGCCGCCGCGGTACGTCCTGCCGCCGCCGGGGCTCGACGAGCACGGGGCCGAGATCCGCGCGTGGCTGGCCCAGGAGGTGCAGGACGTGCAGGACGTGCAGGACGTCGAGGAGGAGGAGCAGCGGTGAGCCACGACACGACGCCGTCCTACCCGACAGCACTGGGGGCCTCGACCCGGGACTCGATCACCCTCCTCGGGCAGGACCTCGCGGCCGACCTCATGGGCACGGTCGGGTTCGGCGAGCTCGCGTTCTGGCTCGTCACGCAGCGCCGCCCGACGGCCGGCGAGGTGCGGGTCCTCGAGTCCGTGCTCGTCGCGCTCGCCGACCACGGCTTCACGCCGACGGCGATCGCCGCCCGGATGACGTACCTGTCCGCGCCGGACTCTCTCCAGGGTGCGCTCGCGGCCGGCCTGCTCGGCGGCGGGTCGCGGTTCCTCGGCGTCACCGAGGACTGCGGGACGTTCCTCGACGGCGTCCTCGCCGCGCACCTCGCCGCCGGGGGAACGCTGCCGACGGACGATGCGGGCTGGGACGCGCTCGCCCTGGCCGCCGTCCGGGACGCCCGTGCCGCGAAGCGGTTCGTCCCGGGCCTGGGGCACCCGGTGCACAAGGACGGCGACCCGCGCACGCCGCGGCTGTTCGAGATCGCCCGCGAGGAAGGTCTCTTCGGGCCGCACCTGTCGCTCTTCGAGGCGGTCGGCCGGGTGCACGAGCAGGTGCTCGGCCGGTGGCTGCCGCTCAACGGCGCCGGCGTCTGCGGTGCCGCGCTCGCCGACCTCGGGCTGCCCGTGGAGCTGCTGCGCGGCTTCGCGCTCCTCGCCCGCACCGCCGGTCTGCTCGGCCAGCTCGCCGAGGAACGCCGGCGTCCGGTCGGCATGGACATCTACCTGCACGTCGAGCAGGCCGCGACGTCGGTCCCGCCCGGCCCCTGACCGTCCCTGCGCCCTCCCCCCACCCAGAACCCGTTCCGGACCGAGGAGTTCCGATGGCAGAGATCGCCGCAGTCATCGCGTCGACGCACCATCCGTTCTACTACAAGGCGAGCACGTCGACGGGCGCCGAGCGGCCGCCCTTCGCGGACGTGTGGCAGACGAAGATCGAGGCCTTCCGGGAGACGCTCACCGTCGCCGAGCCGGACGTCCTGCTGCTGGTGGGCAGCGACCACTTCCACCAGTTCTGGCTCGACAACATGCCGCAGTTCCTCGTCGGTCACGCCGAGCAGTACGACGCGAACTGGTACAACGAGGAGCGCGAGTTCGGCCTGCCGCGGATGCACATGCAGGGCGACCGTGACCTGTCCGGGCACATCCTGCGCGGCGGCCTGGACACCGGCTTCGACCTCGCGTTCAGCAACGAGCTGCGCCTGGACCACAGCGTCACCTGCCCGATCATCACGCTGCGCCCGCAGAACGACCTGCCCGTCGTGCCGGTCTACACGAACATCTTCGCGCCGCCGCTGCCGCAGCCGAAGCGGTTCGTCCAGCTCGGGCAGGCGCTGCGCGACCTCGTCGAGTCCTGGCCGAGCGACAAGCGGGTCGCCATCATCGGCACCGGGCACCTGTCCCTCGAGCTCGGCGGCCCGCGCCAGTTCGGCCCGCACGGCCCGGACCCGGAGTTCGACGCGAAGGCCGTCGAGTGGATCCGCACCGGCGACATCGAGCGCTGCCTCGGCGAGGTGACGATCGAGAACCTCCTCGAGCCCGGCAACGCGACGCAGGGCTTCATGGACTTCATGCTCATGATGGGCGTCGCGGGCGAGGGCGTCACCGCGGACTACTTCGACAACCTCGACCTCTTCCACACCATGGAGGCGTACTTCACCTGGTACCCCGGCGGCGACCCGCGCCCGGCCGTCGCGGCGGCCGCGGCGGCGCTGCCCGAGCAGGCCGCAGCCGTTGCGGCGCAGGAGGTCTGAGCAGATGAGCCGCTACCTCGTCAACAAGTTCCTCTACACCGTCGACCGCCACCCGGACCTCGTCGAGCGCTACCGCGAGGACCCGCGCGGCACCGTTGCGTGGTGGGAGGCCGAGGAGGCCAACCGGCTCCTCAACTGCGTCTCGCAGGAGCGCTCCACCTGGCTCGCGTTCGCCGACGACGAGCGCGAGGCGCTCGCGACGCACGACTACCCGCGGCTCTTCGAGCTCGGCGCGCACCCGTTCCTCACGCTGACGCTGTTCATCGCACTCTTCGAGCGGGACCACGAGCAGCCGCTCGGTTTCCAGCTCGAGTACGCGCAGCGGCTCAGCGGCTACTCGCTGCCGTACCCGGACATCACGACCTGACCCGGGCGTGCTCGCGGGGGTCAGCCCGCGAGCATGCTCAGCTCGAAGCTGTACCGGGACGCCGCGTAGATGTGGCTGCCGAACTCGACGACGCGCCCGTGGTCGTCGTAGGCGATCCGCTGCATCGTCAGCAGCGCGGCGCCCCGGGGCTCCTTGAGGAGCCGGGCCTCCTCGGCGGTCGCCGTCCGGGCGCCGATCGACTGGTCGGCGGCGTGCAGCTGGATGCCCAGTCCGCGGATCACCTCGTAGAGCCCGTGCTCCTCGAGGACGCTCGCCGTCAGCCCCTCCGCGAGCCCGGGGACGGTGTGCGGCAGGTAGTTGCACATCCGGGCGATCGGCCGGTCGCCGGCGGACCGGAGCCGGACGAGCACCGTCACGAGCGTCTCCGCCGGGATGCCCATCGCCTCGGCGACGGTGGCCGGGGCCGGCTCGGGGCCGAGCGAGAGCACGGTCGTCGAGGGCGCCTGCCCGCTGCCCTTGAGGTCCTCGTAGAGGCTGGAGAGCCCGAGCGGACGGCGCACCTTCGGCTGCACGACGCGGGTGCCGACGCCGCGGCGGCGGACGAGGACGCCCTTGTCGACGAGGTACTGCATCGCGCGGCGCATCGTCGGCCGGGACAGGCCCAGCTGCTCGGCGAGCAGCACCTCGTTGTCCAGGCGCGAGCCCGGCGGCAGGCGGCCGTCGGAGATGGCCCCCTCCATCGCCTGGGCGACCTGGAAGTAGAGCGGCACGGGGCTGGACCGGTCGAGCACCAGCGTGCGCAGCAGCAGCTGGTTCGTCGGGGCGTCGGTCTGCGTGCCGGGGTCGGTGGACACGGGGCCAGTATGGGGCCGCGGAGCCAGGTAGTCACATGGTCGTTATGTAAGGACAAACTCTTGACAGGCTGAGGTGCGGCTGGGTTGGATGGAGCAGCCCGCAGCGCCGTCGCCGGGCTCGAGACACGAGGGCTGGGGAGATGGACGCCACGGAACCGGTCGAGGTGCTCGCGGTCGGCCGGGTCGGGGTCGACCTGTACCCGCAGCAGTCCGGCGTCCCGCTCGCCGACGTCACGTCGTTCGCCAAGTTCCTCGGTGGGACGGCGACGAACGTCGCCGTCGGCGCGGCCCGCCTCGGCCGGCGCAGCGCCGTCCTCACCAAGGTCGGGGCGGACGGCTTCGGGGACTACGTACGGACGGCGATGGCCGGCTTCGGCGTCGACCCCGCCTACGTGGGGACGGCGGACGACCTGCAGACCCCGGTCGTCTTCTGCGCGCTCGACCCGCCCGAGGACCCGCCGCTGCTGTTCTACCGGCAGCCGATCGCGCCCGACCTCACGCTCACCGGTGCCGACGTCCCGTGGGACCTCGTCGCCCGGGTGCCGCTGTTCTGGGTCACCGGGACCGGGATGTCGGTGGACCCGTCCCGCCAGACCCACCTCGACATGCTGGCCCACCGCGGCCGGCCGGAGCCCGGCACCGGCCGGTACACCGTCGTCGACCTCGACTGGCGGCCGATGTTCTGGCCGTCGCCGCGGGCCGCGCGCCGCGAGTACGTCCGGATGCTCGAGCACGTGAGCGTCGCCGTCGGCAACCGCGACGAGGTCGAGGTCGCCGTCGGGACCCGCGACCCGGAGGAGGGCGCCCGCCGGCTGCTCGACCTCGGCGTGGAGCTGGCGGTCGTCAAGCAGGGCGCGGACGGCGTCCTCGTCGCGACCGCGGACGGCATGACGACGGTGCCGCCCCAGGTCGTCCAGGTCGTCTGCGGGCTCGGCGCGGGCGACGCCTTCGGGGCCGCCCTCGCGCACGGCCTGCTCGCGGGCTGGGACCCGGTGCGGATCGCCGAGCACGCGAACGCGGCCGGCGCGATCGTCGCGACCCGGCTCGCCTGCGCCGACGCGATGCCGACCCTCGACGAGCTCGAGGCGATGGTCCTGGGGCGGGCGCGGTGAGCGTCGTGACCCGCCGCAGCGGGCCGGCGGACGGCGCCGCGGGGCCGGGGTCCCGGCTGCCCGACGAGCTGTGGCGCTGGCTCCTGGACACCCGCGCGACCCGGCCGCAGGAGGTGGCCGCCGCGTACGCGCAGCGGCTGCGCCCGCCCTCGCTCGTCTCCGGCCGCGGCACCCTGTTCCTCGTCGCGGCCGACCACCCGGCCCGCGGTGCGCTCGCCTCCGGCGGGGACGCGCTCGCCATGGCCGACCGGCGCGGCCTGCTCGAGCGGCTCGTCACGGCGCTCGCGCACCCGGACGTCGACGGCGTCCTCGGCTCCCCGGACGTCGTCGAGGAGCTGCTCCTGCTCGGGGCCCTCGAGGGCAAGGTCGTCATCGGCTCGATGAACCGCGGCGGCCTCGACGGCGCCGCCTGGACGATGGACGACCGGTTCACCGGGTACGACGCCCGCCGCATCGTCGAGTGCGGGCTCCAGGGCGGCAAGATGCTGCTGCGCATCGACGACGAGGACGGCGCGACCGCCTCGACCCTCGAGGCGTGCGCGCGGGCGGTGTCCGACCTCGCGGCCGCCCGGCTCATGGCGATGGTCGAGCCGCTGCCGTACGCCCGGGACGCGGCCGGCCGCCCGGTCCTCGTCGAGGACGCCGCCTCGCTCGCCCGGGTCGTGAGCATCGCGTCCGCCCTGGGCACGACGAGCGCCTACACCTGGCTCAAGCTGCCGGCCGCCGACGACCCCGCGACCGTGTTCGGGGCCACGACCCTGCCGTGCGTCGTCCTCGGCGGTGCGCCGGGCCCCGACCCGGCCGCCGACCTGGTCTCCTGGGGGCGTGCGCTGGGCGAGCCGGTGGTGCGCGGCCTCGTCGTCGGCAGGTCCCTGCTCTACCCTCCGGACGGCGACGTGCGCGCCGCCGTCGACTCCGCCGCACGCCTCCTGCGCGCGGCCACGGAAGGGGAGCAGGCATGACCTCCAGCACGAACCACAGGCCCTGGCTCACGGCGACCGGCCCCGAGTCCGGTGACCTCGTCCTCGTGACCCCGGAGTCGGCCGGCTGGGGCTACAGCGGGCTGCGCGTCGTCCGGCTCGAGCCCGGCGTCGTCCGGACGATCCGCACCGGCACGAGCGAGGTCTTCGTCCTGCCCCTGTCCGGCGGGCTGACGATCGAGGTCTCCGCGGCGGCCTCGCCCGCGGTCCGGGAGGCGCGCTACGCCCTCACCGGGCGGGCGTCGGTCTTCACCCGGGTCACCGACTTCGCGTACGTCGGCCGCGACTCGCTCATCACCCTCATCAGCGCGAACGGCGCCGAGGTGGCGATCCCGTCGGCGGTCTGCGAGAGCCGTCGCGAGTCCCGCTACGGCCCGGCCGAGGACGTGCCCGTCGACATCCGAGGTGCGGGGCCGGCGAGCCGCCAGGTCGTGAACTTCGGGGTGCCCGGCGCCTTCGACCACGCGGAGAAGCTCGTCGCCGTCGAGCTCATCACCCCGCCGGGCAACTGGTCGAGCTACCCGCCGCACAAGCACGACGCGTCGTCCCCGTGCCCGGTCGTCAACGAGGAGATCTACTTCTACCGGATCGCCGGGCCGGACCAGCTCACCCCGAGCCGCGAGGGCTTCGGGATGCACCGCACGTACACCGGCCCCGAGCACGAGGACGCCGGTCTGGCCGACATCGACGACCGGCTCGAGGTCCGCGACATGGACGTCGTCCTCGTGCCGCACGGCTACCACGGGCCGTGCGTCGCGGCCCCGGGGTACCCGATGTACTACCTCAACGTCATGGCCGGCCCCGGGGAGCGCGCGATGCTCTTCTGCGACGACCCCGCGCACGCCTGGATCCGCGACTCGTGGGCCGGGACGGCGACCGACCCGCGCTGCCCCGTGACGTCGTCCGAGGGCCGCGTCGACGGCCTGTCGCTGCCGGAGACCGGTGCGCTGCCGGTCGCCGAGGGCACCTGACCTCTGCCACAGCCGCACCCGCACCCGACCGTCTGGAGCGCACGATGACCCTCACCGACCCGACGACCCGGACCGCGGACGCCGCGTCCCCGACGGTCCGGCTCACGACGGCGCAGGCGCTCGTGCGCTGGATGGTCGCCCAGCGCTCCGAGCTGCTCGACGGCACCCGGGTGCCGCTGTTCGCCGGCGTCTTCGGGATCTTCGGGCACGGCAACGTCCTCGGCCTCGGGACGGCGCTGCACGCTGCGGGCGACGACCTGCCGACGTGGCGCGGGCAGAACGAGCAGGGGATGGCGCTCGCCGCCGTCGGCTACGCGAAGGCGATGGACCGGCGGCAGGTCATGGTCGCGACGTCGTCCATCGGCCCCGGCGCGCTCAACATGGTCACCGCCGCCGGGCTGGCGATGGCGAACCGGCTGCCGGTGCTGTTCCTGCCCGGCGACACGTTCAACGGCCGCGGGCCGGACCCGGTGCTCCAGCAGGTCGAGCACTACGGCGACCCGACGACGACGGCGAACGACGCCTTCCGGGCGGTGTCGCGCTACTACGACCGCGTCACCCGGCCCGAGCAGCTCCTCGCGACGCTGCCGCAGGTCGCCCGGGTGCTCACCGACCCGGCCGACTGCGGGCCCGTCGTCCTCGCGCTGCCGCAGGACGTGCAGGCCGAGGAGTTCGACTTCCCGGTGGGGATGTTCGCCGAGCGGGTGCACCGGGTGCCCCGGCCGCGGCCCGACCGTGAGGCCGTCGCCGAGGCGGTCCGGCTGCTGCGCACGGCGCGCCGTCCGCTGCTCGTCGCCGGTGGCGGTGCCCGCTACTCGGGCGCCGGGTCGGCGCTGCTCGCGTTCGCGACCGCGCACGGGATCCCCGTCGTCGAGACGCCCGCCGGGCGCACCCTCGTACCCCACGACCACCCGCTCCACGGCGGCGCGCTCGGGATCATCGGCGCGACGTCCGCGAACACCCTCGCCGGCGAGGCCGACGTCGTCCTCGCCGTCGGCACCCGGCTGCAGGACTTCACGACCGCCTCGTGGACCGTCTTCGGCGCCGGTGCCACCCTCGTGAGCGTCAACGCCGCCCGCTTCGACGCGGTGAAGCACGCCGCGCACGCCGTCGTCGGCGACGCCCGGGAGACCCTCCTCGAGCTCCACGGCGCGCTCGACGGCTGGGTCGTCGACCCGGCGTGGACGGCGCGCGCGGCCGCCGAGCGCGGTGCCTGGGACGCGCACGTCGACACCCTGCGGGCCGGGGTCACGCCCGACGGGTCGCTCTCGTACGCGCAGGTGCTCGGTGTCGTCAACGACGCGAGCACGCCGTCCGACTACGTCGTCGTCTCCTCGGGCGGCTTCCCCGGCGAGATCCACGGCGGCTGGCGGACCGTCGTCTCCGGCGCCGTCGCCGGCGGCGACACCGCGTCGTCGGCGACCACCGTGTCGCCCGCGGGCGGCGTCTCCGGCGCGACGATGGACCTCGAGTACGGCTTCTCGTGCATGGGCTACGAGGTCTGCGGGCCGTGGGGCGCCTCGATCGCCCGGGCCCAGACCCACCCGGACGGTGTCGTCACGACGCTGCTCGGCGACGGCTCGTACCTCATGCTCAACTCGGAGCTCTACTCGGCCGCGTTCGCCGGGCACCCGTTCGTCGCGGTCGTCTGCGACAACGGCGGCTACGCGGTGATCCACCGTCTCCAGACCGGTCAGGGGGCGACGGGGTTCAACAACCTGCTCGACGACGCCCGCGGTCCGGGGGCCGCGAGCGGGCTGCGCGTCGACTTCGCCGCGCACGCCCGGGCGCTCGGCGCGACGGTCGAGGACGTCCCGGCGGAGGGCACCGTCGAGGCCCTGCGCGCCGCCTACCTGCGCGCCAAGGAGGCGGCGGTGACCACCCGCCGTCCGGCCGTCGTCGTGTGCCGCACCCACCCGAGCACCTGGACCGAGGCCGGGTCCTGGTGGGAGGTCGGCGTGCCCGCCGGCCTGACGGGCCGGGCGGCGTACGAGGAGCACAAGCCGGACCAGGTGCGCTGGCTCGGGTGAGCGCGCAGGTGACGTCCGCCCCTCGACCCGGGGCCGCCGACGGGCGATCCTGGAGGTAGCGGTCGCCGGAGCCCGTCGGTGACCGTACGGGAGGTGGTCACCATGTCGGCCGGTGCGCCCGTGACCCCTGTTCCGGCGCCGTCGCCGGTGGACCCGGCAGCCGCCCGCTCGACCCGGTGGTCGTGGATCATGGTCGGGCTGTTCTTCGTCGTCTGGGTCCTCGGGGCGGTCCTCGGGATGGCGGCGCTGCCGTGGGTCGGTCTGGCCGAGGGGCACCTGCTCAGCGAGGCCGGCGGCACCGGCTGGCTCGTCGCCGCCGGGCTGCTCCTGCTCGAGGTCTCGCCGGCGGTCGTCGGTGCCGTGCTCGGAGCCAGGGCGACCCGGCTCGGCGGTGGCGCGCTCGCGGCCTCCGCGTTCGCGGTCAACGTGCTGCTCGCGGTCTTCGCGCTGACGGTGCAGCTCGTCCAGCTGGCCGGGGGATGAACACCCGCACCACCCGGCACCCCGCCACGCCGAGTCCCGGCCGGCGGGCGTTCCGGGTGCTCAACCGGTTCATGCTGCGCGCCTGGTGGGTCGGGTCCGGCCGGATGCTCAACGCCTGGCCGGCGGTCGGCGGGCGCATCTTCGTGCTCGGCCACGTCGGCCGGAACAGCGGGCTGGCCCGGCGGACGCCCCTCAACTACGCCCGCGTCGGCGCCGACGTCTTCTGCGTCGCCGGGTTCGGTGCGGTGAGCGACTGGTACCGCAACGTCCTCGCACATCCGCAGGTGCGGGTCTGGCTGCCCGGTCACCCGCTGACCGGCGACGGGGTCGTCGGTCGGGCCGGGCCGGCGGACGACGACCCGGACCGGACGACGCTCGTGCGGCAGGTGCTCGCGGCGAGCGGGTTCGCGGCGCATCTCGCCGGGGTGCACGTCGGCAGGATCGACGACGCGGCGCTCGCCCGGCTCACGGCGGACTACCGGCTCGTCCGGATCCGGCTGGACGGCTGACCCCTGACCCGGGTCCGACGCCGTCCCTCGGTGCTCGTCCCACGGCGTCGCCTGCGTATCCTCGCCGCGTGTTCACCGACATCGCGCGCGTCGTGCGCGCCGCCGCCTTGCCCGACGCCGCCCTCGAGGCCGACCCGCTCGACGCCACCAAGGTCGTGTCGGGGGAGCCCGAGGTCCGGGTGCTCGGTCTGCACGAGGGCGACGCGGTCGCGGTCGGGGTGTGGCAGCACTCGACGGGCGTGAGCCGGGACGTCGAGGCGGACGAGATCTTCGTCGTCCTCTCCGGCCGGGCGACGGTCGAGGTCGAGGGCGGCCCGACGCTGGAGATCGGCCCCGGTGACGTCGGGCTGCTGCCCGCGGGGGCCCGGACGACGTGGACGGTGCACGAGACGCTCCGCAAGGTCTACGTCGTCGCCTGAGGCTGTTCCTGCCCTGGTTCCTGCGTTCGTCCCAGCCCCAAGTCCTGCGTGCCGATGAGCGGGCGGTCCTGCCCCGGTCAGAACCGGCAGGACCCACCGACAGGGAGGAACGCCATGACCGCGCACGGGCTGGGAGTCGAGGGCAGGCCGGCGATGACGCGTCGGGTCGACGAGCGGTTCGGCGAGCCGGACGCACCGGGGACGGTGTGGCCGGACGCGGAGCGGATCCTCACCGAGGCGCAGATGTACTGGCTGACGACGGTGCGCCGCGACGGCCGCCCGCACGTCACCCCGCTCGTCGGCCTGTGGGACCGCGGGGCGTTCGTCTTCTGCACCGGGCGCGACGAGCAGAAGGCGGTCAACCTGCGCGCCAACGGTGCCGTCGCCGTGACGACCGGCGTGAACCGCTGGGCACCGGGCACGGACGTCGTCGTCGAGGGGGTCGTCCAGCGAGTTCTCGACCGGGAGACCCTGCTGCGGCTGTCGGACGGGTACTTCCTCAAGTACGGCGACGCATGGCTGTTCGAGGTCGACTCCGACGGGTTCGGTGGTGCGGTCGCGGGCGCGGACGGCGGCCCCGACGGCTCTGCGGAGGTCGGCCCCGACGGCTCTCCGGACGAGGGCGCGGGTGACGGCGACCGGGGGATCGCGGACCACGCGGACGTGTTCCGGGTCCGCCCGACGAAGGTGCTCGCGTTCTCCCGGTTCCCGCACTCGCAGACGGCGTTCCGGCCGGGCTGACGCGGCGCGGGGGGTCGGGTCGGGCGTCAGGCCCGCAGGGCCCGGAGGTCGTCGAAGAAGCAGGGGTAGGTCTTCACGACGCAGCCGGGGTCGGCGAGCGCGACGCCGGGGTGACGCAGCCCGAGCAGGGCGAGGCTCATCGCCATCCGGTGGTCCTCGTACGTGTGGAAGACCGTGGGGCGGGGGACCCCGGGGACCACGGTGAACCCGTCGTCGTGCTCGACGGCGTCGATCCCCGCGCGCCTCAGCTCGGTGACGACGGCCCGGATCCGGTCGGTCTCCTTGCCCCGGACGAAGCCGATGCCCCGGACCCTGGTCGGGCCGTCGGCGCCGACCGCCACGGCCGCCAGGGTCTGCGCGGTGTCGGACACGTGGCGCAGGTCGGCGTCGATGCCGCGCAGCTGCGCGGGCCCGGTGACCGTCGTCCGGTCGGTGCCGCGCTCGACCGTCGCGCCCATCCGCTCGAGCAGGTCGACGAACCCGAGGTCGCCCTGGGCGCTGCCGCGGCCGAGCCCCTCGACGGTGACCCGCCCGCCGGTCGCCGCGGCCGCCCCGAAGAAGTAGGACGCGGACGACGCGTCGGGTTCGACGGTGAGGTCGGCGGGCCGGTAGGCGCCCGGCGCGACGGCGAGCCCATCGACGACGACACCGAAGGCGGCCATGACGTTCCGGGTGATGTCGAGGTAGGGCTGCGACACGAGCTCCGTCGTCAGGGTCAGGTGGAGCCCGTCGGGCATGAGGGGGCCGGCCAGGAGGAGGCCGGAGAGGAACTGGCTCGACACGTCGCCGGAGACGTCGGCGCGCCCGCCACGGGCCGGCGCGACCACCCGCACCGGGAGGGACCCGGGCCGGCCGAGCTCCTCGACCGCCGCGCCGAGCTGCCGCAGCGCCGCGAGCTGCGGCCCGAACGGACGTGCCCGGAGCTGCTCCGTCCCGTCGACGAGCGTCGTCCCGGTGCGCAGGGCGGCCGCCGGGAGCACGAGCCGGGACGTCGTCCCGGACTGCCGCGCGAACACCTCGACCGCGTCGGTGCGCGCCAGGTCGGCGCCGGTGACGGTGATCGTCGCGCTGCTGGGACCGGACCCGTCCGCCTCGACGGTGACCTCCGCCCCGAACGCGCGGACCGCGTCGAGCATCGCGCGGGTGTCGTCCGCGAGGAGTGCACGGCGCAGCGTGCTGCGGCCGGGGGCGAGCGCCGCGCAGAGCAGCGCCCGGTTCGTGATGCTCTTGGACCCGGGCACCCGGACCGTGACGTCCGGAGCGTTCGTCAGCGGCACGACGTCGTGCACGTCGGGCCGCTGCGTGTCGCCGTGCACGAGTGCTCCTGCCGTTCGGGACCGTGACCCGGACGACCCTAGGCTCCGGCGGGCCGCGACCGGAACGTGTTTTCCTGCAACGCGTCGCCGGCAACCGGGCGCGGCATGGCAGCAGCGGCGCCTCGTGCGGGCGTTGCGCGTCAGGCGGTGCGTTTCCAGGTGTCGTCGGGTGGTGCCTGGTTCCAGATCGGGGGTGTGAGGTCGATCGGGGTGAGCCCGGTCCGGCTCGGACCGATGCCGCGGGCGTCGGCGTCCTCGTCGAGGGCGAGGCGGAGCTGTTGCCCGATCCGCTGCGCGGCGGCGTGTGTCTGGTGGTGGAGGTTGCGGCTTCGGCGGCGTTCGGGGTCGATCCAGGACGGTGGCCTGATCCAGGGGACGCCGTCGTGGATCTCGACCAGCCACAGCCCGGCGTGGATCTCTTGATGGTGTCTCGGGCAGGCGCTCACCAGGTTTGCCAGGTCTGTGGCGCCGCCCTGCTCCCACGCCCGGAGGTGATGTGCGTCGGTGCCCTCGTGCGGGACCGGGCACGCCGGGATGACGCACCCGCCGTCCCGGGCGGCGAGGGCCTTGCGCTGCGCCGGGGTCGCGAGTCGGTGGGCCCGCCCGACGTCGAGCGGCGCCCCGTTCGCGTCCAGCAACACCTTCGTCAGGGTTGCGGTGCACGCGAGGTAGGCGAGCAGGTGGGATCCGATCGGTCCGTGCCGGTGCAGCGTCGCGAACCCCGCTGCCCGACCGATCCGGCACGCCGCCCTGTCTGCGGATCCGTTACCGGAGAACGTCTCGGGGACGGGTGCATCGACATCAACGCCGACATCAACCCCGGCAGCCGTCTCGGCCCGCCGCCGCACCTGCTCGACCGCCGCGCCCGCGGCAGCGACCTGCCCCACTGTGGCCGTCACGAGCAGGTTCACCAACGGGGAGGGCGACTCACCACCAGCACCGTTGCTTAGGCCGGCACGCAGCAGGGCCATCACCGCGTCGTAGCGGCGCATCGCCACGGTCCGGTCGTCCTTCACCAACGTCACCTGCTCTACCCCGGTGTCATCCACGGTGAGAACCTCGCGTACCGGTCGGGGCTTGCCCGCGGCCGAGAGCATCGCCGACAGGACCGCGGTGTCCGCCGGGGTCAGGGTCATCCGCAGCGACCCCATGCCAGTGGAGTCCTTCACCAGTGAGAGGCCGCGGCGCAGGTGGGCGTCCTCGTCGAAGTCCTCCTCCCGGTCCGGGTCGAGGACTCTGACGAGCTCGTCGACGAGCCGGTGGATGGCCCGGACGGGGAACCGGCGGCACTGCTCGGCGAGGAACGCGTCGGCGATCTCCATCCCTGACTTCAGCTCACCGGTGGCCTCGTCCTCGAGCAGCACGATCCGCAGCCGCTTCGGCAGCCGTGAGACCGCGCGGACGCAGGCGTCGGCGTGCTCGCGGGTGATCTCACCCGCCGCGAGTGCGGCACCGACCTGCGGCAACGACCCGGAGTCTGCGTCCAGGGCGTGCGCCGCGCGGGCGTCGGCGTTCGCCCGCCCCGGGTCCACGTTCAACCGGCCGGTGAGGAACGCCGCCGCGACCTTCCCTTCGCTGGCACCAGGGACAGCCTCTGGTCGCTCGTCGAGAACCTTGATGACAGCGAGCCGCGCGGCCTCCGCGGAGGCCATCGCCCGGGTGAACGCCTCGACGACGTCGCGGGCCTCGCCGTCGGAGAGCGACCACGCGCACCGGGCCGCTTCGAGCACGACAGCGGTCGCGGCGTTGATCGCGTCGATCCCGGCGAGCAGGTCGTGCACCGGAGCCGACTCACCCGACACGTGACCAAACGACGCCGACGCGCCCCGCTCACTGACGGGCACCTCGCCACCCGTCTGCTCGTCGCTGCTCACGAGAACAACCCTACGGACGGGATCCGACAGTCTGACCCCCGCGAGACCCGTTCCAGCGCAACAGCTTTGCGTGAGTCACCATCACTCACGAACCGTGCGCTCACAGGTGTCCGAGCCCCGCGCCGTGCGGGCGAACCCGCGGGAAGGCCGGCGGGACCGGGTCGCCTCCTTGCCCGGAGACCGACCGCAGCAGACCCTCGAGCCGGGCCGCGCCGTCCGGCACGAACGGCCGCAGCTCGTGCGCCACGGCCGTGCAGACCGACAGCAGCACCCCCAGCACCGCGTCGAAGTGCTCGCCCGCGGTGGCGTCGCCGTCCGCCGCGGCCCGGGCGAGGTGCCACGGCTCGTGGCGACCGACGAAGCGGCCGGCGTCGGCGACGACGTCCGTGAGAGCGGTGCAGGCGGCGCGCAGGTCGTACCGCGCGACGGCGGCATCGACGGCGACGGGCAGATGCTCGACGCGGGCGAGCAGGTCGTGGGCGTCCGCGGTCCCGGCGGACCGGCCCGGGCCCGCAGCCACCGGACGCCGCCGCGCCAGCGCGACCGTCCGCGACACGAGGTTGCCGACGCCGTTCGCGAGGTCCCGGTCGTGCGCGCCGACGAGCCGCTCGACGGTGAAGTCCGTGGTCGTCAACGGGGCCGGCTCGCGCACGAGCCACCAGCGGACGGCGTCCACGCCGTACGACGCGACGAGCGCCGCGGGGTCGGCCGCCTGCGCCCCGCTCTTCGCGATCTTCGCGCCCTCGACGGTGAGGTAGTCGTGGACGAGCACCCGGGTCGGCAGCGGCAGGCCCGCCGAGAGCAGCAGCGCCGGCCACAGCACGGTGTGGAACCGGGCGATGCCCTTGCCGACGACGTGGACCCGGCCGGCGCCGCCCGCCCACCACCGCTGGTAGCCGTCGTCGGGACCGTTCGCGGGCCAGCCGAGCCCGCTCACGTAGTTGACGAGCGCGTCGAACCAGACGTAGACGACCTGCCCCGGGTCGCCGGGCACCGGTACGCCCCAGCCTTGCGCCCGCGCGGCCGGCCGGGAGACCGACACGTCCTCGACCTCCCCGGCGAGGAACCCGAGCACCTCGTTGCGCCGGGCCGCCGGGACGACGTCGAGGACGCCGTCCGCCACGAGCCGGGCCAGCCCCCCGGCATACCGCGACAGCCGGAAGAACCAGTTCGTCTCGGTCACCTCGTCCGGCACCGTCCCGTGCTCCGGGCAGCGGCCGCCGGTCAGCTCGCCGGCGGCGTAGAACTGCTCGCACCCGGTGCAGTACAGGCCGCTGTACGAGCGCGGGTAGAGGTCGCCCGCCGCCGCGCAGCGCCGCCACACCTCCCGGACGGCGTCCGCGTGGCCGGGATGGCGGCTCGTGCGGACGAACGCGTCCGGCCGGACCCCGAGCGCGGCTGAGAGCGCGACGAACCGGTCGCCGTTGCGCGCGACGAGGTCGTCGACGGCGACGCCGGTCCCACGGGCCGCTGTGACGTTCTTCAGGGCATGGTCGTCGGTGCCCGACTGCAGCCGGGCGGCCCCGCCGCGCAGCCGCCGGTGCCGGGCCAGCACGTCGGCGTGGACGAGCTCGAGGGCGTGCCCGAGGTGAGGGGCGCCGTTGACGTACGGGATGGACGCCGTGACGTAGAGGTCCTGCAGCGTGTCGAGGTCCTGCCAGGGGTCGAGGTCCTGCATCGTGCTCTCCTTCGGGAAGGAGGGCTCCGCGGACGACGACCCACGACAGAGGGCCCCCGCAGTGCGGGAGCCCTCGGACGATCACCGGTGCGCCGTCACCGGCCTCGTGGCCGGGCGGCGCGCAGCGCGCGTGGACGCCCCCTCCGGGGGCGCATCATCACGACGACGCTGCTCATGGCAGCAGTGTCCGCAGCCCGCGGAGGGCCGGCAACGGGATTGCGGCGGCGTCGCCGTCCGGTCCCGCCGTCCGGTCCCGCCGTCCGGTCTCGCCATCCGGACGCGACGCGCCCGGGACCCGCCGGGCCGCGCCCGGCGCCCCCGACCCGCAGTGCAGAATGCTCGACCGTGACGAGCCCGACGACGACCGACGCCCTGACGATCACGACGACCCCCGGCACGACCCCCGGGACCACGACGGGCACCGGGCTCAAGCCCGTGCTCCCGCCGATCGAGGACCGGATCGCGGCCGAGCTGGAGGTCAAGGCCTGGCAGGTCCGGGCCACGGTCGAGCTGCTCGACGGCGGGTCGACCGTCCCGTTCGTGGCCCGGTACCGCAAGGAGGTCACCGGCAGCCTGGACGACGCCCAGCTCCGCACGCTCGAGGAGCGGCTGCAGTACCTGCGCGACCTCGAGCAGCGCCGCGCCGCCGTCCTCGAGTCCGTCGCCGGGCAGGGCAAGCTCGACGCCGCGCTGGCCGCGCAGATCATGTCGGCCGAGACGAAGTCCCGTCTCGAGGACGTCTACCTGCCGTTCAAGCCCAAGCGCCGCACGAAGGCGATGATCGCCCGCGAGGCCGGTCTGCAGCCGCTCGCCGACCTGCTGCTGGCCGACCCGACGACCGACCCGCAGGCTGCCGCGACCGGGTACGTCGACGCCGACAAGGGCGTCGCCGACGCGCAGGCGGCCCTCGACGGCGCCCGGTCGATCCTCGTCGAGACGTTCGCCGAGGACGCCGACCTCATCGGTGAGCTCCGCGAGCGGCTCTGGGTCAAGGGCCGGCTCGGCTCGAAGGTCCGCGAGGGCAAGGAGGAGAGCGGCTCGAAGTTCGCCGACTACTTCGAGTTCTCCGAGCCGCTCGGCAAGCTGCCGTCGCACCGGATCCTCGCGCTCTTCCGCGGGGAGAAGGAGGAGGTCCTCACGCTCGACCTCGCGCCGGAGGAGACCCCGGAGGGCGCCGCCACGCACGGCCCGACCGCCGTCCCGACGAGCTACGAGCAGTCGATCGCCCGCAGGTTCGACATCGCCGACCGGGGCCGGGCCGCCGACCGCTGGCTCCTCGACACCGTCCGGTGGGCGTGGCGCACCCGGATCATGGTGCGGCTCGACCTCGACGTCCGCGGCCGGCTCTGGCAGGTCGCCGAGGACGAGGCGCTGCGGGTCTTCGCCGGCAACCTGCGCGACCTGCTCCTCGCCGCGCCGGCCGGCACCCGCCCGACCATGGGGCTCGACCCGGGCCTGCGCACGGGCACCAAGGTCGCCGTCGTCGACGCGACCGGCAAGGTCGTCGACACCGCGACGATCTACCCGCACGTGCCGCACCGGAAGTGGGACGCCTCGCTCGCCGTCCTCGCCGACCTCGTGAAGAAGCACTCCGTCGAGCTCGTCGCGATCGGCAACGGGACGGCGTCCCGCGAGACCGACAAGCTGGCCGCCGAGCTCATCGCGAAGCTCCAGGGCACGAGCGACGCCACGCTCATCAAGGCGGTCGTCTCCGAGGCCGGCGCGTCGGTCTACTCGGCGTCCGCGTACGCCTCGGCGGAGCTGCCCGACCTCGACGTCTCGATCCGCGGCGCGGTCTCGATCGCCCGCCGCCTGCAGGACCCGCTCGCCGAGCTGGTGAAGATCGACCCGAAGTCGATCGGCGTCGGCCAGTACCAGCACGACCTCTCCGAGGCGCGTCTGTCGCGGTCGCTGGACGCGGTCGTCGAGGACTGCGTCAACGGCGTCGGCGTCGACCTCAACACGGCGTCCGTGCCGCTGCTGCGCCGGGTCTCCGGCATCAGCGAGACTCTCGCCGCGGCGATCGTCGCCTACCGCGACGCGAACGGCCCGTTCCGCACCCGGGCCGCGCTCAAGGAGGTGCCGCGCCTGGGCGCCAAGGCGTTCGAGCAGTGCGCGGGCTTCCTGCGGATCCCGGACGGCGACGACCCGCTCGACGCGTCCGGCGTGCACCCCGAGTCGTATCCCGTCGTCCGCCGGATCATGGAGGCGACGGCACGCGACGTCGGCTCGCTCATCGGCGACACGGCCGCGCTGCGGGCCCTGAAGGCCGCCGACTTCGTCGACGACGCCGTCGGCCTGCCGACCGTCACCGACATCATCGGCGAGCTCGAGAAGCCCGGCCGCGACCCGCGCCCGGCGTTCGCCACCGCGACGTTCGCGGACGGCGTCGAGAAGGTCGAGGACCTGCGTCGTGGCATGGTCCTCGAAGGGGTGGTGACGAACGTCGCCGCGTTCGGGGCGTTCGTCGACGTCGGCGTCCACCAGGACGGCCTCGTCCATGTCTCCGCGATGAGCCGGACCTTCGTCAAGGACCCGCGGGAGGTCGTCAAGCCCGGCGACGTCGTCAAGGTCAAGGTGCTCGAGGTGGACGTCGCCCGGCAGCGGATCGGGCTGACGCTGCGGCTCGACGACGAGGTGCCCGGTGACAAGGGCGCCGGCCCGTCGGCCGAGCAGGGCGGTGCGGCCGGGGGCCGGGGCCGCCCTGCT
>NZ_MWLN01000231.1:0-43583 GCF_002198655.1 Kineosporia sp. A_224
CCCCACGGCCACCCCGACGCCGGACCCCGTCCCGGCCGTCGTCCGCAAGATGTGGGTCGAGACCCAGGTCAACGTCCGCTCCGGCCCGTCGGCGAGCACGGACCGCATCGGCAGCCTCAAGGCGCTCGCGCGGGTCGGCGTCACCGGCGAGACGAAGAGCGGCTGGACCCAGGTCGTCACCGACGGCCGCGCCGGCTGGGTCCGGTCCTCGTTCCTGTCGAAGACGAAGCCCGCGCCGAAGCCGAAGAGTGCGGCCAAGGGCGTGTCCGGCGCCTCGTGCTCGATCAGCACGAGCATCGAGGCGCACCTGGCGTCGAACGCCCGCGCCGTGTACCGCGCCGTCTGCGCCGCCTACGGCAGCTCGGTGTCGTCCTTCGGCGGCTACCGCCCCGGCGACGACGGCGACCACGGCAGCGGCCGGGCCGTCGACATCATGGTGTCGGGCGACCCCGGGTGGACGATCGCCCGCTACGTCCAGGCACATGCCCGCGAGCTCGGTGTCACGTACGTGATCTACCAGCAGCAGATCTGGCTGGCCGGCAACCCGACCAGCCAGTGGAAGGGCATGGAGGACCGCGGCAGCCGCACCGCGAACCACTTCGACCACGTGCACGTCAGCGTCTCCTAGGGCAGGCGTCGGGACCGCTGGACCTCAGGACGCCGACCCCGCGGGCCGGCGGACGCCGTCCAGCGCGAGGTTCAGCCGGAGGACGTCGACCGTGGGCTGCCCGAGGAACCCCAGGGCCCTGGGTCGCGTGTGCTCGTCGACGAGCGCCAGCACCTGGTGGACCGTGAGGCCGCGGGCGGTCGCGACCCGTGCCGCCTGGAGCCGGGCGTAGGCCACGCTGATCCCCGGGTCGAGGCCGCTCGCGCTCGCAGTGACGGCGTCGGCCGGCACGGCAGGGGACGCCGGGGCCCCTCCCCGGACAGGGGTGACCACCGCGCCCGCATAGCGGGTGCCCGGCTCGGCGCACTCGACGCGGGCTCCCTGGTAGGTCGCGACGAACGGCGCGGCGGGGCAGGCCTCGTTGAGGCTGACGGCGCGGGTGACGGGCCCGGTGAGGCCGTCGCGGTGGAACACGCCGAGCACCGCGCCGACGCCGTCGGTGGTGCAGTAGGGACGGCGCCCGTCGACGCCCTCGCGCGTGCCGATCTCGAGGCTGCGCGCACAGACCCGGGTGAGCAGGCTCTGCGTGCCGGTGTCGCCGGCGACGGCCGGGTCGGGCAGGGTGTCGACGACGCTCTCCGGGCCGAGGTTGGACGCCCCCGACGCGAGCGGGTCGTAGCCGGCACCCGCGGCGGACGGGCGGGACTGGAAGTACTGCGGCAGTGCCGCGCCGTTCGCGTCGGTGAACGACTGGCCGACGAGGGCGCTGCCGACCGTCCGGCCGTCGTGTGTCACCAGGCTGCCGCCGGCCCGGTCGCGCAGCCCGGGCACCTGCGCGACGAGCGTGACGAGCAACGGGTAGGCGACCCCGAGGAGCAGGGTCAGGACGAGCAGGGCCCGCAGTGCTGCGGAGTACTGGGCGATCCAGGGAACGCGACGCATCAGAAGATCCTCACGGGAGGCTCAGGAGAGCCCGGGGACGAGGGCGACGAGGAGGTCGATGAGCTTGATGCCGACGAACGGGGCGACGACACCGCCGAGGCCGTAGACGAACAGGTTGCGGCGCAACAGGTCGGCGGCGCTGCTCGGGGTGTACCGGACGCCGCGCAGGGCGAGCGGGATGAGCGCGACGATGACGAGCGCGTTGAAAACGACGGCGGACAGGATCGCCGTCGTCGGGCTGTGCAGCCGCATGACGTTGAGCGTGTCCAGGCCGGGATAGAGACCGGCGAACATCGCGGGGATGATCGCGAAGTACTTGGCGACGTCGTTCGCGATGGAGAACGTCGTCAGCGCACCTCGGGTGATGAGCAGCTGCTTGCCGATCTCGACGATCTCGATGAGCTTGGTCGGGTCGGAGTCGAGGTCGACCATGTTGCCGGCCTCCTTGGCGGCCGAGGTCCCGGTGTTCATCGCGACCCCGACGTCCGCCTGCGCGAGCGCGGGCGCGTCGTTCGTGCCGTCGCCGGTCATCGCCACGAGCCGGCCGCCGGCCTGCTCCTTCGCGATGAGCGCGAGCTTGTCCTCCGGGGTGGCCTCGGCGAGGAAGTCGTCGACGCCGGCCTCGGCGGCGATCGCCTTGGCGGTCAACGGGTTGTCCCCGGTGATCATCACGGTGCGGATGCCCATCCGGCGCATCTCGTCGAAGCGTTCCCGGAGGCCGTCCTTGACGACGTCCTTCAGGTGGATCACGCCGAGCGCCTGCGCCGGCCGGCCGGTCCGGTGCTCGGCGACGACGAGGGGCGTCCCGCCCGCCGCGCTGACGGCGTCCACCGCGGCCTCCAGACCGCGCGCGGACTCCGCCTCGGCCGGACCCGTCGCGTCCGAGGACGTGGCGTTCTGCTCCCGGACCCAGGCGATCACGGCCGCGGCGGCACCCTTGCGGATCCGGCGGACGGCGTCGTCCGGGTCGTCGTGCAGGTCGACGCCCGACATCCGGGTCTGGGCGGTGAACGGCACCCAGACCGCCCCCCGGAGCTCGCCCTGGTGACGCTCGCGCAGCCCGTGGACCTGCTTGACGTGGACGACGATCGAACGTCCCTCGGGGGTCTCGTCGGCGAGGCTCGAGAGCTGGGCGGCGTCGGCGAGGTCGGCCGGGTCGACGCCCGGCGCCGGCAGCAGCTCGCTCGCCTGCCTGTTGCCGAGGGTGATCGTGCCCGTCTTGTCGAGCAGCAGGGTGTTCACGTCACCGGCCGCCTCGACGGCACGTCCGGACATCGCCAGCACGTTGCGCTGGACGAGGCGGTCCATGCCGGCGATGCCGATGGCCGAGAGCAGCGCCCCGATCGTCGTCGGGATGAGGCACACGAGCAGGGCGACGAGGACCACGCCGGTGACGCCGTCGGCGTTCAGCGCCAGGGTGTCCGGGGCCGCGGTCTGCTGCGCCTTGGCGTAGACGGCCAGCGGCTGGAGCGTCGCGACGGCGAGCAGGAAGATCACCGTGAGGGCCGCGAGGAGGATGTTCAGCGCGATCTCGTTCGGCGTCTTCTGCCGGTCCGCGCCCTCGACGAGGGCGATCATCCGGTCCAGGAAGCTCTCCCCCGGGCGCTGCGTGACACGGACGACGATCCGGTCGGACAGGACACTGGTACCGCCGGTCACGGCGCTGCGGTCGCCTCCGGACTCCCGGATCACGGGCGCGGACTCGCCGGTGATGGCCGACTCGTCGACGCTCGCGATGCCCTCGACGACGTCCCCGTCGCCGGGGATCACCTGGCCGGCCTCGACGACGACGACGTCGCCGGGCTGCAGCGCGGCCGCCGGCACCTGCTCCTCCTCGAGCGCGTCGGCCGCGGCCCCCGGCGACCACCCGACGAGGCGGCGCGCGGTGGCGTCCTGCTTGGCCCGGCGCAACGAGGCGGCCTGGGCCTTGCCGCGCCCCTCTGCGACGGCCTCGGCGAGGTTGGCGAAGACGACGGTGGCCCACAGCCAGCCCGTGACGACCCAGGCGAAGGCCGACGGGTGCACGACGGCGAGGACCGTCGTCCAGACCGAGCCGACCTCGACGATGAGCATCACCGGGTTGTGCCACAGGGTCCGCGGGTCGAGCTTGCGCAGGGCGTCGGGCAGCGAGGTCCAGAGCAGCTTCGGGTCGAGCAGCCCGCCGCCGACACGGCGGGGTGCCGTGCCCGCCGGGCCGGCGGGGTCCTGGGTGCCGCTGCCCGGCCGGGCGTCGGCCGGGTCGGTGAGGACGGGGATGGTCATGACAGTCCCTCCGCGAGGGGGCCGAGCGCGAGCGCCGGCAGGTAGGTCAGGGCGACGAGGACGACAGTGACCCCGACGAGCATCCCGACGAAGAGCGGCTGGTAGGTCTGGAGAGTCCCCGCCGACTCCGGGACGGGCTTCTGCGCCGCGAACGATCCGGCGAGCCCGAGCACGAAGATGATCGGCAGGAACCGGCCGAAGAGCATGGCCAGCCCGAGAGTCGTGTTGTACCAGGGGGTGTTCGCGTTGAGACCGGCGAACGCGGAGCCGTTGTTGTTGCCGGCCGAGGTGTACGCGTAGAGCACCTCGGAGAGGCCATGCGGCCCGACGTTGAGCATCGAGGAGCGCGCCGAGGCGAGGCTCATCGCGGCCGCCGTGCCGACCAGCACGATGGTCGGGGTCGTGAGGAAGTACAGCGAGGCGAACTTGATCTCGCGGGCGCCGATCTTCTTGCCGAGATACTCCGGGGTGCGCCCGACCATGAGCCCCGCGACGAAGACCGTGATGACGGCGAGGACGAGCATCCCGTAGAGGCCCGAGCCGACACCGCCGGGCGCGACCTCGCCGAGCATCATGTTGACGATGGTCACGCCGCCGCCGAGGGCCGTGTAGCTCGAGTGGAAGGAGTCCACGGCCCCCGTCGACGTCAGCGTGGTCGCCGCCCCGAAGACCGCTGACTGCCCGACGCCGAACCGGGCCTCGGTGCCCTCGGTGGCGGCACCGACGGCCTGCGGCACGGTGCCTGCGGCCGCGGCCTGCGCGAACGAGATCGCTGCGGTGCTCAGGAGAGCGAGGATCGCCATCACCGCGGCGATCGCCAGCCCCTGCCTGCGGTCGCCGACCATCCGGCCGAAGACCCGGGGCATGCTGAACGGGATGACGAGCAGGAGGTAGACCTGGAGCCAGTTCGTCCACGAGGTCGGGTTCTCGAACGGGTGGGCGCTGTTGGCGTTGTAGAAGCCGCCGCCGTTGGTGCCGAGCTCCTTGATGACCTCCTGGCTCGCCACCGGCCCGCCCGGGATGTGCTGGACGGCACCGGCCAGGGTCGTGGCATCGGTTCCGGCCGTGAGGTTCTGGACGGCGCCGGCGGCGACGAGGACGACCGCGCCGAGCACGCAGGCCGGCAGCAGGACGCGCAGGCAGATCCGGACGAGGTCGACCCAGAAGTTGCCGACGGTGTCCGTCGAGTGCCGGACCAGGCCGCGCATCAGTGCCACGGCGACGGCGATCCCGACGGCTGCGGACACGAAGTTCTGTACCGCCAGACCGCTCATCTGGACGAGGTGACCCATGGTCGCCTCACCCGAGTAGGACTGCCAGTTCGTGTTCGTCACGAAGCTCACGGCGGTGTTGAAGGCCTGGTCCGGCGCGACCGGCTTCATGCCCAGGCTCAGCGGAAGCCTGTCCTGCAGGCGTTGCAGGGCGTACAGGACCAGCACGCTGACGGCGGAGAAGGCCAGGACGCTGCGCGCGTACACGCTCCACCGCTGCTCCCCGTCCGGGGAGGCACCGATGCAGCGGTACACCAGTCGCTCGACCCGACCGTGGCCGGGCGCGGTGACGGCCCGGTGCAGCCAGTCCCCGACGGGGCGGTACGAGAGGGCGAGCGCCGCGACGAGCGCGACGACGAAGAGCAGTGTGGACGTGTTGGATGACATCCCATGACCGATGTGTGAGAACGACTCGCGTGCGGACCACGCGACAGGACGGCGACCGCTCGGGCCGTGAGCGGTCAGAACTTCTCGGGGAACAGCAGAGCCGTGACCACGAAGACCGTCAGCCCGACGGCCAGGACCAGGCCCACCACGTTCTCGACACTCATGCCGGCGTCACCTCCTCACATCCGCTCGACGCCGCGCAGCAGCGCGACCAGGGCGGCGAACCCGGCGACCACCACGAGCACGAAGACGACGTCGGTCATGACGCACCGCCGCTGCGGGCGGGCGTCGGGGCGACGAGGCCGAGCGCCGCACCGAGCACGGCGACGGCGAGCAGGAGGCCCAGCCGGGCGCCGTCCCCGGGGTGCCAGGTCAGCAGGCCGGACCGGTTCTCCAGGAAGCCGTCGACGAGCAGGAAGGCGACGACCGCGACCGCGAGTCCCGCACGCCAGTCCCGGCTCAGGAACGCCACCACCGCGACGGCGGCGGCCGGCAGCCACAGCCGGGCTGCCGCGGTCGACGGGAACGCCCCGGCGCACAGGCAGACCGCCGCGACCGCGGCGGCACCGAGGGGGGCGGAGAAGCCGAACGGCACCTCCGCCGGAGGACGCCGCACGCTCCCGGGGATCTGCGCGGCCAGACTCCCGGCCACGGTCCGTCTGGACATGATCGACACCTCACGACTCGTCCGGGCGGGCGACCGTGCGGTCGCCCCGTCGAGAAGTGAAGTCCCGCCGGCCGCACACCGGCGGGTCTCTTCACGCGTTTGCGACGGGCACCCGGCGATTTTCACGCGATCCCTACGCGGGTCCGCCGGCGGTGGTCACGATCTCGCGCGGCGGCGCGACGCCACGGACGGCCCTAGGCTCGAAGCCGCTCTGCGGTAGGGCGGCGGGCCGAGCACGGGGAGGACCAGTGACGGACGAGACCGGCGACACCCACGTCCCGGTGACGTACGCGGCGTGGGCGCACGTCGAGGGGCCGTTCTTCCACGGCACGAAGTCGGTGCTGGCCATCGGCGACGAGCTCGTCGCCGGGTACGGCTCCAACTACCAGGACGGTCGGGTGTCGAACAACGTCTACTTCACGACGCTCCTGGAGACAGCCGCCTGGGGAGCGGAGCTGGCGACGGCCCTGGCCGGGAGCGCCGAGCGCGGGCGGATCTACGAGGTGGAGCCGACAGGCCCCTTCGAGGACGACCCGAACGTGACGAACAAGCGGTTCCCCGGCAACCCGACGCGGTCCTACCGCACCCGCCACCCGCTGCGCGTCGTCGGTGAGGTGACGCAGTGGCAGGGTCACGACCCCGAGGTCGTGCAGGGGATGCTCGACTCCCTGGCACTGCTGCGGGAGAAGGGCCTGGACGTCATCGAGGACTAGCGGGTCGCCCGGGATACCGCCGGTGCCGGCGATCGTCGGTGCCGTGTGCAAGCCTGACGGACATGACCGCCGGGCCCGAGGTGTCCGTCACGTGGCCGCAGGCGCTGGCCTGGCGGGCGGAGCGGCACCTGCTCTCGCCGGTGGGAGACCTCCCGGTCGCCGACGTGGTGCGCCGGCTGGGCGCCGTCCTGTCGATGGACGAGTCCCTCGCCGAGCTCGCCGTCCGGATCCGGCGGCGCCACTCCGCCCCGGGCGAGCTCGCCCGTGCCTTCGCCGCCGGTGAGGTGATCAAGGCGTTCGCGTTCCGCGGGAGCGTGCACTACCTCACGCCCGAGGACGGCGGCGCCTACCTGGCCGTCCGCTGCGCCGGCCGGCAGTGGGAGCTGCCCAGCTGGCAGAGCTACTACGAGCTCACGCCGTCCGACTGGCCGCGCTTGCGCGAGGCGGTCCGCGACGCGCTGTCAGGCGGCCCGCTCACCGTCGCCGAGCTCGGCGCGGCTCTGACGTCCCGCGCCGCCTACCGCCACCTGGGGCCGGTCTTCGACGACGACCCGTGGACGCTCCTCAAGCCCCTGACCTGGCAGGGCGACATGGGCTTCGGGCCACCGCGCGGCCGCCGGCCCACCTTCCAGCGGCTCGACCACAACCCGCGCTGGGCAGGCGTGTGGGACCTCGACGACGCCGGCCGGTACGCCGTCACCCAGTACTTCGCCACCTACGGCCCGGCCGACGCCGACCTCGTGGGCTACTGGCTCGGCAACGGGCTCAGCGCCGGCACGAAGCGGCTGCGCGGGTGGCTGGACGACGTGCAGGACCGACTGGTCACCGTCGACGTCGAGGGCCGGCGCCGCCACGTCCTGCGCGAGGACGTCGGGCCGCTGCTCGCGGCCCGGCCGTCCACGGTGGTGCGGTTCCTGCCCGGCCACGACCAGTGGGTGATCGGCCCGGGCACCAAGGAGACGCACGTCGTCCCGCCGGACCACCGCACACCGGTCACCCGCAAGGCCAACCCGGTGACCGTCGGCGGCGTGGTCCGCGGCACCTGGGCGACCAGCCCGGACACGCTCACGGTCACCTGGCTCGACCCCGGGCCCCCACCCCGCGAGGACCTCGAGCACGAGGCCGACCGGCTCTCCGGCGTCCTCGACCGACCGCTGCGGTGCGTGATCAGCACCGCCTCCGCGCCGGGGGACCCACCCTGTTAGACGCATCACAATACGCGTAATTGATTTCGTGTTTTACTGGGTCTCGTGCTGACCCCCTCCTCCTCAGACCAGGCGATCGCCGAGGTCGCTCTCGCGCTGGCCGTCGCCGCCCCGATGCTCGCGGCCGCCGCCGTACCGGTGTCCAGGGACGGTCTGCGCGCTGCTGCCGTCGCTGGATGGGCCGGTGCGGCCGTCGCGGCCGCCGGCTCGGTCTCCCTCGTCGCCACGGGCCTGCTCGACCCCGTCCGGGCGACGCTGCTGGTCTTCGCCGCCGGCCTTGCGGCGGTCGCGGTCGCGTTCTCCGGCCGGCACCTGGACGGCGATCTCAGGGCGGGCAGCTACCGGCGATGGCTGCTCGTGACCTCGGTCGCGGCGGTGACGAGCCTCGTGGTGTCCGACGTCGCCGTCCTGGCCGTGGCCTGGGTCGTGGCCGGGAGGGGGTTGGCCAGGCTGGTCGGGCACCACGACGACCTGCCGGCATCGCGGCGGGCCGTCGCCGTCCTCCGTCGGACCCAGCGTGCAGGGGACCTGGCGCTCGTGGTGGCGCTCGCCGCGCTCGTCCTGGGTGCCGGCACGACGTCGGTCACCGGGATCGCCGCCTGGGCGGCGTCGGCACCGGCCGAGGTGCTCGCGGTCGTCGGGGCCGGGTTGCTCGTCGCCACTGCGGCACGCAGCGCCCAGTGGCCGTTCTGCCGCTGGCTGCCGCTGAGCGTCGTGGCTCCGGCCCCGGTCTCCGCGCTGCTGCATGCGGGCATCGCCAACGCTCCCGTGGTGGTCCTGCTCGGGCTCTTCCCGGTGTGGCAGAACATCGGCTGGTTCGCTCCGGCGCTCGCGGCCCTCGGCCTGGGGACGGCCGCCCTGACCTTCGTCCGCCTGCTCGTGCGCGCGGACGTCAAGACCCGGCTCGCCTGGTCGACCACCGCCCAGCTGGGGTTCATGCTCGCGCTGCTGGCGGTCGGCGCGCACGCCGCGGCCGTGATGCATCTGATGCTGCACGGCCTGTACAAGGCGAACGCGTTCCTGCGAGCGGGCGAGCACATCTCCGCCGCCCGGCGTGACCGGCCGCTGCGTGCCCACCGTCGCGCCCGGGTCGGCGGTGCCGTGGCCGGCGCTGTCACCGGGCTGGTCGTGCTCGCCGTGGACCGCGCCTGGCACCAGCCCCTCACGGCGTCCGCAGTGATCGTCGCGGCGACAGCGGGCGGGTACGGACTGTGGTCCTGGCGGGCGCGACCGGCGGTGCGCGCCCTCGCGGCGCTGATCGCGGTCGGGGCCCTGGGCCTGGTGCTCGGCGGAGCACGTCTGGTCGCGAGCCTGTGGGGGCTGCCCGTCGAGGCGGACGGCGGGATGGCCTGGACCGCGGCCGCTGCGGTCGGTGCGCTCGCCCTGGCAGGCGTGGTGCTGCGGATGCGGCGTCCGGTCGGGGTCTGGGCTGTCCTGCACCGGACCGCCGACCCGTCCCTCGGGCTGCTCGAGGCCTTCCGGCTGCGGAACGGCCGCAGGACGGCCGGCGGCGGCGACCGGTCTGTGCCGGAGCATGACGGGACGACGCCCATGACCGCCGACGAGGTCACGGATCTCGTCGCCCACGCCGCCGGGGCGTTGCCCCCGACCTGGAGCTGGCAGGGCTTCGTCGCCGCCAACCCGTTGTGGGGCAGCAGGTCCATACCGTTCGCGGACGCACTCGCGGAGTCGCTGCGGGCGGACGGCCCGGGCGCCGCACCGCAGCGCTCCCGCGCGGAGACGGCTGTCGACGACGCGGTGGCCGGGTGGCTCGCCGTCTGGACGGCACCGGCCGAGCCGGCGTGGCCGGCGCCGTCGCAGGACCTCGACCTGTGGCGTTGGTTCCGGACCGTCGCGGTCCGCGACCCGCTGGTCGCCGGGCTCCTCGCACCCGCCAGCTCCCGTCTCGCCCGGCCGACCCGCCCTGCGGACGGCAGCGGAGAGGCTCCGGTCCGGGCGATGCCGGAACGGGGCGTGGACCTGGTCGCGGACGCCGCCGCCGCGGCCGTCGCCGCGGGCTGGCCGGACGCCCGGGCCTGGGTCGCGGACGAGCTCGGCCGGCTCGTCGGCTGGTCCGCCTACGTCGCCCGGCGCAACACGGTCGCGGCGGCCGTCGACGTCGACGCCCTCGTGGCACTGCTGGCCGTCCGGGTCGCGACCCGCCACGCCCTCACCGGGACGCTGGTGCCCCGCGCCCAGGGTGGGATCGTCGTCCCCCCGACCCCGACGGCCGGGACGGTGGAGGAGCGCTCCGCTGCCGTCCTGGCCGCGTTGGAGGCCGCCGAGGCAGAGGTCCGGGGCTCCCTGGCCGAGGCGCTGACCAGCGCTCTCGAGGAGGTGCCGGGAGGCGCGTCGTCCGACAGGCGGGAGCGGCCGGACGCCGACCTCGTGCTGTGCATCGACGTGCGCAGCGAGCGGCTCCGTCGTCACGTCGAGGCTATCGGTCGCTACCGCACCGTCGGTTTCGCCGGCTTCTTCGGGCTCCCGCTCACCCGGCGCACAGGCGACGGGCCGTCGACCTCCCGGCTCCCGGCGTTGCTCGCCCCGACCCTGAGGATCGCCGCGCCGGCCCCGGAGGCGGGTGTCCGCGACCTGCTGCGCGGTGCGCTCCGGGAAGCGCTCGACGCTCCCGGTGGCGGCTTCGGCGCGGTCGAGGTCGCCGGGCTCCGCGCACTGGGCGGCACGGCGGCGGCCGTCCGGCCGCGTCACCGCCACCGCGCACCTGACCTGCGGACGGCGGGGAGCGTCGCCCAGGAGGACCTGCCGCAGGCGATCCAGGCAGTTGTCGCCACCGCCCGGGCCGCGGGCATCGGGCCGGGGTCAGCGCGCATCGTCGTCCTCGTGGGCCACGGCAGCACGTCCACGAACAACACGGCCGAGTCCTCCTACGACTGCGGAGCCTGCGGCGGGTACCGGGGTGGTGTCAACGCGGCGGTGGCCGCCGCACTGCTCAACGGTCCGCAGGGGCGGCAGGCCCTGGCCGACGCGGGCATCCCGCTGCCGGACGACACCGTCGTCGTCGCGGCGGAGCACGACACAGCCACGGACGAGGTCACCCTCGCGCTTGCGGACGGACTGCCCGTGGGCCACCGGGCCGACTACCAGCGGCTCGCGGCGTCGCTGCAGCGCGCCGCGGCGGCGGTGGCCGTCGAGCGGTGCCGGTCCCTGCCCGGCGCCGCCCCCCGCTCGAGGACGAGCGAACGACGCGCCGTCAGCGAGGTGCGCCGGCGGGCCGCGGACCCGGCGCAGGTACGGCACGAGTGGGGACTGGCGGGGAACGCCTTCTTCGTCGCCGCTCCCCGCAGCCTCACCGAGGGGCTCGACCTCGACGGGACCGCCTTCCTCCACGACTACGACGAGACCTCGGACGCCGACGGCTCGCTCCTCGAGACGATCCTCACCGCCCCCGCGGTCGTCGCGCACTGGATCAACGCGCAGTACCTCTTCTCCGGCCTCGACCCCGCACGCTGGGGCGCCGGGAGCAAGACGGCGCACAACCCGGTCGGCCGGCTCGGCGTCCTCTGCGGGGCCGGCGGCGACCTGCGGTTCGGGCTGCCCGAGCAGGCCGTCCACCACCGCGGAGCCCCGCCGTTCCCGCTCGTGCGGCTGCTCGTCGTCCTCGCCGCAGCACCCGACCGGGTCGACGCCGTCCTGGCCCGCCACCCCGACCTCGCCGCACTCGTCACCGGCGACTGGCTGACCCTGTGGGCCGTCCGGCGCACCGACGGGCAGATCCTGCAGCGGACGCGCGCCGGATGGCATCCCGCGCAGGCAGCCGGTCCCTCGACCGAGAACCCCTCCGCTGCAACCACGTCGACCGGCGACGACCTGGGCAGGAACTCACCTGCGTCGATCTTCAGGTCCGAACCCGACCCCGGCACGGACGCCGGGAACAGCCCCGGTCCCGATCTCGGGCCGGGACGCCGACTGATCCCGGTCTCGTGACGGCGTCCCTGTCGTCCGCCCACCCATCCGCGCACACCTGACGGCTCGATCCGGACCTCACGTGAAGAAGGAGTCTCAGATGGACAGCACCGTTCCTGCCGGCGCCCAGGGTTCCGAGCACGAGGGGCCACCGCCGGCACGGGATGCCCAGACGGTCGTCGACGTCGCCCGCCGGGCTGCCACGCTCGCCGAGGACCTGGCCCACCTGCTCGGCAAGCTGGCCGGCGCCGCGGCAGGGGACGCACGCGTCCGGCAGGCCAGGTACCGGCTCCAGGACGCGGCAGACAGCTGCCGCCGCGCCGGCCAGGAGCTCAAGGTCCTTGTTGAGTGCCCTGAGGTGCCGCCTCAGCGGTGTCCCTAGCCTTCGGATCCGTAGGCGGATTGTCGCTCCGTTGTCGATAGCGGTCTGACCGGCACGGATGAGCTGGGCGGCTCGCTCGTGGCGGTGACTCCGGGGCGCATCTGGGGACTCGAGACCGGTCGTGCGTACCTCGCGCAGAGGCCGGGCTGCGGGCGGCGAGGCAGCGCCTCGCGTCGTGACGGGGGCCCGGCGGGGCAAGGCGCCGCAGGGCGGGCGCACGAGAGGCAGGACCGCGACGACGGCGGGCACCGAGTTGTTGGGGCCCGGTGCCCGCGCGGCTCAGCCCGCGAGCTGCGGGTAGTCGGTGTAGCCCTTGGCGCCGCCGCTGTAGAACGTGGCGGGGTCGGGCGCGTTGAGCTCCGCGCCCCGGGTCCAGCGCTCGACGAGGTCGGGGTTGGCGAGGAACGACCGCCCGACCGTCACGGCGTCGGCGAGACCGTCGGCGACGATCCGCTCGAGAACGTCCCGGTCGGACTCGACCCCGAAGCCGGTGTTGAGCACGAACGTGTTGGGCCACAGCGCCTTCAGCTTGCCGACGATCGGGTCGTCAGCCTCCGCCAGCACGTGCAGGTAGGCCAGGTCCAGCTCGGCGAGCTGGACGACGAGGGTCTCGTAGACGGAGAGGTCGCTCTCGGAGACGTCGTTGAAGGGATGCCCGGGAGAGAGCCGGATACCCACCCGGTCGGCGCCGATCGCGGCGACGGTGGCCTTCGCGACGTCGACGACGAAGCGTGCGCGGTTCTCGGCACTGCCGCCGAACTCGTCGGTGCGGTCGTTCACACCGTCGGCGAGGAACTGGTGCAGCAGGTAGCCGTTGGCGGCGTGCAGCTCGACACCGTCGACCCCGGCCCGGACGGCGCGTGCGGCGGCGTCGGCGAACTCCTGGGCGACGCCGGGCAGCTCGGCGGTCTCCAGCGCGCGGGGCGCAGGGAACGGCTTCATCCCGCCGGCGGTGAACATCTCGCCGGCAGGAGCCGTCGCGGTGGAGGAGACGGACTGCAGGCCGCCGTTGTTGTCCGGGTGCGCGATGCGACCGACGTGCATGAACTGGACGACGAGCTGACCACCCTCGGCGTGGACGGCGTCCGCGACCCGGCGCCAGCCGGCCTCGTTCGCGTCGTCGACGACGCCGGCGGTGTTGATGTAGCCCTTGCCGACGGCCGAGGGCTGGCTGCCCTCGGTGATGAGGACGCCGGCGCCGGCGCGCTGGCGGTAGTACTCGACGTTGAGGTCGTTCGGGGTGCCGTCCTCGTCGGCCCGGTTGCGGGTCAGCGGGGCCATCCAGATCCGGTTGGCGGCCGTCAGTGCTCCCGCGGTGACAGGCTGCAGCAGCGGGCTGTCGGGGCGAAGGGGTGTCGAGGTCATGTGAAGCTTCAACCAAGTGGCCGGCGGGGTGCTTCCCGATCGGAAGAGTGCCCCTCATCACCGTTCGAGGTCTCCCCTGCGTCAGACGCCGGCGCTCACGACGCAGGCAGACGACCGGCGAGCAGTCGGTGGATCGCGGCGATCGTGTCGACGCCGCAGTCGCCGTGTGCACGCAGCCGCTTCTCGACCTTCTTGGGCCGACCGACGTACACGCCGCGAGTGCTGAAATCGCCACCGATCAACGGCCATTCGGCCTCGACGAAACACAGAACGCCGTCGACCGCCACGCCGGGGTGGCTGTCAGCGAGCGCTGCTCGGACGACGTCGACCTGGGCGTGGACCCCGTCGACGAGCTTGGTGCAGTCGCGCCGTCCTACGACGAGCTTCTCGGACCGGGCACGGAGCAAGCCGCCCTCGACACGCAGTTCGGGTCGTCCGCGGTACCGCTTGGCATCGATCACGTGGACGCCGGTCGGGGTGACTGCGATGTGGTCGATGTGAGGGCAAGGATGAGCCCGCCGATCCTCTGATGCGCGGAACGGGATCCGGTTCTGACGTCCTTGGCTGCGACGCTCGTGGATCCGGCGGGCGGAGGCGCCCGCAGTGCCGATCACCGGCACCGAGCCGTCATCGGCCCGACCTGCGGCGCCGCACGCAGTGCACGTCATGGCCTTCGTGGCTGCGTCGTGGTGGACCGTCGCCCCTGCCGGTAGAGACGACGCGCAGGAGCTGCACCGGCCGGGGTACCTCAGCCATAGCTGCCTGCCACGGTCATCCGTGTTCGGCGGGTAGCCGCCGGCAGTCTGCTGCTCCGTCATGGGCGACCTCCCTCTCTCTCGTCGACAGGCCACGCGGGGATGTGAGCATCGCCGGGCCGCCCAGAGGATGGACAGGAGGTCGTGAGTAGGGTGCGTCGACATGGCGCGACGCAGAGCTGCTGTGACCGCACGGCTCGTTCTGGTACCAGCACTCTGCGTGAGTGCGGCGTGCTCGGGCGGCGGCTCCTCGACCAGCGCGAAGACTTCCGGGCTCCCCCGGCCGTCGCTCACGGTGGCGTCCACGTCGCCACCCGCGCCGGCGACCATGGCCCCGGCAGTCCCGGCAGCCAGCACGTCCGCGGCGGGCGCGGATGCCTGCCCGGTCTCATCGAAGTCCGGGCCCGTCGTGGCCCCGCGATTCGTGCGGCGGATCCAGACCGGGCAGACCGGCTGGTTCTCCTCCCCCTCGCTGGCCGATCTCGACGGCAACGGCACGCTGGAGATCGTGGCTCCGTTCTACTCGACGTTCGTCGTCGACTCCCGTGGTCGCCGGCTGGGCACGGGCACGGCGACGAAGAGTCGGGTGTACGCGCCGTCCGTCGTGACCGACCTGGACGGCGACGGAGCCGTGGACATCGTGGTCGGCGGGGAGGGCGCCGTGGCTGCCTACACCTACCGGGGCGGCAAGCTCGCGCTCAAGAAGGGGTGGCCGGCGTCCGTCGTCAGCGGCGGGCAGACGCCTGAGGTCCGCGGCCTGGCCGCGGCCGACCTCGACGGGGACCATCGGGTCGAGGTCGTCGCGACGACGACGAACACCTCCCCGACCGGCGCGCAGGTCTTCGTGCTCACCGCGTCCGGCCGGCGCTACCAGCCTGCCGGCGTGGCGTGGAAGGCGTGGCCCCGGTACAACACCGCGCGAGGTGTCGGCGGCGACGCCGCCTTCAACGGCGCCGGGAACCACGGCTACGGCGCCTACGGCCTCAACGTCGGGATCGGCCAGCTGGACGACGACCCGCAGCGGGAGATCGTCGTCACCTTCGACAACCACCAGATCAACGTCTTCAACCACGACGGCACCTCGGTGCTCGCCTCCAAGTACTTCACGAACCGCGAGTCCGCCTTCACCGGACGACGCCTCGGCTGGGGCCAGTTCATCCGGTGGGCCTCGCCGGCGGTGGAGAACCGGCACATGCACGCCCACAGCGGGCCGTGGCCCGATGTGCGGACGACGCCCTGGCTGCAGTGGACGGCGTCTCCGCCGTCGATCGGTGACCTCGACGGTGACGGCCGGGCGGAGGTCGTCGGTGTCCCCAACGTCGAGAAGAAGGAGCCCTACGAGACGCAGGCGCACGCGGTCATGGTGCTCGACGGCGCGTACGACGGCGGGGCCCGGTCGGCCCGACGGCACAAGGGGTTCGAGACGCTGCCCCTGACGGGGAAGCCGGTCGTCCGGGGGGACGGTGACTGGTACCCACCGAGCGGCGTCCCGGCCCCGAGCCTCGTCGACCTCGACGGCGACGACCACCTCGACATCGTCGTGCCGGGGAACGACGGCTACATCTACGCGGTCTCCTCGACAGGGCAACGGTTGTGGCGGACCGGCTACGCCCCGGGGAAGGCCCGCACCTTCGCCTCCGAGGTCGTCGCCGCGGACCTCAATGCCGACGGCAGACCGGAGCTGGTGTTCGGCGTGTACGGATCGGCCCCCGGCAGCGGCCGCCTCGTCGTGCTGTCCGCTGCCGGGAAGGTGCTCTCCGACACCCGGTTGAGGAATCAGGGCAACGACGGCAACGGCATCGGCATCGCGGCGGCGCCGTCGATCGGTGACCTTGACCACGACGGCCGTCTGGAGATCGTGGCCACCACCTTCGACCACGGCATCGACGTCTTCACGGTCCCCGGGTCGCGCGTCGGGTGCCTGCCGTGGCCCACCGGGCGAGGGTCGGTGCTGCGGTCGGGGACCGTTCCCTCGATCAAGGGCTAGGGCGAGTCTGCCGCGGACAGAACGGTCAGGCCACTGCGGCCGCGAAACCGGCGTAGAGATCGCCTGGCAGCCGCTGCCGCAACTTCCACGTCACGGCCATTGGACGGCTCCCCCGATGGCTGACGTAGTCACACGGCCCGAGGAACCAAAAAGCGGGATCCGTGTCGTGCGACCTCACGAAGAGCTGGACCGACGAGCCCTCAGACCGATGGTTCCTGTATCGCCGCCCCGTGGGGCTGTCGTCAGACGTCGTCGACTGGCTCTCCCAGTGGAACAGCTCGGGGGAGATGGCGTAGTCCTGGTAGCGGGTGGTCGGCGAGAAGCCTCCGCCCGACTTGTCGAGCGTCACGACGAATACATCCGTCCTCAGCTCGGGAATCCATCGGACCCCTTCTCGCCACGTCGGGGTGAGCGCCTGGTCGCGTCGGCCGGCGCCGAGCCCTGCCAGGATCTCCTGGCGCGAGTAGCGCGCGTGGATCTGCAGTGGCGAATCAGCGTCTACGGCTGCCTGGACATGGTCGACGCGATCCTGGAGCACGGCCATCAGAGCCTGCAGCTCGGCGATGGGTCGTGGGTGCTGCTGCAACAGGTCCCACGCTGCCTCCAGCCGCACATCGGACGGGAGGCTCAACTGGTTCATCAGAGTGGTCGTCAACATCCGGGCCAGTCTGCGATCGCGTTCGGTACCTCGACTGACGTCCTCTGGCCTGAGTGCGAGAAGCTCCCGGTAGCCCACCAGGCGGACGCTGTCGTCGACGTGCCCCAGTCGCGCGACGCCGCGCAGCAGCGCGACATCATGCGGCCCGTGCGCGGGCACGGGAAGGCCGGCGGCCTCACGCAGCGCTGTCCATGAGCGGCCGCCGCGGTAGACGTCTTCGAGGTCGAGCCCGGACTCGGCAAGGAACTCCGGAAGATCGACGTCCGAGCGCGTACGGGACATCGCGCGGAGCTCCCCGACCTTCTCGGGCCATCTCGACGGGATTGCTTCGCGAATGCTGCTCAGGACCCGTTCCTGGGCGACGTGGTCCAGCCGGAGCGAGCATCCGGCCGGCAGGAAGGGGAAGCCCGCCTTCACCTGCCGCTCCAGATCCTGCCGGCTTCCGCCGAGCAGGGCACCGAATCGACGGTCGAACCGAAACTCCTTACGGTGGTTGGCCACGAAGTCGAGGACGGTACAGATGTGCTTGCTCGGCGATCGCCGCAACCCTCGACCGAGCTGTTGAAGGAAGAGAACCGGGCTGTCCGTGGGCCTGAGGAGCAGCACGGTGTCAACGGCCGGGATGTCGAGACCTTCGTTGAACAGGTCGACGGAGAACACTGCACGAACCTGGCCGGCCTCCAACGCCGAGAGCGCTGCTCGCCGCTCGGCCTCGGGCGTCTTGCCTGTCACGGCGACCGCCGCATACCCGGCTTTCGCGAAGTGCTCCGCCATGAACTCTGCATGCGCGACGCTGACGCAGAAGCCGAGGACGCGCGCTGACGACAGGTCGACGTGGCTCGTCACTTCGTTCAAGACCCGCCGGGCCCAGGCGTCGTCCGAGGTGAAGATGTTCGTCAGGACGTCCACGTCGTAGCCTCGTCCGCGCTGCCACGGCACCGTCGTGAGGTCGGTCTCGTCGGCGATGCCGTAGTACGCGAACGGCGTCAGGTAGTGCTGGTCGATCGCGTCCCAGAGTCGTAGCTCAGCGGCGATGCGACCTCCGAACCACTCCAGGATGGGCTCACCGTCGCTGCGCTCAGGGGTCGCGGTGAGACCGACCAGCTCTCGCGGCTCGACTCGCGCCAAGAGCCGCTTGTAGGTCGCCGCGGCGGCGTGGTGGAACTCGTCGATGATGACCACGTCGAAGTGCTGCGGGTCCAGGTGCGCCAGGCCGTTTGCGTCGAGACTCTGGATCGACGCGAACACGTGGTCGAAGGCAGCCGGCCGGCGTCCTCCGACCCACAGCTCGCCGAAACTGCCCTCACGCAGGACGTGCCGGAAGGTCGCGAGGCTCTGTTCGAGGATCTCCTGACGGTGCGCGATGAACAGGAGCCGTGCCGAGGGAAGCTCTGCACGGAGGCGGGCGTAGTCCGCGGCCGCCATGACCGTCTTGCCCGTCCCTGTCGCCGCCACCAGCAGGTTCCGGTGGTAGCCGAGCCCGCGCGCCACTGCCAGCCGCTCCAGGAGGCGCTCTTGGAAGGGCCTCAGAGTGACCTCGACCGGGCTCAGGTAGGTGACGAGGCGAGGCACCGCCTGCCCCAGCTCCCGTTCGAAGGACTCGGGGTCGTAGTCGATGAAGCTGTCGCCCTGCCAGTACGCCTCGAAGACGGCACCGACCTTGTCGATCACTTCGGGGTTGCGGGCGCCCGAGACCCGAACGTTCCACTCGAGTCCCGCCACCTGGGCGGAGTGCGTGAGGTTCGACGACCCGATGTATGCGGTCGAGAAGCCGCTCTCGCGGTGGAACAGCCACGCCTTCGCGTGCAGTCGCGTCGTCGTCGTGTCGTAGGAGACGCGGACCTGTGCCCCCAGCTGAGTGAGCGCGTCGAGTGCCGCTTGCTCAGTCGATCCCGTATACGTCGTGGTGAGCACTCGCAGCCTGCGTCCCCTGGCGCAGTGCCGCGCGAGGTCCTCCTCGAGAGAACGAATCCCGCTCCGCCGGATGAACGCCATGACAAGGTCGATGCCATCCGCGCCCTGGATCTCGGTCGCGAGCTGATGCCCGACGCTCGGCTCACCCGGCGAGTTCGTCAGGAGGGTCGTGTCCAGCAGCGGAATCATCGGCGAGGCGACCTGCTCGGGGGTTCCGTCAGGACGCCTCCGGAGGATGGCCTGCAAGACCTTGCCTGCGTCGTCCGGCCGCTCCCTCGAGACGCCCACCGCGGGGTGCTCCTGAGCCAACCGATCGACGATCTCCCGTGCGACGGCGATCGCAGCCTGCGTGCGGCTCGCCTCATCGAAGGAGGAGACGACCCGACCGACGACCTTGGACACCAAGAGGCTGATGCGGTCAGCAGCTTCCGCGGCACGCAATGGCTGCGTACTGACAAGGTCTTCAGACAGCGATGCCAGACCTGCCGCCACCGCCTCCGTCACGAGAACCTCGAACAACCCTGGTTCTAGCGGTGCCGACATGCCAGATGAGTATGGCCTGAGCAGCCCTCCGAGCGCCCAGAACCCGCCGGCTCAGGCGCCGAAGCCTTCCCGTCACCGTCGGGAGATCAGCGGTGTGGGGATCACTGTCGGGACGACCTCGCCCCAGACCCGGGAACCACATCGGCCTCCGCCCCGCGTTTCCGCAGTTCGGAGGCCGTTTCGGTCGCTGTCTCAACGAGTGCGCCCGAAGGGATTCGAACCCCTAACCTTCTGATCCGTAGCGGACTCTCGCTCGCCGCTCACCAAGGCTCTGATCTGCGCAGATGCGTCGGAGCACGCTGCCCGAAGGATGACTTTGGGGCAGACTTGGGGTGCCGGTTCCGCCAAGGCGGCCCGAGCTGTCGGGGGTGCGTCGTAGCGTGCCGTCGTGGTCGCACCGATCCCGCGGTGTCGATCAGGACGCCGCAAGAGACGACGTGCCCCGAGGAGCGATCGTGGCCGATCCCGCCGCCGACGAGGCCTTCACGGTCGCCGTCACGGACTCACGGCGGGCGACGGCGTACCTGGTCGCCCCTGAGGCTGACGACTACATCGCGGTGATGGCCGTCCTCGAGGGGTCGATCACCGATCTGACGCCGGGTGAAGTGGCACAGGCCCTCACCCAGGCGGGTCGGCCGCTCGACGAGCGCACGGTGGAGGTACGGCTTGACAAACTTCGGGACTGGACGGCCGCGACCGCGCGCACGGACACCTCGAAGATCCTGCGGCACGCGGACCTGCTCGCCCGGAACTGGCGGTGGACGGCGACTCCGGCGGGCCGGCAGGTCCAGCGGTTCTACACGAACGTGCTGGCCGCTACACCGACGATGCGGGAGATCCCGTTGTCGAGCCTGGCGCGCGTCGTCGATGCCTTGGAACGTCTCGCCTCGGGGCTGCCCGAAGGCAGCGACCGGGTCCGGCTGCCTGCTGACGAGGTGGCGGAGCTCGTGGGTCGGTTGTTCACAAGTCATGACGACCTCGACTCTGCGCTGGTCGGTGCAGAGGACACGCTCGCGGGCCTGGCGGACCGGTTCGACCTGGACGACGCGTCGACCGGAGAGCTCAAGCAGCTCCTGGTCGAGTACGCGACCCGGGTTGCCGCCGAGCTCGAGACGGGTGCAGCTCGCGCGCGGCGGGCGCTGCTTCTACTCTCACCGGTGTTCACGGCCGTCGCGCAGACCGCCGTCGACGCCTCCGACGCCCGGGCACTCATCGACCGTGGCGCGCTGACCGCGTCCCGCGGAGGACGGGCCGCGGACTGGCGGGGGTTGCTTGCCTGGTGCGACCCGAGCACGGGCAGGGCGGCACGGTTCGCTCTGCGCCTGGTGCGCGCACTGCCCGGCATGCATGCGAACCTTCGTCGGTTGCACGCGTCGTCTTCGGCGGCCACGAGCCGGGCCCGGGCGCTGCAGCTGGCTCGCGCCTGCGCGGAGCCTCGTGTCGGTCCGGCGCTGTTCCTGGCTGCGGTCGGCGACCATCCGTGGCGGAAGCTGTACGGCGACGCGGACGACGAGGATCTTGGTGGCCTGCTGCCATGGCGTGGCGGGCCGACGGTCACGGTCCCGGAGCTCTTGCGGGCGACCGGCCGGACCGGCGCTCGGGGTCGCCCGCCGGCGGCCCGCGACGATGCGGCCGCGCGGGCCGAGGTCGCCGAGCGCCGCCGGCTGCGCGCCGCGGAGCACGGTGCGGCGTTGGCCGAGATCCTCGCCACGGGTCCGGGTGACGTCCTGTCCGCTGCGGCCGGGCGAGTGGCCCTCGCGTCGCTCATGGCGGCGGTCCGCTCATCGGCATCCTCGGTATCCGGTGGGCGACGCGATCGGCGGTCGGCTCATCGCGACGGGCTGGCCTGTTCGCTATTCGTCGTTCCCGGCCATACGGGAACGGTGCGGACGGCGACGTGGCGGCTGTGGCTGCCCGGCCGCGCGATCGTCTTCCACGCTGCGGGGAGCCGCGCCGCTCCCCCCGACACCGCTGGTGCGGACAGCGACACGATCGTGGACGTCCGGTTCGTGGCAGGAGGTGTCGCATGACCGCCGACCGACTGGACGGACGGGACGGATGGGACGGATGGAACGGCACACCGGCCGAGGAGACCCGCGCGGACGCCGAGTCGGCGGGCAAGGGCGCCGGCGAACTCTCCGCACATGGGCGTCCCCGCGGACGGCGGGCGTGGTCGATCGAGGCCGGCGCGGAGGTTGCAGCGGTGCTGCGGCTGCTCGCCGCCCGACCGTGGCTGGTGGCAGGACGGGACGACGAAGCGATCGCCGCGGTTCGCCGCAATGCTGACGCCGTCCGGGATGCCTTCGCCCGTCTGGGGTGGGTCCTGGTGGTGGAGCGGGATCTCGTGCGGCTGCGGAAGTCACCGCCGCCCCGACGGGCCGCGTGGGCGGCATCCGCTCCGAGCCCGGCGAGCTGCTCCTGGTTCTTCCTTCTCGTCGCGGCCGCGGAGTCGATGCCACCCAGGGTCGCCCTCGCGACCCTGGTCACCGCCGCACGGGCGGCAGCCGGCGAGGCTGGTCTTCCGGTCACGACCGACGTCCGTGAGCGTCGTGCCATCGCCGCCGCTCTGAAGATGCTCGACGAGCGGGGGGTCGTCGAGCAGATGGACGGAGATGTCGACGGCTTCGTCCATGACGAGGACGCGCCCGTCCTGCTTGCCGTCCACCACACCCGGCTTGTGCATGTCGTGGCGAACTTCGCCGACGCCGACCCGGTCACCGACGCCGAGGTGTGGCTCGCGATGGTGGAGCGGGAGCCGGACGCCGCTCGGCGGATGCGGCGGCGGCTCGTGGACGACACGCTGGTCCACGCCGGGGATCTCGATCCGGCAGAGGCGGACTGGCTACGGCGTCGGGTCCGCGGCGACGACGGTGCGCCGCTGGCGGCGGCGTTCGGTCTGCATCTCGAGCGTCGTGGTGAGGGGGCGGCGTTCGTCGTCCCGTCCGACGCGTTCCGCCACGCCAAGGAGCTCGGCCCACTGCCTTTCCCGACACCGGGCACCGTCGGCCATGCCGCCCTGCTGCTGTGCGACGAGGCCGCGGTGCACGGCGATCTTGACGAGACCCGACCTGGGTGGCGTGGGATCTCGCACCAGGATGTCGTCGATCGCCTGACGCAGTGGGGTCAACGGTTCGGAGCCGGCCGTGGCGGCTGGGCGGGCGAGGACGTCGACAATCCCGAAGGGCTGGCGGACAAGACCCGGGCGCTGCTCGCTGGGCTGGATCTGGTGCGCGTGGCCGATGACGGCATGTGGTGGTTCTCCCCAGCCACAGGGCGTTGGCGGGCGCCCGCGGCATCCCACGCTGCCGGGCCCTCCCCGGGCGGTGATGGGGCGTCGCGGGCTCAGCGTCGACGACCTAGGACCGGCAGCCGCAGGGACGCGACCGTCCTCACCCTTGACGCCGACGGTCTGCCCGCAGCGCCCGCGACAGGTGCAGGCTCCAGGAAGGACCGCACGCCGTGACACTCGACCTTCCCACGCCGCTGTTCGCAGACGACGACCTCCAGCCCCCTTCCGGGCACCCCGAGCGGTTCGGTGGCCGATGGCGGCTGATCGGTGCCGGCCTGTCGAACGTGTGGCGCTACGGAGACCTCGTCCTCGACGCCGGCAGCGGACGCCTCCTCCTGCGCGGCCCCAACGGCACGGGCAAGACGACGGCCCTCGAAGCGCTGTGGCCCTACCTGCTCGACCTCAACGCGCGGCAGCTCGTCGCGGGCAAGGCCCGGACGACCTCGCTCGCCTCACTGATGCGGGAAGGTGCGACGGGCAAGCGGCGCTACGGCTACGTCTGGATGACGTTGGAAGGTCCCGGATCCGAAGGCCGTCGCAGCTTCGGGGTCCGGCTGCAGTACTCCGACGGCGCCACCCCGACCGTCAAGGTCTTGCCCTTCACGATCCCCGGCACACCGCTGACCGACCTCGCGCTGCACGGGGCCGACCGGGCGCCACTCACGCTGGAGCAGTTCACCGAGACCGTCGAGCGTGTGGGAGGACAGCTCTTCGACGACGAGGACGAGTACCTCACCCACCTGGCGGCGCAGGTCTGGCAGACCACGCCGACGCAGCTGCGCGACCTCGCCCAGCGGATCCGCGCGGTCCGCAACCCGTCACTGCTCGGAGACGTCTCGCCGCGTGCTGCGGCCGAAGCCTTGCGCGAGGCACTTCCGACGGTCGCGGAGGACGTCGTGACAGCGACCGCCGAGGCGCTGGCGGAGTCGGACGCCACCCGCCAGGCCTTCGCCCGCGACAGCCAGGCCGCCGACGTGCTGGACGCGTTCGCAGCCACCTGGGCCGGTCATGTCGTCGCCGTCGTCGCCGATCTGCACCGGCTGGCCGTCGAGGCTGAGGCAGCCGTGACGAGCGCCGTCCGGGCCCGGCGCGCGATCGAACGCGACCACGAGAAGGCACTGGCCACTCTGGAGACCGCGCACGCGGTCGACGTAGAGGTCACCGACCGGCTGCGCGACCTCGATGCCCGCATCCAGACCCTCGAGCACAGCGACGCCTACCGCGCTGCCGGCGCCCTGTCGGCCTTGGAGCAACAGCTAACAGCCGAGCAGAGGCTCGCCGACGACACGTCCGCACGACTGCTGACCTCGGCCGCCGAGGTCCGGCGACGCACCGGGGACCTGCGGGATGCTCTGACGGACATCGACCACGACCTGGACGAGGTCCTGCTGACGGCCACATCGGCAGACCCCGCTGCAGCGCTCCCCGAGCCGATCCTGCGCTGGTCCACCCGGCCCCGCGCGACGGTCACCGTCGGTCAGGCCACGGCCGATCCCGGCCCGGCCGTCGACCTGGACAACGGTACGACGCGGCTCGACGACGCGGCCGCCGGGTGGACGGCACTCGCGCGCGCCCACACCCAGCGGGCCGCCGACGCCCAGCTCGCACTCGCTGACCATCGCAGCGCCGTTGCCGGCGCCCAGCGCGCGGCTGACGCTGCCCAGCAGACAGCCGGCCGCGCCGAACGGGAGTCCGATGTCGCCCGGCAGGAAGCCGAGCGCGCGACGGCCCAGGCCGTCCGGGCCGCGGACGCACTGCTGGACGCCGTCGGAGCCTGGGGAGACGACGACCGGATCGGCGACGACCGGACGAGCGACGACGACAGCCGGGCCGCCGGGTCCGGCGACGCGGACGCCGAGGAACCGGATGACCGTCTGGCACAAGGACTGGTCGACGATCTTCGCGGCGCCGAACCTTCCCAGGTCGTCAACGAGGTCCGGTCGTGGAGAGCCGCGGCGGCAGGCCGGGCCGCCAGGATCTGCGCGCGACTGACCGAGGAACGCCGCCAGCGTCTCGCCACCGCGCAGGCCCTACGCACCGAGGCGGTCTCGCTGCGGACCGAGGCGGCGGAACTGCGCGCCGGACGGCCGCTTCCCCTGCCCCGACCGCACTGGCTCGACGACCACGACGACAGCCGGTCCCTTGCCGTAGCTCTCGAGTGGGCCCCGACCTGCTCCGACCCGCGCGAACGGGCTCTGGTCGAAACCGCTCTGGCTGCCTCAGGGCTGCTCGCCGCGACGTTGTCGTCGAGCGGGGCCGAGACGACGTCGTGGCGCGTGGGCCCGTTCGGCCTGCCGATGACCGCCAGCCTCGCCGGCGTCCTGACCGTCGACCCCACGCACCCGCTGGCCGACGTGGCAGCCGACGTCCTGAGGCGTATCGCGGTGCGCGAGTCCGCGGAGCCCCGACCCGGCCTCGCGCCCGACGACGCATCCGCCGGACCTGGCGGGACCGGCTCGGAGGACGAAGGCGTCACGATCGTCATCGGCCGGGACGGCACCTTCCGTGCCGGACCGCTCGTGGGGCACGCTCCCGGCGCGGACGACGCCACAGCTCTGCCGCCGGCTCAGCACATCGGTGCGGCGCAACGCCTCGCAGCCGCGCTCGCCCGCGCCGACCAGCTCGACCACGACGCGGAAGTCCTTGAGGGCCAGGCGGTTGCGGCCATCGAGGACGCCGACCGGCTGGCACGCCGGGCCGACAACGTCGACCGGCGTGCCGGCGCCTTCCCCACCACTGACGATCTCGAGCGGTACGAAGCCCGCCGGGCGGCCGCCGCGACCCGCGCCCACGAGCTGAGCCGAGCGGCACACGACGCCGTGACGGCCGCGCAGGAGGCAGCCGAGGCGGCCGCGGGCGCACGGCGGGAGTGGGCCGAGCGCACCTGCGGCCGCGACCTGCCGGCCGACGTCGACGAGCTCGACACCATCCGCGCCGACAGCGGCCGGACCGCGGACACCCTGCACCGGGCTGCCGCCGCGATCACCGGCAGCCTGCGCCGCCGGGTCGAACGCCTGCACTCGGACGCCGCGTCCGTGGACGCCGCGGCCACCGATCTGACGACACTGCGGATGGCCGCCCTCGACGCCCACGACGAGGCCGCCGGAACCGCCGAGAAGGTCCGCACGCTGCAGGCTCTGTCCGGGGACGACGCCCGGACGGCGGTCGAGGAGCACCACCGCGCTGTCGAGGAACGCGACCTGGCCAGCCGACGCGTCCGGCCGGCACGGGAGGACGTCGTGAGGTGGACGTCCGAGGTCAGCACGCTGGCTGAACGACTGCTCACGGCCCAGGGCACCGAACGTGACGCACGCCCGGTTGCGGACGGCCGCCGCTCGGCACTCGCCGCGCTGCTGACCGTCCCGGGGGTGTCCGAGGTGATTCTCGGTGGGGCGACCACGGCCGCCGACGGCACGCTTGACGAGGTCGGCGCTGCGCTGGCCGGACGCCGTTCAGCCGGCAGGAAGTCACTGCGGGAGCGGTACGACACCGCCCGGGCCGCCCTCGCCGGCACGTGGGCCCTGGACCCCGGAGACAGCCAGGGCGAGCTGGACACGTTCGTCCTCACTCATGACGACGTCACCTACACCCCGCCCACCGCCACCCGCCGGGCCGCCGAGCTCAAGGAACGCGCCCAGGCCGCCCTGGCCGCCGCGGAGGAGAGCGCCCTGCGCGACTTCGTCATCGGCCGGCTCCCCAGCGCGATCGGCACCGCCTGGACGCGCCTGCACGACTGGGTGACGGACGTCAACCGCAAGATGCGTGCCGCCGAGGCCTCGTCCGGTGTCGGCGTCCGGGTCCGCGCCCGGCTCGCCGACGACCTGCCCCCGGCGGCCCGCACCGTCTACGAGCTGGCCTGCACCGTCGCCGACGCCGACCGCAGCCGTGAGCAGAAGGCCCAGATCGGTCAGGCGATCCAGCAGCTCATCGCCGCCGCCGACGGCCCGTCGATGACCGAGCGTCTCGCCGCTGCCGTCGACGTCCGTGAATGGGTCGACGTCCACTACGAGGTCATCCGCCCGGGCGGTACCGCGCAACGCTGGTCGGCCCGCACCGGGCTGTCCGGCGGGGAACGCCGCCTCGTCGTCCTGGCCCCGATGCTCGCCGCCGTGGCAGCCGCCTACGACAGCCTCGCCGGCACCGGGCTACGGCTCACCGCCCTCGACGAGGTCCCGGCCGAGGTCGACGAACGCGGCCGCGAAGGGCTCGCCCGCTACCTCGCAGACCTCGACCTCGACCTCGTCTGCACCAGCTACCTGTGGGACGGCGCGCCCGGCGCCTGGGACGGCGTCGACGCCCACGACCTCGAGGCCGGCCCCGACGGCACGGTCGTCGCGTTCCCGATGCTCATCCGCGGCCTGATCGACCTGCCCGGCGACCACTTCGCAGCCACCGGTCCTTCGACGTGACCGGGTGCCCCTACTGCTCGGGTGTCTGCCGCGACGCTGACCTCGCCCCGCTGCTCTCCCCCGACCTGGCATGGCTCTGGGAGAGCGTCGCCACGGCGGCCGACCGGCGCGGCGACGCCGACCTCGTCATCGGCCGACTGGCCCTCACCGGCCCCGCCGACCCCACCGCGCGGACCGCGGCCGTGGGCCTGCTCGGGGGTTCACCGCTGCGCGCCGGCTCTCGCCGAATCGTCGAACTGGCCGATCTGACGGCACGGCTGACCGTCCGCGGGCCGGAACTGACACCCGGGGCCGTCGCGGCCCACGCCCTGCGGCGGCGGCTGGCGACCAGAGCAGCCGCCCACCGCGACCGGGACGCGTTGCTGCAGTCTCTCGAGCAGGCCCTCGAGGCACATCTGGCCCGGCTCCCGGACCACGTTGCGGAGCGGGTAGACAGCGCGCGCGTCTGGCAGCGGCTGCGCAGCACCGGATGGTCGGCCCGCCTCGCCGGGCAGCCCGACCCGTTCGCTCTTGCCACTCACGCGGTGGGCGTACTGGCCGCCCTGCCGCAGCCGCCCCAGCGAGCCGATCGGCGCACGCTCGTGCCGACCGACCCGCACGCTCTCGACGACGGCACCCCGCTGGCCGGCCTCGTCCTCGCCCTCACCGGACTGGCGGGTACCCGTCCACGCGCCGCCTGGCACGTGCTCGGGGTCGACTGCGACGACCTCACCGGCGGCGTGCTCGCCCTCGGCATCCACCCGTCCGGCTGGACCGTTCCGGCGGACGCCGTCGTCACGCTGCCGCCGCGTGAGCTGGCCCGCTGCACCTGGCCGCAGCCGCCGCACGACGCCTGGGTGTTCGTCACCGAGAACCCGTCGGTGACCGCCGCCGCTGCAACGCTGGCCGCTGGATCGACGGCGCCGATCCGGCTGCTGTGCACCGTCGGCACCCCGTCCGGGCTCGAAGCGGCCGCCATCGCCCGCCTCGCCGACACCGGCTGGAGGATCGCCGTCCGCGCCGACTTCGACCGCGCCGGCCTGGCACACGTGCGCACCCTTCTCGAGGCCTGCCCGAGCGCAGTCCCGTGGCGCATGGGCTTCCAGGACTACGTCATGGCGCTCGGCAACCTCACGGTCCCGGCCGCCTCGGCCAGTGGGCCTGGCGCCGCCGACCTGCGAGCGGCCGATACCCCCTGGGATCCCGACCTGGCCACTGCCATGACCGGCGCTGGACGGCCGGCCTTTGAAGAGGCACTGCTTGACCCGCTCCTCGCCGACCTCGCCGCGGGACGGCCGCCCGCCCTCTGACGGCCTGGAGGAAGACAGCTGGCGAGGCGAAGTGGGTGAAGTGCTGACGCGCTGAGCAGGGTAGGTGACGCGATCTCGCTCCGCTGGACCGACTCCGCCGAGAGCGGCAGCGCACCGAAGAGGCAGGGCCACCGCCGGTTCACCGTCGCCTTCCACCGCGCCGCATCCTTCACCCGGGTCTGACTACCTCGCGCTCAGGACCAGAGCGCAGCGATCGGGACCGCCCAGACTCGTTCGTCGAGCTCGAACGGCTGCGGCCCGGTGTGGAAGACGACGCCACGGACGAAGCCGGCGCCGAGTTCGTCCCGCAGCCAGAGCAGATGCTTGGCATCTCTGCGTGTGGGCACGGTTCCGGCCTTGACCTCGACGGCGACGAGGCGGCCGGCGCCGAGGTCGAGCACGAGGTCGACCTCCTGGCGGCCCCCCTCGGTGCGCAGGTGGTGCAGGCGTGCGCGTGGCCTGAGCAGTTCGACCTCCGGGCGCAGTTGCGCCGCGACGAAGGTGTCGAGCACGCGTCCCAGGAGATCCGGGTCGGACAGCACCGCGGTCTCGTTGATCCGGGCAGCGGCCATCGCCAGCGCCGGGTCGGTGAGGTACCGCTTGGGGCGCTTGGCGAGTCGGGAAAGCCGGTTGGACGCCCACGCCGGGACCAGGTCGAGCAGGTACAGCGCCGAGAGCAGCCGGTCGTAGGCGTCGGCTGTCCGCTTGTCGATCCCGGCCGTCTCGAACAGCGTCGTGTCCGTCGGCAGGCCGGCCGTGGACAGCGCGAGGGTCTCGAGGTAGCGGCGCAGCCGGACCGGGTCCCGAGTCTGACCGGCGGCCGCCACGTCGCGGGTCACGACGTGCTCGACGTACGAGTCCAGCCAAGACTCCCGGACGTCGCCGGGCAGACGCAACGCCGGTTCGGGGAAGCCGGAGGCGGCCGCCAGCCTCACATAGCCGTCGAGGTCCGGCGCTGACGCCGGCATCCGGACAGCCGACAGGTCCCCGGACAGCACGGCCTCCAACAGCCCCGACCCATCGGTCCGGCCGTCTATCTCACGGCGGGTGAGGCCGTGCAGGACGACGCGGATCACCCGCCCCGTTCCCGGCCAGGTTGCGGACGTCAGGTCCGCCTCGACGCTCCCCGTGAGCAGGAACCGGCCGGGCCTCGGGTTGTCGTCCACAGCACGCTTGACGGCGCCGAGGACCTGCGGGACCTCCTGCCACTCGTCGATGAGGACCGGCTCGATCGAACGGCGCAGGGCCGCGTCCGGGTCTGCGGCCACCACGGTCGCCGTCGCCGCGTCGTCCAGCCGAAGGACGCTGGCGGCCAACCGACGGACCGTCGTCGTCTTCCCGGCCGCCCGTGGGCCCGTGACCATGACGCTCGGGGCCGCCGCCATGAGCTCGGCAAGCCGGCCGTCAGCAAGCCTCGGGCGATACGCTGCACCATCCACGCACCGAACAATACATGTTTCCCACAGTACACAGTGTACTTTTCATGCAACTACTGCTCCATGTTCCACACAAGGGTCAGGGTGCCGGCAGAGGCGGTCGCGGCTTGACGCGGCGTCGGAATCATTGGGCGGCAGGGCGTGGCCGTAGGTCCGTAAGCTGGTCGAGGCGTCGCGGCACCCCGGGCTCGGTCGCGGCGCCGGCGCCCGGCGGGGCCCGAACGCCACCGCGACAAGGTCCCGCAAGGGCGCGACCGCGGGATTGGCGTCGTTGCCGGATACCAGCGACCCGCGCCCGTACGCTCGATGCGATGCGGCTTTCACGCACTCGGCAGTGATCGTTCTCCGCACCCGTCGCTCCGTCGCTGCGTTGCGACGCTGCCGCACCTGACCGGGTGACCGCACGCGCCCGCCTCGCCACGCGTCGTTCGCTGGGGCTCTCCAGAGAGCTCAGTCGCTCATCGGTACAGCTCGTCGAGCCGTGCTGCCGCGTCGGAGTCGGTGAGCGGCAGGGCATGACTGTAGATCCGCAGGGTGGTCGAGGCGTCGCGGTGCCCGAGGCGCTGCTGGGCCTGCAGGATGTCGCCCTGACCGACCAGGACGGTCGCGACGGTGTGCCGCAGCCGGTGCAGGGTGACGTCGACATGCCCGGCACGGTGGGCGAGGTCGGCGAACCAGTGCCCGGCGCATCCGGCCGTCAAGCGGGTGCGATGGTCCGGGCGTCGCGAGAACAGCCACGGACCGAAGGGCGATGCGCCCGCGGACGCCGGGTTGGTCGCCGATTCGTCCGCTCGCCGATCCGCGGCCTGCCACGTTGCGACCATGGAGCGCCACAGGTCGGCGGTGGTGGCACCGAGGGTGAGCCGTCGGATCCGGCCGGTCTTCGTCGGGCCGACGACTTCGCAGGAGGCAGCGCGGGCGATGGTCAGGACGTCGCCGTCGAGGTCGTCGAGCTGGAGGCAGGCGAGCTCGCCGCGCCGGGCGCCGGTGTCGGCGGCGAGCCGGACGAGCAGGAGGACCTGCTGGGCGCGGTGCAGGCGACGCGCGGCGGCCGGGCTGGCGTCGCGAGCCTCGGTGGCGACGACGACGTCGTCCTCCGCGTGGCGGATGAGCGCCCGGACGACGTCCACCGGGGCGTGCAGGCGGGATCCGGGCTGGCGCGGTCCTCGGGTGCCGGCGAGCGGGAACCGGTCGATGACGCCTTCGGCGTAGGCGTGACCGAGTGCCGAGCGCAGGACCCGGACCCGCGCCGACACCGTCGGTTCGGGGACGCCGGCCGCACGCCACGCGCTGCAGGCCGCTCGAGGTACCGGTGGGGAGACGTCGGTCGCTCGCCGGGCAGCGAGCCGGTCGCGGCGCAGGAACCCGACGGTCGAGCGGTACCCGGCCTGGGTGGCGGGCCGCCAGCCGTGGTCGGTGGCGAGCCACTGGGCGAGCAGTTCGCCGACGGTGATCGCCGGTCGCAGGCGCGGGTCGTGTCGGAGCAGGCCGGCGGCGTCCGCCCAGCGGGCCCGGGCGGCGACCGCGTCGTCAGCACCGCCGTGGACCGTGATCGACCGACGTCTGCTGCGGCCGCTGACCGGATCGGGTCCGAGCGCGACCCGGACCTCCCAGACACCCGGGCGTCGTTGCCGGACCGAGCCGCTGCCGCGTGCGCTGCGCATGATCGACGCTAGTCACGGCCGGGTCGCCGACGCCAGCGGCCGAGGTCGCTGACGCACAAGAGGGCCGGTCAGTGGGATGCGTAGTGGGACGGCGGCGAGCCGACCCCGGGAACCAAATCGGCCTCCGCCCCGCGTTTCCGCAGTTCGGAGGCCGTTTCGGTCGCTGTCTCAACGAGTGCGCCCGAAGGGATTCGAACCCCTAACCTTCTGATCCGTAGTCAGATGCTCTATCCGTTGAGCTACGGGCGCGTGCTCCCCGGCCAGGCCGGGCAACGGGTACCGAGGATACCCGAACGGGCCGCTGGGACCGAATCGGGTTTCGGGAGCCGGCCGCCGCAGCGCACGCGTCCGCTCGGACCGGCCCGGGTCCGGGCCGCCACCGGTGGCCGCTCTCGACGGGGCGCTGACCCGGGCCTGAGGTCGCGGCCCGTGACGACGCAGCATCCCGAGACGCTCGGGCGATGTGTCCCGGCGGCACCTCAGGAGACCGGCGACCTTGTGAACACGTGACGTTCCGTAAACGGTTTCATCGCCTCGCACCCCACTGACAACGCTGTCGACAGCGGCTTTTTGCACAAGAACGGCGATTGGCTTTCACGCAGGTCAGGGGCTTGTGACTAGTTTCACTAGGCTCCCACCGGGGAAGTGTTCACATCGCCGGGCACCGCTCTTACGGTGGTTGAGCGGCCGGTAACACGGATGTAGCACCCCAGTGATGTCACGCCGCGTAACCAGGACGACAGCCGGTCGATCCGGCTTCCGCAAGCACCCCCCGAGGAAAGGGCAGCCAGTGACCACGACCGACGAGACCCGGACGACCACGCCGGCCACCACGCCGGGCACCGGCATCGACCTGACCGGCGTTGCCGCCGCGGACCTCGCGGCCGTCGTCGCGCAGTCCGCCCCGACCTCCCACACCCGCCTCGTCGCCTGGGTCACCGAGGTCGCCGCCCTCACCACGCCGGACCGCATCCACTGGGTCGACGGCACCGAGGCCGAGCGCGACGCCCTCGTCGCCGGCCTCGTCGAGGCGGGCACCTTCGTGCCGCTGGAGAAGAAGGCCAACTCGTACTGGTGCGCGAGCGACCCGAGCGACGTCGCCCGTGTCGAGGACCGCACCTACATCTGCTCCGTCGACCCGGACGACGCCGGCCCGACGAACAACTGGCGCGACCCGGGCGAGATGCGCGCCCTGATGTCCGACCTGTACCGCGGCTCGATGAAGGGCCGCACGATGTACGTCATCCCGTTCGTCATGGGGCACCTCGACGCGAAGAAGCCGTTCTTCGGCGTGGAGATCAGCGACAGCGCCTACGTCGTCGCCTCGATGCGGATCATGGCCCGCGTCGGCACCGAGGTGCTCTCGGTCATGGGCGAGGACGCCCCGTTCGTCCCCTGCCTGCACTCGGTCGGCGCCCCGCTCGAGCCCGGCCAGGCCGACGTCTCGTGGCCGTGCAACGACACGAAGTACATCGTCCACTTCCCCGAGGCCCGCGAGATCTGGTCCTACGGCTCGGGCTACGGCGGCAACGCCCTGCTCGGCAAGAAGTGCTACTCGCTGCGCATCGCCTCCGTCATGGCGCGCGACGAGGGCTGGCTCGCCGAGCACATGCTGATCCTCAAGCTGACCAACCCGGAGAACAAGGTCCACTACGTGGCCGCGGCGTTCCCGAGCGCCTGCGGCAAGACGAACCTCGCCATGCTGCAGCCGACGATCCCCGGCTGGAAGGTCGAGACCCTCGGCGACGACATCGCGTGGATGCGCTTCGGGGACGACGGCCGGCTCTACGCCGTCAACCCCGAGAACGGCCTCTTCGGCGTGGCCCCCGGCACCGGCTGGGACACCAACCCCAACGCGATGCACGCGATCGAGAAGGGGGACAGCATCTTCACCAACGTCGCCCTCACCGACGACGGCGACGTGTGGTGGGAGGGCATGACGCCGGAGAAGCCCGCGCACCTCACGGGCTGGAAGGGCGGCGACTGGACGCCGGCCTCCGAGGAGCCCTCGTCGCACCCGAACAGCCGGTTCTGCACGCCGATCCGGAACTGCCCGATCCTCGCGCCGGAGTACGACGACCCGAACGGCGTCCCGATCTCGGCGATCCTCTTCGGCGGCCGCCGCAAGACGACCATCCCGCTCGTCACCGAGGCCCGGGACTGGGCGCACGGCGTCTTCATGGGCTCGACGATCTCCAGCGAGACGACCGCCGCGGCGACCGGCGCCGTGGGCGTCGTCCGCCGCGACCCGATGGCGATGCTGCCGTTCATGGGCTACCACGCCGGTGACTACTTCCAGCACTGGCTGAACGTCGGCAAGCAGGCCGACGCCTCCAAGCTGCCGAAGATCTTCTACGTCAACTGGTTCCGCCGCGACGCCGACGGCGGCTTCGTGTGGCCCGGCTACGGCGAGAACAGCCGCGTCCTCAAGTGGGTCATCGAGCGCATCGAGGGCACGGCCGACGCGACCGAGACCTTCGTCGGCCACGTCCCGGCCCCGGGCGCGCTCGACACCGACGGCCTCGGCCTCACCGCCGAGCAGCTCGAGGTGGCCCTCGCGGTCGACGCCGAGGAGTGGAAGAAGGAGGTCCCGCAGATCGAGGAGTGGTTCGCCAAGATCGGCGACAAGGTCCCCTCGACGCTGCTCACCGAGCTCGACGGACTCAAGGCCCGCCTCGGTCTGTAGTCCTCGCAGGACGAATATCGCGAACGGCCGGGCGGGGACCTCCCCGCCCGGCCGTTCGCGTCCCCGGGCACTCTTCCCACATCGCCCGCGGCACCGCAGTATGGACTTCAGCCCGAACGACCCACTGCCGTGTCATCGGGGGACGCCATGGGGAAAGACCCGGTCCTCGCGACGGCGGACGCCCGAGCGGCGTTCCTCGCCGACGAGCCGGTCCCGGCTGCCGTCAGGCCGCCGATCCTCGCGTCCTGGGCCCGCTCCCGGGAGCACCACGTCGCCCCCGACCGGATCGACCTCGGGCAGGAGAACGACGGCTACCGCTCGTCCCCGCTCCTGGACGCCGCCCGCCCGGTCGTCGAGGCCGCCGCCGACCTGCTCGCGACCGAGCCGGTCAGCCTCATCCTCTGCGACGACAACGGCACCGTCCTCGAGCGCCGCACCGGCGACTCCGCCCTCGCGCAGCACCTCGACCGGGTGTGGCTGGCCCCCGGTTTCTCCTACGCCGAGCGGAACGTCGGCACCAACGGCATCGGGACCGCCCTGGAGAGCCGCGGCCCGGCGGACGTCGTCGGCGCCGAGCACTGGGCCGAGGGCCTCGAGGACCTCGCCTGCACGGCCGTCCCGGTCCGGCACCCGGTGACGGGCCGGATCGTCGGCGTCCTCAACCTCACGTGCTGGCGCAGGGACGCCGGACCGCTCCTCATGGCGACCACGGCGATCACCGCGCAGCAGGTCGAGCAGCGGCTGCGCGAGCACGTCGGACGCCGCGAGGCCGCCGTCCTCGAGGACTTCGTCACCGCGTGCCGCCGCAGCCCGGACGCCGTCGTCGCCGTGAGCGAGGACGTCCTCATGCTCAACGACCGCGCCCGCGACCTCATCGTCCCCGGGGACCACGACCGGCTCGTCGAGGTCGCCTCCGAGGCCCTGGCGGGCGGACGGCGGACCCGCCTCGTCGTGGACCTGCCGAGCGGCACCTCGGCCCGGGTCGACTGCCGTCCGACCTGGGCCGCCGACGGCACCGGCGGCGGGGTCCTCGTCGTCCGCTCGACGAGCGGGCGGGCCGAGACCGGCGAACCCGCCCCTCGCGTCCGCACCCGGCAGCGGATGCCGGTCGCACCGGCCGGCCGGCGCCACGTGCGGACCGTCGCCGTCGGCTCGGGGACGCTCTGGACGATGTGCCGGTCCGCCGTCGAGCGACACGTCGCCGCCCGGGAGTGGGTCGTCCTCGCCGGCGAGCCGGGCTCCGGACGCCGCACCCTCGCCCGCGCCGCGCACGAGGCCTACGCCCCCGCGACCCCCTTCGAGGTGTTCGCGGCGGAGGACTTCGGCCCGCAGTGGCTCGCGGACGTCGCCCGGGCCGCCGCGGACCCCGAGGGCACCCTCGTGCTCTCGGACGTCGACCGGCTGCCGCCCGGGGCCGGCCGCCGGCTCACCGACGTCCTCGAGCCACGACGCTGGTGCGAGGAGACCGAGCGCGCCTGGGTCGTCGTCACCGTCACCTCGGGCCCGCTCGCGGGCGACGTCGCCGACCTCGTCGAGCGGGTCCCCTTCACCGTCGAGGTGCCGCCGCTGCGCCACCACGTCGAGGACGTCCCGGACCTCGTCCGGCACGCCCTCGCCGCCGTCGCCGTCCGCCCAGGTCAGGAGCGGCCGACGATGTCGCCCGAGGCGATGCGGGTGCTCGCGCGCTGCCGCTGGCCCGGGAACACCGCCCAGCTGCGGCAGGTCGTCGAACGGGTGCTCGCGCGCCGCCGCACCGGGGTCGTCGGTGTCGACGACCTGCCGGCCGAGGTGTTCGTCGGCGTCCGCCGGGTGCTCACGCCCGTCGAGGCGCTCGAGTGCGACGCGATCGTCGACGCGCTGCGCAGCACCGGCGGCAGCCGGACGAAGGCGGCCGCGGTCCTCGGCCTGTCGCGCGCGACGGTCTACCGCAAGGTGCGCGAGTACGGCCTGGCGCTGCCGTAGCGCCAGGCCGTACTCACTGCCTGGATCCGGCCGGTCGGTCCGGCCGCGGGTCAGCTGCCCGCGGCCGGTCCCCCGTACCGCGCCTCGAAGAGGCTGCGGCAGTACTCGCCGTTCGTCTCGATGCCGACCCGCACGAGCCGCGCCCGCCGCAGGTGCAGCGGGACCTGCTCGACGGGCAGCGGCACCCCGTCGAACGTCAGCAGCAGCGGGGCGTCGTCGTCCGCGGGCTGCCCGATGAAGCGACGACGGGCCCGCAGCCGTTCGAGGTCGGCGGACGGCGGCACCTCGCCCAGGCGCATCGTGGCCAGCTCGTCCGGGGTCGCCCCCGCGTCGACGAGCGGCCGGGCGACCCGGTCCTGCCCGGCCATGACGGCCTTGCGGATGAACGTCGCCCGCAGCTCGTCGAGCTCCTCGACGGCCTCGCCGTCGAAGGTCTGGACGAACCCGGCCCCGGCCGCCACACCACCGTTGATCTCGGCGGAGGCGTGGTGGTCGAGGAGCGAGACGTCGGCCCGGGTCACGCCGGGGACGGCGCTCACCGCCTCGAAGGCGTCGGCGACCATGAGGAACGAGAAGTTCGGCGCGCAGAAGAACGTCGGCAGGCGCAGCCGGACGGTGGCGACGCCGTCCGCCCCGACCTCGGCCCGCTCGACGAACCCCAGCGTCGTCACCGGCTCGTCGAGCTCGGGGTCGAGGACGGTCCCGAGCGCTGCCCACACGGCGTCCCGCAGCGCGCCCGCGCCGGCCGTGGCCGACGCGGGCGACACCTGCACGGTCATGTCAGCTCCCGGCGACGAGCTGCTCGCCCGGCTGCTCGACGTCGACCGGTGCCTCCGGCAGCCGGCACTCGGCCGGCACGTCGAGGCCGTAGAGCCGCGCGGCGTTGAGGCCGAGGATCTTCTTCTTGGCCGCCGTGCTGAGCCGCGGGTAGTCGCTGAACGCCTCCTCGTCGGGCATCTGCCAGTCGACGAAGCCCTCGATCTGCCACTTCGGCGTCCAGATGTGGTAGTCGCCGCCGTAGGTCATGCGGTCCTCGCCGACCCAGAAGAGCAGCTCTCCCATGACCTTCGCGAAGAACTTCGGCCGCGCGTGCATGAGGCCACCGATGACGACGGACAGGCCCGCGTAGACGTTGGGCTCCTGCACGGCCATGAACGCGAAGTCCTCGATGCGCGGCAGGCCGACGTGCTCGACGATGAAGTTCAGGCCCTGGAAGTCGGTCGCGACCTGGTCGACGTCCGACATGTCGAACGCGTCCTTGTTGAGCGGCCAGATCGTCGGGCCCTTGTGCACGTGCTGGTTGACGATCCCCAGCTCCTGGCACTTCTCCAGGTAGCGGTACGACATCGGGTCCGTGAGCTTCCAGCCGCGGGAGCCGTCCTGCCACTCGGCCGTGTAGAGCTTGACGCCCTTGAGCTTGTAGGCCTCGGCCTCGGCCTCGAGCTTCTCCAGGCCGGCCTCGCCGTCACGGGGGTCCCAGCGGCCGTTGACGATGAGCCGCTCCGGGTACTTCTCCACCATGGTGCTGTTGCGCTCCAGGGTGTTGAAGCCCGTCGTGTACCAGTCCTTGAGGTACGTCGACTGGAAGATCGCGACGTCGACGTAGCCCTCGGTGAACATGTCCCGGACGAAGTCGGCCTCGTCGACCTTGAGGTAGCGCTCGTAGTCCCAGTGGGTCTCGGGCGGGCCGAGCTGGTGGTAGCCGTAGAAGCAGTCGATCCATCCCTTCGCGTACTCCTCGCGGCCGGGCTTCCAGTTCTCCCGGCTCGCGTCCCAGAAGTGGCTGTGGGAGTCGACGATGAAGTACTTCTCGCCGTCCTTCTCGTACATGGCAGACTCCTTGCGGCAGAAGGGTTCTCAGGGGAAGGGCGGGACGTCAGGGGACGAGGATCGCCCGGCCGCGGACCTTGCCCGCGTCGAGGTCGTGCAGCGCGTCGAGCGCCGCGGAGAGCGGGTACTGCTGGGTGTGCAGGGTGACCTTGCCGGCCTGCGCGAGCACCATGAGCTCGGCCAGGTCGGTGTACGTGCCGACGATGTTGCCGATGACGTTCTTCTCGCCGGCGACGAAGTCGAGGGTCGGGATGCGCAGCTCGCCGCCGTAGCCGATGACGAACTGCGAGCCCGCGGGCGCGGTCATCGCCCAGCCGTTGTTCTCGGCGCCCTGCTCGGCGACGAAGTCGAACACGACGTTCGCGCCCGCACCGCCGGTGAGCTCCTTGACCTGGTCGACCTCGGTGCCGTCGGCGACGACGGTGACGTCGGCGCCGAGCTTGGCGGCGAGCGCGAGGGCGTCCGGGTTGCGGTCGACGACGACGATCCGGGTCGCGGTCAGCGCTGCGAGGCACTGGATCCCGATGTGGCCGAGGCCGCCGGCACCCTGGACGACCGCGGTCGTGCCCGGGGTGAGCAGCGGGACCGCCTTGCGGACCGCGTGGTATGCGGTGATGCCCGCGTCGGCGAGCGCCGCGACGTCCGCGGGGTTCGTCGACGGGTCGAGCGGCACGCAGGCGCGCGCCGTCGTCCGCAGGTACTCCGCCATGCCGCCGTCGTTGTTCGACAGCCCGGGGAAGAACGCGTTCTGGCACTGCATGTCCCGGCCGGCCCGGCAGGGCAGGCAGAGCCCGCAGCTCGGCTGCGGGTGCAGGATCACCGTGTCGCCGACGGCGACGTTCGTGACCCCCGCGCCGATCTCGGCGACCCAGCCGGCGTTCTCGTGGCCGATGACGTAGGGCAACGTCGGCCCCATCGCCTCGGCCCACTGGCCCTCGAGGATGTGCAGGTCGGTGCGGCAGACGCCCGCACCCCCGACCTTGATGATGACGTCGAGCGGAGCGGTGATCGTCGGCTCGGGGATGTCGTCGATGCTCGGGTCGACGTGGTACTCGTGCACGCGGACGGCCTTCACCGCCACCTCCTCGTGACTGCGTGGACCCACCCGGTCCGACGGCGACGCCGTCGGCGAGGTCTGTGCGAGGAGGCTAAGGACGTGCGGGGGACCCCGACCGTCTCAGTTTGAGACGAGGGGACCTCGGGCCCTGGACGACGGCCCGTCCGCGGCGCTGCGACGCAGGGCTCAGCGGGCCAGGAACGTCTGTCGCACAGGGGGTGCGAGCCGGACGAGCCGGTCGAACGTCGTCTCGTCCAGCTGGACCGTGCGCAGCCCGTTGGACACCGTCGCGCACGGACCGGTCCGCCCGACGACGAGCCGCAGCTCCTCGCCGACCGTCGGCGTCGCCCCGGGCCGGTACCGCAGGAGGACGACGGCGACGCCGATCTCGGGGCCGGCCGCCGGCTCCGGCTGCGTGCAGCGGGCCTGCGGCGCAGGCAGGTCCTCGACGAGACCGGCGAGCTCGGCGGCCGCGGTCGGGTCGAGGGTGCTGCTCGCCGCGAGGCGGGCGACGTCCGGGGCGGCGACGGCGGCACCGGGGTACCCGCACACCCGGCCGGACACCGGCCCCCACGGCACGAGGTACGTCGAGGACGGCCACGTCGCCGGCAGCGCCTCGGCGAGGACGGCGGGGCACTGCGGCGGCGGCAGCACGTTGGGCGCCGCCGGCGGCCCGGCCACGGCGCGCCCGGTGAGGGCGGCCCCGACGAGGAGCCCCCCGACGACCACCGCGGCGACGACCGTCGGCAGGGCGCGGGCGGGGGCCCGGGCGGAGGTCGGCTGCGCGGTCACCGGGCCATCCTCCCAAGGGCCGGCCGAGGGGGTGCCGCCTCCCCGCCCGTCGCCGAGGTCACAGTGACAAAAGAGCAGGTCAGGACGTTGCTGGGACCTCCGTCATGGGTAAGGACAGCCTTCGTAGCCCTACGGTCGAAGCGATCCGCCAACGCAGCCGCCGCGAGGCCACGAGCTACCGGTGACAGGCCCCCGGGGAGGTTCCCCGGAGCGCCCGACGAGCGGGCACGAGCACGAGGAAGGGCAGCCCCGTGACAACCACCGACACGAGGACCACGATCAGCGACGCCCCGACCCGGCACGCGGCACTGGCCGCCTGGGTCGCCGAGGTCGCCGCTCTCACCACTCCGGACGCCGTCCAGTGGGTCGACGGCAGCGACGAGGAGAACGCCGCGATCGTCGACACGCTCGTCGCGGGCGGCACGTTCACCCGCCTGTCCGGCAAGCCGGACAGCTACTGGTGCGCCAGCGACCCGAGCGACGTGGCGCGCGTCGAGGACCGGACGTACATCTGCTCGAAGCTCGAGGAGGACGCCGGCCCGACGAACCACTGGATGGACCCGGACGACATGCGGGCCACCATGACCGAGCTGTACCGCGGCGCCATGAAGGGCCGCACGATGTACGTCATCCCGTTCGTCATGGGCCGCCTCAACGCAGACCGTCCGTTCTTCGGTGTGGAGATCACCGACAGCGCGTACGTCGTCGCGAGCATGCGGATCATGGCGCGCATCGGCACCGACGTGCTCGACGCGATGGGCACGCAGGCCCCGTTCGTCAAGGCCCTGCACTCCGTCGGCGCACCGCTCGAGGCCGGCCAGGCCGACGTCCCGTGGCCCTGCAGCGAGACGAAGTACATCACCCACTTCCCCGAGGCCCGCGAGATCTGGTCGTACGGCTCCGGGTACGGCGGCAACGCCCTGCTCGGCAAGAAGTGCTACTCGCTGCGGATCGCCTCGGCGATGGCCCGCGACGAGGGCTGGCTCGCCGAGCACATGCTCATCCTCAAGCTGACGAGCCCGGAGAAGAAGGTCACGTACGTGGCCGCGGCCTTCCCGAGCGCCTGCGGCAAGACGAACATGGCGATGATCGAGCCGACCGTGCCGGGCTGGACCGCCGAGATGATCGGCGACGACATCTGCTGGATGCACTTCGGTGAGGACGGCCGGCTCTACGCCCAGAACCCCGAGGCGGGTCTGTTCGGCGTCGCACCCGGCACCGGCTGGCACACCAACCCGGCCGCGATGCGCGCCGTCGAGAAGGGCCGCTCGATCTTCACGAACGTCGCGCTCACCGACGACGGCGACGTCTGGTGGGAGGGCATGACGGAGGACAAGCCCGCGCACCTCACCTCGTGGAAGCACGAGGAGTGGACGCCGGACGCCGGCTTCGTCTCCTCGCACCCGAACAGCAGGTTCTGCACCCCCATCAGCAACTGCGACATCCTCGCCCCCGAGTACTACGACCCGAAGGGCGTCCCGATCTCGGCGATCCTCTTCGGCGGCCGGCGCGCAGGCGTCATCCCGCTCGTCACGCAGGCGCGCGACTGGGCGCACGGCGTCTTCCTCGGCGCGACGACGAGCAGTGAGACCACGGCCGCGGCGACCGGCGCGGTCGGGGTCGTCCGGCGTGACCCGATGGCCATGCTGCCCTTCATCGGCTACCACGCCGGCGACTACTTCCGGCACTGGCTCGAGGTGGGCAAGGGCGCCGACGCGGACAAGCTGCCGAAGGTCTTCTTCGTCAACTGGTTCCGCAAGGACCAGTCCGAGGGTGGCGACGGCCGCTTCCTGTGGCCGGGCTTCGGCGACAACAGCCGCGTCCTCACGTGGGTCGTCGGCCGGCTCGAGGGCACGAAGGACGCCGTCGAGACGCCGATCGGGCTCGTCCCGACGCCCGCCTCGCTCGACACCGACGGCCTGGACCTGCCGGCCGAGGACCTCGAGCGGGTGCTCGCGGTCGACGTCGAGGAGTGGAAGCACGAGGTCGAGCTCATCGAGGAGTGGTTCGCCACGATCGGTGAGAAGACCCCGACGAGCCTGGTCGACGAGCTCGACGCGCTCAAGGTGCGCCTCGGGATCGCCTGACCATCTGCTCCGCACCCGTCGACGACGGCGGGCGGGGGACGACCAGACGGCGCCGTCCGGACACGATCCGGGCGGCGCCGCCGCACGTCCGGGGCTCCCCGCGGGGGCGAGCCGGGCGGGTCACTCGTAGCAGACGTAGTCCGGGGCGGGGTCGAGCGCGAGCACCTCGGGCGGCGTCATGATCCGCGAGCTGCCGCGCTCGTCCTCGACGAGGAAGAGCTTGAACCCCGGGCGCAGGACGCCGGCCCCGGTCGGTGCCTCCCGGGCGGCGGGGTCCCGGACGCCGCCGGCCTGGACCCGCTCCCAGGAGCGTCGCTTGGCCGCCTTGGTGCCGATCCCGTCCGCGCTGCGCACCCAGCGCACCCCCGGCCGTCGGCGCAGCGCACCGGGCGAGCGCAGGACGGACGGCGCGAGCACGTGGACCACGACGAGCTTCTCCGGCAGGTCGTGCTCCGCGACGAGCGCGGCGAGCCAGGCCGACACCGCGTCGAGGTCCTTGCCGGTCGTCGACCCGAAGGCCTCGCCGGGCCGGACCCGGCCGCGGACCGCCCACTCGGGGTCGAGGGCGAGCCCGACGTCCGGCTCGCGGAGCCAGCGCTCGAGGGCGCGGACCTCGTCGAGGAACGACGCCCGGCCGGGCTGGATGTTCAGCAGGAGCAGCGCCCGCCGCCTGCGGGCGGCGGCGAGGTGCGCGGCGACGACCTCTGACCCGACCCGGACCCGGTAGGTGCCGTCCGGGCCGGGCCGGGCCTGGGCGACGACGGCGATGAGCTCGAGCGCGGGCAGCGGCTCGCGCTCGTCGGCGCCGCTGCCGGTGTAGCGGGCGGCGAGCTTCTCCAGCTCGGCGGTCCGCGCGTCGAGGTCGCCGATCCCGAGCCGGCCGAGCGCGGGCGCCCCGGGCAGCCCGGCGTAGGCGACGACCCGGTGCCGCGGGAAGAGGTCCCGGCCGCCGCGGGGCAGCTCGGGGCGGTCCGCCGGGGCCGGCGACGGCGACGGCTCCGCGGGCCCGGTCGCGGACGGGGCGGGCAGGGGCGCCGTCCGGACGCCGCCGGGCGCCGGCGGGGACGCCGTCCGCCGTGACGTGCTGAGGACCGCACCGTCGTCACCGGCGGGCCGCCCGCTGCCGCGGACCGCCGTCGCGGCGGCCGCCCCCGCCGCGGCGAGGACCCCCAGGGTGACCGCCCGGCGGGTCAGGGCACGGACGTCGGGCACGCCGTCCTCCTCTCCGGGACGTTCGACCGGTCGGGACCAGTCTCGCCCCCGCGCGCCACGCCTACCGCTTTGCCCCCCGGGACGCGAGACCGGTAGCCTTTCCCGGTCACGGGAGGCGTCGCCTAGTCCGGTCTATGGCGCCCGCCTGCTAAGCGGGTTTGGGTCTTAAAGCCCATCGCGGGTTCAAATCCCGCCGCCTCCGCTGACGAGCAAGGCCCCAGGCACGCTCTTCGCCTGGGGCCTTGCTCGTCATCTGACCCGTGGGATTTGGGAGGAGGGGCGACGAAG
>NZ_MWLN01000231.1:43611-75121 GCF_002198655.1 Kineosporia sp. A_224
CGCCCCGACGGATCCCGCCGCCTCCCCGTGCACGCACGCCGCCTCGACCCGCCCACCACCTAGCCTGCCGACGCCCCGCCCTGCCCCCGCCACCGAGTCCACGCTCTTGCACAGCCCCCGAGCGTGGGCTCGAGCGTGATCTCGAGCGTGCGCCCACCCGGTCGCTCCTGCGACCACTTACCCCCACGCTCGCGCACACGCTCACCGCCCGGCTCGCTGCTGATGGCAGAGCAAGCCCGACGCGCGCACCAGATCGCAGCCACCAACCCCCGAACCATCCCGAACCGGACACCGACAAATCACAATCGTGTCATTCGCCCACTTTCCTGTGAGCCCCCCAGAGGTCGCAACGAACCGACCTGCTCACGCGTCATGCCATGTGAGAATGTCTCCGCAGTCTCTCCAGTGCCGCGGGGGCGTCAGGCGGACTTACGAGCCACGATCGACCTGTCGAGGAGGAGCGCGTGACCCAGGTGGCGCCCCACTCCCATCGGTCCACCGGTGGCGAGCAGCCCCACGGCAACGGTCGCGACCCCCGCTCGACGCGCGCTGCGGCGCCCGGCCCCTACCGTGATCTCATGACGGACGGCGGCGAGGCCCGGGGTCGTCACGCGACGACCTACGGCCAGGGCTTCGGCGGCGTGGTGCTGTGGACCGTCCTCGGCAGTTTCGTCCCGGGCGTCGGCCTCATCATGGCCGGGCGGCGTGCGCTCGGCGGCCTCGTCCTGGCGCTCAACGTGCTCCTCGTGGCCGGCCTCGGCGTGGCCCTCTACATCGCGGGCCTGAAGGGCATCATCGACTTCGCCGCCTCGCCGAGCCGGATCGTCGTCGCCGCCGCGGTGCTCCTCGTGCTCGTGCTGCTGTGGGCGCTCGTCGTCCTCGGGACGCACGCCTCGCTGCGCCGGTACGCGCACCTCACGCTCCCGCAGCGGGTCATGTCGAGCGGCCTCGTCGTCGCCATCGTCGCCCTCGTGCTCATCCCGGCGGCGCGGGTCGCGGACTACAGCCGGATCTACAAGGACTCCGTCTCGTCGATCTTCGCCACGGGCGTGGACGACACGACGGGCAAGAACCCGAACGTCGCGAAGGCGAACCCGTGGGCGGACATCCCCCGGGTCAACGTCCTCATGCTCGGCTCGGACGCCGGCTCGGACCGCACGGGCGTGCGGACCGACACGGTCATCGTCGCGAGCATCGACACGAAGACCGGTCGCACGGTGCTGTTCAGCCTGCCGCGCAACCTCCAGGGCGTGCCGTTCCCGGCGGGGACCCAGCAGGCGGCGGACTACCCGAGCGGGTACCGCTGCCCGGACCAGTCCTGCATGCTCAACGCGCTCTGGCAGTTCGGCGTCGAGCACCGCGCGCAGTACTACTCGAAGGCGAAGTCCGACTGGTCGGCCGGCTACACCGCCGTCAAGCAGGGCGTCGAGCAGACCCTCGGCCTGACGATCGACACGTACGCGATCGTCGACATGAAGGGCCTCCAGCAGTTCGTCGACGCCGTCGGCGGCGTCACGGTGCCGGTCACCGAGAAGCTCGCCATCGGCGGCGCGCACGACGGCAACGGGAACGTCACCCAGTACCCGAAGGCGTACCTCAAGCCCGGGATCCAGCACCTCGACGGCTACTACGCCATGTGGTACGCCCGCTCGCGCTTCAACACCGACGACTACAGCCGGATGACGCGGCAGCGCTGCCTCATCGGGTACGTCCTCGACCAGACCGACCCGATGGACGTCCTGCGCTCGTTCCCGGGGATCGCCAAGGCCGCCAAGGGCAACATCAAGACAGGCATCCCGCTCGACAGCCTCAGTGCGTGGGCCGATCTGGCCCTGCGGGTGAAGTCCGGCGGCGTGAGCAGCCTGGCGTTCACGAACAAGGTGCTCGGCTCGACGGCGGACCCGGACTTCCCCTACATCCAGGAGAAGGTCCAGGCGGCGATCACGGCCCCGGTCAAGGCCTCCCCGACCGTGACGCCGAGCGCGAGCGCAAGCCCCGGCGCGACGAAGACACCCACGCCGTCGTCGAGCCCGACGGACGTCCCGGCCGGCGAGGCCGCGAGCCTCAAGGACGTCTGCGCCCCGGTCGGCTGACCCCAGGACAACATCACGACGAAGGCCCGGCCCCCGCGAGGGACCGGGCCTTCGTCGTGGGACGGTCAGGGGCGGACGGCGCTCAGCGCGGCTGCAGCGCCGTGATCATCTCGGCCCGCAGCTTCATGAGGGACGGCATGAGCCCGACCCCGACGACCCCGACGAGGTCGCCGCCACGCTCGTAGCCGGCGACGAACTCGCCGTCGAGGTCGCCCTCGAGGACCCGCACGGTGTCGGCGACGCCGAGCGACCCGAACGACTGGATCCGGGCGCCGTACTGGTCGCTCCAGAACGACGGCATCGGCGCGAACGGGGCCGGGTCCGGGTCGGCGCCGGCGAGCCCGGCGACGAGCGCGGGAGCCGCCCGCTTCGCGGTGTCGGTCGGTATGCTCCAGTGCTCGACGCGGCGGGGCACGTCGTCGAAGAGCGCGTTGGGGAAGCGGGCGACGTCCCCGACGGCGACGACGTCGGGGCGCGGCCGGCCCTCGAGGTCGAGGGCGCGCATCCAGCCGTCGGTGCGGACGCCGTCCGCGATGTCGAGCCCGGTCGCCGCGAGCCACTCGGTGTTGGGGACGCAGCCGAGCGCCTCGACGACGACGTCGGCGGGCAGCCGGGTGCCGTCGTCCAGGACGACCGCACCGACCCGGCCCGGGTCGGCGTCCGCACCGGTCGAACGTGCCTCGACGACCGCGGGCAGCCGGCCCAGGTGCATCCGGACGCCGTGCGCCTCGTGGCGGCGCCGCATGGCGGCGCCGACCTCGGGCCCGAGCGGGCGCTGCATGGGCACGTCCTCGGGGGCGACGACGTCGACCTCGCAGCCCAGACCGACCGCGGTCGCGGCGACCTCGCAGCCGATGAACCCGGCACCGATGACGACGACCCTGGCCCCGGGCCGAAGGTCGGCGCGCAGCGCGACGGCGTCCTCGAGGGTGCGCACGGCGTAGCGGCCGCCCTCGGGCGCGGGCAGGGTGAGCCGCCGCACGCGCAGCCCGGTCGCGACGACGAGGCCGTCGAAGGGCAGCACCGAGCCGTCGGTGAGGACGACCTCGCGGGTGCCGAGGCTCGCCTCGGCGACGGCGGACCCGAGGCGCCAGGTCACGTCGTCCACGCTCTTGCGCCGGCGGAACTCCAGGGCGGAGAACGCGAGGTCCCCGGCGAGCGCCTCCTTGCTCAGCGGCGGCCGGTTGTACGGCATGTGCGGCTCGTCGCCGACGACGACGACCTCGCCGGTGAAGCCGGCCGCCCGCAGCCCCTCGGCCGCGCGCAGCCCGCCGAGCGAGGCCCCGGCGACGACGACGCGCTGTGCAGGCGCCCCGGTCACGGCTCAGTCCTCGATCGAGATGGCTTGCATGGGGCAGACGTCGGCGGCCTCCTCGACGAGGTCCCGCTGCGACTCGTCGGCCTCGGTCTTGTAGACGAGCTTGCCGTTGTCGTCCAGCTGGAACACGTCGGGGGCGGCGTAGACGCACTGGCCGTGGTCGGCGCACAGGTCCATGTCGACGACGATCTTCACTGCGTTCTCCTCGGGGAGGCCGGATCTGGTGACCGGCGGAATCTACCCGGCGCGGCGGCGCCGGTGGATCAGGGACGGTGTGACGTGGGACGTTCAGCCGGTCGGCGCAGCGGACCGGGCGGTCCAGCCGGCCGCGGGCCGGTCGAACCAGATGTGCACCTGGCCGGTGCCGACCGAGTTCTCGTACTCGCTGAAGCGCCGGCCGGGCGCCGCGCAGCGGCCCTCGCCGAGGGCGCCGATCATCATGAGGTAGTGCGCGAACCGGGCCTCCGGCCTGTGGCGGAGGAAGTCCGGCATCGTGTCGAGCACCCGTGCGTGGTCGCCCGCGGCGAACCAGTCCATCCGCTCGACGTCCGCGGCGTAGGCCTCCGGCGTGAAGATGTGCTCGACGCCGGCGGCCTCGTGGTCGCGGATGACCTGGAGCGGCCAGAACGTGTGGCTCATGGCACCGGAGGCGAGGAGCAGGACCTTGCGGTCCGAGGCCGCGACGGCCTCGCCGATCGCCCGCCCGACGCGCAGGTTGTCCTCGGTGGTGGCCGTCTGGCAGACGCTCAGGGAGATCCAGCGCTTGTCGGGCAGGCCCCTGCCGAGGAAGTGCCAGAGGTTGACCGTCGCGTAGAAGATCGGCAGGTACTGGTCGTCGATGGGGGTGATCCACGTGCCGTTCGGCCCGGCCCGCTCCGCGATGGCCGCGGCGAGCTCGGGGTCGCCGGGGAAGTCGTACGGGATCCGGCACATCCCCCGGGGCAGCTCCTCGGAGGTGAACAGCCCGGCCCGGCGGTCCTGGGCGGTGACGACGTACTCGACCGTCGTGGCCCAGTGCGAGTCGAGGACGACCACCGTGTCGTAGTCGAGGGTGTCGAAGACGTCGGTGCGCAGCCGCTCCAGACCCGCGACGAGCGTCGAGTCCTCGCCGTGGTTGAGCTCCCGGCGCGTCGCCTCCGGCAGCATGATCGTCGGTACGTGGGCCAGCAGACCGGCCCCGACCACCTCACCCATGAGCTCTCCCGTCCCGTGCTGCTCGGCGCGGCGCCGGCCCGCCACCATGGTGCCGCCCGGCCGGGGGTCCTGCCCGCAGGGGCCGGACCGACACGTTCATTTGGTCCCGAACGATATGTGTCGCCCGAGGCCGGGTCAAGACCTGCCGGGACCTCCCCTGGTGCGGACCCCGCGGATCACGGGACTCTTGTCGGGCCGGTCCCGGCGACGTATTGTTCGGACCCAAACAACTCCTGGAGGCACCGTGGCTGACCAGCCGAGCGACCGCCCCGACGATCTCGCAGCCGTGATCGAGGGCCTGCGCGCCCAGGGCGTCGACGTCGTCCGCATCTCCTACTCGGACATGATCGGCGTCGACCGGGGGCGCGACGTCCTCGTCGACGAGCTGCCGACGGCGATGGGCCACGGGCTGGCCTTCTGCCGGGCGGTCTTCCACACGAGCCCCCAGGGCGACGTCGTCCCGGTCGCGGGCGGCCTCGACGCCGGCCTGCCCGACGTCAGCGTCCGCCCCGACCTCTCGACGCTGTCGGCGATGCCGTGGGAGGCGGGCGCGGCCTGGGCCATCGGCGACGTCCGCGGGCCCGACGGGCAGCCGCACAGCGAGAGCCCCCGCGCGGTCCTCGCCCGGGTCGAGCGGCTGCTCGCCGAGCACGGCGTCCGCGGCGTCGTCGGGCCGGAGCTCGAGTACTACCTGCTCGAGCCGGACACCTCCGAGCGGGGCTGGAAGCGCTACGCGGACGCTCCCGGCAACGTCTACGTCGTCGGCTCCAAGGGCGACCCGCGCCGCCACCTCATCAGGACGCTGCGGCTGCTGCGGGACGCCGGCCTGCGGGTGACGGCGGGGAACCACGAGTTCTGCGGCGGCCAGTTCGAGATCAACCTCGACCACTCCGCCGCGCTCGACGCCGCCGACCGGTCGTTCCGGCTCAAGTCCGGGATCCAGGAGATCGCCCGCCTCGACGGGCTGCTCGCGACGTTCATGGCCAAGCCGTTCAACGACGAGGGCGGCTCGGGCTTCCACCTGCACGTGTCGTTCGTCGACGCGGACGGCACGAACGTCTTCGGCGACACGGACGGCGAGCACGGGCTCTCCACGCTGGGTCTGTCGGCGATCGCCGGCGTCCTCGCCCACGCCAAGGCGCTCACCGCCCTCATGAACCCGACGATCAACTCCTACAAGCGGTTCGGGCCGGACACGCTCGCGCCGTGGCTCGTCGACTGGGGCCTGGACAACCGCAGCGCGATGGTCCGGATCCCGCCGGAGCGCGGCGGCGGCTCCCGGATGGAGGTGCGCCTCGGGGACGCCACCGCGAACCCCTACCTCGCGATCGCGGGCACCCTCGCGGCCGCCTACCTCGGCATCCGGGACGGGCTCACCCCGCCCGCGGCGCTCGAGGGCTACGGCTACGACCCGGAGACCGCCGAGATGCTCCCGCAGCGGCTGCCCGACGCGCTCGCCGCGTTCGAGGCCGACACCGCCCTGCAGGAGGTGCTCGGCGAGGAGTTCTGCACGTCCTTCGTGACGTACAAGCGCAACGAGGTCGAGCGCTTCGAGCGGCACGTCACCGACTGGGAGTTCACCGAGTACGCGTACCACCTGTAGAAGCCGTGCCTTCACACCGGGAGCAGACATGACCACGACGCCCGTCGCGCCGTCCGGCGCCGCCGCAGCCACCGACCTGTCCGACCTCGACCTCTTCGCGCAGACCACGCCGTGGGCGGCGTTCGACTCCCTGCGGCGCGACGAGCCGGTGCACTTCAACCCCGAGCAGGGCGGCAACAAGGGGTTCTGGTCGATCACCCGGCACGCGGACATCGTCAACGTGTCCCGGGACGAGGAGACGTTCTCCTCCGAGGTCGCCGCGGTGAACCTCGAGGAGCTCGACACCGACCAGCTCGAGATCCGCAAGTCGATGCTCGAGACCGACGGTGCCCGGCACTTCGCCCTGCGCCGCCTGCTCCAGCGCGACTTCTCGGCCCGCGCGCTCGCGCCGTACGAGACGTTCCTGCGCGGGCTCACCGCGACGACCCTCGACGCGGCCCTGGGCAAGGCGAAGGCCGAGGGCGGGATCGACTTCGTCAAGGAGGTCAGCGCCGACTTCCCGATCCGGGTGCTCGTCCGGCTGCTCGGCGTCCCGGACGACCACGCGTGGCAGCTCATCCGCTGGGGCAACCGGATGGTCGGCAACACCGACCCCGACGAGGCCGACGTCCTGCTCGACTCCCCGGAGAGCGAGCAGTACCGCAACCTGCCGTTCCGCTCGCCGGCGGCGCTCGAGGTCTTCGCGTACGGCGACGAGCTCGCCCGGCAGCGCCGCGGCGGTGAGGGCGAGGACCTCGTCTCCAAGCTCGTCAACCGGGTGCCGGACGACGGGATCCCCCTGTCGGAGCGGGACTTCCACAACTACTTCCTGCTGCTCGTCGTCGCCGGCAACGAGACGACCCGGCACACGATCACGCACTCGATGAAGGCGCTCATCGACCACCCGGAGGCGTTCGCGACGCTCAAGGAGCGGCCCGAGCTGCTGCCGAAGGCCGTCGAGGAGTTCCTGCGCTGGGCCTCGCCCGTCTACCACTTCCGGCGGACGGCGACCAAGGACGTCGAGCTGCACGGCCGGACGATCGCGGCCGGCGACAAGGTCGTCATGTGGTGGGCGTCCGGCAACCGCGACGAGAGCGTCTTCGCCGACCCGTACCGCTTCGACGTCGAGCGTGACGCCCGCGAGCACATGGCCTTCGGCAAGGGCGGCCCGCACCTGTGCCTGGGCAACCAGCTCGCGCGCATGGAGATCCGGATCATGTTCGAGGAGATCCTGCGCCGGGTCGACTCCGCCAAGGAGCTCGAGCCGCCGAAGCGGGTGCGGAGCAACTTCGTCAACGGCTTCAAGGAGTTCTGGGTGCAGGTGCAGGGCTCGTGACGCCGGGCCCGCAGAAGCGGGCGCTGCTCGTCGAGCACGACCCGTACACGAGCCCCGGCCTCGTCGGCGAGGCGCTCGAGGCCCGCGGGTACGCGCTCGAGCGGCGTCTCGTCGTCCCCGAGGAGCGGTTCCACTCCCCCGGCGTCTACCACGACTTCCCCGACCCCCGGGAGTGGGACCTCGTCGTCCCGATGGGGGCGCCGTGGTCGGCGGACGACCACGCGGCGATCGGCTCCTGGCTCGTGCCCGAGCTGGAGATGCTGCGGACGGCGCACGCCACGGGTGTGCCGGTGCTCGGCATCTGCTTCGGCGGGCAGGCCCTGTCGGTCGCCCTCGGCGGCGGCGTGACCCGGGCGCCCGGCTGGGAGATCGGCTGGACGGACGTCGTCACGGCGGACCCGGAGCTGGTCCCGACCGGGCCGTGGTTCCAGTTCCACCAGGACGCCATGGTGCTGCCGCCGGGTGCTCTCGAGGTCGCCGCGAACGCGCACTGCTCGCAGGCCTGGACGATGGGCCGCACCCTGGCCCTGCAGTTCCACCCCGAGGTGACGCTCGACGTCTTCGACCGCTGGCTCGAGACCGGCGGCGCCGCGGTCATCACCGGGCTCGGGATGGACGTCGAGGCGCACCGGCAGGCGACGAAGGACGGCGAGGACGCCGCCCGGCTGCGGACGAAGGCGCTCGTCGACGCGTTCCTCGACCGGGTGGCCGCCCGGCCGCTCTGATCGCTACCGTCCGTTCCGTGACGCCCCCCGCGACCGTCCCCGACCCGGCCGCGCTGCTGCGCGCCGCGTACGGGACCTGGGCGGCGAGCCCGGTGTGGACGCTCTGGGCGCTCACGACGGCCGGCGAGCGGGTCGTGGGCGGGGTCCGGCCCGGGATGCAGTGGATCGAGGCCGGGCACCTGGACGCCGCGGTGCTCGTCGACGGCGCCGTGGCCCGGGTGCGCGGCACCCGGCTGCTCCAGGGCCTGCTCGGACCGGTCGGGCCCGCCCGCGTCGAGGCCGCGGTCCGGGGCCGCTGGGTGAGCTGCCCCGCGGAGGCCTGGCTGCGGCGGGGCGTCGACCACAGTGCGCTCGGCTGGTTCGGCAAGGGTCTCGACGGCTCGGACGACGTCCGGCTCGTCACGGCGGACGATGCCGGCGGCACCCTCGTGGCCCGGCTCCTCACCCGGCGCGGCACCGTCACGGTGCAGCGCACGCGCGACGGCACGACCCGCCTCGTCCAGTGCCTGGACCGCGGCGGCTTCGTCCGGTGGACCTGGGACGACGTCCCGCTCGTCGTGCCCCGGCCCGGCCCGGACGAGGTCGTCGCGCTCGACGAGGTGCTCCGGTCGCTCGGGCCGGCCGAGGACCGGCCCGAACCGGTGCCCGCGCCGGCCGGCCGGCCGGTCCGCGAGGAGCCGGTCCGGCAGCCCGGCCGGGCGACCGTCGAGGTGTTCGCCCCCGACGAGCCCGGCGAGCAGTGGTCCCTCTACAGCGACGACCTCGCCGCCGTGCTCGGGGTCGAGGCCGGGCACGAGGCGCAGACGCTCGCCCTCCGGGCGCTCGCCATGCACGTGCCGCACCTCGTGCACCTCGTCGAGGGCGACTCCTACGACACGGTCTTCTCCGCGTACGTCCCCGACGAGCGGACGGCGCGGGAGATCGCCGAGGTGCTGCGCCGGCTGCAGGCACGGCCCTGAGCGCAGCGGCCCCTCAGGAGGGCAGGCAGCGCTCCGAGTGCACCTGGTCAGCGGGCACGCCGGCGTCGACGGCCGTCCGGCTCGCCGCGTCCACGAGCGCCGGAGGGCCGCAGACGTACAGGTCGGGCCAGTCGACCGGTCCGCCGCCGGACGCGGCCGCCAGCTCGGCGAGGTCCTTCTCCAGGGCGTCGGCAGGGGTGCCGACCATGCCGTCCCACGCGCCGTCCGGGTGCCACACGCACGGGACCAGGGCGGCGTCCGGGAGAGTGTCGAAGGCCTCCGCGAGCTCCGGGAGCAGGTCGAGGTCCGGCAGCTCCGGCTGCGCGTTGACCCCGAGGTAGATCCGGACCGGCTGCGGGTCGCCCCACTCCGACATCCGGCGCACCATCGACGCCAGCGGCGCGAGCCCGGTGCCGCCCGCCACGAACCACCGCGGCCGGACGCCGTTCTCGTGCAGCCCGAACGCGCCCATCGGACCGCGCACGACGACCTGCGCGTCCTCGAACCCGTCGGACAGCCAGCCGGCCAGGATCCCGCTGAACCAGCCGCCGGGCTGCAGCCGGACGAGCAGCTCGGCCTCGCCGTCCCAGTTGGCGACGTTGGCGAGCGAGTAGGCCCGGCGCAGCTCCTGGCCCGGCAGGGACACCTCGACGAACTGGCCGGACTCGAACTCGACGGCGGCGCCGCTCACCTCGTCCGGCTCGAGGGCGAGCCGGACCCGGACGGTGAGGCCGTCCGGGCTCACCGCGTCGACCGCCAGCACCTGCGCCCGGCGCTCGGGCACCGAGCCGTGGATCACCCGGTTGCCGTCGAAGGGCAGCGACACCTGCAGCGGCTCCGTCGGGTACGTGCAGCACAGCAACGACGCGCCGGCCGCCCGGTCCTTCTCCGGGAGCGCCTGCGGGCTGTGCTCGCCGAGCTCGTGCGCGCCCTCGACCGTCGCGTAGCACGCACCGCAGGACCCCTTCTGGCACATGGACGGCAGCACGTACCCGGCGCGGGCGGCAGCGCTCAGCACGTCCTCGCCGGGAGCGCACCGGACGTCGAACCGGATGCCGTCCCTCGTGGTGAGCACCACCGGGAGGCCGGACGACGCATCCGGGCAGGATGCGCCGTCCGTCAGGATCGGCGACGTCACGCGAGGCACTCCGCGAGGTCCGCCGCGGGGTCGCCGACCGGCGCGATGCCGAACTGCTCGACGAGGACGCCGACGAGCGCCGGGGTGAGGAACGCCGGCAGCGTCGGGCCGAGCTTGATGTCACGGATGCCCAACGCCAGCAGCGTGAGCAGGACGGCCGCGGCCTTCTGCTCGAACCACGACAGCACGAGCGACAGCGGCAGGTCGTTGACCTCGCAGCCGAACGCGCCGGCGAGCGCGACCGCGACCTGGATCGCCGAGTACGAGTCGTTGCACTGGCCGACGTCGAGCAGCCGCGGCAGACCGTCGACGCCGGGGACGGTGCCGAAGTCGTGGTCGTTGAACCGGAACTTCGCGCAGCCCAGCGTCATGACGACGGTGTCGGACGGCGTCGCGGTGGTGAAGTCGGTGTAGTAGTTGCGCCCCGGCGCCGCGCCGTCGCACCCGCCGACGAGGAAGAAGTGCTTGATGGCACCGTCCTTGACCGCCTGGACGACGGTGTCCGCCGCCCCGAGCACCGCACCCCGGCCGAAGCCGACGGTGAGCGTCGGCCCCTGCGCCGCGGCGTCCGCCTCGGTGAACCCGGGCAGCGCCTGCGCCGCCTTGATCGCCAGCCGGAAGTCGGTGGGCTCGCTGTGCTGCCCCACCGGCGCGGAGGAGCCAGCCACCGGGCCGATGTGCCGCACCCCGGGCCAGCCGACCGGACCGGTGGTGAAGATCCGCGACCGGTAGGCCGGCTGCGGCTCGATGATGCAGTTGCTCGTCATGACGATCGCGCCCGGGAACCGGGCGAAGTCGGTCTGCTGGTCCTGCCACGCGCCGCCGTAGTTGCCCGCGAGGTGCGGGTACGCCTTGAGCAGCGGGTAGCCGTGCGCCGGCAGCAGCTCGCCGTGGGTGTAGACGTCGATCCCGAGGTCCTTGGTCTGCTCGAGGATCGCGGCGAGGTCGCGCAGGTCGTGGCCGGAGACGAGGATCGCCTTGCCGGGGCGCGGCACGGTCGCCACGGCGGTCGGCTCCGGGGTGCCGAACGTGCCGGTGTTGCCGGCGTCGAGCAGCTCCATGACGCGCAGGTTGACCCGGCCGAGCTCGAGCGAGCGCTCCAGCAGCGCGGGGACGTCGGTCGGGTCGGAGGCGAGGAAGTCCATCGCCGACTCGACGGCGGCGAAGACGACGGGGTCGGTCTGGCCGAGCACCGCGGCGTGGTGCGCGTACGCGCAGACGCCCTTGAGCCCGTAGAGGACGAGGGCCCGCAGGCCGACGACGTCCTCGCCGACGGTCTCGACGCCGGCCCGGACACCGACCTCGGCCGCCTGCAGCAGCATCGCGTCCGTGGTCCGCTCCGGGACGAAGGCGGCGGGGCCGTCGAGCTGCTCGGCCTCGACGCCGGCGGCGGCCGCGGCCGCCTCGTAGCCGGCGCGGACCCGGTCGCGGACCTTGGCCGCCTCGGTGACGAGCTGGACGAAGCGGGTCGCGGTGAAGTTCACGTTCGTCAGCGTGGTGAACACGGCGTACAGCACGAAGTCGGCCGCCGCGTCGTCGCCGGCACCGAGAGCGCGGGCACGGGTGCCGTACTGGCAGACGCCCTTCAGGACGTGGACGAGCAGGTCCTGCAGGTCGGCGGTCGTCTCGTCCTTGCCGCAGGTGCCGTGGTCCACCTGGCAGCCGAGGAGCGGGAGCGAGCGGTCGGTCTGTTCGCACTGGAAGCAGAACACGTCGGGGCCTTCCGGTCGGTGGTGCCGCACGGGCACGCGTCGTGGCCGGGCACACGGAGCAGTGCCCGGCGCGGGCATGGACCGGACGCTAGGCAGCCGCCGCGGGGCGTTCCTTGACCCAGGTCAAGGGCGGCGCGAGGACGCCGTCCGTCCGCCCCCGCGGCCGGCGCCGGCGGGACCGAGGTCCTGGCTCAGGCGCCGGACCAGGCCGCGAGCCGGGCGAGGTCCGGCAGCGTGACGTGCCGCCCGTCGACCTCCGCGAGACCCTGCTCGACGAGCGACCGGAGGACCCGGGAGAACGTCTCCGGGGTCAGGCTGAGCCGGGAGGCGAGCACCGCCTTCCCTGCCGGCAGCCGGACGACGGCCGCCCCGCCCGCGCGCAGCGTCGCGTCGTCCGGCGCGGCCTCGGCGAGCAGGAAGGCGATGACCCGCTGGGTGCCGGAGTGCAGGGCCATCGCGCTGACGTCGGCGACCATCGTGTGCAGCCGGACGGACATCCCGGCGAGCATCCGCCGGGCGAAGGTGGGCTCGGCGTCGATGAGGTCGAGGACCGTCCGCCGGGGCACCGACAGCAGGTCGGCCGCGACGAGGGCGGTGGCGGTCACCGGGTAGGGCCGGTCGGCGAACATGACGCCCTCGGCGAAGGTCTCGCCGGCACCGACGATCTCCAGGACCTTCTCGTTGCCCTCGGCGGAGGTGACGGCGAGCTTGACCTGGCCGCGCAGGACGACGAAGAAGCCGGTGCACTCCTCGCCGCGGTGGAAGAGCACCTCGCCGCGACCGAGCGCGACCGGCGCGGCCGCGGCCGCGAGCACGGCGAGGAGATCGGCGCTGACCTGGGAGAACAGCGGGAGGCGGGCCAGGACGACGCCGACGGACGATGTCACCGGCGTCATTCTTCCAGCCGAATCCCGGGCACAAACGGGGCGTAGCGTAAATTTACGGACGCAAACCGTCCCAGCCCCTGGTCCGTGTGACCTTGGTCCCCCTAGAGTCGGCGCGCTGCATGGGGGCCATACGTGTTTTCCAGGGAAGGACAACGAGCGTGTCTCAGTACGACACCGACGACGCACCCCGGCTCGGGGGCGGTCAGAAGCTCAGCCTCCTCGACGCGGTCGCGCAGTCGATCGGCTTCGTGGGGCCTGTGTTCTCCATCGCCTTCCTCGTACCGCTCCTGGTCGGCCTGACCTCGGCCAGCGGCCGGGGCGCCGGCGACGCCGCACCGCTGGCCGTCGTCCTCGCCTCGATCGGTGTCCTGGCGCTCGGCTGGATCATCTCCGAGTACGCCCGCCGCATCTCCGCCGCGGGCTCGCTGTACGACTACATCAGCGACGGTCTCGGCAGCCGGTTCGGCGGCACCTTCGGTCTGCTCTACTACGTCGGCATCCTGGCCCTGGGCTCCGGCCTGGCCGTGATGATCGGCGGCACGATCCACGACACCCTGGCCGGCGAGTTCGGCAGCGCTGTCCTGCCCGAGGGCGTGTGGGACCTCGTCGTGATCGGCCTCGTCGGCGCCATCCTCTACTTCGGGGTGGCGTTCTCGACCCGGGCCCAGCTCGTCCTGGCGCTGCTGTCGGTCGCGACCGTCCTCCTCTTCTCGCTCTACGTCATCGTCAAGGTCGGCGGCGACAACGACCTCGGTCGCGCGCTCAGCCCGTCGTCGTCCGAGACCGGCTTCTCCGGCGTCCTCTTCGGCGTCCTCTACGGCGTGCTCCTCTTCACCGGGTTCGAGACCTCCGCGAACCTCGGTGAGGAGACCGAGCACCCCAAGCGCGACATCCCGCGGGCCGTGCTCATCAGCGTGCTGCTCGTCGCCGGCTTCTACTTCATCGCCACCTACGCGCAGGTCGCCGGCTTCAAGTTCGACCTCGGCGCGATGGGCGACGCGGCCGGCGGCCCGCTGTTCGCGCTCGCGAGCAGCGCCGACGACGGCGGCTTCGGCTCGACGGCCGTCCGGCGGCTCCTCGAGCTGGTCGTCGTCCTCGACATGCTCGCCGTCCTCATCGGCTGCGCCGTCGCGGCGTCCCGCGGCCTGTTCGCCCTCGCCCGTGACCGGCGCCTGCCGTCGGCGCTGGCGAACGTCTCGCCGCGGAGCACGCCGCTCAACGCGACGATCGTCGTCCTCGGCGCCTTCCTGCTCACGACCGCCGTCACCCTCTGGGTGCCGGGCTTCGTCGAGCTCACCGGGCCGGACGGGGCGCCGCTGGGGCTGCCGCACTACGTGTCGGTCTTCTCCTGGATGGCGGCGCTCGGCGGCTTCTCGCTCGCGGTGATCTACCTCGTGCTGTCGGTCGGGGCCGTCCGCGGCCTGGCCGACCACGCGCAGCCGTGGAAGGTCTACCTCGCGGTCTTCGTGAGCATCCTCGTCACGGGTGCGGCGATCTTCGGTGCGATCTACAACGTGCCGACGCCGACGATCTACGTCGTCTGGACGACGCTCGTGGTGTTCGTCATCAGCCTCGTGCTCGCCTTCGTGTCGCCCGGCGTCGAGCCGAGCGGTCACGAGTGGGACGACCTCAACCCTGCCGACCAGGGGCCGCAGAAGCTCTGACCACCCGCACGCACGACGGCGCCGCCGGACCCCTGGGTCCGGCGGCGCCGTCGTCGTCCGTGGCGACCCGCTAGGCGAGGAGCGCCTCGCTGCGCCGCACGAGCTCGCGGCAGAACGCGCCCATGCCGGCCGCGTCGTCGGTGTACTGGCCCGGCTTGACGCACAGCGTCGTGAAGCCGTCGGCGACCAGGCCGGGCACGGCCTCGAGGGCCTCGGGCAGGCTGCCGCACGCGTCGTCGGCCGGGAACGTCGTCCGCACGCCGCCGACGAGCTCGAGGTCGGACGGCGTCCGGCCGGTCGGCGCGAGCACCCCGGCGAGGGCCGCCCGGTCCTCGGCGGACGGCCGGCCGAGCGGGTGCCAGCCGGAGCCGTAGCGGGCGAGCCGGCGCAGCAGGGCCGGGTGCGTCGCCTGCCCGCCGAACCACATCGCGGGCCCCTGCGGCCGCGCCGGGCCGGGTGACACCCAGACGTCGTCGAAGCTCCAGAACCGGCCCTCGTGGCGCAGGGGCGCGCCCGTCGCGGCGGCCCGCCACGCGGCGTCCCAGACCTCGAGCTGCTCGTCGAGCCGGGCGCCGCGCTCGCGGAACGGCACCCCGAGCGCCGCGTACTCCTCCTCGTGCCACGACACCGTCGGCTGGACGACGAGCCGCCCGCCCGACAGCGCGTCGAGGGTCGCGAAGTCCTTGGCGAGGAGCAGCGGGTGCCGCAGCGGCGAGATGACCGCGCACGCCGCGAGCCGGACCCGCTCGGTGACCGCCGCCATCGCCGAGAGCATGAGCAGGGACGACGGCCACGGCATGTCCGGGTCCTGGTTGCCGGGCATCGCGTAGTCGCGCGGGTTCGCCATCCGGCCCGCGGCACCGGCCGCCGGCCCGAGGACGACGTGCTCGCTCACCATGACGGCGTCGATGCCGGCGTCCTCGGCCTCCTGCGCCCAGCGGACCATCGTCCGCAGGTCCGCCGGCGTGCCGCCGGAGTGCATCGTCCAGTTCTCGGAGAGGACGAGAACCCAGCGGACGCCGCCCGCCGGCCTGCCGTCGACGCTCCCCTCGGCAGCGCTCACCTCAGCCCTGCCAGAGGGTGCGACCGCCGTTCCAGACCACGCCGATCTGGCGGTAGTAGCCGCCGATGACCTCGCGGACCGGCAGCGCCGCGAGCTCCTCGGTCGGGGACTCGAACAGGCTCAGCTCGTCGACGTCCGCCGCGAACGTCGCGCCGATCGAGGCCGACGCGCCGCCGGACTCGATGAGCTCGACGTGGGCGTCCCCGACACCGTCGATCGACGGCAGCCAGCGGTGGTGCGCCATCGGGTGCCCGTTGACGAAACCGTTGCTGCTGCTCGGTTCGCGCAGCGTGATGACGGCCTGCGCGAGGCGCCGGTCGGCGGCCGCGAGGGTCGCGCCGAACCGGCCGCCGGCGGCGAGCGCCGGAGCGCCCTCGGTGAGCGGGTGCGAGCGGGTCATGTGGATCGAGCCGAGCTTCTTCGGGTAGCCCTGGTGGATCCCGCGGAGCATCGCGAAGTCCTTGTCGACCCAGATGAACGCGCACCGCGAGTACGTCCGGCCCTCGAACGAGCACCGGATCACCACGAACGCCTCTTTGTACTGCGAGCGGACCGGGTCGAGCAGCTCGGCCCGGTCCGCCCCGCAGGACTGCCAGTCCGCCCAGATGAGCGCGACCGCGCCCGGGTCCTCCGCGGCCGGCGAGAGCGGCTCGGGCAGCAGGGCCGCGACCCGCTCCGGGTCGGTCCGGTACTCGACCGTGAGGAGGTCGCCGGAGTAGAACCACGGCGGGGTGGGCAGCAGGCTCGAGCGCCCGCTCGCCGTCCGGGGGTAGAAGAAGCCCTGCATCGCCGCACCGTCCTGGGTCTGGCTCATCGCCGTCCGTCCCGTCTGTACTCGTAGTCTGCCGGTCAGATGTCCCGTCAGATGTCGCGGTGCCGGCCCATCTCCGCGTACCGCTGCGGGTCGCGGCCGCGCAGCACACCCGCCGCGACGACACCGAGCACCGCGGCCACCGGCACGAGCAGCGGCAGGCCCCACGTGAGCCAGCCCTGCGGCCCGATGAGGTCGTCGAAGCTGATGTAGGCGAAGACGACCGCCGCGACGAGCGCCACGCCGGCCACGAGCGGGGCGACGAGCGTGCGGCCGAGGTTCGCGTCGAGGTCCGGGTGCCGGCGGAAGAAGGCGACGACCGCGAACGACGCCATCGCCATGAGCACGAGGACCGCGAGCGTGCCGAGGTTCGTCAGCCAGACGAAGAGCTGGGTGACCGGGTCCCGGTCGGTGACGACGAAGACGGCGACGACGACGGCCGCGAGCGCGCTCTGGCTCACCGACCCGGCGTGCGGGCTGAGGTGGACGGCGTGCGTGCGGCCGAGGGTGTCCGGGAGCAGGCCTTCGCGCCCCAGCGCGAAGAGGTAACGCGCGACGGCGTTGTGGAAGGCGAGCAGCGCGGCGAAGACGCTCGTCGCGAAGAGCAGGCTCATGACCTGGACGAAGCCGGTGCCGACGTACGCGTCGCCGATCGCGAAGAGCATGACGGTCGGGTCCGGGCCGAGGTCGGAGATGAACTTCTGGACGCCGTCGAGCCCGCCCGCGTTGACCATGAGCCAGGTCGTGAAGACGTAGAAGACGCCGATCGTCAGGACGGCGACGTACGTCGCGCGCGGGACGGTCCGCTTCGGGTCGCGGGCCTCCTCGCTGTAGATCGTCGTCGCCTCGAAGCCGACGAACGCGGCCGAGTTGAAGAGCACGGCGAGCGCCAGGGCGCCGCCGCCGAGGCCGGTCAGGGCGTCCCAGCCGAACGGCGAGGCCGAGATCGGCGCGCCGGTCGCCATCGTGCCGCCCTTCGCGAGGATCGCGGCGTCGAGCACGAGGACGACGACGAACTCGGCGACGACGAGCACCGAGAGCACCTTGAGCGACAGGTCGACCTGCCGGTAGCCGAGCACCGCGATGAGGGCGAGCGCGGCGAAGGAGCAGACCCACCAGGGGACCTCGACCCCGACCGGGTCGGCGAGGAAGCCGCTCATGGCGACGCCGAAGAGCCCGTAGAGGCCGATCTGCATCGCGTTGTAGCCGAGCAGCGCGAGGAAGGCCGCGGCGCCGCCGGCCTGCTGGCGCAGCCCGCGGGAGATGTAGGAGTAGAACGCCCCGGTGCTCGTGTGATGGCGCGCCATCGCGGTGTAGCCGACCGAGAACACCAGGAGCATGAGGACGACGAGCACGTACGCCGCGGGCACGCCCGCACCGTTCGAGAACGCGATCGCCGTGGGCGCACCGCCGGCCATGGCGGTCAGCGGCGCGGCCGCCGAGACGACGAAGAACGCGATGCCGAAGACGCCGAGCGAGCCTCGGCGGAGCTGGTGGGTGCCGTCGGCGCCGGCGGTGCCGGCGGGGGGCGCCTCGGAGGGCTGGACCACGGGGTCTCCAGGGTCTCGATGGGCGGGCGGACCCGCCGTCACGGCGGGGCCCAGATCGTTAGGGCCCGAACGATAGGCTGCCGGAGGCGAGGTTTCAAGGGGTCCGCCGCAGGATGTCCGCGCAGGTGGCCGGGGATACGGTTCCCTTGACGAGGCGCGTCCGTCACGGCAATCATTCGGTACCGAACGTTGAGGAGGGCGCATGAGCGACGACACCGCGACGGCCACGGTCGAGGGCGTGGAGGTCGACACCCGGCACTGGATCGGCGGCCGGCGGGTCGCCTCGGTCGACGGGCCGGCGAGCACCTTCGAGGACGTCTCCCCGCTCGACGAGGCGACGATCGCCCGCGTCGCGCGCGGCGGCGCCGCCGAGGCGGAGGCCGCCGTGAGCGCCGCGGCCGACGCCTTCCCGGGCTGGGCCCGGACCCCCGCCGCCGAGCGGGCCGAGGTCCTGCACCGGATCGCGGACGGCGTCGAGAAGCGGCTCGAGGAGCTCGCCCGGGTCGAGACCCGGGACAACGGCTCGCTCATCCGCTCGCACCGCCGCGGCGTCATGCCCCGGGTCGCGATGAACTTCCGGTTCTTCGCCGACCACCTGCTCCGGCTGGACTCCGGCGACGTCCACCCCGACTTCATGACCCGCGGCCACCGCAACCACGTCACGTGGGACCCGGCCGGCGTCACCGCGATCATCACGCCGTGGAACGCCCCGCTCATGCTCGCGACCTGGCGGATCGCGCCCGCGCTCGCGGCCGGCAACACCGTCGTCGCCAAGCCGCCGGAGTGGGCGCCGCTCACCGCCTCCCTGCTCGCCGACATCGCCGCCGAGGCCGGGCTGCCGGACGGCGTGCTCAACGTCGTCCAGGGTCTGGGCACCGAGGCCGGCGCCCCGCTCGTCGCCGACCCGCGGGTGCGCCGGATCTGCTTCACCGGCTCGGTGCCGACGGCCCGCTCCATCGCGGCCTCGGCCGCGCCGAACGTCACGCCGACGTCCTTCGAGCTCGGCGGCAAGTCCCCGCTCGTCGTCCTCGACGACGCCGACCTCGACCTCGCGGTGACCCTGGCGGTCGAGCAGTTCGACAACTCCGGCCAGGTCTGCCTCGCTGCCGTCCGGATCCTCGTGCACTCCTCGCTCCACGACGCGTTCATGGCGAGGTTCCTCGAGCGGGCCGGGCAGATCCGGCAGGGCGACCCGCGCGACGAGGCGACCGACATCGGTCCGCTCATCGCGCGGCGGCACTTCGAGCGGGTCTGCGGGTTCGTCGAGCGGGCCGTCGCGGACGGCGCGACGCCGCTGCTCGGTGGTGGCCCGAACACCGACCTCGGGGGGCTCTACTTCCGCCCGACGGTCTTCGCGGGCGCCGCTCCCGGCAGCGAGATCCTCTGCGAGGAGGTCTTCGGTCCGGTCCTCACCGTGCAGTCGTTCGACACCGACGCGCAGGCGGTCGCGCTCGCGAACGGCACCGACTACGGCCTCGCGGCCACCCTCGTGAGCGGCGACCCCGAGCACGCGCAGCGGGTGTCGGCACAGCTGTCCGCCGGGACCGTCTGGGTCAACTGCTTCTTCGTCCGCGACCTCGGCGCCCCCTTCGGCGGCAACGGCCGCAGCGGTATCGGCCGCGAGGGCGGGACCTGGTCGTTCGACTTCTACAGCGACGTCAAGAACACATGCACCGCGCCGAACGGCTGGACGACCCCGCCCGCGTGGGCGCAGGGCTGAGCGAGCCCACCCGACAGGAAGGCACCGACATGAGCACCGAGACCGTCGAGTACCGCCGGATCCTCCTGGAGGGGGCGCAGGTCCAGGTCGTCCGCGAGGGTGACGAGCTCGTCGCCGGCGACGGCCGCCGGGTGAAGGCCGCGGACGCCGTCCACCTGCCGCCCGTGCAGCCGACGAAGATCCTCGCCGTCCACCTCAACCACATCAGCCGGGCGCGCGAGTTCCAGGCGAAGATGCCGCCCGCGCCGTACTGGTTCAGCAAGCCGACCTCCGCGCTCAACGCGCACGAGGGAGCCGTCGTCCGGCCGCTGGGCTGCAAGTGGCTCAACTACGAGGGCGAGGTCGCGATCGTCATCGGCCGGACGACGCGCAACGTCGCGCCGGCCGACGCCGGGCAGTACATCGCGGGCTACACGGTCGCGAACGACTACGGCCTGCACGACTTCCGCGACACCGACGCCGGCTCGATGCTGCGGGTCAAGGGCTCGGACACGCTCGCCCCGCTCGGCCCGGGCCTCGTCACCGGCTGGGACTTCCACGACAAGCACATGCAGACCCGGGTCAACGGGAAGGTCGTCCAGGACGGCTCGACCGCCGAGATGACGTGGGACATGCACTACCTCGTCGCCGACGTGGCCCGCACGATCACGCTCTACCCGGGCGACGTCATCCTCTCCGGCACCCCCGCGAACAGCCGCACGGTCTACCCCGGCGACGTCGTCGAGGTCGAGGTCGAGGGGCTCGGGACGCTGCGCAACCACATCGTCGACGGCCCGACGGCGATCCGCGAGGACGTCGGCGCGCAGCCCACGGAGTCCGAGGAGGTGCTGTCGACGGCGCTCGGCGGCGACTGGGAGTTCCGCGGCATCCGGGCGCCCCGCCGCGACTGACGCCGGCCCGTCCTCCGGCGGGTCACGCACCCCAGAACCCAGGTTCGGGGTCGATAACCCACCAGAGGACGGCCCCCTCTACTGCTCGAGGACCTCGTCGCCGTCGAGGGTGCGCGTGCGGCGCGGCATGGCGGCCACGCCGAGGGCGATGACGGCCGCGACGACGACCAGCCCGACGAACACGTGGTGCATCGCGACCGCGAGCGCCTGGCGGACGACCTCGCGCAGCGCGTCGGTGCCGGTGCCGTCGACGAGCAGGGCGGTCGCGGCGTCCAGGTCGTCGGGGACCGGTCCGACCGCGGACGGCGCCGCGCCGAGCCGGCCGAGCATCGTCGCGTTGGCCACGGCGCCGAGGACGGCGGCACCGACGGCGCTGCCGACCGTGCGGCCGAACATGTTCGTCGACGTGACGACGCCGCGCTGCTCCCAGCCGACGACGGACTGCACGGCGACGACGACCGGCGCGGAGGCGAAGCCCATCCCGAGCCCGATGACGAAGCACGTCGCGGCGACCCACCAGACCGACGTCCCCGCGCCCCAGAGCGTGCTCGCGCAGCAGCCGAGCAGGACGACGGCCGTGCCGATGAGCGCGGTGTCCCGGAAGCCGATCCGCAGGTAGACCTTGCCCGACTGGCTCGCCGCGATCGGCCAGCCGATGGTCAGCGCCCCGACCGCGAGACCGGCGACGACGGGGCCCGTCCCGAGGACGTTCTGGACGTACGTCGGCACGAACGACGACAGCCCGACGATCATGACGCCGACCCCGACCTGGCTGAGGTTGCCCGCGACGAGCACGCGGCGCGAGAGCACCCACAGCGGCAGCACCGGTTCCGGCGCGCGGCGCTCGACGAGCACGAAGACGACGAGGAGCACGAGCCCGCCGCCGAGCACGGCGATGCCCGCCGGGCCCGTCCAGGCCCAGGCGACACCGCCCTCGAGGAGACCGAGGATGACGAGGCTGCACGCGAGCACGAGGAGCGCGGCACCGAGCACGTCGAGCCGGTGCTCGCGCCGCTCGACCTTCTCCCGGAAGCGTCGCGCGATCATCACCGCGGCGAGCAGGCCGAGCGGGAGGTTGACGAGGAAGACCCAGCGCCACGAGACGTACTGGACGACGAAGCCCCCGAAGAGCGGGCCGATGACCGCCGAGGCGCCCCAGACGGACGCGACGTAGCCCTGGACCTTCGAGCGCTCCTGCACCGTGTACATGTCCGCGACGATCGTCATGACCATCGGCTGGACCGCGCCCGCGCCGAGCCCCTGCACCGCCCGGGCGGCGATGAGCACGGGCATGCTCCAGGCGAGGCCGCAGAGCAGCGACCCGAGGACGAACAGCCCGATCCCCAGCAGGAGCACGGGGCGGCGCCCGACGACGTCCGCGTACCGGCCGTAGAGCGGCGTCGTCACCGCCTGGGTGAGCAGGTAGGCGGAGAAGAGCCACGGGAACTGCGAGAAGCCGCCGATCTGGTTGACGATCGACGGCACCGCCGTCGCGATGACCGTCCCGTCGATCGCGACGAGGGAGAGGGTGAGCATGAGGGCCGCGAGGACGGGGCCCCGCTCGGACCTCAGGCCGACCCCGGCGGCGATGCTGCTCGGTCCGGTCACGCCCCAGTCTCGCGCGGCCCCGACGATCCGACCTCCCCGGGGGTGGGGGTCGCGGGGCATAGGATCGCTCGACGGGGCAGCACGAGCAGTACGGCAGTACACACAGCGGTGCAGGGGACCAGCAGGTGCGGAAGGGGATGCCGTGACCGGTCAGTACACCCTGGGGCAGACGGAGCAGGCCGTCGAGGAGCGCCTCAGCGGTCTGCCGATCGACCGTGGCGCCATGGCCGCGATCGGCAACCTCTACCGGGCCGCCGGCGTCGTCCGGAACCACTTCGAGCGCACCGTCCTCGCGTCGCACAGCCTCACGTGGACCGCCTGGGTCGTGCTGTGGGTCGTCTGGGTCTGGGACGACATCGAGACCCGGCACGCGGCGTCCGAGGCGGGGATCTCCAAGTCGACGCTCACGGGTGTCGTGACGACCCTCGAGGGCCGCGGGCTCGTCAAGCGGCGGGCCCACCCCGGCGACGGCCGGCGGGTGCTCCTGTCCCTCACGCCGCGGGCCCGACGCCTCATGGACGAGCTGTTCCCGCTGTTCAACTCGCACGAGACGCAGGCCGTCGCCGCGCTGAGCAGCGCGGACCTCGAGACGTTCACGACGTCCCTGCGCAAGATCATCCAGCACCTCGAGACGCTCGACGGCACCGCACCGGCCGAGGACCCGAACACCTGACCCGCGGTCACCGCGCGTGCCCGCCGGCGCGGGCCGCAGGGCCGGGAGGGCGGCGGCGCGCGCGTTCGGATGACATCCGCGTCATCGGGTCCGCCGAACAGGTGAGGACCGGCTGCACTGCGTGACCGCGCTCGCGGCCGCTGCCTACCGTCGACGCATGGTCATCTCGGGGAGGGCTCCGGCCCGGCTGCTCGCTGTCGCGCTCACGGCGGTGCTCGTCACGGTCGGGGCCGGCGTGGCACCGGCGTCCGCGGCGATCGCGTCGACGCCGACGCTCACCTGGACGCCGACGACCGGCCGGGTCTACGCCGTCGCCAGGGTCGGCGACGCCGTCGTCATCGGCGGCACGTTCACGGCGCTGTGGAGCCCGAACGGCGCGACGACGGTGAGCCGCAACCGGCTCGCCGCGTTCGACGCGACGACCGGCGCCCTGCTGCCCTGGAACCCCGGCGCGAACGACGTCGTCCGGGCCCTCGAGCCCTCGGCCGACGGCACGGGGGTGTACGTCGGGGGCGCCTTCACGACGATCGGCGGCGCGGCCCGGGCCCGGCTCGCCCTCGTGTCACTCACGTCCGGCGCGGTCTCGACGACGTTCGCCCCGCGACCCGCGAGCACCGTCCTCGCCCTGGAGCGGGTCGGCGGCCGGGTCTTCCTCGGCGGCTACTTCAGCAGCGTCAACAGCGCGACCCGGCTGCGCCTGGCCGCCGTCGACGCCGGCACCGGGGCCCTCGTCGCCGGCTGGGCCGGGCAGGCGGACTCGAACGTCGCGGCCCTCCAGGCGTCGCCGGACGGCACGACCCTCTACGTCGGCGGCCAGTTCCGCACCCTTGCCGGGCAGAGCCGCGACTACCTCGGAGCGGTCTCCGTCAACACCGGTGCGGCGACCGCCTGGCGGCCGCCCGCCGGCTGCTCCGACACCTCGAACCCCTGCTACGTCTACGATCTCGCGGCCTCCGAGACCGCCGTGTACGCGGGCGTCGGCGGCCCCGGCGGCCGGGCCGTCGCGTACGACGTCGCCACGGCGCAGCGGCTGTGGCAGACGACGACGGACGGCGACGTGCAGGCGGTCGCGCTGGACGGCGGCACGCTCGTCGTCGGCGGCCACTTCGACACCGCGTTCGGCGGGCAGCCGCGCGCCGGGATCGCCGCCCTCGACGCGGTCACCGGTGGCGTCGTCGCGGGCTGGGCCCCGAAGATGCTCTACGACCTCGGCGTCTGGGACCTGCTCGCCGAACCGGCCGTGCTGCGGGTCGGCGGCGGCTTCACCCGGGTCGACGCCGACACGACGCGGCAGCGGTACACGAACTTCGGCGTCACCCCCGAGCCGGCCGACACGACCGCGCCCGCGCCCGTGGCCGGCCTCGTCGCCGCCCCCGTCCGGGACACCCGGGTCACCCTGGCCTGGACCGCCTCGACCGACGACCGCGGGGTCTCCGGCTACCGGGTCCGGCGGGACGGCGCCGTCGTGGCACTGCTCGGCGGCACCTCGTGGGTCGACCGCGACGTCGTCCCCGCGACGACGTACGCCTACACCGTCGAGGCCCGCGACATCGCCGGCAACTGGTCCCCCGCGAGCGCGCCGCTCACCGTGACGACCCGCCCGCCGTCGACGTCGCTCGTCACGCCGCAGACGGCGTGGCGGTACCTGTCCGACGGCACGGATGCCGGGACCACCTGGCGAGACCCGGCGTTCGACGACACGACCTGGTCGGTCGGGGACGCCGAGCTCGGGTACGGCGACGGGGACGAGGCCACCGTCGTCAGCCCGAAGGGGCTCACGAGCTACTTCCGCCGCTCGTTCACGGTCGCCGACCCGGCGCAGGTCACCGGGCTCACGCTGCTGCTGCAGCGCGACGACGGCGCGGTCGCCTACCTCAACGGGGTCGAGGTGGTCCGGTCGAACATGCCGGCCGGCCCGGTGACGGCGACGACGCCGGCGTCGAGCGACGTCTCCGGCGCGGCCGAGAAGGCCTTCGTGAGCCTCACGGTGCCGTCGTCCGCCCTCGTCACCGGCACGAACGTCCTCGCCATCGAGGTCCACAACGCGAGCGCGTCCTCGAGCGACCTGTCCTTCGACGCCGAGCTCGTGCCGACCCTCGCCGGCACCGGGCCGCTCGTGCCGTCCGGGGACACCTGGGCCTGGCTCGACGGGCGCACCCCGCCGGCCGCGGACTGGACGGCGCCCGACGCGGCCGACAGCACCTGGGCCCGCGGCTCCGCCCAGCTCGGGTTCGGCGACGGCGACGAGCAGACGCTGCTGCCGGCCGGCGGGACGACCTACTACTTCCGCCGCACCTTCGAGGTCGCCGACGTGGGCCGGGTCGGCGCGCTGCGGCTCGGGATCGTCCGGGACGACGGCGCCGCGGTCTACGTCAACGGGGTCGAGGTGCTGCGCTCGAACCTGCCGGCCGGTGCGCTGACGCCGACGACGCGGGCCACGGTCAACGTCGCCGGCGCGGACGAGAGCGCCTGGACCGAGGTCGACGTCCCGGTCTCCGTGCTCCGGGCGGGCACGAACGTCGTCGCGGTCGAGGTGCACCAGCAGACCCCGTCGTCGAGCGACGTGAGCTTCGACCTGAGGCTCACGGCGTCCTGACGGCGGGCCCGGCCCGGCCGGCCTGACGGCCTCCGACAGCCGGTCAGCGGGCCCGGGCCGCCGTGACGAGCGCGTCGAAGAGGGCCTGCTGGCCGGCGTCCTCGTGGGCGGTGTCCTCTGGGTGCCACTGGACCCCGACGAACCAGCCCGGCCGGCCCGGCGCGGCGACCGCCTCGACGGTGCCGTCGACCGCGGTCGCCGCGACCTCGAGACCGGTGCCGAGCCGGGTGATGCACTGGTGGTGGTAGCAGGACGCCTCGATCGTCGTCGCCCCGACGACGCCCGCGAGCACGTCGTCGCTGATGGTGACGGTGTCGACGTGGTGTCGGTGCGGGGAGTCCATGTGCTGCTCGAGGGCGCCGCCGAGCGCGACGTTGACGACCTGGGCGCCGCGGCAGATCGCGAGCACCGGGACGCCGGCCGCGAAGGCCCAGGCGGCGACGGCGAGGTCGAACGCGTCCTGCTCGGGGTCGACGTCGTAGACCTCGTCGTGGGCGCTCACCTCGCCGTACGTGGACGGCGCGAGGTCCCCGCCGCCCGGCAGGAGGACGGCGTCCGCGAACGCCATCCGGTCGGCGACCTCGGCGGCGTCCGCGACACCGCCGGGCGCCCACGGGTGGACGGTCAGCGGCTCCCCGCCGGCGCGGAGGACCGCCTCCGACAGGGCGCGGGCGTTGACGATCGCTTGGTAGCGCAGCGCCGAGGCCGACTGCGAGAAGCGCGCGGGGATCGCGACGAGCGGGCGGGGCACGGACCCTCCTGAGGGTGGACCGGTCTGCCGACCGACCGTGCCGGGTGCACGGTCGGACCCATTGTCACCGAACCGTGCGGTCCCGAACGAGCAGGGACCACGGAGCGGGACGACGCCGGTCGGCGCCGGCCGCGTCAGGCCTCGACCGTCGGCCGCTCCGCCGCCGCGAGCGCGCGGATGGCGCGCAGGACGACGTCCTCGGCGACGCCCGTCACCGGCACGACGGCCGTGCGCAGCCGCAGCCGGCGACCGGCCGGGCGCAGGTCGAGCGCGTCGATCGCCGCACCGAGCCGGGCGGCGGCCGCGGGCGCGTCCTCCTCCTGGGTCGCCGGCAGCAGGACGGCGAACTCGTCGAGCCCGAAGCGGTAGGGGACGTCCCCGACCCGCAGCGTGCCCGTGAGCGCGGCCGCGAGCGCGGCGACGGCCTCGTCGGCGGCGGGCCGGCCCTGGGTCTCGCGCAGCTCCGCGAGCCCGGTGACCTCGGCGGCGAGCAGGCTCGTCGGCATGCCGTGCGTCTGGCTCGTGAGGAGCGCGGCGCGCAGGTCCTCGGCGAGCCGGTCGCGGTGCGCGAGCCCGGTCACCGGGTCGAGCCGGCCCTGGCCGACGAGCATCCCGCGGCGGGCCGCGGTGTCGAGAGCGGCACCGGCCATCCGGGCGAGCCGCTCCAGGCAGTCCTGCTCGGCGGGCGAGAAGGCACGGCCGGTGGTGCGGCGGACGACGAGCGTGCCCGCCACGGTGCCCGCGGCCGGCACGGGGACGACGAGCAGCGCCGTCTGACCACCGCCGGAGAGCGGGTCGCCCTCGATGACCTTGCGCAGCGGACGGCCGAGGTTCATGAGCGCCGCGAGCGTCTTCGCGCCCCAGATGCCCATCCCCTCGGGGTCCTGGCGCAGCACCCGCGGGCCCTCGACCGAGCGGACGACGAGCGAGGCGATGTCGGCCTCGACGAGCGCGAGCGCCTCCTCGGTCGCCACCTGGGCGATGCCGAAGCGGTCCGTGGGGTGCTCGAACCGCAGCGAGGCGTCCCGGAGGACCTGGCGCTGACGCGGCGACGGCTGCCGGTGACCGCGGGGGTGCGGGACGGCGTGCGACGCGTCGGGGTGCGTCAGCTCGCCCGCGAAGGGGTGCGGTGCGGGGAGCGGGGCCGGCTCGGGCTCGACGGCCACCGGCTCGGGGTCAGGGTCGACGGCCACCGGCTCGGGGTCGGCAGGCGCCGGCTCGGGCTCGACGGCGACGGGCTGCGGCTCCGGGTCCGGCTCGGGCCGCGGGTGCAGGTCGACCGCCGCCTGCGGGACGACCGGCGGCGTCTGCGGCACGAGGAAGGTCAGGGCCGGGGGCTCCACGACGGCGACGAGCTCGGGCTCCACGATCGCGACGGGCTCGGGCTCGGCGAGCGGCGTGGGCTGGACGAAGGGCTCGGGCTCCATGACCGCGACCGGCTCGACCTCGACCTCGGGCTCGGGCTCGGGCTCGGGCTCGGGCTCGACGACAGGTTCCGGCAGAGCCACGGGGACCGGGACGGCCTCGACGACCGCGGTCGGCTGCGGCTCGGAGACGGGCCGGCGCAGCGGCAGCGGGGTCGGCGCCGCCGCGAGGTCGACGACGGCCACCGAACGGCCGGCGGGACGGGGTGCCGCGAGGGCGGTGGTCCCCCAGAACGACCCCGGCGCGGGGGCGTCGTCCTCGACGGGGGCAGCGGGCTGCTCGTCGGCGTCGGCGTTCCACCAGCCTGCGGCGTCACCGCCCTCGGCGCGGGCCATGACGGCCGACCGCCGGGAGTGGCTGCGACCGTCGGGAGCGGCGTCGTACCAGCGGGAGCCGTCCTGCTCGGCGGGCGTCGTCATGGTCTCCTCCGAAGGGGTGTCGGCCGGGCCGGCGGCGGGCGAGGCGGCAGTCGGGACGGCGGTCGGGACGGCGGTCGGGACGTCAGCCGGGACGTCGGGCACGGTGCCGGGCCCCTCCGCGGGACCGCTCGCAGCGGCCGCGCCCGGCGCAGGGTCCGGGAGCGGGGCGGGTGCGGGGTCCTGGACGGGCACGGTGGTCGTTGCCTCCTCGAGGGCCGCCTCGGCGGCGACGACGGCAGCGACCGCGGCCTCCTCGGCGGCGAAGAACCGTTCTCCCGCGCCGGAGGCGACGGGCAGGTCGACGCCCTGCAGATAGGCGTCCCAGTACCCGTCGGGCGTGCGACCGGGCAGGACCCGGCCGGCGCGGGCCAGACCGCGGCGGTGCCGTCCGACCCCACTGACGGCGTGGTCCGGGCCGACGAGGTCGACGAGCCGGCTCGTCGGCAGCGCCGCCACGGCGGCCGACACGGACCCCTGCAGCGGGATCGCCGTCCGGCCGTTGGCCCGGCGGCCGCGCGAGGGCAGGACGTCACCCACCCGGGCGTCACCCACGAGGCGTTGCAGGTCCGCGACCGTGCCGCCGACGAGGCGGGCGTGCCGGCGGCGGGCCACCGGCCGGGCCAGCAGCACGCCGAGCACGGCGAGGAGCACGACGACGAGGCCGGGGGCGAGGAGGGACGCAGGCGTCACCGAGGAGTGCGTGACGAGCGGCAGGACGTGGACCACGTGACCTGCATCGGCACGGACGGCCCGGAAGTTCACTCCTTCGGCCGTTCTTCGGTGGCTCTTCGTCGTCCGGCCCGTCGGCGCCCGGCGCCGAGGTTTGACGGCCGCGCCGGAGGGGAAGTCTGCTCGGTGCCCCGTCCCGCGCCGCGCGACGCCAGGCGCAGGGGTGGGCGTCGCCGCACGTGCGGGGCGGGGCCACGACAACCTCCTTCCCTACCCGGTACGCCTGCCAGTCATTCGTGTGGAATTGCGAGACTTATCCCACCGTGGTCCGCTGGACGGACCGGGGACAGTCCCGGGACGACGATCGGTCGAGACCACGGCCACCGTCCGACTGCACCTCTGGGGGCCCGGGCCGCACGCCCGGTGATGCAGGTCGTCGCGCCGACGGACCGTACGCAGGTCCGCGGCGGAGCCTTGACAGGGAGTAGGACCATGCCGAGCCACCGACACACGAGCACCGACGAGGCACGGCAGCGGGAGACCGCCGCCGTCGTCGGTCTGCTGCAGGAGTGCACCGACCCCGACGAGCTCGCCCGGCTGCGCCAGCGGCTCGTCGTCCTCAACGTCCCCGTCGCCACGAGCATCGCGCTGCGCTACCGGTCCCGGGGCGAGGCGGTCGAGGACCTCGTGCAGGCCGCCCACCTGGGCCTGGTCAAGGCGGTCAACGGCTTCGACGCCGACCGCGGGCACGACTTCCTCGCGTACGCCGTCCCGACGATCTCCGGCGAGGTGAAGCGGCACTTCCGCGACCAGGGCTGGGACATCCGGCCCCCGCGCCGGGTCCAGGAGCTGCGGGGCGAGGTGGAGAAGGCGAGCAGCGAGCTGACCCAGACCCTCGGCCGCAGCCCGCGGATCTCCGAGATCGCGGCGCACCTCGGCGCGAGCGAGGACGACGTCGTCGAGTGCGTCGCGAGCGCCGACCTCTACCACGTGCACTCGCTCGACGCCCCGGTCGGCGGCGCCGAGGACCTCAACGTCGGCGACACCCTCGGGGACGTCGACCCGCTGCTCGGGCAGATCGACGACGTCCTGTCGGTGCGCCCGCTCATGGACCGGCTGCCGCCCCGCGACCGGCGCATCCTCGCCCTGCGCTACTTCAGCGGCTGGACCCAGCAGCAGATCGCGGAGGACGTCGGCGTCACCCAGATGCAGGTGTCCCGGCTCATCACGAAGGCGCTGCGCCGGCTGCGGGAGGGTCTCGAGGCGGCCTGAGGCTCAGCGCACCCCGTCGGCGCGCGGGGACCGCAGCATGATGCGGACGGTGAGCGGCTCACCGTCCGCATCGGCGTTCTCGTCCTCGTCGGCGTCGGAGGCCAGCTCGGCCTCGTGGAGCACCGAGAAGCCCCGCCGGGTGTAGTACGCGACGTTCGCCGTCGGGGCGGTCTCCAGTGCGATCGCGACGCCGGCCCGGTCCGCGGCGGCGAAGACCGGTGCGCACACCAGGGTGCCCAGACCCGCGTTGCGGTGGTCGGGACGGGTCGCGAGGACGCCGAGGTACCAGTGCGGCTCGGTCGGCAGCAGCTCGTCGATGACCTCGTCGGTCGCGGCGATCCGCTCGGCGCTCGGCGCGGGCAGCTCGGCGACGACGTCGTTGTAGCGGGCGCCTGCGACGTCCGGCCCGATGAGGTTCCCGCCCGGCGGGACCCACATCGACACGGCCGCAACGGTTCCGTCGATCTCGACGGCCCAGACCTCGCCGCCCTCCAGACGGGTGTCGAGGAGCACGCCGAAGAAGCGCGACGCGAGGTCGGGGTACGTCGTGTCGTCCGGGAACCACCAGCGCACGAGAGGGTCGGCGGCGAACGCCGCCACGACCGTCTCGAGCGCGCCGGCGCGCTCGAGAGGGCTCAGACGTCGGACCGTGGGCACGCGTCCATCCTGACCGCAGACCGAGTCGCGGCTCACAGCGGGGTACCGGCCGGCGCCGGTTTGCCGTGTGCATCCCGGGGTACCGCCGTCGCAGGGGCCGCACGCCCCGTACGGCGACCCACCGCAGGAGACCCCGAAGGAGCACCATGCCCGAGCACGACGCTCACGACGACGTCATCACCGAGCTCGTCGTCGACCACCGCGAGGTCGAGGAGTTGTTCGCACGGCTCGAGGGGCCGCTGAGCCCCGAGGACCGCCAGGACGCCCTCGAGCACCTCGTCGCCGAGCTCGTCCGGCACTCCGTCGCCGAGGAGGCGTGGATCTACCCGGCGATGCGCGACCGGCTCGACGACGGCAACGCGATCGCCGACCGCGAGACGGCCGAGCACCACGAGGTCGAGCTCATGCTCAAGGAGCTCGAGGGCACGGACCCGCACTCCCCGGCCTCGCGGCCGGTCCTCGAGGCGCTCATGACCGCCGTCCGCGGCCATGTCGCCGAGGAGGAGAAGCAGCTCTTCCCGGCGCTGCGCGCCGTCTACTCGGCCGAGGAGCTGCACGACCTCGGGGACAAGGTCCGGACGGCGAAGAAGGCCGCCCCGACCCGGCCGCACCCGGGCGCCCCGCGCGACCAGGTCTCCCGCCGGGTCATGGGTCCGTTCGTCGGGCTCGTCGACCGCACCCGGGACGCGCTGTCCGGCCGGTCGGTCTAGGAGACTGCTGAACAAAACGCCGACCGGGGTCCGTCGCTGACCTTGGTCGGTGGGTCAGGCTGGGCTCGTGCAGGGTGCGAGTGATCCG
>NZ_MWLN01000232.1 GCF_002198655.1 Kineosporia sp. A_224
GCTCGACGACGGGCCCGGGCCGGGCGGCGGCCGTGGTGGCGCCGGCTGCTCGGACTGCGGTGACCGTCAGGGGTGACCGTCAGAGCGTGACGGCGACGCCCTCGTCGGCCGCCCGGTAGAGCGCTTCGATCGTGCGGGCCTGGCCGAGTGCGTCCGCCTCGCCGAGCAGCACGTTCGGCTCGCCGCGGATCGCCTTGCTCATCTCCTCGAGCTCGAGCCGGTAGGAGCTCACCGTCTCGACCGGCACGTCGCGCGCGACGCCGTCGAGGCCCGTCACCGTGACCCCGGGGTCGACGCAGTGCCACGGGTCGCGGACCCGGATCGTGCCCGTCGTCCCGACGACCTCGAGGTGGCTGCGGTCGGGGACGTGGAAGGCGGAGTCGACGTGCGCGACGACGCCGTCGGCGAACCGCAGCGTCGCGGCGAGGTGGGCGTCGACGCCGTGCGGGCCGACGGTCGACTGCGCGGTGACCGAGACCGGTTCCCCGGCAAGGAGTCTCGCGGCGCTGACGCAGTAGCAGCCGACGTCCATGAGGGAGCCGCCGTCGAGGTCGGGCCGGGTACGGATGTCGCCGTCGACCGGGCACGGCCAGCTGAAGGAGGCGACGACGAGCCGCAGGTCGCCGATCGCGCCGTCGCGCACGAGGCCTGCGACGGCACGGGTCTGCGGGTTGTAGCGCCACATGAACGCCTCGGAGAGCACGAGACCCGCCTCGCGGGCGGCGGCGAAGCCCTCGGCGACCTCGGCCGGACGACGGCTGTACGGCTTCTCGCAGAGCACGTGCTTGCCGGCCGCGAGCGCCCGCAGCGTCCACGGGTGGTGCAGCGAGTTGGGCAGCGGGATGTACACGGCCTCAACGTCCGGGTCGGCGAGGAGCGCCTCGTACGAGCCGTACGAGCGCTCGATGCCCTTGGCGTCGGCGTAGGCGCGCGCTCGCTCGCCGTCCCGGCTCGCGACGGCGAGCACCTCGACCTCGGGGGACTGCGCCGCTCCGGCGAGCACCTTGTCGTTGATGAGCGCGGTGGACAGCACACCCCAGCGCACGGGTCGGGACACCCGGACCTCCTCGGCCTCCAGCGGCCGCACCGGGCCGCCCGGCGCGTCAGGCGAAGCCTGGCACAGCAGGCCCGGCGGCGTCGGTCAAGGTTCGACACCCGTCTGCCGACGGTTCACCCGGACGGCGACCGCCTCGTCGACGCTGTGCGTACGGCGGGCACCACCGACCACCGACCACCGACCACCAGCCAGCAGACGGCGCCCCGGCCGCTCCGCACCGCACCGGAAAGGGGACGCATGGGCCTCGTCGTCCTCGCCGCGCACGCCTGCGCGGCATCACGCAGCATCGTCCACTCCCACCAGGACAGCTTCGGCCACGCGCTCGAGGTCGTCGGGCACTCCGCCGTCGTCCCCGGCCGCCTCGACGTCATGTGCGCCTGCGGCTGGCGCGGGCTCATCCCCGCCCGGGACGTCGACGGCGCCGAGCCGGCCGCCGACCTCGCCTGCTCCGCCTGACCCTGGTCGTCCCTGCTCCGAACGGGTGACGTCCGTCGGTGCAGGTCAGGCACCACCGGTGGCACGACCGACACCCCTGAGGAAGATCGTCAAGCACCTGGGGGTCACCCGTGTCCGGCAGCCGGCGCAGCGCCGCAGTCCCCGTCGTCCTCCGCCCGGTCGTCGCGGCGTCGAGCCGGCTGCGCACGAGCGCCCGGCTCGCCGTGCTCGTCCTGGTGCTCCTCGTCCCCGGCGTCGGGGCGACGTGGGCGTACTCGTCGGCGGTCGGCGGCCAGATCGCGTTCTCGGCGGCCGAGGAGTCCGGCGTGCGCGTGCTGCGGCCGGTGCTCGCGGCCGCCGCGGACGCCGTCGCCGGGCGCACCGTCGACGTCGCCGCGATCGAGCGTGCGGCCGCCGCCGAGCCGGGCCTCGACCTCGCGACGCAGCTCGACGCCGTCCGGACCGCTGCGGGCGCCGCGGGGGCCACCGGCCCGCAGGGGCGGGCCGTGGTCGTCGGGTCGCTCGCGGACCTCGTGACCCAGGTCGGCAACACCTCGAACCTCATCCTCGACCCCGACCTCGACTCCTTCTACGTCATGGACGCCCTCGTCGTGCAGGTGCCGAAGGTGCTCGTGGCCGCTGCCGCGGCGGCCGCCGCCGGCGAGGCCGCCGGCAGCGACGACCTCGTCGCCGCCCAGGCCGTCCGGTCCGGGACCGTGTCCGGGGCCGCCGCCGCCCTGCGCAGCGACGTGACGACGGCGACCGAGCAGACGAAGGACCCGGCGCTCGCCGACCGGCTCGCCGGGCTCGTGGCGTTCGCCGACGCGGCGGACGCGTACGCCGGGACCGTGACCGGCTCGCTGACGAAGACCTCGGGCTTCGACCCCGCCCCGGCCGCCGACGCCGCCGCGGCCGCCGTCGGACCGGCCGCCGACGGGCTCCAGGCGCTCCTGGAGACCCGCATCGGCGGCTTCGTCGCCGACCGCACCCGCACCCTCGCCCTCACCGCGGCCGGCCTGCTCGCCGCGGCCTGGTTCGCGGCGGGCGTCTGGTGGCGGACCTCGTCCGACGTCGACCGCGCCCTGGCCGCCGTCACCGCGCTCGCCGAGGGGGACCGCACCGAGCACCCGCTGCCGGCGGGCCGCGACGAGCTCGGGGACCTCGGCCGGGCCGTCGCGACGACCCGGCAGCGGCTCGCCGAGCAGTCCGACGAGCTCGCGGCCGCCCAGACGGCGCGCGAGGAGGAGCTCCGGCACCGCATGGAGTCCCAGAGCGCCGCCGAGCGGCAGGTCCGCGACCGGGCGCAGGACATCATCGACGAGACCGCGACCTCGGTCTCCGAGGAGCTGCGCAGCGTCGTCGAGCAGGTCGCCGCCGTCCGCGCGGCCGCCGCGACGATCGACCGCAGCGTGTCGTCGACGGACGTCGTCACGCGAGAGGTCGTCCGGCGTGCCGACCTCGCGCAGCAGGTCGTCGGCGACCTCGGCGACTCCCTCCGGGAGGTCGGCCGGATGGCCGACCTCATCGCCGGGGTCGCCGACCAGACCCGGCTCCTCGCCCTCAACGCGACGATCGAGGCCGCCCGGGCCGGCAGCGCCGGCCGCGGGTTCAGCGTCGTCGCGAACGAGGTCAAGGAGCTCGCGGCGACGACCGGCCGATCGACCGTCGAGATCACCGCGACCGTGGGGCGGCTGCGCGAGCAGGCCGAGGGGATGGCGCACGCGATCCACGAGATGGGCCAGGGCATCGGCAGCGTCGACGAGGCGACCGCGGTGCTGTCGAGCGTCGCGGCCGACCAGCACCACGTCGTCGGGCTGCTCGACACGACGATCTCCGCGGCGATCGAGCGCGTCGAGTCGATGTCGAGCCTCACCGACCGGCTCGAGCGGCGTCGGCAGCGGCGGGTCCGCGTCGAGGGCGACGCAACCCTCACGCACCGCGGCCGGGACGTCACCGTCCGGCTGCTCGACCTCGCCGAGGGCGGCGTCCGCTGCTACATCGCCCCGCCGGAGCTGCTCGACCGGGGCGACCGGGTCGTCTTCGACGGCTCCCTCGACGGCCGGCAGCTCCGCCTCGACGCGACCGTCGCGCACCGCAGCCCGGTCGGCGACGCCGACGAGGTCGGGCTGCAGTTCGCCGGGGCCCCGGCGGAGGTCACCACCTTCCTGCGCGCCGCCGTCGAGCGGCTGAGCGGGGCGGGTGCGGTCGTCGTCGCCTGACGACGTCCGGGCGGCGGCTACCCTGGCGCCCATGACCGGGCGCACCGACCTCGAGGCTGCCGCCGGCGCGGCTGCCGTGCCGACCCCGCCCGTGCTGCCCCGCGGGCTGGTCGTCGTCCTCGGCGCCGCCGGCACGATCGTCGCCGTCGAGGGCATGCGCAGCCTGGCCTGGATGCTCGGCCCGGTCTTCCTCGCGCTCATGCTCGTCGTGGCCGTGTCACCGGTCCAGGAGGCGATGCGGGCGCGCAGGCTGCCCGGCTGGCTCTCGACGATCACGGTGCTGCTGCTCGTCTATGCCGTGCTCGTCGGTCTCGTCGTCATCCTCGTCGTCTCGCTGGCCCGGTTCGCCACCGTGCTGCCGCAGTACAGCGACGCCGCCCAGAAGCAGCTCACCGCGGTCACGGACCTGCTCGCCAGGTACGGCGTCGGCCAGGACCAGATCAACGGCATCGTCGACCAGATCGACCTCGGCAAGGTCGCGGGCGTCGTCTCCACCGTGCTGTCCAGCCTGTCGAGCCTGGCGACGACGCTCTTCTTCCTGCTCGCGCTGCTGTTCTTCATGGGCCTGGACGCCGCCGGCTTCGGGGCCCGGGTGGCGGCGGTCGCCCCGCTGCGGCCCGGGGTGGCGCACGCCCTCGGTGCGTTCGCGAGCGGCACCCGGCGCTACCTCGTCGTGTCGAGCATCTTCGGGCTGATCTGCGCGGTGCTCGACTCCGCCGTCCTCGCCTGGATCGGCGTCCCGCTGCCGATCCTCTGGGGCGTCCTGTCGTTCATCACGAACTACATCCCGAACATCGGGTTCGTCGTCGGGCTCGTCCCGCCGGCGCTGCTCGGCCTGCTCGACGGCGGGGTGCAGGAGATGCTCCTCGTCGTCGTCGCGTACAGCGCGATCAACGTCGTCATCCAGACGATCATCCAGCCGAAGTTCGTCGGGGACGTCGTGGGGCTCTCGACGACCGTGACGTTCCTCGCGACCGCGTTCTGGGCCTGGGTGCTCGGGCCGCTCGGTGCCCTGCTGGCGATCCCGCTGACGCTGCTCGCGAAGGCGCTGCTCATCGACGTCGACCCCGGCTCGCGGTGGCTGAACATCCTCATCGGGTCCGACGGGAGCATCGGCGGCCCGTACGACGCGGTCGACGCCGCCGCTGCGCCGGAGGGGACGGCGTCCCCGGACACGCCCCCCGAGGACGCGCCGGCCGACGGCCCGGCACCGGCTCCCGCGGGCTGACCGGTGCCCCAGCTCAAGCCCAGCTGGCAGCTCTCGCTGACCACGGCCCTCGTCCTGCTCGCGGTGCTCCTCGTGTGCCGGCTGTTCCGCAACCGCTGGACCGACGTCGTCGCCGCCTTCGCCCAGCAGTTCGCCGTCGTCATGGCGCTCCTCGCCCTGTGGCAGCGGGTCGGCGGACTCGTGCACACCCGCAAGGACGGCGCGATGGAGCGCGGCCGTGCCGTCTACGCGCTCCAGGGCCGGCTGCACCTGCCGGACGAGGTCACGCTCCAGGCGGCCGTGCTCCCGCACCCGCAGGTGGTCTGGTTCTTCGACACCTACTACGCCTACGCGCACCTCAACGGGATGGCGCTGTTCCTCGTGTGGCTGTGGTGGCGGCACCGGGAGTGGTTCGCCCGCGTCCGGACGTCGGTCGTCCTCCTCACGCTCACGTGCCTGCTCGTCCAGATCGTCCCGGTCGCCCCGCCGCGGCTGCTGCCCGCGCTCGGCTTCGTCGACACGGCGATGGCCAACGGGCGCTCGGTCTACGGCACGTTCGACGCGGGCCTGGCGAACCAGCTGTCGGCGATGCCGTCCGTGCACGTGGGCTGGGCCGTGGTCGTCGGCTGGTACGTCTGGTGGGCGAGCCCGAGCCGGTGGCGGTTCGTCGGCCCGCTGCACACCGTCCTCACTGTGCTCGCGGTGACGCTGACGGCCAACCACTGGTGGCTCGACGGGATCGTCGCCGCCGGGATCTTCGCGCTCGTCGTGCCGGTCGGTGCCGTGCTGCACCGGCTCGTGGCCCTGCTCCGGGAGAAGACGCGGCGAACGGACGGTGACGTCGCGGCACCGGCTCGCGAGACCGCCCCCGCGCAGGCCTGAGCGGGGCGGATGATGACGGCCGGGGGGCAGGACACGGGTCGGCGACGCAGGGAGGCTCGGGTGCAGGGGGTGCAGGGCTGGACGACGCCGCGCGTCGTGGCGCTCTGCGCGGCCGTCGCGGCGGTCGTCTCCGTGGCCACGACGCTCGTCGTCCTGCGCGTCACCGCGGACGACGCGGTGGCGCTGCCCGCCGTCGGCGTCCCCACGGGTGTCACGAGCCCCGTCGCCGTCACGGGCGGCGCCCGGCTCGACCTGCCCGCGCTCTTCGGGCAGGTCTCGGACGGTGTCGTCCGGATCGAGACGACCGCGTGCGTCCTCGGCGGTGCGGGCACGGGCTTCCTCGTCGGCCCCGACCTCGTCGTCACCGCCGCGCACGTCGTCGAGGGGGCGCACGCGATCCTGCTGCGCCGGGACGACGGCACCGAGGCCGAGGCCCGGGTCGTCGGGCTCGACAGCGTCCACGACGTCGCGCTCGTCCGGTCCTCCAAGCGGCTCGACGGGCACGTGTTCCGGTTCGCGGCCGCCGAGCCCGCGGTCGGGTCGGACGTCGCAGCACTCGGGTACCCGCTCGACGGCCCGCTCGTCCCGGTCCGCCGCACGGTGACCGGCACCGGGCAGAGCCTCGACGTCTCGGGGCCTGCGGCGTCGGCCGGCCCGGACCAGGTCGTCCGGGACCTCATCCGGGTCGACGGCGGGTTCGAGGGCGGCGACAGCGGCGGCCCGCTGCTCGCCGCCGACGGGTCGGTCGTCGGCTTCGTCGAGGGCCGCTCCCTCGCGGACAAGAACACCGGGTACGCCGTGAGCGCCCTGCAGGCGGCGCCGCTCGTCGCCCGGTGGCGCAAGCTCACGACGACCGTCGACGTCGCCGACGTCTGCGACGCCCCGGTCGGCCCGCCGCAGTCGCGGGTCGTCGTCCGGGACGCGAGCGGACCCGGCCCCGGGGCCGTCGTCGCCGACTTCTACGGCACCTACGCCTCGGCGATCAACAGCGGCCGCTACGCCGAGGCGTGGGGGCTGCTCACGACGAACGCCCGGGCGGGGCAGACCCTGGAGCAGTGGTCGGCCGCCGAGCGGTCGAGCCAGATCTTCGACGTCGCCGTCCGGCAGGTCTCGGTCGTCGCGCCCGGGGCGGACCCGACGACGGCCGCCGCGTCGCCGTCGGCGCCGGCCGGCTCGTCGCCGACCCGGACGCCCGGCGGGACGACGACCCCCGCGACGCCGGCACCGCCGGTGGTGACGCCGGGGGAGGGCGGCGCGCTGCGTGCGGTCGTCGACTTCAGCAGCACCCAGGAGGACCGGCTCGGTCCCGGGGGCCAGACGTGCTCGCGGTGGCGCGTGACCTACACCCTCCTGCGCGCGGACGGGCAGTGGCGGATCGACCGGACGCTGCTGGCCGAGGGCTACCCGCAGCCCTGCTGACGGGGTCACCCAATGTCCCGTTCCAGCATCGACGTCTGACAATTCCGTGACAGAGTGCTACCTTTCATGCACTCTTCGCTAGGGAGCTTCGGGTGTCGCGGACGGATCAGAGCGACGCGGTCAGCGTGCTGCGCCGCGCCGTGCCGATCGACCGCGCACGCCGGATGGCTGACCTCGGCGACCGGTTCGCGGCCGTCGCCGACTCCGCGGACACCGTCCCGGCCGTCCTCGCCCGGGCCGCCGCCGACCTGCCCGCGGACCTCGGGGTCGTGTGGACCTGGCCGGACGGCGACGGCTCCCCGCACGTCAGCGTCGCCCACCACGACGACCCGCTCCGGGCCGCCGCCGTCACCGCGCTCCTGGCGCGCGCGCCGCAGGACCGGTTCGCGGGCACCGTCCTCGCCCTCGCCCGGCACGTCGCCGGCACCGGCCGGCCCGTCGTCGTCAGCGACGCCGAGGCGCTCCCGGGAGCCTTCGCCACGACCCTGCGCGAGCACCTCGTCGGGTCGGCGGCCGTCGTGCCGGTCTGGGGCCGTCGCTCGCCGGTCGGGGCGCTCGCCGTGACCCGGGCGCCCGGTGACCGGCCGTTCTCCGGGGAGGACGTCGACGTCGCGCTCGTCCTCGGCCGGCGCGCCGGGACGACGCTCGAGACCGCGCTGCTCCTGGCCCAGGTCCGCCGGCAGGCGGCGCTCATGGACGCCGTGAGCGACGCCGTCGTGGCCGTCGACCGGGCGGGCCGCGTCACGGCCTGGAACGCCGCGGCGGCGAGGATCTACGGCATCGCCGCCGACGACGCGATCGGCCGCCCGCTCGCCGACCTCGTCGTCGCCGAGCACCCCGGCGGCACCCCGGCGGACGTCGCCGACGAGGTGCTGCGGACCGGCGCCTGGAACGGCCGGCTCCTCGTACGGTCGGCGACCGGCGCCGTCGTCGAGGTCGACAGCAGCGTCACGGCGACGCGCGACTCCCGCGGCGGCGTCGACGGCATGGTCGCCGTCGACCGCGACCTCACCGAGGTCATCGCGGCCCGGTCGGCGGCGTCGGCGCAGGCGCGGTTCACCCGCGACCTCATGGACGCCCTCGACAGCCGCGCGGCCGTCGTCGACCCGGCGGGCGTCGTCCTTGCCGGCAACAGCCGGTGGGTCGCCGGGACCGGTGAGCGCGACCACTGCGTGTGCGGCCCGGTCGCCGAGGGCTCGGACTGGGTCGCCGCGCTGCGCCGCAGCCGGCTCGCCGACGTCTCGCGCTTCGTCGTCGAGGTCGAGGAGGTGCTCCGGGGTGCCCGCACCGTCGCGCGCCTGGAGTGCCGCTGCTTCGAGAGCGGACCGGAGCGGGCCACGGCCGTCGAGGTGACCGGCCTGCAGGAGACCGGCGGTGCGGTCGTCGTGCAGTCCGACGTCTCCTGGCGCCGCCGGCTCCAGGACGAGATGAGCCACCGGGCCACCCACGACGAGCTCACCGGGCTGCCGAACCGGGCGGCGCTCATCGAGCGGCTCGGCGCGAGCGTCGAACGGCTCGACGGCGACCGGATGCTCGCCGTCCTCTTCTGCGACCTCGACGGCTTCAAGGACATCAACGACGGCCTCGGGCACTCCGTCGGCGACCAGGTGCTCGTCGCGGTCGCGCGCCGGCTGCGGCAGCGCTGCCGGCAGGCGGACGTCGTCGCGCGCTTCGGCGGGGACGAGTTCGTCGTCGTCATCCCGGTGCCGGACGTCGGCCGCGCCCGGGCGACGGCCGAGCGGCTCGTCGAGGCGCTGTCCGAGCCGATCACCGTCGGCGACGCCGAGGTCGCGCCCGGGGCGAGCATCGGTGTCACCGTCGTCGACCGGCGCCCGCCCGGGGACGACCCCGTCGGGACCCTGCTGCGGGACGCCGACACGGCGATGTACCACGCCAAGGAGCGCGGCCGGGGCCGGCACGAGCTCTTCGACGCCCGGCTGCGGGTCGACATCTCCTCCCGGCTCGAGTACGCCAGCGCGCTGCGCCGGGCGATCGGCAACGGCGAGATGTCCATGCGGTACCAGGCGCGCCGGCACTGCGGGGACCGGCGGCTGGCCGGCGTCGAGGCGCTGCTGCGCTGGACGCACCCGGCCTTCGGCGCCGTCCCGCCGGACGTCTTCGTGCCGATCGCCGAGCGCACGGGGCGGATCGTCGAGGTCGGCGGCTGGGCGCTGCAGCAGGCACTCGCGGAGGTGGCCCTCGTCGACGACCGCCGGGTCACGGTCTCGGTGAACGTCTCGCCGCGCCAGCTCTCGGCGCCGCGCTTCGTCGAGAAGGTGGACGGCGCCCTGGCGGCGAGCGGGCTCGAGCCGTGGCGCGTCGTCCTGGAGATCACCGAGGGGGCCCTCGTCGACGACCCCGCGCAGGCCCGCAGCGTGCTCACCGACCTGCGCCGGCTCGGGGTGTCCGTCGCGCTCGACGACTTCGGCACGGGCTGGTCGTCGCTGTCGTACCTGCGGACGCTGCCCGTGGACATCATCAAGATCGACCGGTCGTTCGTCGCGGACATGCCCCGGGACCCCGACGCCTGCGCCGTCGTCTCGGCGGTCCTCGGGCTCGGTCACGGCATGGGCCTGGTCGTCGTCGCCGAGGGCGTCGAGCGCGAGGACCAGCTCGACGCCCTGCGCGAGATGGGCTGCGACGAGTACCAGGGCTTCATCGACGGCCACCCCGCGCGCCTCCCCGACGTCCTCGCCCCCTGACCGCACCAGCGGTCAGGGGGCGAGGGTCAGCGGGTGACCGTCGCCGGTTCGCGGACGTCGGCCGTGGCGGGCGCGGTACCGGCGGAAGCCTCGTCCGCGTCGTGGTCGTCGAGCATCGACGCCTCGTCGAAGGGGAGTGCGCCGGAGAAGACCTGCTCGGCGCGGCCGCGGTCGAACTCGCCCGTCCACGTCCCGACGAGGACGGTCGCGACCGCGTTGCCCGCGAAGTTCGTCAGGGCGCGGGCCTCGGACATGAACCGGTCGATGCCGACGATGAGGCCTACGCCGTCCACGAGGTCGGGGCGGTGGGACTGCAGACCACCGGCGAGGGTCGCGAGCCCGGCACCGGTGACGCCCGCGGCGCCCTTCGAGGCGATGATCATGAAGACGAGCAGGGAGACCTGCTCGCCGATCGACATCGGCTTGCCCATGGCGTCGGCGACGAACAGGCTCGCCATCGTCAGGTAGATCGCGGTGCCGTCGAGGTTGAACGAGTAGCCGGTCGGGACCGTGATGCCGACGACCGGGCGGGAGACGCCGAGGTGCTCCATCTTCGCGATGAGCCGCGGCAGCGCCGACTCCGACGACGACGTCGACACGATGAGCAGGAACTCGCGGCCCAGGTAGCGCAGCAGCGAGAACAGGTTCAGGCCGGCGACGACCCGCAGCAGGGTGCCGAGGACGACGACGACGAAGAGCAGGCACGTCGCGTAGAACCCGAGCATGATCTGCGCGAGGCTCTTCAGGGCGTCCATGCCGGTGGCGCCGACGACGGCGGCCATCGCGCCGAACGCGCCGACCGGGGCCGCCCACATGATCATCGCGAGCACCCGGAAGACGAGCCGCTCGAGGTGCTTCACGCCGCGCAGCACGGGCTCGCCGGTGCGGCCCATCGCCTGGAGCGCGAACCCGACGAGCAGCGCGACGAGCAGCGTCTGGAGCACCTCGCCCTCGGTGAGCGCGGAGACGAGCGTCGTCGGGACGATCCCCAGGAGGAAGTCCACGGTCGAGCCGTGACCGTCGCCGGCCGCCGCCGCGCCGGAGCCGGCGAGGTCCTGGCCGAGCGCGAGGCCCGAGCCGGGCTTGACGATGTTGCCGACGACGAGGCCGATCGCCAGCGCCACCGTCGACATCGTGAGGAAGTACCCGAGGGCGAGCCCGCCGACCTTGCCGACCTGGGCGGCCTTGCGCACCGATCCGACGCCGAGCACGATCGTGCAGAAGATGACCGGCGAGATCATCATCTTGATGAGCGCGACGAATCCGGTGCCGAGCGGCTTGAGCGCCTTGCCGACCTCGGGCGCGGCGAAACCGACGGCGATGCCGGCGAGCACCGCGACGATGACCGCGACGTACAGGTAGTGGGTGCGGTCCTTGCGGCCGGTCGTGCCGGCGGTGGACGTGCTCTGCGTCGGCGAGTCTGCCGGGTGCGCCATGGCGGAACCTCCTCGTTCGGGGCGTGGGTCGAGGATGTGAGCGGGCCGCGCCCGCGGTCTGCCTTGTGTTCATTGCGTACGTGGCGCCGACCACTGCCCGGCGGGTGCCGTCGCGGCACACTGGGGCCGTGGACCCGAGGCGCTGGAGCCTGGCCCGCCAGCTGTTCGCCCTCATGGCGCTCGGTCTGGCGGTCGTCGTCGCGGTCGCGGTCGCGGCCGCGTACGTGCAGGCCCGCGGGACCGCCCTCGACGCCGCCCGGGCCCGCGCCCTCGCCGTCGCGTTCGCCGTCGCCCAGGCGCCGGAGGTCCGTGAGGGGGTCACCGCGGCCGACCCGTCGGCGACCCTGCAGCCCTACGCGGAGTCGGTGCGGGCCGGTTCCGGCACCGACTTCGTCGTCGTCATGAGCCCGGCCGGCCGGCGCTTCACGCATCCCGACCCGGCGCGGATCGGCCAGCAGTTCATCGGCCACATCGAGCCGGCGGCGCAGGGCCGGGCGTTCACCGAGACGTTCACCGGCTCCCTCGGCCCGTCGGTGCGGGCCGTCGTCCCCGTCCTCGCGCCGGACGGCGGCCGGCCCGGGCGGGTGGTCGGGCTCGTCTCCGTGGGCATCACCCTGGAGAGCGTCGGCCGCGGCCTGGCCGGGCAGGTGCGCGGTCTGCTCGCCGCCGGCGCGGTCGTGCTCGCCGCGTGCGCGGCCGCGGCGTGGCTGCTGAGCCGGCGGCTGCGGCGGCAGACCCACGGCCTCGGTGCCGCGGAGCTCAAGGCGATGTACGAGTACCACGACGCCGTGCTGCACGCGGTCCGCGAGGGGCTGCTCATCGTCGGCCGGGACGGGCGGCTCGAGCTCGCGAACGACGAGGCGCTGCGCCTGCTGGGCCTGGCCGCCGACGCCGTCGGCCGCGCGACGTCCGACCTCGGGCTGCCCGCCGCGCTCGGGGCCGCGCTCGGCGAGGGGGCCGAGCGGTCCGACGAGGTGCACCTCGCGGGGGACCGGGTGCTCGTCGTCAACGCGGCCCCGGCGGTCTGGGAGGGCCGCCGGCTCGGCACCGTCGTCACCCTGCGGGACCGCACCGACCTGCTCGCGCTCACCGGCGAGCTGGACTCGGTACGGGGCCTGGCGGAGTCGCTGCGGTCGCAGGCCCACGAGGCCGCGAACCGGCTCCACAGCGTCGTCTCGCTCATCGAGCTCGGGCGGCCCGAGCAGGCCCTCGAGTTCGCGACCGCCGAGCTCGCCGGCGTCCAGGAGCTCACCGACCGGGTCGTCGGCTCGGTCGGGGAGCCGGTGCTCGCGGCGCTCCTGCTCGGCAAGGCCGCCCAGGCCGCCGAGCGCGGCGTCGACCTCGTTCCCGGCGCCCTCGACGTCCCGGCGGACGTCGCCGACCCGCGCGACCTCGTGACGATCGTCGGCAACCTCCTCGACAACGCGCTCGACGCGGCGCTGTCGGCACCGCCGCCGCGCCGTGTCGTCGTCAGCGCCGTCCGGGTACCGGACGCCGGCGGCGGCGAGGAGCTCGTCGTGACCGTCGCCGACAGCGGGCCCGGCCTCGACCCGGCGGACGCCGACCGCGCCTTCACCCGGGGCTGGTCGACGAAGCCGGACGGCGGCCTCGTCGGCCGCGGGATCGGGCTGGCGCTCGTCGGGCAGGCGGTGCACCGCCACGGCGGCACCGTCACGGTCTCCTCGCCCGGCCCGGCGGACGACGGCACACCCGGTGCTGTCTTCACTGTTCGGCTGCCCCTGTGAGCGAGGACGGGGGCGCGGCGGTGCCTGGACTGACGAGCGAGTACGGGCCGTTCTTGCCCGTGCGAGGGAGGAGGGAAGGCAGCGCCGAGGAGCGCCCTCGTCCTCGCGAACGATCAAGCAGAGTGAGCGGGGAAGGCAGCGCCCCGGAGCGCCCCGGTCCCCGCGAACGATCGATCCAGGTGCTCGTCGTCGAGGACGACCCCGTCGCGCTCGACGCGCACTGCTCCTACGTGGAGCGGGTGCCCGGCTTCGTCGTCGCCGGCCGGGCCCGGTTCGGCCAGGACGCGCTGCGGCTGCTCGCACTCGGCGACGTCGACCTCGTCCTGCTCGACATGAACCTGCCCGACATGCACGGCCTCGACGTCTGCCGCGCCATGCGCGCTGCCGGCCGCAGCGCCGACGTCATCGCCGTGACGAGCGCCCGCGAGCTGTCCGTCGTCCGGGCCGCGGTGTCCGCCGGGATCGTCCAGTACCTGCTCAAGCCGTTCGTCTTCGCGGCCCTGCGCGAGCGGCTCGAGCGGTACGCCGCCTACCGCGGCGAGGTCGCCGCCGAGGGCACGGTCGGCGGCCAGGACGACGTCGACCGGATGCTCGGCAGCCTGCGGGTCGCGGCCGCCAACCGGCTGCCCAAGGGGCTGTCCCGCGAGTCGCTCGAGGCCGTCGTCCGGCTCCTCGAACCGGACCCCGCGCGCCCGCCGGAGGAACGGCCCGCGCTGTCGGCCGGCGAGGTCGGCGAACGGCTCGGGATGTCCCGCGTCAGCGCCCGCCGCTACCTGGAGCACCTCACCGGGGCCGGCCTCGTCGACCGGGCGACCCGGTACGGCGGGGCGGGCCGCCCCGAGGTGGAGTACCGCCGCCGCCCCTGAACGTCACGCCGCCGAACGTCGCACCGCCGAACGTCACACCGCCGAACGTCACACCGCCCCGATACCGGGCTACGCCCGGGTAACCGTGAGGATGTCGTCCCATGTCCACCGCACCGACCAGCCCCTCCGGCGCGCCCGCGGCGGCGCACACCCCGGCCGCCAGCGTCTCGTACTCGATCACCATCCGCCTCGAGCTGCCGGCCCGGCCGACGGCCGTCAGCGAGCTGACGCACGCGATCGAGGTGACCGGCGGCGTCGTCACCGCGCTCGACGTCACGGCGTCCGGCGCCGACCGGGTCCGCGTCGACGTCACGTGCGCGACCCGCGGCGGCGACCACGCGACGTCCGTCGTCGACGCGCTGCGCGCCCTGGAGGGCGTCGACATCGAGCGCGTCTCCGACCGCACGTTCCTCGTGCACCTCGGCGGCAAGCTGAGCATCGAGAGCAAGGTGCCGATCCGCAACCGCGACGACCTGTCGCTCATCTACACCCCCGGCGTCGGCCGGGTCTGCGAGGCCATCGCCGCGAACCCGGAGGACGCCCGCCGTCTCACCATCAAGCGCAACACCGTCGCGGTCGTCACCGACGGCTCGGCGGTGCTCGGCCTGGGCAACCTCGGCCCGCTCGCCGCGCTGCCCGTCATGGAGGGCAAGGCCGCGCTCTTCAAGCGGTTCGCCGACATCGACGCGTTCCCGATCTGCCTCGACACGCAGGACACCGACGAGATCGTCAAGACGGTCATCCACCTCGCGCCGGTGTTCGCGGGCATCAACCTCGAGGACATCTCCGCGCCGCGCTGCTTCGAGATCGAGGCCCGGCTCCGCGACGCGCTCGACATCCCGGTCTTCCACGACGACCAGCACGGCACGGCCATCGTCACCCTCGCGGCGCTGACGAACGCGCTCAAGGTCGTCGGCAAGCGGCTCGAGGACGTCCGGCTCGTCATGTCGGGGGCCGGCGCGGCCGGGACGGCGGTGCTCAAGCTGCTGCTCGCCGCGGGGGCGAAGGACGTCGTCGTGTCGGACGTCGAGGGCGTCGTCCACGTCGGCCGCCCGGGGCTGGCCGAGTCGCTGCGCTGGACGGCGGAGAACACCAATCCTCGCAGCGTCACGGGGACGCTGCGCGACGCGCTCAAGGGCGCCGAGGTGTTCGTGGGCCTGTCCGCGCCGAACATCCTCGACGGCGACGACATCGCGACGATGGCCGAGGAGGCCGTCGTCTTCGCGCTCGCGAACCCGGTGCCCGAGGTCGACCCGGTCGCGGCCTCCCGGTACGCCGCCGTCGTCGCGACCGGCCGCTCGGACTTCGCGAACCAGATCAACAACGTGCTCGCGTTCCCGGGGGTGTTCCGCGGGCTGCTCGACGCGCAGTCCCGGACGGTGACGACCGACCTGCTGCTCGCCGCCGCGACCGCGCTCGCCGAGGTCGTCGGGGACGACGAGCGCAACGCCGCGTACATCGTGCCGAGCGTCTTCCACCCCGACGTGACGAAGGTCGTCGCCGCGGCCGTCGAGCGGGCCGCCCGCAGCGCCGGGACCGCCCGGCACGTCCACCCGCACCACACCGGCGGGCCGACGCACGACATCGGCGGGCACGGGTGAGCGCCCGCTCCCGGTGGGCGGCGCCGTTGTTCGCGCTGACGGTCGTCGTCCAGCTCGTCGTCCTCTACTGGCCGCGGCCGGTGTCGACGGGGACGAGCCTGCCGGTCGACAAGCTGGTCCACGCGGCGGTCTTCGGCGCGGTCCTGTGGGCGGGGGCCCGGGCCGGCGTCGCGGTGCGGCCGCTCGCCGCGGTGCTCGCCGTCCACGCCGGGGTCAGCGAGGTCGTGCAGGGCACGCTGCTCGACCGGGACGGCAACGTCCCCGACGCGCTCGCGGACCTCACCGGGCTGCTGCTCGCGGGGCTCGCGCTGCGCCGGTGGCCGGTCGGCGGCGACCGACCGGCGACCCCGGCTGACCGCGGGGCCGCGGACCGGGAATGATGGGGCGCATGGGGACGAGGGCATGGCGCTGACGGAGCGCCTGACGGGCCGGCTGCTCGTCGCCACCCCGCTGCTCACGGACCCGAACTTCGACCGGACCGTCGTCCTCATGCTCGACCACAACGACGAGGGCGCCCTCGGCATCGTCGTCAACCGGCCGCTCGACGTCGACGTCGACAAGGTGCTCCCGGTGTGGCAGCCGCACGTCACGGCCCCCGGCCGGCTTTTCAAAGGCGGCCCGGTCCAGCTCGACTCGGCGCTCGGGGTGGTCGCGGTGCCCGGGGACGCCACCGAGCCGGTCGGCGTGAAGCGGATCATCGGCGCCCTCGGCCTCGTCGACCTCGACACCCCGCCCGAGGTCGTCGTCGGCGGCATCGCCGGGCTGCGGATCTTCGCGGGCTACGCAGGCTGGGGCGCGGGCCAGCTCGAGGCGGAGATCGACGAGGGTGCCTGGTTCGTCGTCGACGCCGAGGCCCGGGACCCCTTCAGCGACGAGCCGCAGCGGCTGTGGGCCGACGTGCTGCGCCGGCAGCGCGGAGACCTCGCGTTCATGGCGACCTACCCGGTGGACCCGGTCGACAACTGAGCCGGGGCCCCCAGCGGCCGCGCCCGGGCTGCGCATGATCCTGCGGAACGGATCACACGGGTCTCCCGTCGGACGTACGGTGACGGTGATCACATCGTCCGTTCGGTGGATGCTGCGGCCCCGGCCGCAGGGCGGGAGGCACGGGTGGATCTCTTCGTCGCAGCGGGACGGCGCGGCCCCTGGCGCACGCTCTCCGTCGTCGTGGCCCTCGCCGGCCTCCTCGTCGCGGCGGTCGTGCCGGCCGCCGGCCCGGCGCAGGCCGCGGTCGTCCCCGGCACGATCTCGGCGGTCGTGACCGATGCCGGGACCGGTTCCCCCGCCGTCGGGACGTGCCTGCTCGTCCAGGACGCCAACTCCGACGACGCGGGCAGCGACTGCCTCGACGCCGCGCCCGACGTGCTCGCCGTGCCCGGTCTCGTGGACGGCGCCGACTACACCGTGACGCTCACGGTCCCGGCGTCGACGGGGCTGCTGCCGCCCGCGGAGACGACCCGCACCCTCACGGCCCCTGCCGAGATCGTCGAGGGGCTGGAGCCCGGTGCCACCTTCCGCGGGACCGTGCTGCTGTCCGACGGCACGGCGCAGCCGTCGACGAGCGTCTACGTCACCCCGGTCGACGACCCGCTGGGCACCGTCAACGAGACGTTCCTCGACGCCGCCGGGCGCTGGTCGGTCCTCGTCCCGCCGGGCAGCTACGTCGTCCGTGTCGTCGACCCGTTCTCCGGGCTCACGCAGTGGGTCCCCGGCGCGACGGACCCCGCGGGGGCGACGGTGTTCACCGCCGCCGCCCGCGAGACCCTCACCGTGGACGACACCCTGCCCGGCTGCTGCGGCCTGCCGGTCCCGGCCACGGCCACCGGGCGCGTGACCGACGCGAGGGACGGCAGCCCGCTCGCCGGCATCTGCGTCGGCGTCCTCTTCGACCCGCCGCCCTCGAACGTCGACAGCTGCCAGGCGTTCGGTCTCGGCGAGACGGCCGCGGACGGCACCTACGAGCGCGAGGTGCCGTCCGGCCCCGGCACGTTCTGGGTCGTCGACCCGACCAAGGCCTTCGCCCGCACGAGCCGGGAGATCGCTCCGGAGCCCGGGTCCCGCATCGTCGTCGACGTCGCACTGGCGCCGGCGGGCTCGCTGTCCGGTAGGGCCGTGGACGCCCGCTCCGGCGCCCCGCTCGGCGGCCTGAGCGTCGACGTCTTCGCCGGCCCGGTCGGCGAGACCTCGCCGGTCGCGTCCGGCGTCACCGAGGCCGACGGCACGTGGACCGTCGCCGGGATCGACCCCGGCGCGTACACGGTTCTCGTCGGGGGCGACGACACGCACCTCGACCAGTGGCACCCCGGCGTCGACACGCAGGCCGCCGCCCGCACGGTCACCGTCGTCGCCGGGAGCACCCTCGACGTCGGCGCCACCCGGGTGCCGCAGGGCGCCGTCCTCACCGGTCGGATCACCGACCGCCGCGGCCGTCCGGTCACGGGGGCCTGGGTCGTCGTCGGAGGCTTCTCGGCGCGGCTGGGTGCCGGCGAGGGGCGGTGGACCGCACACACCGGTGCGGACGGCCGCTACCGCATCGCCAACATCGCCCGGCAGCGTCAGTTCGTGACCGTCTACACCGAGGCCGACCAGCCGTACGCGTGGCAGTGGAGCGGGCGCGCGAGCGACCCGGCCGACGCCGAGCGCCTGCTCTTCGCCCACTACCGCACGCTCCGCTTCGACGCGGCGCTCGCCCCGGAGGCCACGCTCACCGTCACCGCCCGCGGCGCCGACCCGGAGTTCTTCAAGACCTACGACGTCTTCACCCGCAGCGGTGCCCCGGTCGGGTGGGGGATCGACCTCCTCGGTGACGACTCCGGTGTCGTCCACGGGCTGCCGACGTCGCAGGTCCTCCTCAAGACGACGGACCCGTCGTCCGAGGAGCTCTGGCTCGGCAGGGACGGCGCCCTCGTCGCGGACCGCGCACTGGCACGGAGGATCTCCGTCGCCGCGAACAAGCAGACCCGGGTCGTCGTGCGGTTCCCGTCCCCGTGACCAGGGTGCGGTGACGCGCAGGGGTTGCCCGGCCCCGTAAAGTGTCGGCGTGAGCACGATGCCCCCTGAGCCGCTGCCGATGCCGTCGTCCCCGGACGGCGGGACCACCGCGACCCTCGAGCGCGAGCTCCTGGAGCAGGAGGTCGAGCCGGGCGACCACGAGCGCTTCGCGCACTACGTGAAGAAGGAGAAGATCCTCGAGTCGGCGCTCACCGGCGAGCCCGTCATCGCCCTCTGCGGGAAGGTCTGGGTGCCGGGTCGCGACCCGAACAAGTTCCCGGTCTGCCCGGCGTGCAAGGCGATCATCGACGGTCTGAGGAGCCGTGAGGGCAACGACGACGGGGCCAAGGGCTGAGGGCTGAGGGCTGACGGTCCAGGAGGCAGGTCCGCACTCGCCCTGGGCACCGCGGTACCGCACCGCGACGACGGGCATCGTCACGCTCGTCACGCTCGTCGCCTTCGAGGCGATGGCCGTCTCGACCGCGATGCCCGTCGCCGCCCAGGCGCTCGGCGGGCTGCGCGAGTACGGCCTGGCGTTCTCCCTGTTCCTCACGACGTCCCTGCTCGGCGTCGTGGCGGCCGGCGGCTGGAACGACGCCCGCGGCCCCCGCGAGCCGCTCGCGGTCGGTCTGCTCCTGTTCTCGGGCGGGCTCGTCGTCGCCGGGACCGCGTCGAGCTTCGGTGTGCTGCTCGTCGGCCGCGCCGTCTCCGGGCTGGGCGGCGGCCTGCAGGTCGTCACGCTCTACGTCGTCGTCGCGGCCGTCTACCCGCAACGCCTGCAGCCCCAGGCCTTCGGGGTCATCTCTGCGGCCTGGGTGCTGCCGAGCGTGCTCGGCCCGCCCGTCGCCGGGTTCCTCGCGACCCAGCTGACGTGGCGGCTGGTGTTCCTCGCGGTGCCGCCGCTCGCGCTCCTGCCGCTGCCCGTGCTCTGGGCCCGGACCCGCACGCTCCACGACGACGAGCCGGACGACGAGCCGGACGACGGGTCGGACGACGCCCCGGACTCCGCGCCGCAGCCCGGGGCCGGTCCGCCCGGTCCCGGCCGCCCGGACGCCGTCGTGCCGCAGCCGGGCGCCGTCTCCGAGCTCGGGGGCCTGCGCCGGCTCGCGCACGGCTGCGGCCTCGCCCTCGGGGCCGGCCTGCTCCAGTGGGGCCTGCAGGGCGGGGGCGGGCTGCCCGCCGCCCCGGTCGTCGTCGCCGGGCTGCTCCTCGGGGCGGCGAGCACCCCTGGCCTCCTGCCGCGCCGGACCCTGCGCCTGGCCCGCGGCCTGGCGAGCCTCGTCGTGTGCCGGGCGATGTTCACCGGCACCTTCTTCGGCGCCGAGACCTTCGTGCCGCTCATGCTCGTCACCGAACGCGGGCTGAGCCCGACGCTCGCCGGGGTCGCGCTCACCACCGGCGCCGTGGGCTGGTCCGTGGGGTCGTTCATCCAGGGCCGCAGCTCGCTGCCGCTGAGCCGCACCCAGCTGCTGTCGGTCGGCGGCGCCGTCGTCGGTGCCTGCACGCTCGCCCTCGTCTCGACGCCGTTCGCGGCGGTGCCCGTCTGGGTGCTCCCGCTCGTGTGGGCGTTCGCCGGCACCGGGATGGGGCTGGCCATGTCGAGCACGAGCGTGCTGACCCTGCGGCTGTCCGTGCCGGGGGAGGAGGGCCGCAACAGTGCGGCCCTGCAGATCGGCGACGCGCTCGGCAGCGTCCTCGGCATCGGCGTCGCCGGTGCGATCTTCGCCGCGCGGCACACCACGGACGGCGCCGACGCCGCCGTCTTCGCGCTCCTGTGGGCGGTGCTCGGCGGGACGGGGGTCTTCAGCGCCCTCGTGGCGCGCCGGGTCGCGAACGCCGCGAGGACGCCGGTCGCGCGGCGGACGACGGGCCGGTCGTCGTGACGTCCGTCCTCTGGTGCCGTACGCACCCCAAGACTCGGGTCCAGGGTCGTTGACCCGCCAGAGGACGGTGGCGCAACTCGACGCGGTGCAGAACCCGCCAGAGGACGGCCGGCACGCCAGGACGACCACCACACCGGTGTGACGTCCGGCACCGACCCGGTCGGGTGAGCGTGCTGGGCGGGGCCTACCACGGCCCTGTCCGGCACGCCATGACCCCGGCCCCCGGTGAGTCGTCCCGGCGCTTCGACTACGGTCTTGTCCTCGTGAGCGCAGGGGGAGCGGGGCCGGTGCAGAGCCCGTCCGACGGCGCGATCGGGTCGCTCTCGGGGCCCCGCCACGCCAGCGCCGCGGCTGCCTCGCACCTGCCGCCGGCCTTCCCGCAGCGGGCGCCCTGGGGCACCGCGGGCAAGCTGCGTGCCTGGCAGGCCGAGGCCCTCGCGGACTACCTGCGCTCCACGCCGCGCGACTACCTCGCGGTCGCGACGCCCGGCGCCGGCAAGACGACGTTCGCCCTGCGGGTCGCCACCGAGCTCCTCGAGCGCGGCACCGTCCAGCGGGTCACCGTGGTCTGCCCGACCGAGCACCTCAAGAAGCAGTGGGCCGACGCCGCGCACCGGGTCGGCATCCGCCTGGACCCGACGTTCAAGAACAACCAGGGCTCGCACGGCCGCTCGTACGACGGCGTCGCCGTGACGTACGCCCAGGTCGCGACCCGGCCGCTCCTGCACCGGGCCCGCACCGAGGCGGCGCGCACCCTCGTCATCCTCGACGAGATCCACCACGGCGGCGATGCGCTGAGCTGGGGCGACGCCGTCCGGGACGCCTTCGACCCGGCCGCCCGCCGGCTCGCCCTCACGGGTACGCCGTTCCGCTCCGACACGAGCCCGATCCCCTTCGTCGAGTACGAGGAGGACGAGAAGGGCATCCGCCGCAGCCGGGCCGACCACACGTACGGCTACGGCGAGGCGCTGCGCGACGGCGTCGTCCGGCCGGTGATCTTCCTGTCCTACTCGGGCCAGATGCGCTGGCGCACCAAGGCCGGCGACGAGATCGCCGCGAACCTCGGCGAGCCGCTGACGAAGGACGTCACCGCGCAGGCCTGGCGCACGGCCCTGGACCCGAAGGGGCAGTGGATCCCGTCGGTGCTCCACGCGGCCGACAAGCGCCTCACCGAGGTGCGCCGCGGCGTCCCGGACGCCGGCGGCCTCGTCATCGCGACCGACCAGACCGTGGCCCGGGCCTACGCGAAGATCCTCCACGGCATCACGGGGGAGAAGCCGGTCGTCGTGCTGTCCGACGACCCGAGCGCCTCGGACGCGATCGAGTCCTACGCGGGCGGCGACCAGCGCTGGATGGTGGCGGTCCGGATGGTGTCGGAGGGGGTCGACGTCCCGCGCCTGGCCGTCGGGGTCTACGCGACGTCGACGTCCACGCCGCTGTTCTTCGCCCAGGCGGTCGGGCGCTTCGTCCGGGCCCGCAAGCGCGGCGAGACGGCGTCGGTGTTCCTCCCGAGCGTGCCCGTGCTGCTCTCGCTCGCCGCCGAGCTCGAGGTCGCGCGCGACCACGCGCTCGACCGCCCGGCGAAGGCCGACGACGACTGGTCGCCCGAGGAGGACCTCCTCGAGAAGGCCAACCGAGAGGAGAAGGCCTCCGACGAGCTGAACGGGGCCTTCGAGGCCCTCGAGGCGCAGGCGACCTTCGACCGGGTGCTCTTCGACAAGCAGGAGTTCGGCACCCAGGCCGAGGTCGGCAGCGACGAGGAGCAGGACTTCCTCGGCATCCCGGGGCTGCTCGAGCCCGAGCAGGTCACGACGCTGCTCCGGCAGCGCCAGGCCGACCAGGTCGCGGCCCGCAGCCGCAAGGCCAAGGCAGGCGGCGGCGAGGGCGGCCGGGTCGTCGAGGTGTCCATGCACCGCGAGCTCACCGCGCTGCGCAAGGAGCTGCACAGCCTCGTCGGGGCCTGGGCCCGACGGACGTCGCAGCCGCACGGGACGGTCCACGCCGCACTGCGGTCCGAGTGCGGCGGGCCCGAGGTCCCGAAGGCGAGCGCGGACGAGCTCCGCGCCCGAATCGACACTCTCCGTAGATGGTTCGTCGGCAAAAAGTGATCATCTCGCTGTGCGACGCCGTCGATCGGTGAGACCCTGAACGCTGTGAGCAGCCCGGACGTGTCGGTGGTCGTCGTCGCCCACGACGTCGCCCCCTACCTCGGGCAGTGCCTCGACTCGCTCGCCGACCAGACGCTCCGCGGGAGCATCGAGGTCGTCGTCGTCGTCGGCGACGCGGACGACGAGACGGGCAAGGTCGCGGCCGCCACGGTGGCCGGACGGTACGGCTGGAAGGTCGTCGAGGGCGATCCCGCGGCCGGCCCCGGCGGCGCCCGCAACGTCGGCGTCCGGCACGCGACCGGCACCTGGCTGACGTTCCTCGACGGGGACGACCTGCTGCCCCGTCGGGCCTACGAGCGGCTGCTCCGCTCGGCCCGGGCGACCGGGTCCGACCTCGTCGCGGGCGCGGTGCGCCGGTGGGACGGCGAGTCCCTCACGACGTCCCAGCTGCACCGGCTCTCGCTGAGCGAGCCGCTCTCCCGGGGGCACATCACCCGGGACACCCGGCTCGTCTACGACAGCACCGTCTGGAACAAGGTCATCCGGCGCACGACGTGGGACGCCGCGGGGATCACCTTCCCCGAGGGGGTCGTCTACGAGGACATGCCCGTCGCCTTCGCCATGCACCTCGCCGCGACGAGCACGGACGTCGTCGCCGATCCGGTCTACGTGTGGCGCCGGCGGACCGGGCCCGACCGCTCCATCACGCAGCGGCTCGACGAGCACGACAGCCTCGAGCAGCGGATGGCGTCGCTGCGCGCGATCGACGACCTCGCGGAGGCCAGCGGGTCGCATGCGCTGCGGGACGCGCACGACGCGAAGTTCGTCGACATCGACCTGCGGCGGATGGTCACCTTCCTGCCCGCGGCCGACGAGCCGTACCTGGCCCGGTTCCTCGAGCTGACCCGTGCGTTCCTCGAGCACGTGCCGGAGCGGGTGCTCTCCGGGCGGGACCCGCTGCGCCGGCTCGTCGTCGACTCCGTCCTCAGCGGGGACACCGAGACCCTCCTCGACCTCGCGGTCGCCCGCAACGTCGAGGACCGCCCCGACGGGTTCGGCCGGCTCGCGCTGCTCGGCCCCGACATGCGGGTCCAGGCGAAGATGGCCAGCCACGGGCTGCTCACCGGGCTGCCCTGGGTCCGCAGCACCGCGAACCGGGTCGCGTACCACCTGCTCCCCGGCAAGGTCGGGGACCAGGCGGCCGCGCTGCGCTACGGGCACACCCGGGCGGACGCCGTCGACGTCCTGTCGATCTGAGCGCCCGGCACGGCAGGGCCGGACGACGGTCAGCCGCGGGCGTTGGCCCGCTCGAGGTCGTCCGGGAAGTCCACCTCGACGGCGAAGTGCGCGGTGATGTCCACCGGCGAGACCTCGAGGCCGTCGACCGCGATCGCCGTCTCCAGCCCGCGCTCGAAGTAGTCCTGCTCGTCGCAGGCGGCCAGGTGCCGCACGAGCGTCGCCTTGTCCCGGCCGGCGACGTAGTTGATCCCGATCGCCTCGCCGAGCGCCCGGCCGCGGACCGTCTTCGACAGCTCCGCGACGAGGCCCCGGTCGTCGACCGTGTACTTGACCTCCTCGTCGGCGGTCGTCGCGGTGTTCACGCAGACCGCCGTCCGGTCGGCCGCGACGGCCGGGCGGAGCGCGTCGAGGATCGCCGGGTCGAAGACGACGTCGCCGTTCATCCACAGCACGCCCTGGCCGGGCTGCGTGAGCCGCAGCGCCTTGAGCAGGCTGCGGTTGGTGTTCGTCTGGTCGTAGCTCTCGTTGTAGGCGAACGTCACGTCGGGGAAGGTCTCCATGACGACCTCGTACTTGAAGCCGACGACGACGAGCACCCGGTGCTCCTCGCCGAACGCCGAGCGCAGGTTGTCGAGCTGCTGCCCCATGATCGTGCGCCCGTCCTCGAGCCGGGTGAGCGGTTTCGGGAGGGGGCGGCCGAGGCGCGTCCCGAGCCCTGCGGCGAGGATGACGGCCTGCAGTGCTGCTGCCACGGGACGGCTCCGATCCGGTCGATCCGGGTGCCCGTGCGGCGCCCGGAAGAGGCTGCCGTCCCGGCCGTCGGACGGCCGCGGCACGCCGGGTGGGCGGGGCCGCGAGGAGGGCCGATGCTAGCATCGGCCCGTCCCGTGCCCTGCGTGGACGCCGCTCGGCCAGACAGATCAGGACGCTTCCTCGATGCTCATGCTTGACCGCGCCCGGGAGCTCGTGGAACGACGGTCCATCCTCCGGCTCCTCGTCGTCCGCGACCTCAAGGTCCGTTACTCGTCGTCCGCCCTGGGCTACGTGTGGACGATCCTCGACCCGCTGATGATGGCGCTGGTCTACTGGTTCGTCTTCGGCTTCATCTTCCAGGGGCACCGCAAGGGCCTGGACCCGTACATCCTCTTCCTCGTCGTGGGCGTCCTCACCTGGCAGTGGTTCAACGGCGGGGTCATGGACACCACGAGGGCGCTCCAGCAGGAGTCCAAGCTCGTCCGGTCGACCAACCTGCCGCGCGAGATCTGGGTCCTCAAGATCGTGTTCGCGAAGGGCGTCGAGTTCCTCCTGTCGATCCCGGTCATCGTCCTGTTCATGATCCGGTACGGCGTCCCGCCGCGCTGGGACATCCTCTGGGCGCTGCCGGCCGCCATGCTCCTGCAGACCGTCCTCATCACCGGGGTGGGCCTGGCGCTCGCGGCCGTCACCGTGCTCGTGACGGACATGCAGCGCGTCGTCCGGATCCTGCTGCGCGTCGCGTTCTACGTGACGCCGATCGTCTACAGCGTCGACGCCCTGAACCAGCACCCGGCCCTCAAGTACGTCATGGCGCTCAACCCCATGACCGGGATCGTCGACCTCTACCGGCGCTGCGTCGACCTGCGGACCCCCAGCGGCGCCTCGGCCTTCGACGGGACGGCGGGCTGGCACGTCCCCGCGATCAGCGCGGTCGTCACCGTCGCGCTCTTCGTGCTCGGCTCCTCGCTGTTCCGCCGGCTCGAACCCGCCGTGCTCAAGGAGCTCTGACGATGGCCATGCCCAGCACGACGCAGACGGCCGACGGCACGACCGGCGCCCCCGTCATCGAGGTCCGCAACCTCGGCATCGAGTTCCAGCAGAACCGCAAGCGCCGGCTCTCGGTGCGGGAGATGCTCTTCACGGGCAAGTCGTCGTCCCCCGCCGGGACCTTCTGGGCACTCAAGGACGTCTCCTTCGACGTCACGGCGGGCGAGGGCGTCGGCCTCATCGGCGCGAACGGCTGCGGCAAGAGCACGCTGCTGCGCCTCGTCGCCGGCGTCATGCTCCCCGACACCGGCAGCGTCACCGTGCGCCGGGGCGTCGCGCCTCTCATCGAGCTCACCGGCGGCTTCCTCGGCGACCTCACCGCACGCGACAACATCTACCTCACCGCCGGTCTGCACGGGCTGTCCCGGGAGCAGGTCGAGGAGCGCTTCGACGAGATCGTCGACTTCGCCGAGGTCCGCGACCGGCTCGACACCCCGTTCCGGCACTACTCCTCCGGGATGCAGGTGCGGCTCGGCTTCGCCGTCGTCACGACGCTCGACGAGCCGGTCATCCTCGTCGACGAGGTGCTCGCCGTCGGCGACCGCGCGTTCCGGGAGAAGTGCTACAAGCGCATGGAGCAGCTCATCGGGGAGGGCCGCACGCTGCTGTTCGTCTCCCACAGCGAGAAGGACCTCAAACGGTTCTGCACCCGCGGCATCTACCTGCGCAAGGGCGAGGTCGTCGCCGACGGGGGCATCGAGGAGTCGTTCCAGGCGTACGTGAAGGACAGCGACAAGGCCTCCGGGAAGTGACCCGCCTCGTCGTCGTGGGAGCGGGCGACGGCGGGAGCCAGGCCCTCGCCGACCAGGCCCGCGGCGCGCGCGTCCCGGTCGGCACCGTCGAGTCCGCGACCGACCTCGACGCGCTGCGCACCTCGCTGCGCGCGGCGTCCGCCTCGGGCGAGCCCGCCGCTCTCGTCGCCGCCGACCTCGTCGTCCACCCGAGCCTGCTCGGCGACACGTTCGACGACCCGCGCCGGGCCGTGGCGGCGCTCGTCCTGGACGACGGCCGGCTGGGGGCGCTGCGGCTCGACCCGGCCGCCGCGGTCGCGGCGGCCGAGCACCTGCCCGGCCCAGGCCCGGCCGGCACCCCCGCGCCCGACGGCCTGGACGCCGTCCTCGGCGCGCTGACCGCCGCCGGGACGCCCGTCGTCCGTGTGACCCCCGGGCTGCTCGTGGCCCGCCGGCCCGGCTGGGCGCCCGAGGACCGGGACGCCGCGTTCGACGTCCTCGCCGCGACGAGCGAGCACACGGCCCGCCTCGACGGCGCGGCCCGCCCGGCCGACGGGCTCTACTCGACGTTCGTCGTGCGCCGGCTGTCCCGCCGGCTCACCCCGGTCGCGCTGCGCCTGGGCATGTCGCCGAACCTCGTCACCTCCGTCTCGCTCGTCGTCGGGCTGCTCGCCGCCGGCCTGCTCACCTCGCCGGCCGTGCTGCCCCGGGTCCTGGGCGCGGTGCTGCTCCAGCTCAGCCTCGTCATCGACTGCGTGGACGGCGAGATCGCCCGCTACGCGCGGCGCTTCACCCCGCTCGGCGCCTGGCTCGACGGTGTGAGCGACCGGGTCAAGGAGTACGCCACGCTCGCGGCACTCGCTGTCGCCGCGGGCGGCCGCACGGGCTGGCTGCTCGCCCTCGGCGGCGTCCTCGTGCTCACCTACCGGCACGTCGCGGACCACCAGTTCATGGAGCGGCTCAAGGCCGCGGCACCGCCGCCCGCGCCCGGCCTCGCCCCCGCGGTGCACGTCGAGCGGGAGACCCCCGTGGTCTGGGTGCGGCGGGTGCTGCAGTTCGGCGTCGGGGAGCGCTGGATCCTCCTCGGGACCGTCGTCGTCCTGGCCGGCCAGACCGCGGCGCTCGCCGCCTACCTCGCTGCCGCGGTCGTCAGCGCCGTCTGGACGACCGGCGGCCGGGTGCTGCGCTCGCGGGCCTTCGCCGGCACCGCGGCCGGGCAGGTCTCGTGGCTCGTCCCCGCACTCGGCTGGGTGCTCGAGGCCGCCGTCGTCGCCGGGGCCTTCCTGTGGCGCGCCGACGACCGGCTCTGGCTCGGCTACTGCCTGCTCGCGGTCGTGGCGTACCACGGCTACGACGAGGTGTACCGGGAGAAGTACCGGGTCCCGGGCGCCCCGCGCATCGTCCGCGTCGTCGCGCTCGGGCCGTACGGCCGTGCTGCGGTCGTCGCCCTCGCCGCGACGGGCGGCGGGACGGCGCTGACGGGCGTCGTCGCCGTCCTCACCGTCGTGCTCGCCCTGCTCTTCGGCGGCGAGAGCCTCGACGCCTGGATGCGCTGGCTGCGGGCCCGCCCGTCGATGGAGGAGGAGCAGTGACGACGCACGACCTGGTCCACGACCCGACGGACAACCACCCGGACATGGCGACGCTGCGGGCCGTGTGCCAGCCGCCCGAGACCCTCGGCCGGCGCAACGCCGAGCACTGGGCGGGGCCGCTCTACCTGCGCCGTGGCTCGATCCACGTCACGCGGCTGCTGCTGCCGACGAACATCTCGGCGAACGGCGTCACGTGGCTCATGGTCGTCGTCGGGCTCGCCGGCGCCGCCTGCCTGCTGCTCGGCGGCCCCTGGGGCGCCGTCCTCGCGGTGCTCGGGGTGCAGCTGCAGATCCTGCTCGACTGCAGCGACGGCGAGGTCGCCCGCTGGCGGCAGCAGTTCTCGCCGGCCGGGGTGTACCTGGACCGGATCGCGCACTACACGACCGAGGCGGCGCTGCCGATCGCGCTGGGCGTCCGGGCGGACGGCGGCCTCGGCTCGATCGGCGGCTGGACGACGGTCGGCGCGCTCCTCGCCGTCCTCGTCCTGCTCATCAAGGCCGAGACCGACCTCGTCCACGTCGCCCGGGCCTTCGCGAAGCGGCCGCTCGTCAGCGACGACGCCGCGACGACGGCACCGCGCGCCGGCCTCGTCGCGACGCTGCGCCGCGCGGCGCACTCGCTGCCGTTCAACCGGGCGTTCGTCGCGATCGAGCTCACCCTGCTCGTGCTCGTGGCAGCCCTCGTCGACCTCGCGACGGGCGGCCTCGACGGGACGCGGTGGCTCGTCGTCCTCCTCGTGCCCGCGGCGCTCGTCACCGTCACCGGGCACCTGGCCTCGATCGTCCTGTCGTCGCGGCTGCGCTGACGCGCCGGCAGGTCGCCCGGGCCGGGCGACCTGCGCTCAGCGGCGGCCCGCGCCGAGCCGGGTGAAGAGCTCGACGTAGCCGCGGGTCATCGCCTCGACCGTGTAGCGCTCGCGGGCCTTGGCGAGCCCGGCCGCACCGAAGCGGGCGCGCAGGCCGGGGTCCTCGACGAGCCGGACCACCGCGGCGGCGAGCGCCGCGACGTCCCGCGGCGGGACGAGCAGCCCGGTCGCGCCGTCGTCGACGAGCTCGCGCGGGCCGCCGGCCGCGGTCGCGACGACGGGGAGCCCGTGGAGCATCGCCTCGACCGTCGCGAGGCTGAAGCCCTCGTGGTGGGAGGGGACGACGACGAGGTCGAGGCCGTCGAGGATCGTGCCGACGTCGTCCCGGCTGCCGGTGAGCAGCACGGTCCCGGCGAGCGCCGGGTCGGCCGCGGCGGTCTCGAGCTCGGTGCGCAGCGGCCCGTCGCCGACGAGCACGAGGCGGGCGTCGGGGCAGCGGGCGACGACGTCCCGCCAGGCCGCGACGAGCTCACGCTGGCCCTTGCGCTCCCACAGCCGCCCGACGCAGCCGACGAGGGTGCCGGCCGGCAGGCCGGCGGCGGCGCGCGCCGCGTCCGGTGCCAGCGCCCGGCCCGGGTCGTCGACGCCGTCGGGGACGACGTCGAGCAGCCGCCGGGGGATCGAGGTCACCCGCGCCACGTCGTCCGCGAGCGGCGTCGAGACGGCGACGACGCGGTGCTGGAGCCGGGCGGGCAGCCCGGCGAGCCGGCGCTGCAGGCCCGACGGGTCGAGGCCGTGCACCGTGCCGACGACCCGGGCCCGGGTCAGCCGGGCCACCGGGGTCGTGACGACCGCGGTCTTGAACAGGTGCGTCTGGACGACGTCCCACCGGCCGCGCAGGACGATCCGCCACAGCCGGCCCAGCCCGCGCAGGGTCGCGAGCAGGGCACCCGGGGTGGGGGCGGTGCGCAGACCGAGGTGGACGACGGGGATGCCGGCCGCCTCGAGCGGCTCGGCGTTGACGTCGCGCGTCGCGAGGTTGACCACGGTCACCTCGTGACCCGCCTTCTGGAGGCCGACCGCGAGCAGGGCGACGCTGCGCTGGACCCCGCCGACGTCGAGCCCGCCGACGACCTGGAGGATCCGCACGGGGCAGGAGTCTACGGCCGGGGGTTCCACAGCCTGTCGACAGCACGAAGCCGCCCGCCCGCTCGTTGTTCACCGTGAGCCGGGATCGTGCTCGACGTAGCCACCGCGGCGGGCGGGCCGTCGGCCCGTGGTCGTACGCGGTGGCGACGTGGACCGGACCTGCGACGGACGAGGGGCGAGGGTGCCCCGACCTACCGTCGCGGACATGACGAGAGACAGGTGGCACATGGATGCCCAGGGTCGCCGCCCCCGCGGCGTTGTCGTCGCCATCGGGGCGGTGTGGTCGCTGACCCTCGCCGCGGGCCTCGCGTTCTGGGTCGCCGTCGGCACCGGCCTCGCCGCGCTCGCGGCGAGCGGCACCGCGGCGACGACCTACGGCGCGGTGGCCCAGGCCGCCGCGGTCGTCAGCGTCACGGCGGTCGTCGCGATGGTCACGGTCGGCACGGTCGCCGTGCACCTCGACGAACGGCAGGCCTGGCTGCCGCGGCCGCGGGTCCCCGCGCCCGTCGGCTGACCGGCCCACCGGCGCCGAGCAGCCGGCAGCCAGGTCAGCCATGTCAGCCGGCCAGCCCGATCGCGGTCCGGGCCGCGGCCAGGGTCGGTGCCGCCAGCGCCGCCGCCCGCTGCGCCCCGGTCGCGAGGGCGGCGTCGAGCGTCGCCGGGTCGGCGGTGAGGTCGCCGTACCGGGCCCGGACCGGTCGCAGGGTCTCGACGAGCGCCTCGGTGACCGCGGCCTTGAGCCCGCCGCCGCCGCGCAGCCCGACGAGGGCCGCCTGCGGCGTCCGGCCGGTGAGCGACCCGAGCAGCTCGGCGAGGTTCGCGACACCGGGCCGCAGGTCCGGGTCGTAGGACAGCACCGGGTCGAGGTCGGTGACCGCCCGGCGGACCGTGGCCGCGATCCGCACCGGGTCGTCGAGGACGTGCACGGTGCCCTCTGTCGAGACCGACGACTTGCCCATCTTGGACGCCGGGTCGCGCAGGTCCCGGACCCGCGCCGCCGAGGCCGGGGTGAGCGACTCCGGGACGACGAAGACCGGCCCGTACCGGGCGTTGAAACGCTGCGCCAGGCTCCGGGTGAGCTCCATGTGCTGGCGCTGGTCGTCCCCGACCGGGACGGCGTCGGCGCGGTAGAGCAGCACGTCCGCGGCCATGAGCGCCGGGTAGGTGAGCAGCGACAGGCGCACCGACCGGTGACCGGCGCTCTTCTCCTTGAACTGGATCATCCGGGTCATCTCGCCGTACGCCGCCGTGCACTCGAGCAGGTACGCGAGCTCGGTGTGCGCGCCGACGGCCGACTGGGCGAAGAGCGTCGCGCGCGGGTGCAGGCCGCACGCGAGCACCGTCGCCGCGACCTCCCGGGTGCGTTCGCGCAGGGCCTGCGGATCGTGGTCGACGGTCATCGCGTGCAGGTCGGCGACGAAGACGAGCGTCTCGTGCGCGGGGTCGGCGGCGAGGTCCAGCGTCGGGCGGACCGCCCCGAGGTAGTTGCCGATGGTCAGCCGGCCGGTCGGCTTGAGGCCGGTGACGATCCTCGTCGTGGTCGGGACGGCGGGGCCGGCGCCCGCAGGGGCNCTGCACGCGATGACCGTCGACCACGATCCGCAGGCCCTGCGCGAACGCACCCGGGAGGTCGCGGGGACGGCGGCGGGCGTGGACGCGGTGACGGTCACGGGTCTCTCCGGTGTGGTCTCGGGTGACAGGGGACGGGCCGCCGGTCGGGCGTCGTCCGCGCTGCGTCACTCGGGGGAGAGACGACGGACGGCCGCCCGGAACCGGGCGGCCGCAAGGATGCGACGAGGTGGTGACCGCCCTAGGAGCCCGGCCACCACGTAAACAGCGAACGCTGCGTCGTCATGGGGCCAGTGTGCACCAGGCGGGGGCGGTCGCGACACGGGTTCGCGGTGAGTTCCGTCGATCGCCGTCGAGATCGCCTGCGGATTTCGTCGCCGATAGCCCTGTGGACATCTCGTAACGCAACCGTGACCGACCTCGTGCGGCGGATCCGTCGGTGCGGGCCGTATCTTGCGAGTCTGCCGGAGACGTCCGGCCCCCGTCGGCCCTGCGTGCCCGGCGGGTCCGCCCGTGCCCGAGGAGACCTGCGTGAGCCAACCCGCCGGTGCGACCACGCCGGTCGTCAGCCTGCGCGGCCTGCGCAAGGAGTTCCCCGGGGTCGGCGGCGGCGCCCGGGTCGTCGCGGTCGACGGCGTGGACCTCGACATCGCCGAGGGCGAGTTCGTCACGCTGCTCGGGCCGTCCGGGTCGGGCAAGACGACGGTGCTGCGGATGATCGCGGGCTTCGAGACGCCGAGCGGCGGCCAGGTCCTGCTCCGCGGGGCGGACGTCACGCGGACCGCGCCGTTCGAGCGCGACGTCAACACCGTCTTCCAGGACTACGCGCTCTTCCCGCACATGACGGTGCTCCAGAACGTCGAGTACGGCCTGCGGGTCAAGAAGGTGCCCCGCGTGCAGCGTCGTGAGCGCGCGCTCGAGGCGCTGGCCGGCGTCCGGCTCGAGGGCATGGAGAAGCGCGCCCCCGGGCAGCTCTCCGGCGGCCAGCGCCAGCGGGTCGCGCTCGCCCGCGCCCTGGTGAACCGGCCGTCGGTGCTGCTCCTCGACGAGCCGCTCGGTGCCCTCGACCTCAAGCTCCGCGAGCAGATGCAGGTCGAGCTCAAGCAGATCCAGCGCGAGGTCGGGATCACGTTCGTCTTCGTGACCCACGACCAGGAGGAGGCGCTCACCATGTCGGACCGGATCGTGGTCTTCAACCGCGGCCGGGTCGACCAGGTCGGGAGCCCGGCCGAGATCTACGAGCACCCGCGGACGACGTTCGTCGCCGGCTTCGTCGGCACCTCTAACCTGTTGCACGCCAAGGCTTCCGAGGCGCTCCTCGGGGAGGCCGGGCTGTTCAGCGTCCGGCCCGAGAAGATCCGGCTGCTCGCGGACGGCGAGGACCCTGTGACGGGCGAGACCGTCGCGCCGGCCGTCGTCGAGGAGGTCGTCTACGCGGGCGCCACGACCCGCATCGTCGCCCGGCTCGACGCGGGTGACTCGCTCGTCGTCCAGCGTCAGAACCAGCGGACGTCCTCGCTGGACACCGAGGGCCTGCGCGGTGCGCGGGTGCGGCTCGCGTGGTCCCGCGAGCACGCGTCCCGGCTGCCGGACGACGACGGCTGAGCCGCACCGACCCATCGAGACCGACCACCGAGACCCAGCACCGAGACCCAGCACCGAGACCGACCGGATGTCCCACCAGGCCAGGTGGGGACGTGACCCAGGGAGTGACCATGCGAGGACGACGACAGATCCTCACGACGGCGGCCATCGGCGCCGTGACGCTCGTGCTCGCCGCGTGCGGCGGGTCGAGCAGCGGCGGCGCGACCGGCGGCAGCGCGACGGGCGGTGCCTCGAGCGCGGCCGAGGCGGCCAAACCGCCGGCCGTGCCGATGGCGGACGCCGTCGGCGCGGGCGAGGGCAAGCTCAACCTCATCGCGTGGGCCGGCTACGCCGAGGACGGCACGACGGACAAGTCCGTCGACTGGGTGACGCCGTTCGAGAAGGCCTCCGGCTGCCAGGTGAACGTCAAGATCGGCAACACGTCCGACGAGATGGTCACGCTCATGAAGACCGGGCAGTACGACGGCGTCTCGGCGTCCGGCGACGCGACCCTGCGGCTCATCTACGGCGGTGACGTCGCGCCGGTGAACACCTCGCTCGTCCCGAGCTACGCCGACATCGCGCCGTTCCTCAAGGACAAGGCGTGGAACTCGGTCGGCGGGCAGATGTACGGCATCCCGCACGGCTGGGGCGCCAACGTGCTGCTGTACAACAAGAAGGTCGTCGACCCGGCCCCGACGTCGTGGGGTGCCGTCTTCGACCCCGCCTCGCCGTACAAGGGCAAGATCTCGGCCTACGACTCGCCGATCTACATCGCCGACGCGGCGCTGTACCTCAAGGCGACCAAGCCGGACCTGAAGATCACCAACCCGTACGAGCTCGACCAGGCCCAGTTCGACGCCGCGGTCGCCCTGCTCAAGCAGCAGCGCGGCGTCGTCGGCGAGTACTGGTCGGACTACACCAAGGCGACCGCCTCGATCGAGTCCGGCAACACCGCGCTCACGACGTCGTGGCAGGTCATCGCGAACCTCGTGACCGCCGGCAAGAAGGTCGACATCGGCACCGTCCTGCCGACCGAGGGTGCGACCGGCTGGTCGGACACCTGGATGGTCGCCAGCAAGGCGCAGAACCCGAACTGCATGTACAAGTGGCTCGACTGGATCGCCGGCCCGCAGGCGCAGGCCCAGGTCGCCGAGTGGTTCGGCGAGGCGCCGGCCAACGTCAAGGCGTGCGACCTCACGACGGACAAGAAGCACTGCGAGACGTACCACGCGACCGACTCGGCGTACGCCGAGAAGATCGCCTACTGGACGACGCCGCTCGCCGGCTGCGGTGACGAGCGGGGCAACGTCTGCAAGGACTACTCGGAGTGGACCAAGGCCTGGACCGACATCAAGGGCTGACCGCCGTCCGACCGAGAAGCACCGTCCCGAAGGGCGTCGCACGACCGTGACCACCTCCACGCCGACCGCGGAGGGCCTGCCCGGCAGGCCCTCCGCGGCCGTGCGCGCGTCCTCGTTCCTCCACCGCCACCCCCGGCTCCGGCTGGCGGGGCTGCTGTCCGCCCCGATGCTCTGGCTCGTCGTCGCGTACCTCGGGTCGCTCGCCGTGATGTTCGTGACCGCGTTCTGGCGGCTCGACACGGGCGGCTTCGTGGCGGTGCTCGACCGGACGCCGTCCTTGCAGAACTTCACCGAGCTGCTCACCGAGGACGTCTACCGGCGGGTCGCCCTGCGCACGCTCGGCATCGCCGCCGCGGTGACCGTCGTCGACACGCTCGTCGCGCTGCCGATGGCGTTCTACATGGCCAAGGTGGCCTCGCCCCGCACCCGCAAGGTGCTCGTCGCGCTCGTGCTCACCCCGCTGTGGGCGAGCTACCTCGTCAAGGCGTACGCGTGGCGCACGATGCTCGCCGAGGACGGCGTCGTGAACTGGGCGCTCGGGCCGGTCGGCGGCCGCGGCCCGGGCTTCGGCGTCGCCGCGACCGCGATCACGCTCGGCTACCTGTGGCTGCCGTACATGATCCTGCCCGTGTTCGCCGGTCTCGAGCGGATCCCCGACTCGCTCCTCGAGGCGTCCGGCGACCTCGGCGGGACGGCGGGGCGCACGTTCCGGACCGTCGTCCTGCCGCTGCTCTTCCCGTCGATCGTCGCCGGCTCGATCTTCACGTTCTCGCTGACCCTCGGCGACTACATCGCCGTGAAGATCGTCGGCGGCAGCACACAGATGTTCGCGAACGTCATCTACGACAACATCGGTGTCGCGGGGAACCTCCCGTTCGCCGCGGCGGCCGCGGTCTTCCCCGTCGTCGCGATCCTGCTCTACCTCGCGCTCGTGCGCCGTACGGGTGCCCTGGACAACCTGTGACGCAGCCCGAGACGCAGCCCGTGACACAGCCCGTGAGCCGACCCGGGAGGAGCCCGCGATGACCCTGTCCGCCCGCGCCCGGCTCCTGCTGCGGCTGGCCACCTTCGGCGGCCTCGCGGTGATCTACGTGCCGCTGCTCGTCGTCCTCGTGAACTCCTTCAACCCGAGCAAGACGTTCGGCTGGCCGCCGTCCGGCTTCACGACGCAGTGGTGGTCGCGCGCGGCGTCCAACCCCGGCGCCCGGGAGGCGCTCCTCACGAGCGTCGAGATCGCCCTGGCCGCGACGGCCCTGGCGCTCGTGCTCGGGTCGATGGCCGCGTTCGCGGTGGCGCGGTACCGCTGGTTCGGCCGGGAGACGGTGAGCTTCCTCGTCGTCCTGCCGATCGCGCTGCCCGGCATCGTCACCGGGATCGCGCTGAACTCGGCGTTCAGCGCCGGCGGCGTCGCGCTGGGCTTCCTCACGGTGGTCGTCGGCCACGCGACCTTCTGCATCGTCGTCGTCTACAACAACGTGCTCGCGCGCTTGCGGCGCACCGGGACGACGCTCGAGGAGGCCTCCGCCGACCTCGGTGCGAGCACGCTGCAGACGTTCCTCCACGTGACGTTCCCGCAGCTGCGCGGGGCGCTGCTCGCCGGTGGCCTGCTCGCGTTCGCGCTGAGCTTCGACGAGATCGTCGTCACGCAGTTCACCATCAGCGCGGGCCTGCAGACCCTGCCGATCTGGATCTTCGCGAACCTCTTCCGGCCGAACCAGGCGCCCGTCGTCAACGTCGTCGCGGCGGCCCTCGTCGTGGCGTCGGTGATCCCGGTCTACCTCGCGAACCGGCTGTCGGAGGGCAACGGCGGCGGCCGGCTCTGATCACCGGCGGCCGGCTCTGATCACCGGCGCCCGGCTCTGATCACCGGCGGCGGTGGACGCTCACCGCGTAGCCGCCGCCCGCGTACGGGGCGCCGTCCCAGGTGGCGTACCGCTCGGCGAGCACGAGACCCGCTGCGGCGCACCACGTGTCGTACTCCGTGAGCCCGAACGGGGCGGCGTCGAGCGGCAGGTGGGCGGCGTCCAGCCCGAAGCCCGCGAGCAGCGGGGCACCGGGGCGCAGCAGCGCCGCGAGCCGCGCGACGACCTGCGCCTCGGTGCCGTGGGCGACGAGCGGGACGACGTTGCCCGCGGCGACGACGAGGTCGAACCCGTCGCCCGGCCCGTGGCCGGCGGCGTCGAGCACCGCGGCGTCGAGGTCCGCGAGGTCGGCGCGCACCCACGGCAGGTGCGGGGCGGCGTCCCGGGCGTGCGCGAGCATCCCGGCGTCGACGTCCACCCCGACGACCGCGTACCCGCGCCGGCCGAGCTCGACGGCCACCCGGCCGGTGCCGCAGCCCGCGTCGAGCACCCGGGACCCGGGCGGCACGAGCGTGCCGCAGCGGTCGGCCTCGCCGTGCACGTGCTGCCCGGCGGCCGCCATCGCGTCGAACCGCTCCTGGTAGCGGGCGCCGTCCGACCCGTCGGCGCCGCCGCCCGCCACCTGTGCCCATCGCGTCACGGGCGGGATCGTAGCCCGGCCCCTACGACCGCCCGAGGACGGCCCGCAGCGCGCCGCCGAGGGCGTCGTACGCAGCGCCGGCGTCCGGGCACGACTGCGCCCGGAACGCGACGTAGAGGTCCGGCCGGACGAGCAGCACGCCGTCGTCGTCGATCTCCCGCAGGTCCGCCCACGTGCCGTACGGGTCGTCCACCGGCTGCCCGGGCCCGATGGCGACGACGGGGAGGTCGAGCCCGAGCTCGGCGGCGAGGCGCTGCGCGGCGTCCGCCCAGGCGTCGCCGCCGATCCCGGTGAGGACGGTGAACCGGCCCTTGCCGCCGAGGTCGAGTGTCGACGTCCGGACGCCGTCGACGGTCACCCAGGTGTGCGGCAGCTTCGCGCCGGGCCACGTCGTCGGCTGCGCGTAGAGCACCGGGTCGCGGGTCGGCTCCGGCATCGGCGTGCCGTCCGGGACGACCGCCGCGGACGCGTACCGCTGGTTGTGCTCGACGCCGTGGGCGTTGAACTCGAAGGACTTGGCGGCGATCGCCTCCCGCATCGCCGCCCGGGTGCGGGCGCCGTCCGGGCCGGGGGCCCGCCGGGCGGCGAGCCGCTCCTCGAGCCTGGCCGGGTCCGAGGTGTCGGTGAGGTCGAGCGCCTCGAGGATCTTGCCGGTCTCGGCGATGCTCAGGTTGGCCCGCTCGACGATCTGACGGGCGATCGGCGCCCGCTCGGCGTCGTACGTCTCGAGCAGGGCCGGCGCCGCCAGGCCCTTGACGACGTGCGCGAGCTTCCACGCGAGGTTGTAGGAGTCCTGGATCGACGTGTTCGAGCCGAGGCCGTTCGTCGGCGGGTGCCGGTGGACGGCGTCCCCGGCGCAGAACACCCGGCCCTTGGCGACCGTCGTCGCGAAGTGGTGGTTGATCGTCCAGGGGGAGCGCGACGTCACGTGCATCTCGAAGTCGTCGGTGCCGACGAGCGCCACGGCGAGCGAGCGGATGAGCTCGTCGGTGAGCTCGGGCGGCCCGGCGGCGACCTCGTAGCCCCACATGAGCATCCACTCGGTCCACGGCTTGATCATCCGCAGGACGCCGAGCCCGACACCCTCGCGCTCGGCACCGGGCTGGAGCATCCAGTAGAGGACCGACGGGCGGTGCGCGACGAAGCGCGACAGGTCCGCCTCGAAGATGATCCCGAGCGCGCCCGCGACGGCGCCCGGCCCCTCGAACGGCAGGCCGAGGTCCTCGGCGACCTTGCTGCGCGCGCCGTCCGCGCCGACGAGGTACGCCGAGCGCACGGTGTGCTCCGCGCCGGTGAGCCGGTCCCGGACGAGGGTCGTCACGCCGTCCGCGTCCTGGGTGTGGCTGACGTACTCGCTGTCGAAGCGGACCTTCGCGCCGCGGGCCTGGGCCTGCCCGACGAGGATCGGCTCGACGATGGTCTGCGGCGCGTCGACCATCGAGCACGGGCTCTGGAGGACGTAGTCGGCGTGCCGGCGCGGGTCGGTGCCCCACGACGGCACCCGGCCGAGCTCCTCGCCGGCCAGGCTCGTGCAGAACGTCGTGTTGCTCATGAGGTCCCACGGCGTCGCCTCGCGCATGAGGCGCTCCTCGATGCCGAGGTCGCGGAAGACCTCGACGGTGCGCTGGTTCGTGATGTGCGCGCGGGGGGTGTCGGCGAGCCGGCCGTACTTGGTGATCATCCGGACCCGGACGCCGTAGGTCGCGAGGAGCAGGGCCATCGAGGCCCCGGCGGGCCCGGACCCGACGACGAGGACGTCGGTGTCGAGGTCGGCACCCGCTCCTGTCGTCGTCGCGCCGTTCGTGGTGGCCTCGGTCATGGGATCCGCCCTCGTGTCGATGCGTCGTTGCGTCTGCGAGCTGCGCGACGCAGAGCGGACATTTGACCGCTCTGCGGACGCTGGTCACACCCTCAGGCCCCTCGGGCCGGCTGTCAACCGTTCAACTACTTCAACCGCTGATCGTCGGTGTGTCGGCGGACCGCTCGACGACCTGAAGGGTCGCGAGCGTCGGATCCGCCGCGTAGGCGATCCGGCCGCCGTCGGCGAGGGTCGCCCGCAGTGCGTCGAGGGCCGGCGCGGTGACCGTCTCGCCCGGGGCGAGCACGGGGACGCCCGGTGGGTACGGCGCGACGAGCTCGGCGCTCACGCGGCCGACCGCGGCGTCGGCGGGCACCGTCTCGTGGCGCGCGAAGAACGCGGTCCGGGGGTCGGTCGCGGTCGCGGGCGCCACGGTCCAGGCAGGCGACGGGGTGACCGTCCGCGGCGCGCCGCGGCGCCGCCCGACCGCCTCGACGAGGGCGTCGACGAGCCGCCCGACGGTCGTGGCGTCGTCCGAGAGGGTGACCATCGGCACGAGGACGTCGCGGTCGGCCATCTCGAGCGTGATGCCGGCCGCGAGCAGGTCGGCCTCGACGGCGTGCCCGTGGGCGCCCGTGCCGGCCAGCAGGACGACGAGCTTGGCCGGGTCGACGCGCAGCGGCCCGTCCGGGTGGTCGTCCGGGCGGTCGTCGAGGACAGCGAGCCCGGGGACCGCGGCGAGCCGGTCGCGGGCGCCCCGGACCAGCGCGACGAGCCGCTCGACGAGGCCGGCGCCGTGCCGCTCGAGCAGGGCGCGGGAGGCGTCGGCGCTCGCGAGGACGGCGCCCGCGGGGCTCGTCGTGTGCGTCGCCTCGAAGCCGCGCTCGAGCCGGTCGGGGTCGAGCAGGCCACCGGCGCGGGTCGTCCTGGCGAGCACGAACGCGGCCTGGCTCCAGGCCGGGAGCGTCTTGTGCGCGCTCGTGACGACGGCGTCCGCGCCGTCGGCGAGGGCGTGCCGCGGCGTCGCGGGGGAGAAGCCGAAGTGCGCGGCCCACGCGGCGTCGACGACGAGCGGGACGCCCGCCGCGTGCGCGACGGCGGCGTGGCCGGCGACGTCCCCGACCGTGCCGACGTAGGACGGGTCGCCGAGGACGACGGCGCAGGCGCCCGGGTGGGCGGCGAGCGCGGCCCGCACCGCGTCGACCGGGACGGCCGCCGGCAGCCCGGTCGCGGCGTCCATCGCGGGCCGCACCCACACCGGCCGCAGTCCGGCGAGCACCATCCCGAGCAGGAGCGAGCGGTGCAGGGTCCGGGAGACGACGACCTCCTGCCCCGGCCGGCCGAGCGCGAGGGCCACCGCCTGGTTGCCGTGCGTCGCGCCCCCGACCGAGATCCGGCACCAGTCGACGCCCCACAGCACCGCCGCCCGGCGCTCCGCCTCGGCGAGCAGCCCGCCGGCCTGCTTCATCGTGTCGACCCCGGCGAAGAGCGGGACGTCCCCGCGGACGACGTCCCCGACGAGGTGGGTGCGCTGCTTGTGCCCGGGGATGGTGAACGGCGTCACCGTGCCCGCCCGCACCTGGTCGTCGAAGCGCAGCCAACCGTCGAGCAGCGGTGCGTCGGCGGCCAGGCCCAGCGGGTCGCGCGGGTCGGACGGGGCGGGGCTGGAGGCCGGCGGGGTCACGGTGGCCATGCTCGCACCGCCGGGCCCCGGAAGAGAAATCGTCAACCAGGTTGACAATCTGTGCGTCGGGTCGGACGCTGGACCCGTTGTCCCGCAGAGGGAGCGCCCCCGGTCGTCGGGTGCCCGCGCCCGCGGGACCGCTCGTGGAAGGAGCCCACCGTGCCCGTCATCACCGCACCCCCCGCAGCCACCCATCACCTCCCGGGTGCTGCCTTCACCGCCCTCGCGTCCCCCAGCCGGGGCAGCAGCGAGACGAGCGTCTGGCAGGTCGAGATCGAGCCCGGCACCGACGCGCAGCCGCACACGCTGACCCGCGAGGAGGTCTTCGTCGTGCTCGCCGGCCGGGCGGACGTGCTGCTCGACGGCCGGCGCCTCGAAGCCGGCCGGGGCGACGCGATCGTCGTTCCGCCCGGTGTGCCGTTCGCGCTCACGGCGTCCGGCGACGAGCCGCTGCGCGCGCTGTGCTGCATGCCGGTCGGTGGCCGGGCCGTGCTGCCCGGCGGCGAGCCGTTCACCCCGCCGTGGGCGCAGTGACGCCTGCGGACGCGCCTGCCGGACCGGTGCCGCTGGCCCGGCTGCTGGCGATCGGCCTGGACGACCTGCTCACCGGGCTGCACGACCGGCTCGCCGGCGCCGGCTGGCCGCAGGTCCGCCCCGGCGACGGGTACGTCCTGCTCGCCGCCCGCCAGGGGCCGACCTCCGCGGTGGACGTCGCGGCGCTCACCGGGACGTCCCGGCAGGCGGCGACGAAGCTCGCCGACCGGCTCGTCGCGGAGGGCTTCCTGCGGCGCGAGCCGTCCGCGGACGACGGCCGGGTCGTGCTGCTGCACCTCACGGCGCACGGCGCGGCGCTGCTCGAGGACGTCGAGTCGATCTACGCGGACCTCGAGGCCGGATGGGCGCAGGAGATCGGGGCCCGCCGGCTCGAGGCGCTGCGCGCGGACCTCGCCACCGTCCTGCGGGCGCGGCACGGCGGCGTCCTGCCGCCGGTGCGGCGCAGCGTCTGACCGGCGCAACGTCGGACCGGCGCCGGCGGGCGCGGCGGCCCGCCGGCGTCAGGGCAGCGCGGGCGTGTGGCGGGCGACGACCGCGGCGAGGTCCACGCCGTCCGGCTGCGTGCCGAAGGTGAGGCCGCCGGCGCCGAAGCGGCTGCCGCAGAACGCGTCCGCGACCGCGGCGGGGGAGTGCCGCACGAGCAGGCTGCCCTGCAGGGCGAGCGCGGTGCGCTCGACGAGGCGGCGGGCACCGCGCTCGACGGCGGACGACGTCACGGCGTCCGGCGACGCCAGGAGCGCACCGAGGTCGCGACGCAGCGACGCCGCGGCGGCGTCGAGGCGGGTGTCGGCGCCCGCCGCGAGGTCGATCTCGCGCAGCACCGCGTCGGCGACGGCCGGCGTGCGGGCGAGCGCGCGGAGCACGTCGAGCGCGTTGACGTTGCCCGACCCCTCCCAGACCGAGTTCACCGGGGCCTCGCGGTACAGCCGGGGCATCACCGACTCCTCGACGTACCCGTTGCCGCCCAGGCACTCCAGCGCCTCGGCGGTCACCGCGCAGCCGCGCTTGCAGACGTAGTACTTGGCGGCCGCGGTGCCGATCCGGCGCAGCGCCTGCTCGTGGTCGTCGGGGTCGCGCTCGGTGCGGTCGACGGCACCGGCCAGGCGCAGCGCGAGGACCGTCGCCGCCTCGGACTCGACCGCGAGGTCGGCGAGCACGGCCTGCATGAGCGGGGCGTCCGCGAGCCGGCGGCCGAACGCGGAGCGGTGCGCGGCGTGGTGGGTCGCCTGGGCGACGGCCTGCCGCATGAGGGCCGCCGTCCCGAGCACGCAGTCGAGCCGGGTCAGCGCGACCATCTCGACGATGGTCCGGACGCCGCGCCCCTCCTCCCCGACACGCCAGGCGACGGCGTCGACGAGCTCGATCTCGGCCGAGGCGTTCGACCGGTTGCCGAGCTTGTCCTTGAGCCGCTGCAGCCGGACGGCGTTGCGCGTGCCGTCGGGGAGCACCCGCGGCAGGAGGAAGCACGTGAGCCCCTCGGGCGCCTGGGCGAGCACGAGGAAGGCGTCCGACATCGGGGCCGAGCAGAACCACTTGTGGCCGGTGAGCCGGTACGCCTCGGCGCCGTCGTGGTCGGCGGCCGGGGTGCGGCCGGCGCGGGTCGTCCCGGCCCGGACGTCCGAGCCGCCCTGCTTCTCGGTCATCGCCATCCCGGCCAGGGCCCCGCCCTTGTCGGCCACCGGGACCAGCGCCGGGGAGTAGTGCCGCGAGACGAGCCGCGGGCCCCACCCGGCGAAGAGCCCGGGGGCCGCCCGGAGCACCGGTAGCGAGGCATAGGTCATGGACGCCGGGCAGCCGGTGCCCGCGTCCACCTGGCTCCAGACGACGAAGCCGGCCGCCCGGGCGACGTGCGAGCCCGGCCGCGGGTCCGCCCACGGCGCCGCGTGCAGGCCGTGCCGGACGCTCGTGCCGAGGAGCTCGTGGTAGCTCGGGTGGAAGTCGACCTCGTCGACCCGGTGGCCGTAGCGGTCGTGGGTGCGCAGCGCGGGCCGGTGGACGTCGGCGGCGAACCCGAGCGCGACCGCCTCGGCACTGCCGGCCCGGCGGCCGAGCCGGTGCAGGTCCGCCCCGGCCCAGCCGGCGCCCTCCCGCTCGACGGCCTCGACGAGCACCCGGTCGGCCTCGTAGACGTCGTAGCCCTCGAGCGGGGGCGGCTGGTTCGTCACCTCGTGCGTCGTCCCCGGCGCGGGGTGGTGGACGACGTGCGGCGGG
>NZ_MWLN01000233.1 GCF_002198655.1 Kineosporia sp. A_224
CGCCCCGACCGCGCCGACCGCCCCGCTCGCCCCCGTGCACCCGCTGCACGCGGCCCCGCAGGACGCCGTCAGCCGGATCGGCCAGCCGGTCGCGCTCGTGGCCCCGCCGTCGCAGCGCACCCCGGTGCCGCCGCTCGTGCCGGCGACCCCGCCGAGCGTGCAGACCACCCGCGGCCTGCTCGTCGCGCTCGGGGCGGACGACGACGAGCCGTACGAGCCGGAGTCGACGGACCACGACGGCTCGACCGACCTGCAGGTGAGCGCCGACCGTCGCGCGCTGCGCCGGCTCGGCGTCCCGGCCTCGTGGACCCGCCGCTACAAGGGCCCCGACCGGTTCTCCGGCGTGCTCCGCATGCTCGACCGGCTCCCGACCTCGGACATCGACCCGGACACCCGGATCGTCGCGGTCGTCGGACCGGCCCCGCTCGTCGCGCTCGAGGCGCACCGGACGGCGCTCGACCTCGCGATCGACGACCGGCCGCGCCCCGTCGTCGTCGTGCCGCCGCGCCCGGGCCAGGCCCGCCGGGCCGCGATCGCGCGGGCCCAGAAGCTCACCGCCGGGGTCGTCGCGATCGCCACCGAGGACGACGTCGAGGGGCTGCTCGACACCCTCCAGGCCGTCGGGGCCGGTGCCGTCGTCGCGGTCGTGGAGGCCGGCCGCGGACCCGTCGCGACGGCTGCGTGGCTGGAGTCGCTCGACACCGTCGACGCCCTCGTCGTGGAGGGCGCGGCAGGCGTCCCCGACCCGGCCGCCGTCCTCCAGCTCGACCTGCCGGTCGTCCGGCTGGACGGCATCCCGGTCGACCGGGTCACCTGGTCGGCCCTGCTCTGCGCCCGGATGATCACCTCGCTCGGGCTCGACCCGGTCACGGACCGGCCGTCCGCCCGGCCCGCCGCCCGCTGAGGCCGCAGCCTCGGCGCGCAGTCACGAAAGGGACGTCGATGGACAACATCCGCTGGGGCGTGATCGTCGGGGCGCTCGTCTCCGGCCCCACGCTGTGGTCGCTCGTCTCGGGCGGCGACCTCGACGCCGGTACGGCGCTCGTCCGGTGGGCGGCGGTCGTCGCGGTGTGCACCCTCGGGGTCGCCGGGCTGCGCCGGATCGTCGCCGACTACGAGGCCCAGGCGGCGGCCGACGCGCTCGCAGCCGAGGAGGCGCTCGCGGCCTCCAGGGCCGAGCGGGTCGTGCTCGAGGGCACCCCGCTGCCGGCCGACGTCCCGCCGCCGCCGGTGACCCGGCCGGGCCTCTAGCGACGTCGGGAGGGTCGGCCAGCGCTATCCGGTGGCTCGCCGGTGGGCCGACTCCAGCGCAGTCTCGACCTTCTCGACAGGCAGCGGCTCGTCCAGTCCCTTGACGTTCGCGACCATGACGGACGTGTACGTGCCCTCGCTGCACATCTGGCCTGAGACGGCGCTCGGATCCTCGAGCGTCGGAAGCACGTTGACCACCGAGGTCCTGCCCGGGGCGACACCTTGCAGCTCGACCAGCCGGGAGAACATCGCGCACGCTTCGACGGCGTCGAGGCGCTGCCCTCCGGCGACGATCCTGCCTCCCTCCCGCAGCTTCTCGAGGCCCTCGTCGTCGGTGATGAGGTTCGACGCCTCCACGAGCCGCAGCAGCTCCGGCAAGGACTGCGCCCACTGCGACGCAGGGGCCGAGGCCGCCTGCACGAAGCCACCGTCGGCCGTGGGCCACTTGCACAGGGGCATCCCCCCAGTGGCGCCGGGCGAAGGCTTCCCCACAGGCCGGCCCGCGAGAGTCGCCCGCTCCGCCGAGGACAGCAGGTCGCACGGAGCAACCGCTCCCGCCGACGCGCTCGCGGAGGGCGCCGACGAGGACGAAGCGGACGTGCCGCCCACCGCGGTCGAGGCGGACGTCTGCGGGTCTGTCGACGCACAGCCGGCGACCAGGACGCAGAACGCTACGGCGGGGAGCATGCGCATCGTGCGATGCTGCCACACCGCGCTCCCCGCGGCGGGGCGCCCCTAGCCCGAAGGCGGTACCCCCGACGGCGTTACTCGCGGGTACGTGCGATGGTGACGCGGGTCCCCCTGGTGCGATCGCTCACTCCACGCGCACGCCTGCTCTTCGGCTGGCGCGTGGTCGCGTCTAGGGTTGCCTGGACCTGTCCACCTGCGGTCGAGGAGCGGAGGCGACGTGCTTCGTCGAGTGGCGATCGTGAACCGGGGCGAGGCGGCCATGCGCCTCGTCCACGCCGTGCGTGAGCTCAACGCCCGGCACGGTACGGCGATCGAGACGATCGCCCTCCACACCGACGGCGAGCGCGCGGCGATGTTCGCCCGCGAGGCGGACCACACGTACAACCTCGGCCCTGCGTCCGAGCGGCCGTACATCAACCACGCCGTCCTCGAGCGGGCCCTCGTCGAGACCGGCGCGGACGCCGCGTGGGTCGGCTGGGGCTTCGTCGCCGAGGACGCGGAGTTCGCCCGGCTCTGCGCCCGGATCGGTGTCGTGTTCGTCGGCCCGAGCCCGGACGCGATGGAGGCCCTCGGCGACAAGATCGGCGCCAAGCTCATCGCCGAGCGGGTGGGCGTGCCGGTGGCGGCCTGGAGCGGTGGCGCGGTCGACGACCTCGACGCCGCCAAGGAGAACGCCCGGCGGATCGGCTACCCGCTCATGCTCAAGGCGGCCGCGGGCGGCGGCGGCCGCGGCATCCGCGTCGTCACGAGCGACGCCGAGCTGGAGAACGTCTTCGCCCGCACCCGCGACGAGGCGCAGCGCGCCTTCGGCAGCGGCGTCGTCTTCCTCGAGCGGCTCGTCACGGGCGCGCGGCACGTCGAGGTGCAGATCATCGCCGACGGCCAGGGCACGGCCTGGGCGCTCGGCGTCCGGGACTGCTCGGTGCAGCGCCGCAACCAGAAGGTCATCGAGGAGTCGGCGTCCCCGGTCCTCGGCCCGGACCAGGTGCGCCAGGTCAAGGAGTCCGCGGAACGGCTCGCCCTCGAGGTCGGCTACCGCGGCGCGGGCACCGTCGAGTTCCTCTACCAGCCGTCCGAGCGGTCCTTCGCCTTCCTCGAGGTGAACACCCGGCTCCAGGTCGAGCACTCGGTCACCGAGCTCGTCACCGGCACCGACCTCGTCGCGCTGCAGCTGCACATCGCCGCCGGCGGCCGGCTCGAGGGCACCGCCCCGCTCGAGAACGGGCACGCCGTCGAGGCCCGGCTCAACGCCGAGGACCCGGACCGCGACTTCGCCCCCGCTCCCGGCCGGATCGCCCTGCTCCGGCTGCCGCTCGGCCCGGGCGTCCGGGTCGACACCGGCGTCGCCGAGGGCGACACGATCCCCGCCGACTTCGACTCGATGATCGCCAAGGTCATCGCCTACGGCCCGAGCCGGGACGTCGCGCTCGCGCGGCTGCGGCGCGCGATGGCCGACACCACGGTCGTCATCGAGGGCGGGACGACGAACAAGTCGTTCATCCTCGACCTCCTCGACGCCCCCGAGGTCGTCGACGGCAGCGCCGACACCGGCTGGATCGACCGCGTCCGGACCACCGGCGGGCTCGTCAACCACCGCGACGCCGGGGTCGCCCTCGTCGCCGCCGCGATCGACGCGTACGACGACGCTGAGCGCACCGAGCGGCTGCGGTTCTTCGCCACCGCGCACGGCGGCCGCCCGCAGGCCCGGCACGAGGTCGGCCGAGCGTTCGACCTCAAGCTGCGCGGGACGGCGCACAAGGTCGAGGTCGCCCAGGTCGGCCCGCGCCGCTACCGGGTCAGCGTCGACGGGCTCGGCACCGACGCCGAGGTCGAGGACCAGGGCGAGTACGCCGCCCGGCTCGTCGTCGGGGACCGCTCCTTCCGGGTCGTCACCGCCACCCACGCCGCCGACCACCTCGTCGAGATCGACGGCGTCGTGCACCGGGTGACGAAGGACGAGGGCGGCGTCGTCCGCTCGCCCGCGCCCGCGCTCGTCGTGTCGTGCCCCGTCGCCCCGGGCGAGGAGGTCGCGCAGGGCGCACCGGTCGTCGTCCTCGAGTCGATGAAGATGGAGACGGTGCTCGTCGCGCCGTTCGCCGGGCGGATGCGCGAGCTGCTCGTCTCGGCGAACGACCAGGTCGGGGCCGGCCAGCCGCTCCTGCGGCTCGAGCCCGCCGGCGACGGCGAGGCCACCCCGGCCGAGCGCCGCGTGGAGCGCATCGAGCTGCCGGAACCGGCGGGGGCCAGGTCCCCGGCGGACCGTGCGCTCACGTGCCTGGCCGACCTGCGCAGCCTCATCCTCGGGTTCGACCTCACCTCGGACGACGGCCGCGCCTGCGTCACCGGCTACCACACCGCCCGCGCGGAGGCCGCCCCGGACGACGCCCGGCTCGTCGACGGCGAGCTCGACGTGCTCTCGGTCTTCGCCGACCTGTGCGACCTCACCCGCAACCGGCCGGGCGCCGAGGACTCCGGCGACGAGCAGGTGCACAGCCCCCGCGAGTACTTCCACGTCTACCTGCACTCCCTCGACGTCGACCGGGAGCGCCTCCCGCAGGGCTTCCGGGACCGGCTCACCCGGCTCCTCACGCACTACGGCGTCGACTCCCTCGACCGCTCGCCGCGCCTGGAGGAGGCGGTCTTCCGCGCGTTCCTCAGCCAGCAGCGCGCCGGCTCGCACCTGCCCTTCGTGGCCGCGCTCCTCGAGCGCTGGCTCACCGAGGACACCCCGGTGGGGTCGACGGACGCGGCCGTCCCGGAGCGGGTCGAGCACGCCCGCGAGGTGCTCGACCGGCTCGTGCTGGCTACCCAGCTGCGCTACCCGCTCGTCGGCGACCTCGCCCGCAGCGTGCGGTTCCGGTGGTTCGAGGCACCCGTCGTCGAGGCGGCCCGGCAGCAGGCCTTCGCGGCCGTCCGGGAGCGCCTGGGGTACCTGTCGAGCAACCCGGGCACCGAGGACTTCGAGCGCACCGTCGAGGAGCTCGTCGCGAGCCCGGAGCCGGTGACCCGGTTCCTCGCGGAGCGGATCGCGACCGGGATCTCCGCCCCCGAGCCGCTCCTGGAGGTGCTCGCCCGGCGGCACTACCGGGAGTACACCCTCCACGACCTGACGACCCGGGTCGTCGACGGCCGTCCCCTGGTCACCGCCGACTACACGCTCGACAAGCGGCCGACCCACCTCGTGACGACGGTCGCGGCGATGTCCGAGCTGGACGACGTCGCACGGCTGCTCGACGACGAGGTCGAGGCCGCACCCGCCGGGCACGAGAGCGTGGTCGACCTCTACCTCGCGTGGCCGCAGGCCCCGGCCCGGGTCGAGGACAGCGTCGAGGCGCTGCGCGAGCGGCTCGGCAAGCTGCGGTTCGCCCGCAAGGTGCGCCGGGTCGCGGTCGCCGTCGCGGGCGGCGCGGACGGCAAGCAGGTGCAGCGGTTCACCTTCCGGCCCTCGCCGGACGCCACCCTGCCGGTCCTCGAGGACACCCTCGTCCGCGGCCTGCACCCGATGGTCGGCCGCCGCCTGGACCTGTGGCGGCTGCGCGACTTCGACCTGACCCGGCTCCCGTCGGCGGACGACGTGCTCCTCTACAAGGCCGTCGCACCGGACAACCCGAGCGACGTCCGGCTCATCGTGCTCGCCCAGGTGCGGGAGCTGTCGATCATCCGGGACGCCGACGGCAAGGTGGCCTCGCTGCCGCAGGCCGAGCGGGCCGTCGCGGGCTGCATGGACGCGATCCGGCGGGCCCGGGCCACGCTGCCCGGCGGCACCCGGCTCGACATGAACCACGTGTGGCTCTACATCTGGCCGGTCATGGACGCCCCGGTCCAGGAGCTCACCGCCCTCAAGCGGGTCGTGGCACCGCTCACCTCCGGCGCCGGCGTCGACGAGATCGTCGTCCAGGGCCGGGTGACCGGCCCCGGCGGGGCGGTCATGGCCGTCTCGGCACGGTTCTTCTACCAGCCCGGGTCCGGCGTGGTCGCGACCGTCAGCGGCCCGCCCGAGGACCGGCTCAAGCCGCTCGACGACTACGCGCAGAAGGTGCTGCGCTCACGCCGGCGCGGCACGGTCTACCCGTACGAGATCGTCCCGCTCATCGCCGGCAAGGGCGGCACCTTCGTCGAGCACGACCTCGACGACGACGGCCGCCTCGTCCCCGTCGAGCGCCCCCCGGGCCGCAACCGGGCCGGCATCGTCGCCGGCGTCGTCCGGACGCCGAGCACCCGGCACCCCGAGGGGATGGCGCGCGTCGTCCTCATGGGCGACCCGACGAAGGCGCTCGGCGCGGTCGCCGAGGGCGAGTGCGCGCGGATCTGCGCCGCGCTCGACCTCGCGCAGGAGATGTCGGCGCCCGTGGAGTGGTTCGCGCTGTCCGCCGGCGCCCGGATCTCCATGGACTCCGGCACGGAGAACATGGACTGGGTCGCCCGCGGGCTGCGGCGGATCATCGAGTTCACGCAGGACGGCGGGGAGATCAACGTCGTCGTCACCGGCATCAACGTCGGCGCCCAGCCGTACTGGAACGCCGAGGCGACGATGCTCATGCACACCAAGGGCATCCTCGTCATGACGCCGGACAGCGCCATGGTGCTCACCGGCAAGACGAGCCTGGACTACTCCGGAGGCGTCTCCGCCGAGGACAACTTCGGCATCGGCGGCTACGACCGCGTCATGGGCCCGAACGGGCAGGCGCAGTACTGGGCGCCCGACCTGGCGAGCGCCGTCGGCGTGCTCTTCCAGCACTACGACCACGCCTACGTCACCCCGGGCGAGGTGTTCCCGCGGCCGGCGGCGACGACCGACCCGCGCGACCGGAGCATCCTCGACTACCCGCACGACGTGCCGGACAGCGACTTCAAGGTCGTCGGGGACATCTTCTCCCCCGACACGAACCCGGAGCGCAAGAAGCCGTTCGACATCCGCGCGCTCATGCGCTCGGTCGCCGACACCGACCACCCGACGCTCGAGCGCTGGGCCGGCATGGCGGACGCCGAGACGTCGGTCGTCTTCGACGCGCACCTCGGCGGGCACCCGGTGAGCCTGCTCGGCATCGAGTCCCGGCCGATCCCGCGCCGCGGCTTCCCGCCGAGCGACGGGCCGGACACCTGGACGGCGGGCACGCTCTTCCCCCGCTCGTCGAAGAAGACGGCGCGCGCGGTGAACGCCGCGAGCGGCAGCCGGCCCCTCGTCGTCCTCGCGAACCTGTCGGGCTTCGACGGGTCGCCGGAGTCGATGCGGATGCTCCAGCTCGAGTACGGCGCCGAGATCGGCCGCGCGGTCGTCAACTTCGACGGCCCGATCGTCTTCTGCGTCGTCTCCCGCTACCACGGCGGCGCGTTCGTCGTGTTCTCGAAGACGTTGCACGACAACATGACCGTGCTCGCGGTCGAGGGCTCGTTCGCCTCGGTCATCGGCGGCGCACCGGCGGCCGGCGTCGTCTTCACGGGCGAGGTCGACAACCGGACGGCGGCCGACCCGCGGGTGCGTGCCGTCGAGGCCCAGCTCGCCTCCGCCGAGGAGATCGAGCGCGCCCGGCTGCGGGCCGAGCTCGCGGAGCTGCGGGCCGCGGTGCGCTCGGAGAAGCTCACCGAGGTCGCCGGCGAGTTCGACGCGGTGCACTCGATCGAGCGCGCGGTGAAGGTCGGCTCCGTCGACGCGGTGATCCCGGCGGCCGAGCTGCGGCCGCGGCTCATCGCGGCCGTCGAGGCCGGGCTCGCCAAGGGGCGCTGACACCGGTCTGCGGCAACCCCGCAGGCCTGCGACAAGCCACCGGCACCGGGACGCCGCGGACGCATCGTCCGCGGCGTCCCGTGCGTCTGTCCCTGCACAGGGCGGCCGCCGCGACCGTCCGCCGGGGAGCGTGCCATGCCCGCAGCGCAGCACGAGCTCGAGGACGTCGAGCGCCGGGGGTTCACGGTGCGCCCCGGGGCATTGACGGCGACGCAGGTGCACGCGTGGACGGCGGTCCTCGACCGGGCCCAGACCCGGCGGCCGGCCCGCGGCGTCGCCGAGCCCGGCCGCCGGCTGCACCTGCCGCGCGAGGCTGCCGGCGACCCCGCGCTCGCGGACCTGCTGCGCAGCAACGGGTCCGGCCTGCGCTGGGCCCTGCTCTGCCGGCAGCTGCAGCTGCGCGTGCCCCGGCTGCTCGTCCGGGCGGTGCCGGACCCGGCACACCCGTGGCGGCACGGGCCGGTGCACTGGCTCACCGACGTCACCGCGGCCGAGCACGCGACGATGCTCGCGACACCGTCCGGGCACCGGCTCCCGCCGGGCCGGCCGGGCCCCGCCGCGGCCGGCGTCTTGCTGGGCCCCGGGGACGCCCTCCTCCTCGACCGACGCACCTGGCCCGGCGGCCCCACCGGGCGGGGCGGGCCGTTCCGGACGATCCTCCTGCTCGGTCCGGGCGGCGGCCCCGACGCGGACGACGATCAGGTCGCGGCGGGCACCTGACCGGCCGCGGCCCCGCCGCGCCGCGGCCGCACGACCGGCAGCGGCGCGACCGATGACGTGCCGCCCGGCAGCACCGCCGGTCGCGGGCCGTCGAGCTCCGCGGAGGTCGGCGGCAGCCGGTCGAGCGGCACCGGGCGGCCGTACAGCCAGCCCTGGGCGACGTCGCAGCCGAGCGAGCTGAGCAGGTCGAGGGACTCCTGGGTCTCCACCCCCTCGCCGACGGTCGACAGGCCCAGCGACTGGACCATGCCGAGCAGGCCGGCGAGCAGGTTGCGGTCGGCGTCCGACTGCAGCGCGGCCGAGACGAACGCGCGGTCGATCTTCACGCCGTCCACGGGCAGCCGGCGCAGCCGGGCGAGCGAGGAGTGGCCGGTGCCGAAGTCGTCGATCCACGTCCGGACGCCGAGGTCGCGCATGGTCTCGACGAACGTGACCGCCGCCGCGTAGTCGACCATGACGGCGCCCTCGGTGATCTCGAGGACGAGGCGCTCCCCGGCGACGCCGAGGTCGGCGAGGGTGTCGGCGAGCCAGGCCGCGAGGTCGGGCTCGTAGACGTTGCGCACCGAGAGGTTCACCGACATCTCGACCCCGGCCCACCCGTCGCCGAGGGCGACCAGGTCCTCGAGCGCGCGGCGGATCGCCCACCGGGTGATCCGCTGGATCTCCCCGGAGATCTCCGCGAGCTCGATGAACCGGGCCGGGGCCACGAGGCCGAGCTCGGGGTGCTCCCAGCGGCTCAGCGCCTCGAGCGCGACGACCCGGCCGGTCGCGACGTCGACGAGCGGCTGGTGGTGCAGGAGCAGCTCGTCGTTCGGCACCGCCTGGTAGAGACCGGCCGTGAGCTGCACACGCTCACGCCCGAAGAGGTCGGTCGCGGCGTCGTACCGCTGCGGGGCCGAGCCGTGCTCCTTCGCCTGGTACATCGCGACGTCGGCGCGGCGCATGAGCTCGGCCGCGTCGTCCGCGTCGCGCGGGTGCAGCGAGATGCCGACGCTCGCGCGGACCCGCAGCCGCAGGCCGTCGACCTCGAGCGGCTCGTGGACGACGTCGGCGAGCAGGCGGCCGCGGGACTCGGCCTCCTGCGGGGTCAGGCCGCACGACAGGACGGCGAACTCGTCGCCGCCGAGCCGCGCGACGAGACCGTCGGGGACGGCGGCCGCGAGCCGCCGGCCGATGCCCGCGAGCACCTGGTCACCGGTGGCGTGCCCGAGGGAGTCGTTGATCTCCTTGAAGTCGTCGAGGTCGAGGAGGAAGAGCGCGCACGGCTGGTCGTGCCCGTCCGCCCCGGGGCCGGCGCCGAGCCGTTCCTCGAGGCACTCGAAGAGGTAGCGCCGGTTCGCGAGGCCGGTGAGCTCGTCGTGCCGTGCCTGGTCGTGGAGCAGGCGGGCCATCTCGGCGGCCTCGCGCTGGGCCTCGACCTCCTGCGTCCGGTCGACGAGCACGCCCGCGGAGAAGACCCGACGGCCGCCCCGGTCGTGGACCGTCGTCGCCCGGCTCTCGATCCAGCGCCAGGTGCCGTCCGCGTGCCGTACGCGGCCCACGGCCGGCCGGCCCCGGTCGAGGGCGACGAACTCCCCGAGGTCGTCCGGGTGGACCAGGCCCTCCCAGAACCGGTGCTCGGCGAAGCGCGCCGCCGGGTGGCCGAGGACCCGCTCGACCGCGGCACTCATGACGAACGCGCTGCGGCCCGGGATCTGCTCCCAGAGAGCGATGTCGACGCCCTGCTGCACCAGGCGGTCGCGTTCCGCCGCCCGGCGGGCCCCGATGTTGAGCCGCACGGTCCGCATCATGAAGATCCCGCCGAGGATGCAGAACGCGACGACGACCGGGCCGGCGCCGAGCACGTCGTGGGACCGCGCCCAGGTCAGGGCGACGGCCGCGAGCACCTCGACGTACGCGACGACCGCGGACGCCGGCCGGAAGGTCGCCGCCCAGCCGAGGACGGCGACGGCGCAGAGCAGGACGACGAGCGGCGGCAGCCCGAGCGCCGTGAGCGTGAGCAGGACGGCGCCGTCGACGAGGGCCGCGAGCCAGGCCGCGTCGGGCCGCCGGACGGACCAGCCGTGGGTCGCGGCCTGGCCCACGAGGAGCGCGGCGAGGAGCCGCGCGTCGCCGTCCGGCCCGATGCCACCGCCCCACGCCGCCGGGAACCGGTCCACGACCGCCGCCAGGAGCGCCGCGGCCACCACCGTATGCCGGAACCACCACATGATCCGGCAGAGCTCGAGCTGGCGGCCCTCGTCGCCGCTGTCGGGCGAGCGCATGTCCCGGCGCACGAGGCGCAGCGCCTCGCGGGCCGGGCTCGCACGCCGGGGCCGGGTCACCGTCTGTTCGTCGGGTCGTGCCGGACCGGCCTTGATCCGCCGTCCGGGCGCAGGGCTCACGGTCACCCGTCGCGCTGCAGGCCCCACGGGCCGACGGGCGGGTAGCAGCCTTAGCCCGGTGGGCCGTCCGGGTGAACCGATCTTCGTCGTCACCCGGACGGCGCATGACATCGGGCGGTCGCAGCGCCACCATCACCCGCACGCGCGTCAAGGGCGAACTCCAGGACGTCGATCCAACAGGCATGGTCGACGGGGTCGGGGAGGTCCCGCGCGCACGCGCGCGGCAGTCCTCGCGTGCGCGCCACCGCGGCGCCGCCGACCGCAGCGCCCGCACCACCGCGGCGAAGGCCGGCCTCGGCGCGTTCGCGGTGGTGGCCGCGGCGCTCGTCCTCGGGGTGATCGGGGCGGTGTTCTCCGCGACGACGTCCGGGCCGCCCGCGGTGTACTCGGCCGGCCAGCTCACCGCGTACGTCCCCACCGCGGTGACCGCGTCCCGGACCGCCGCGACCACGTGCCTCGTCTCCTGGACGCCGGCCTCCGGGCTGCCGTCCGGGCTCACCTACGACGTCACCGACGGCACCGGCACCACTGTCGCGACGAACGTGTCCGGGACGAGCGCGTCGGTGACCGTCCCCGCGGCCGCCGTCACGCCCACGGTGAAGGCCCGGCTCGGGAACTGGGTGTCGACGAACGCGACGGCCGCGGCCACGGCGTGCACCGGCTACCCCGGCGCCCCGACCGGTGTCACCGTGACGCCGTCCGACGCGCAGGTGGCGGTCTCGTGGACCGCCCCCGCCGCCAACGGTGGCACCCTCGCCTCGTACACCGTGACCGGGACGCCGTCCGACGGCACGCTCGGCACCGCGACGTGCACGTCGACCGCACCGACGACGACCTGCACCCTCACCGGCCTGACGAACGGCGGCAGCTACGCGGTCACCGTCACCGCGACGTCGAACATCGGGACCGGGCCGGCGTCGACGGCCGTCACGGCGATCCCCTACCCGGCGACGATCATGTCGGGGGCGAACCTCACGCTGTGGCTCGACGGTGCGGACGCCGCGACGATGCTCGCGTCGTCCGGCTGCACCGGTGCGGCGGCCACGACGACCGTCGGCTGCTGGAAGGACAAGTCGGCGACGGGTGACGACGCCACCCAGCCGACGGCGGCCAAGCAGCCGACCCTCTCGGCGACGAACCTCCCCCGCGCCGCACCCCGGTTCGACGCGACCGACGACCAGATGCTGCTGACACCGTCCCTGCTGCCGACCGGCACGACGGCGAGCACGGCCTTCCACGTCGTCCAGCTCGCCGACACCTCGCCCGCGACCTCCGGCTACCGCACGGTGCTCGCCTGGGGGACCGCGTCGACGAACGCCAAGCGGATCTTCGCCAAGGACACGGGCAGCGCCACGATGTTCGCCGACGCCCACGGCAACGGGTACAGCAGCCCCGGTTCCTTCACGCCGTCGCAGACGACGGTCGCCGTCGCCGAGTTCGCCGCGTCGACGGTACGGACGGCGCGCGACGGCATCGCCCCGGGGAGCGGGGCGGCAGCGCCCTTCAGCACCGGCACGACGAACGCGTTCCTCGGCGGCTGGAGCGGCGGCTCGCTCTGGCAGGGGCCGATCCCCGAGATCGTCGTGCTGTCCTCCACGCTCACGGACTCCCAGCGCCGCACCGTCGAGGAGTACCTGGCCCGCAAGTGGTCGGTGACCGTGACCCCGGCCGCCCCGACCGGCGTCACCGCGACGGCGTCGACGACGACGAACGGTGCGGCGAGCGTCGCCTGGACCGCCCCCGCCTGGAACGGCGGCTCGGCGATCACCTCGTACACGGTCACCGCCACCCCCTCGGACGGGACGCTCGCCACGGTGACGCTCTCGTGCGCGTCGTCCCCGTGCACGCTCACCGGGCTCACCGACGGCGCGACGTACGCGGTGACCGTCGCCGCGAACAACGCGGTCGGCGCCGGCCCCGCGTCGTCGCCCGGGGTCTCGCTCGTCACCTACCCCGCAGCGGTCATGAGCGCCGCCGCCCTCGCGGTGTGGTTCGACGGCGCGGACGCCGCGACGATGTACTCCTCGAACACGTGCACCGGCGCGGCCCCGACGACGTCGATCGGGTGCTGGACCGACAAGTCGTCCGGCGGGCACAACGCGACCGGGTCCTCGACGTCGCTGCGCCCCAGCCTGACGACGGTCAACGGACGCTCCGTCCCGGGCTTCGACGGCACCGACGACTACCTCGGCATCGGCAACCTGTCGACGCTGCCGGCCGGGACGTCGTCCTCGACGACGTTCCTCGCGGCGACGATGACCGACCCGGCCCCTGCGAGCAGCGGTTACCGCACCGCGCTGTTCTGGGGAGAGGCCACGAGCGCGCAGGGTCGGCAGTTCTCCAAGACCACCTCGAGCGCGGCCGCCGTCGTCGACGGCTACGGCACCGGCACCACGTCACCCGGCACCTGGACGTCGTCCGTCGGGATCCTTGCCGGAGAGCACACGTCGACCCTGGTGACGGGCTGGATGAACGGCGCACCGGGGACGACCTCGGCCGCGACGTCGCTGAGCACCGTCACGGCACGCGGGAACGTCGGTCGGCAGTCCTCGACCAACGGCTACTACTGGCAGGGCGCCGTCCCCGAGGTCGTCGTCCTCGGCGGGACGGCCACGTCGACCCAGCGGCGGACCGTCGAGGAGTACCTCGCCCGCAAGTGGGGCGGGGTGGTCACCCCGCAGGCCCCGACCGGCGTCACCGCGACCGCGTCGACGACGGCCGACGGCACCGCGACCGTCGCGTGGACGGCGCCCGCCTGGAACGGTGGCGCATCCGTGTCGTCGTACACGGTCACCGCGACGCCGTCGGACGGGACGCTCGCGACCGTGACGACGTCGTGCGCGTCGTCACCGTGCACGCTCTCCGGGCTGACGAACGGCGCCACGTACTCGGTCACCGTCGCCGCGGTGAACAGCGCGGGCACCGGCCCCGCGTCGTCCGCCGCGACCGTGACGCCCTACCCGGCGACGGTGCTGTCCGGCTCCGCGGTCAAGCTGTGGCTGGACGGCGCGGACCCCGCGACGCTGCTCGCGTCGTCCGCCTGCACCGGCGCGACCGCGACGACCACGGTCGGCTGCTGGAAGGACAGGTCGGCGAGCGGCAACCACGTGACCCAGGCGACGGCGGGGTACCGGCCCGCCCTGACGACGGTCAACGGCCGGGCCGTCCCCGCGTTCGACGGCACCGACGACTACCTCGCCGGCAACGTCGCCCTCGTGCCGACGGGCACCGCATCCAGCACGGTCGCCGCCGCGGCCGCGGTCAACCCGGCCACGGCGATGAACGGCATCGCGCTGTTCTCCTGGGGCGGCACGACGAACGGCAGCCAGCGCAAGCTGACGAGCTGGTCCGCCACGGGCGTCGACGCGTACTACACGCCGCAGGCGTTCGCGACCGCCTGGCCCGCGGCGCAGGCGACCGGTGTCGCGGTCGCCGAGTTCGCCACCGGGACGTCGATGTCCGTGTGGGCCCAGGGCGACGGCGGCGCGACCGGCAGCGGCGCCTACTCGACGGGCACCGACCACCTGTGGATCGGGTCCTGGGGCACCACGACACCGGCGGGGCGCTGGTACGGCAGCAGCTCGGAGATCATCGTCCTCGACACGACGCTCACCGCGACCCAGCGCCGCGGCGTCGAGGAGTACCTGGCCCGCAAGTGGGCCTCCGTCATCACCCCGCAGGCACCCACCGCCGTCAGCGCGACCGGCGGCCAGAACGCCCAGGCGCCGGTCTCCTGGACCGCCCCCGCGTGGAACGGCGGGGCGGCGGTCACCGCCTACACCGTGACCGCGTCCCCCGGCGGGCAGACGTGCAGCGCCACCGCGCCCGCGACGACGTGCACGGTGACGGGTCTGACGAACGGCACCGCGTACACGTTCACGGTGCGGGCGACGAACAGCGTCGGCGCCGGCCCGGCGTCCGCCGCGTCGGCGGCCGTGACGCCGTACACCGTGCCCGGCGCGCCGACGTCCGTGGGTGCCGCGGCCGGTGACGTGTCGGCCGCCGTCTCCTGGACCGCCCCCGCGAGCAACGGCGGCAACGCCGTCACCGCGTACACCGTGACCGCCGTCCCCTCCGACGGCACCCTGTCGACGCAGACGTGCACGGCGGCCTCGAGCCCGTGCACCGTGACCGGCCTGACGAACGGCATCACGTACACGGTGACCGTCACCGCGACGAACGCCGCGGGTACCGGTGCGGCGTCGTCCTCGACGACGGTGACGCCCTACCCGGCCGGGGTCATGACGCCGGCCGCGACGTCGCTGTGGCTCGACGGTGCCGACGCCTCGACGCTCTACACCTCGACCGCCTGCACCGGTGCCGCGCCGTCCGGGGGAGGCGCGATCGGCTGCTGGAAGGACAAGTCCACGCAGGCGAACAACGCGGTCCAGACGACAGCCGCGAACCAGCCGACCGTCGGCAGCCTCAACAGCCGCAACGCCCCGCTGTTCGACGGCACGAACGACTACTACCCCCTGACGGTGGCCAAGCTGCCGACCGGGACGACGTCGTCCGCGGTCTACGCCGTCGCGATGCAGGAGGACACCTCGCCCGGGTCGTCCGACTTCCGGCACCTCATCGGCTGGGGAGCGGCCGGCACGGGCCAGGGGCGGGTGCTGGAGAAGGGCTCGTTCAACAGCAAGGTCTACCTCGAGACGTACAGCACCTGGCCGTCGGCGACGGTGACGAAGAACTGGCCGGTCTCGACCGCCGTCCTCACGGACGGCGTCATCACGTCGACGACCGTCACCTCGACGATGAACGCCTCGCCGAACTACACCATCTCGGCGACGAACAACACCGGCACCTCGGCGGGCGCGGCCTTGGGTGCGACGGGCTGGAACACCACGGGTGTCTGGAAGGGGCGGATCGCCGAGGTCGTCGTCCTCGCCTCGAACCCCACCGCCGCGGAGAACCGGCAGGTGCAGGAGTACCTCGCGCGCAAGTGGGGCCTGACGATCGCCCCCGGTCTCGTCACCGGTGTCACCGCGACGGCGTCCACGACGACGGACGCTGCGGTGAACGTCGACTGGACGGCGCCGTCGGGCTGGAACGGCGGCGCGTCGATCTCCTCCTACACGGTGACCGCGACGCCGTCCGACGGCACCCTCGCGACCGTGACCGCGTCGTGCGCGTCGTCCCCGTGCACCGTGACCGGTCTCGTCAACGGCGCCACCTACACGGTGACGGTCGCGCCGGTGAACAGCGCCGGCACCGGCGTCGCGACCGCCGCCGCGGCCACCGTCTACCCGTACCCGGCCGCCGTCATGACGTCCGCCCGGCTCAGGGCGTGGCTCGACGGCGCGGACGCCGCCACGATGTACGCATCCAACACCTGCAGCGGTGCGACGGCGACGACGATCGTCGGGTGCTGGGCCGACAAGTCGGGCCAGGCGAACAACGCCCCGCAGTCGACCAGCGGCTACCGGCCGACCCTGACGACGCTCAACGGCCGCTCTGTACCGGGCTTCGACGGCGTCGACGACTACCTGTCGCTCACCGTCTCGAAGCTTCCCAGCGGGACGACGTCCTCGACGATGGCGATGACCGCCAAGCTCACCGGCACCGTCGCCTACCGCAACCTCATGTCCTGGGGCGCCCTGACGGGCGGGCAGGCTCGCGCGACGTACCTCAACACCGGACCCGTCATCTCGGACACGTACACCGCCGGCCCGACCGCGTCGACGAGCCCGACGAACATCGTGCAGAACCAGCAGTTCCAGATCACGTCGGCGTACACGTCCGGGTCGTCGTCCATCGCCCTGAACGGCGTCGGCGCGACGACCGCCGCCGGCGCGGTCTCGACGGGGTCGACCTTCGCGCTGCTCGGCGGCGCGCCCGGCATGACGTACTGGTGGCAGGGGCCGGTCCCCGAGGTCGTCATCTTCACCGGCAGCCTGACGACCGCCGAGCGCCGCCTCGTCGACGAGTACCTCGCGCGCAAGTGGGGCACCGTCATCACGCCGGGGATCCCGACCGGGGTGACGGTGACCGGCGCGGACGGCCAGGCGTCGGTCGCGTGGACCACGCCATGGAGCGGCGGTGCGGCGATCAGCGGGTACACGGTGACCGCGGTACCGACCGACGGCACCCTCGGGACGATCACGACGTCGTGCGCGTCGTCCCCGTGCACGGTGACCGGCATGACCAACGGCGCCACCTACGCCTTCACGGTGACGGCGACGAACTCCGTCGGCATCGGGCCGGCGTCGACGGCCGTGAGCGCGTCGGCCTACCCCTCGACGCTCTTCGCGTCGTCCGCGCTCAAGGTCTGGCTCGACGCGCAGTACGACGCGGCGCTGTCCGGCGCGGCCGACTGCACCGGCTCGGGCGCCTCCGCCGGCAGCCAGGTCGGCTGCTGGAAGGACCGCTCCGGCAACGGCTGGAACGCCCCGAAGGTGACGACGAGCGGCGCGACGCTCACCGCCGCCGCGATCAACAGCCGCACGGCGTTGCGGTTCACGAAGACCGACCCGGACGTCTACCAGGTGACCGCGACCGGCATCGGTGCCGTGGGCAGCGCGAACCGCACGGTCTTCGCGGTGGCCGCGGCCCGGACGACGTACGGCACGGTGGGCACGAACAGCGCCGCTGCCGTCGCGATGTTCAACAGCGGCTGGAACACGGGGATCTTCGCCAAGGCCTACAGCGGCACGACGACGACCGTCGACGGATACCAGAGCGACGGCTACGACACGGCCATCAACGGGTTGTACGGCTCGGCGTCGGCGACGAGCTCGCCCGTCATCGCGTCGTCGGTCTCGTCGTCGTCCGGCGGCACGCTGACGAACGGCCTGGCGCTCAACGGGACCGGCACGCTGAGCTCGATGTCGAGGGTCGCCTCGTGGCAGTCGGTCGGCGACTCGTTCATCGTCGGCGGCACCGACACCGTCGCCTCGAACGACTACGCGTACCCGCTCGACGGCGACGTCGGCGAGGTGCTCGTCTTCAACCGGGCGCTGTCGTCGTCCGAGCGGCGCACCGTCGAGGAGTACCTCGCCCGGCACTGGGGCCAGACGATCGCCCCGGCCGCGCCGGTGACGCCGTCGGCGACGAGCGGCGGCGTCACCTCGAGCACCGCCTCGTGGTCGGCCCCCACCTGGAACGGCGGCGCCGCGGTGACGTCCTACACCGCGACCGCGACGGCGTCCGGCCAGACCACGCGCACCTGCACGACGAGCGGAACGTCGTGCGGCCTCACCGGTCTCACCGACAACGTCACCTACACGGTGAGCGTCACCGCGACGAACACCGCCGGCACCGGCCCCGCCGCGACGACCACCGCCACCCCCTGATCCGCTCTGGTCGACCGGATCCAGGCCTCGGACCCGGGATCCGGTCGACGACAGCGGATCAGCTCGACCCGTCCACAGCCCGGCAGTTCGTCACGTCGTCCACAGGGGGACGACGCGTGCACGGGGTCGCGGCCGGCGGCGCGACAAGGTCGGGCCATGTCGTCCGAGAGGCGGGTTCGCGGGAACGTGCCGCCGGTGGCCCACCGGCAGGCAGGGGCCTTCACCCGGCAGCAGGCGTTCGAGGCCGGGTGGTCGGCGGACCAGGTCTCACGCCGGGTGCGGACCGGGGTCTGGGTCCGGGTCGCCGGGAAGGCGCTGACCGGGGGCGAGGTCACGGCGGCGACCCTGGTGTGGGCCGTCCGCCTCACGTGGCCGGACGCCGTCGCCAGCCACTCCACCGCGGCAGCGCTGCACCGCCTCCCGGTGCCGGTCGACGCCGTCGCGCACGCCGTGACGCCTCGCCGGATGAAGACCCTCAGCGACCTGAGACCGCACCGGATCGCCCTCGCGGACCACGAGACGACGACGCTCGGTCGGGGCGGCCCGCGTCTGACGACGCCCGCCCGGACCGTCCTCGACTGCCTGCGCACGCTGCCCGTCGACGACGGGGAGCGGCTGCTCGCGTACGCGCTGACGCGGAAGGTGGTCGCCCGGGAGGACCTGCGCGACGCGGCGGTCGCCGGCTACGAACGTCGGGGCACGCCCGCGCTGCGCGAGCTGCTGCGCCGCACGGCGGGCGGGGCGCTCAGCGAGGGGGAACGGCGCCTGCACGCGATCCTCCCCGCGGCGAGGATCGGCGGGTGGACGGCGAACTCCGCCGTGTCGGACCTCAGGGGCCGGACCATCGCGGTCGTCGACGTCCTCTTCTCACTCGAACGCGTGGTCCTCGAGGTCGACGGCTGGGCGGCGCACGGCGGGCGGGACGCGTTCGAGCGCGACCGGGACCGGCAGAACCGTCTCGTCACCGCGGGCTGGACGGTGCTGCGCTTCACCTGGTCGGACCTCACGGACCGCCCCGAGACGGTCGCCGCCCTGGTACGCGCCGCACTTCTCGACCGATGATCCCGAGTCGTGGACCGGATCCTGGGCGAACCCTGGATCCGGTCGACGACCGCGGATCAGTTCTTGCCGAGGAGGTCGTGGACGAGCTGGAGGGACTCGGACAGGCTCTCCAGGTACGCGCGGGAGACGTCGAACGGGACCAGGCCCGCCTCGGTCACCGCGTCGGCGTCGTCCCGCTCGTGCGCGAGGACGGCGAGCAGCGCGCGACCCGCGGAGCCCTCGCCGTCGACGAGCGCGTGCCGGGCCTCGGGGCCGACGCCGGAGCCGTCCGCGATCGCGGAGAGCTCCGCGCCGAGCAGGTCGGCGCAGCCGGAGAGCAGGCCGACGGTGAAGGCCATGTCGCTGGAGTCGACCGCGAGCCGCTGGCAGGCATGGGCTCTGGCGAGCACGCTCCAGAGGTCGTCGCTCGTGTTCTTCGTCGTGCCTCCCTCGAGCAGCGTGAGCACGACCCACGAGCGCAGCCGGCGCGGGCCGATGAGGACGAGCGCCTGGCGCAGTGAGGTGACGTCCGTCTGGGAGCCGGCACCCGCCGAGTTCGCGGTGCGCAGCAGGCGCAGCGTGAGGCCGGGGTCGGTGCCGACGAGCTGCTCGATCCGCTGCACCGAGACCTCGGGGTCGGCGAGGTCGTTGAGCAGCCGGACGCAGATGAGCTGGCTCGGGGACAGCGTGCGCTGCTCGAGCACCGACGGCTTGGCGAGGTAGCGGCCCTGGAACAGGTCGAACCCGAGGTCGACCGCGCGCTGGAACGTCTCGGCGTCCTCGATGTCGATCGCGACGAGCGTCGCGCCGACCTGGCGGCACTGCGCGACGAGGCCCGGCAGGACGAGCGTCGGCAGCGCGTTGACGGACAGCTTGACGAAGTCGGCGATCTCGAGGAGCGCGCTGCGGCTCACCTCGCCGCGGTAGTCGGCCACGGCGAGCCGGTACCCGGCCTGGCGCAGCTGGTTGAGCCCGAGGAGGAGCTCGTGGTCGGCGTCGACGAGCTCGCCGACCTCGATGATGACGTTCTCCGGCTCGACGGGCACCGGGATGACCCCCGTGAGGAACGCCCGCGTGAAGTTGATGAACACGGGGCGGCCGTCGGAGATCACCTCCAGGCCGAAGGTGCCGAACGTCGACGCGATGACCTGGCTCGTCGCCTGCTCGCTCGCCACCTCCGCGCCGTTGGCGTCGGACTGGTTGCGGAACAGCAGCTCGTAGGAGACGAGCTGGCGCTGCGCGTCGTAGATGGCCTGGCGGCCGACCCGGACGTAACGCACCATGCCCGCACGACCGCCGTGGACCTCCTGGTCGTCGGAGGGCGGTCCGACGGGGTTCCCGTCGGTGTCGAGGGAGTGCGCGGTCATGGGTTCCTCCTGGGCGGACGGCTCAGCGGACGACGAGCGACAGGTGCCCGTCGCCGTAGCCGGCGATCGTGAAGGCGATGTCCATCCGCGAGCCGAGCGTCGACGCGAGCTGCGCGATGTCGGACGGGACGGCCTCACCGGGGCCGTACATCTGGTAGAGCTTCACGTGCGGGGCGTCCGGCACGTTGAACACGGCCGACAGCACGTTGAGGACCTCGTAGCAGTTCTCCTTGATGGGGCTGTACAGGTCCTTGGTGTCGATCGCGTCGTCCACGCCGCCCTTGGGCAGCATGCCGAGCGAGCCGCCGAGGCGGGCGGCGCCCTCGAGGGTGACGACGGCGATGGCCGACGTCACGAGCTTGTCGGTGACGAACACCGCGATGGTGTTCGTCGGCTTGGCCGGGATCGGGTCGCCGTCCCGGAAGTCGATGTCGCGGCCGGTGAGGCCTTCGAGAAGGCTGCGGACGGCGTGCCGGCTCGGCAGCGGCGACTGCTCGGTGACGATGCTCACGGGAGCTCCAGGAAGGTCGGTCGGACGACGTCGGGACGTCCGGTCGGATGCCAGTGGACGGTGCGGGCGGTGCGGTGCGGGCGGTGCGGTGCGCGCCCGGGGCGCGCGGTGGGTCAGGCGACGACGGGCGCGAGGATGTCCCCGAACGCGTCGGACGTGAACGGCTTGGCGATGAGGCCCATCGCACCGGCCTGCGAGGCCTGCTCGCGCATCTCGTCCGACCCCTCGGACGTCACGAAGCAGAACGGGACCTCGGAACCGCTGCTGCGCAATGCCTTGAGCAGCTCGATGCCCGTCATCTCGGGCATGTTCCAGTCCGAGAGCACGAGGTCGACGTTCTGCGCCCGCGCGATCTCGTAGGCCTGCTTCCCGTCCTCCGCCTCGATGATGTCGTGCCCCCCGAGGCCGGCCTGCCGGAGCGTGCGGACGACGATCATCCGCATCGCCTTGCTGTCGTCAGCTACCAAGATCTTCATGCCGGTGTCTCCACTACCTCTTCGCTTGCCGATCCGGGCCAGGTGAGGCCCTCGATGTCGCCGGCCAGGTGGACGGTGAGCTCCACCACCTGACCGAGCACAGCCGCACGAACCGTGACGCCGTCGACGTCGGGTGCCGCGGCGTCGTCCGTCATCTCCGCCAGCGGCAGGGAGAGCCGGCACGAGTGACGCAGGAGGGACTTGACGTTCCCGCCGGCGATGTTGCCGAGCTCGCCGACCGCGTCGAGCAGGTCGTCCGGGCCCGGGTCCGCGGTGAGCAGCATCCGGCTGGCGAGGACGCGCGCGACGATGGCGCTCGTGCGGACCTCGACCATCGTGTAGCTGTCGTCCACCTCGTCGTGGATGGCCAGTCGCGAGGAGACGATCGGCCCGGGCGGCAGGGCGTCGTCCCAGACCGGCATGGCCTCCTCGCTGAAGACCGAGCCGAGCACCTCGATGAGAAGCGCTTCGAGGTCCTCGCGGGCCTCCTCGAACTCGTCGATGGCGCTCATGCCTTACCTCCTGTGTGCCGGAAGACGACGGCCTTCCCCAGCTCCATCCGCTGGAAGGCGTCGTCGAGGTTGAGGGTGCTCTCCGCGCCACCGAGCACGAGGAACCCGCCCGGTCGCAGGACGCGCCGCACGTGCGTGAGCACGGTGCGCTTGGTGGGCAGGTCGAAGTAGATGAGGACGTTGCGCAGGAAGACGATGTCGCACGTCGGGACCCCGACCGCCGGCGTCGCGAGGTTGCCCCGCTCGAACCGGCACAGGTCGCGCAGCGGCTGCTTGAGGATCCAGTCGCGGCCCTGCTGCTCGAAGTACTTGACGAGGTACGGCGCCCGCAGCCCGCGGTTGACCTCGAGCTGGCTGAACTTCGCCGCCCGGGCCCGCTCGACCATCTTCGGCGAGATGTCCGTGCCGATGATCTTCGCGCTGTACCCGGGGTGCAGCGGCAGCCAGTCGAGCAGGAGCATCGCGAGCGAGTACGCCTCCTGCCCGCTCGAGCACGCCGCCGACCAGATGTTGATCTGCCGCGTCGTCGAGGACTTCGCGACGTCCGGGAGGAGGTGGTTGGTGAACGCGTCGAACGGGTGCGCGTCCCGGAACCACGACGTCTCGTTCGTCGTGAGGGCGTCGACGACGGCGTCGGTGAGCGCCGCGTCGCCGCGACGCAGCCGCGCGACGAGGCCCGCGACGTCCGTCTCGCCCGCCTGCCGCGCGATGGGCGCGAGCCGGCTCTCGACGAGGTACTCCTTGCCCGGCTGCAGGTCGATCGAGCTGCGCTGCCGGATCATCGTCGTGACGTAGGTGAAGTCTGCTGCGCCGAGGCTCATGATCCGACCCCCACGGGTGCCGGGCCGCGGCTCAGGGCCGTGGCGATGTCGGGGCCGATGCGTTGCAGCGGCAGGATCTTGTCGGCCTGGCCCGCGCCGGCGACGGCGCCGGGCATCCCCCAGACGACGCTCGTCGCCTCGTCCTGGGCGTAGACCTCGCCGCCGCCGGCCCGGATGACCCCCGCGCCCTTCTCGCCGTCGCGGCCCATGCCGGTGAGGACGCACGCGAGCACGCGGTCCCCGTAGACGGCTGCGACGGAACGGAAGAGGACGTCGACGGCCGGCCGGCAGAAGTTCTCCGGCGGGTCCTCGGTGAGGTGCCCGACGACGCTCGTGCCGCTGCGCCTGATGACGAGGTGCTTGCCGCCCGGCGCGATGACGATCTTGCCGGGGACGATGAGCTCACCCTCGGACGCCTCGACGACCGTGAGCTTGCACGTGACGTCGAGGCGCTGCGCGAGCAGCCGGGTGAACAGCGGGGGCATGTGCTGGACGACGACGACGGGCACCGGCAGCGAGGCCGGCAGGAGCGGGAGCACCTGGGCCAGCGCGTCGGGACCACCGGTCGACGAGCCGATCGCGAGGACGCCGAACGGCCCGGTACGCGGACGGCGTTGCGCCGGCGGGACCGCAGCACGCACGGGGGCGGGCGCCTTCGCGCCGGCCGCACCGGCCGCCCCGGCCGCGGCACGCCGCGTCCCGGTGAGCGCCTTGAGCTTCGGGATGAGCTGCTCGCGGATGTTCTTCTGGCTCTCCGCGAAGTTGCCCACGTTCGACGGCTTCGTCACGTAGTCGCTCGCGCCCGCGGCGAGGGCGTCCAGGGTGGCGGACGCGCCGCGCTCGGTGAGCGTCGAGAACATGACGATCGGCAGCCGCGACTGGGAGCGCCGGATGGCGCGGACCGCGTCGATGCCGTTCATGACGGGCATCTCGATGTCCATCGTCACGGCGTCCGGCTTGAGCGCCTCGACCTTCGCCACGGCCTCCTGGCCGTTGTTGGCGATGCCCACGATCTCGATCGTGGGATCAGCACCCAGGGCCTCGGTGACGATCTTGCGGATGACCGCGGAGTCGTCGACGACGAGCACCCGGATGCGCCCGGGTGTCGGGGTCATGCGGCCACCAGCCCCAGCAATGCGAGCTTCTCGGCGATGACCTCGTCCGTGAACGGCTTGATCACGTACTCGTGCGCGCCGGCCGCGAGCGCGCGGACGATCTGGTTCTGCTCGCTCTCGGTGGTGACCATCATGAGCGAGATGTCGCGCAGGTCCTCGCGGGCGCGGACGTTCTTGATGAACGTCAGGCCGTCCATGACCGGCATGTTCCAGTCGACGAGGATGACGTCGGGGCGCGCACCGGCGTCGAGCACCGTCAGTGCCTCGGCGCCGTCCCCCGCCTGTGCGACGTCGAAGCCCAGGCCGGTGAGCAGTCGCGTGAGGATCGACCGCATGGCCCGAGAGTCGTCGACGACGAGTGCCAGCATCGCAAGCTCCTTGGGTGGTGACGTCCGGTGCAGTGTCTTTGTCGGCACGACCGGTCGGATTCTGGAATCGCTTGGGTGAAGTACGTGCTGCGGTGTTCGGGTGGGGCTGGTGGTGGTCCCGTGCTTGGTCCCGTGCGGGGTCAGACCCGGTAGCGGGAGACGAGCTCCCGCAGGTCCCCGGAGAGCTGCGCGAGCTCGGCGGCGGCGCGCTGCGCCTCGACGATGCCCGTGCTCGAGGACTGCGCCGCGGTCGCGACGTACTCGATGTTCCCGGCGATCCCGCCGGCCCCCGAGGCCGCGTCCTGCACGTTGCGGCTCATCTCCGAGGTCGTGGCGGTCTGCTCCTCGACCGCCGACGCGATGGTCGTCTGGTACGAGTTGACCTCCTCGATGATCTCGGCGATCCGCGCGATGGCCGCGACCGCGGCCTCGCTGTCGGTCTGGATCGCCTCGATGCGGCGCGAGATGTCCTCGGTCGCACGGGCGGTCTCCTGGGCGAGGTCCTTGACCTCGCTCGCGACGACCGCGAAGCCCTTGCCGGCCTCGCCGGCCCGGGCGGCCTCGATCGTCGCGTTGAGCGCGAGCAGGTTCGTCTGCTCGGCGATCGAGGTGATGACCTTGACGACGTCGCCGATCTCCCGGCTGGAGTCGCCGAGCTTGGAGACCGTGCCGGTGGCGGTCTGGGCCTCCTCGGCCGCGGCCTGCGCGACCCGGACGGCCTCGGTGGAGGACTGCGAGATCTCCCGGATGCTCGCCGACATCTGCTCGGTCGCCGCGGCGACCGTCTGGACGTTGCGCGAGACCTCCTCGGCCGCGGCGGCCGCGGTCCCCGACTGCACCGAGGTCTCCTCGGCGCTCGCGGCGACCTGCGCCGAGACGACGCTGAGCTCCTCGGCGCTGCCGGCGAGCGTGGCGGACGACGACACGATCGTCGTCATCGACTCGCGCAGCGCGGCCTGGGCGACGGTGAGCGACGCGGCCATCTGGCCGACCTCGTCCCGGGAGTCCACGTCGACCGGCACCGTGAGGTCGCCGTCCGCGAGACCGTCGATCGCCGTCTTGAGCCTCGCCACGGGGCCCGCCACGGCACCGGCGATCCACCAGCCGAGGGCGACGAGCAGGAGGGCCCCGAGAGTGGCGACGACGAGCAGCGTGGTCCGGGCCCGGTCCGCCACCGCTGCGGCCTCGGCGGCGCCGGCGTCAAGGTCCTTGCGCTTCTCGGTCTTGAGCGCCTCGAACGCGACCACGGCTTCGTCTGCCACCGTGCCGTACTCGTCGACGGCCAGCGACGCGAGTGCCGCGGACTGCACGGGGCTGAGGTCGTTGCGCTTGGCCTGCGGCTCGATCTTGTCGTGGAAGAACGTTCGCATCGCGTCCCAGGTCTTGGCCGCGTCGGCGACCTTGCTCGCGTCCCCGTCGCCGGTCGCGACCTGGGTGAGGACGGCCACGCCCTCGTCGACCTTCTTCTCCGTCTCCGCGAGCTTGGTGACCGCCTTCGCCGACAGCTCCGGCGAGTCTGCGAGGATGAGCTGGAGCGTCAACCGCCTGAACACCGCGACCTGTCCACGGGTGTCGGCGGCCTGGACCGCCGCGGCGACGTCGCTCGCGACGAGGGTCTTCAGCTGGGCCTTCTCGCTGTTGAGCGAGACCGCGCCCACGCCCACGCACGTCGTCGTGACGACGACAGACACGCCGACGAGGGCGAGCACCTTCGTGCGGAGCTTCAGGTCCGCGAAACGGAGGCGGCGCGCCGGCGCCGCGGTGGCGGAGCCGGCCTGGAACAGCTGCGACATCGGAGGTCTCCAAGAGCGTGCGTGGCTCGGACCGGAACCACTCGTGACGAGCGGGGGCGGGCCGCGCGGTCCCCCGGACCGCGCGGCCGTGCGAGCGGCTCAGGCCGCGCGGGCGTCCTCGGCGAGCGCGAGCACCCGCTGGGCGTTGAGCGCGAGCAGGAGCCGGTCGGGGAGCGTGTAGGCGCCCAGGAGCATCTCCCGGACCCGCTCGTCGACCGTGCTCGGCGTCTGCTCGAACGGCACCTGCGAGACCTCCAGGACGCCGCCGATCTCGTCGACGAGCAGGCTGACCGGCTCGTCGTCGACCCGGATGACCACGTTGACCGGGTCCCGCTCGGACGTCGAACGGGTCATCCCCATCCGCACCCGCAGGTCGATCGCGGTGAGCACCTCGCCCCGGAGGTTGATGAGGCCCGCGATCGCCGGCGCCGCGAGCGGCACCGGGGTGATCGACTGCAGCCGGACGACCTCCTGCACGAGCGACACGTCGACGCCGAACAGGTACTTGCCGACGACGAACGTCGAGAGCTGGCTCATGCCAGGGCCTCCTCGTAGGCGGTGTCCGTGGACGCCGCGACGGTGTAGAAGTTCGGGTCCGCGGCGAGGACGGCGCTCTCGACGTCGAGGAGCTCGACGACCTTGTCCCCGATGACGACCGAGCCCACGAGGGCGTGGTCGTCGATGTCGCTGCGGGTCCCGATCCGCTCCGAGGCGATGTCGAGGATGCGTTCCACGACGAAGCCCACGGACCGTTCGCCCCGGGTGTAGACGACGAGCTGGACGCCCTCGCCACCACCCTCGCTGCCGTAGGCACCGAGCAGGGTCGACAGCCGCACCAGGGGCATGATGTGCCCGCGGTACTGCACGACCTCCCGGCCGCCCACGTGCTCGATGGACGCCGACGGGATCTCCTCCAGCCGGGTGACCATCTCCAGCGGGATCGCTGCCCGCCGGTCGCCGGCGACCTCGACCACGAGGACCGGGTCCAGGACCTCCGCCTCGTCGGCGGTGTCGGCCGCGGCCAGGCCCGCCGAGTTGTTCAGCACGTTCGACCGCCTCGCCAGGGTCGCGGCGTCCAGGATCAGCACCACCGACCCGTCCCCGAGGATCGTCGCGCCGGCGTACACCGGGATGCCCTTGAGGTGGCGCCCCAGCGGCTTGACGACGATCTCCTGGGTGTCGAGGACGTCGTCCACGACCAGCCCGAAGCGCTGCTGCTCGGCGTGCAGGACGACGATGAACCCGCCGCGCGACTCGTCCGCGACGACGCCGTCGGCGTCCGCCGCACCCATCGGCACCAGGCCCAGCTGCTCATCCAGGCGGACCAGCGGCAGGAGCATGTCCCGCAGCCGGTACACCGGGGCGCCCGAGATGAGCTCGATGCCGCCCCGGGCGTGCTCGCCGTTGAGGCGCACCAGCTCGAGGACACTGACCTGCGGCACCGCGTAGCGGCGCTGCGCGCAGCCGATCGTCAGCGCCGGGATGATGGCCAGCGTCAACGGGATCGTGAGCCGGAACGTCGAACCCTGACCGATCTTGCTGGACACGTCGACGGAGCCGCCGATGCCCTCGATCCGGGTCTTCACGACGTCCATCCCGACCCCGCGGCCGGACACGTTCGTCACCGCCGCCATCGTCGAGAACCCGGGCAGGAAGATCATGTGCATGATCTCCCGGCTGGTCATCGTCGCCAGCTGCGCCTGCGAGATGAGACCCCGCTCGAGCGCCTTGGCCGCGATCCGCTGCGGGTCGATGCCGGCGCCGTCGTCGATGATCTCCAGGTGGACCTGGCCGGCCTCGTGGTACGCCCGCAGCCGGAGCACGCCCTCGACGGGCTTGCCGGCGGCCTTGCGGACGTCCGGCGGCTCGATGCCGTGGTCGACCGCGTTGCGGACCAGGTGGGTCAGCGGGTCCTTGATGGCCTCGAGGACCGAGCGGTCGAGCTCGGTCTCGCGGCCGTCCATCTCCAGCCGCACCAGGCGACCGCACGTCTTCGCGAGGTCCCGCACGACGCGCGGCATCTTCGACCAGACCGAGTCGACCGGCTGCATGCGGGTCTTCATGACCTGCTCCTGCAGCTCGCTCGTCACCAGGCTGAGCCGCTGCGCCGACCGTGCGAGGGACGAGTCCTTGGAGGCGTCCTTCGCGTCGTCGAGCCGTGACACGAGCTGGTTGCGGGCGAGCACGAGCTCACCCACGAGCCGCATGAGGGAGTCGAGGAGCTCGACGTCGACACGCACCGAGCTGTCGACGACCGAGCGGTGACCGCTCTGCGCCTCCAGCGCGTGCTCGACCGCGGCCGGGGTGACCGCGCCGTGGTCGACGAGGATCGAGCCGAGGGGACGGTTGTCCCCGAGGCCCTGCTCCATGCGCGCGACCGTGACGGCGTCCTTCGTCGCGGCGCCCGCCGTGACGAGCACCTCGCCGATGGGCGGCGCACCCTGGGCGGGGACGGCGGCCGGTTCGGCCGGCGTCTTCGCCTTCGTGGCGGTGGCAACGGACGACGTGCTGCCGCCGCCCGCGGCCGCCGTCGCCTGTGCGGCGGGGGCGCCCGCGACCGCCGGGTCGGCGTGCTCGCCGGCCTCGTCGTCCGCGTGCTCCGCGGCGGCGTGGTCGTCGTGCTCGTCGCCCGCGTGCTCGGCGTCCGTCTGCTCGGCGTCCGTGTGCTCGGCGTCCGCGGCCTCGGCCGCCGCGACAGGCTCGGCCTGCGCGGTCACCTCGGCGTCCGCGGCCTGCTCCGCGGGCTGCTCGGCCGCCGGGGCCGGCGCGGCCGCAGGGGCTGCACCGTCCTCGAGCAGCGCCGAGAGCGTCGCGATGAGCTCGCTGTGGTCGGCGTCGCCCTCGGCGCCCGTGGCCTCGATGGCCGCGAGCAGACCGCGGACGGCGTCCACCATCTTGAGCAGGGACGTGGCCCGGTCGTCGTTGAGCTCGATCCGGCCGTCCCGCAGGCGGCTCAGAAGGTTCTCGCCGACGTGGGTCAGCTTCTCCAGCTTGTGGAACGCCAGGAACCCGCTCGTGCCCTTGATGGTGTGGATCGTGCGGAAGACGCTGGCCAGCAGCTCCCGCGATCCCGGGTTCTGCTCCAGCGCCAATAGGTCTCGGTCGAGCTGGTCGAGGTTCTCATGTGACTCGACCAAGAACTCGGCGACGATCTCGTCGATCGCATCCATCCGGTGCTCCTCCTCGCGGAATCGGACGAGGTATGCATCGGCGTGCGACCAGGCAACTTGAGGCCGGGCCCCCTGGCGATCGGGGGCGTGATCAGGGCTGCGGTCGGGGGTGCGGTCAGAGGCGGTAGCGGTCCAGCCAGAACCCGTCCTCGTCGGTGACGATCCCGCTGGTCGCCTCGACCACGGCGCGGGTCACGGCGACCACGACGGGGGCCACCCGGGAGCGGACGGCGAGGTACCGCTCGTCGGGTACGCGGCGCTCGCGCTCGAAGGCGTCCGGCTCGGAGCAGAGCCACCTCACCTCGTACGTGACGAACGGCCGGCTGCCCCAGTCCTCGTGGTGCGCGGCGGTCTCGTCGCCGTCCGCGACGTGCACGAGCACCTCGACCGCGCCGTGGTGGCCGCCCGGGCCGAGCGGCGCGATGACCGCGTACGCGTCGACCGGGTCGGGCGCCCCGAGCGCCTGCTTGTCGACCTGGCCGCTGTTCGCGTGCCGGGCCAGGGTGCCGGTCGGGTCGACGACCTCCGTCGCGAGGTCGGAGAGGATCAGCGCGCCGGTGTAGGCCGACTCGGCCGGGCCCTGCCAGGTCTCGCCCTCGGCGGCGAGCCGGGCCGTCGGCACCTCCCGGGTCACGACGCCGAGCAGGGTGCCCGGCTCGACCCAGAACGGCGAGTGGACGACGTGGTCGACGGCACGGTGCGGGTCCGGCTGGACGAGCCGGTCCGGCCCGCCGCCGGGGCCGCCGATCCGGACGGCGCCGCCGACCCGGCGGGCCATCGCGACGAGCAGGCCGAGCGTGCGGCCCTCCTCGCGCCACGGCAGGCCGCCGGGGAACGACTGCGCGAACCCGTCGCGGTCGTCGACGCCGGCCAGCGGCGGGTCCTCGCGCTCGACCGGGGCCTCGAGGGCGTAGACGACGGTCCACGGCAGCGGGACGCCCGCGGCGACGGCGTCCTCCATCGAGAGGATGTACGGCCCGGTGAGGCGGCTGTGCCGGCCGAGGGCCACCTCGCCGTCCTTGGCGAGGTCACCCGCGAGCGGCACCCGGGCCCGGAGCAGGTCGGAGACGTCGTCCACGCTCGCCGTCGTCGGCACGAGCAGGAGGTGGGTGGCGCGCAGCGCCCCGAGGACCTCCGGGTCGAGGGCGCTCGCGTCGTCGGCGGCGCCCCTGCGGCGCCATCTGCCCACGGTGGCCATGAGGTCAGCCTCGCTCTGGAACTGGTGCCCGGCAAGGGGCATGGGGAAGGGAGGTGGGGTG
>NZ_MWLN01000234.1 GCF_002198655.1 Kineosporia sp. A_224
CCCGGCAGGCCCGCCCGCTCGCGACGACGGCGCCGACCGCGGCGAGCACCACGACGGCGGGCAGCAGCACGGCGACCGGGTCCGCGAGCGGCGGCCCGCCGGGCCGGGCGAGCGCCCACCAGGCGAGCGCCGCCGCCCCGAGGACGACCCGGCTCACGCTCGACCACAGGGTCGTCACGGTGAGGTACGCACCGAACCGGGAGGAGCCGAACCCCCAGCGCCGGGCCATCGCCGCGCACACGCCCATCGACGCGGCGCCGCCGAGCGGCACGAGGTTGCCGACCGCGCTGCCACCGAGGGTCAGCGCCATCGCGCGCCCGGCGGACAGCCCCGGCAGCGCGGCGGTCTGGACGACGGTGTAGGCGCCGAGCCCCGCGAGCCAGACGGCCGCCAGCCACGGCAGCCAGGTGAGGTCCGTGCCCGCTGCGAGGCGCGCGACCGCGGGCCACGACGTGCCCGCGACGGCCGGCACCGCGGCGACGAGCACGGCGGTGAGCCCGGCGAGGCCGAGGCCGGCGAGCAGCCGGCGGCCGGTCCGGGGCAGCGGGGACCGCGGCGGCACGGCGGGCGGCCGGACCGGTGTCGGGACCGGTGGCAGGAGCAGCGGCGAGGAGGCGTCCATGGAGCCACCGTGGCGGCCCGGAGCCCTTGCGGGACAGGGCCTCCGGTGAAGATCGGCACATCCTCGCAGCGGGTGTCCGCCCCAGGGTGCAGGGCCGCCGCGGGCAGGTACGACCATGGTCTGACCCGGGGTCGTCCTGTCCTCCCGAACTCGGCGGCGGGCTCGCCGGGGGCACCCGGCTGCTGTCAGGCTCGGGGCATGAGCTTCGTCCTCGTGTCGTTCCACGCCCACCCGGACGACGAGGCCCTCCTCACCGCCGGCACCCTCGCCCGCGCCGCCGCCGAGGGCCACCGCGTCGTCCTCGTCACGGCGACCGACGGCGAGGCCGGGCTGACGTCACCCGACCTCGCGGCCGCCGGTGCGCTCGGGACCCGCCGCCGGGCCGAGCTCGCCGCGGCGGCCGCGGCCCTCGGGGTGGCGCGCGTCGTCCACCTCGGGCTGCCGGACTCCGGCTTCGGGGGCAGCGCGACCGGCGACCCGCGGGCGTTCTCCGCGCTCGACCCCGCGCAGGCCGCGGAGCCGCTCGTCGAGGTGCTCCGCGAGGAGGGGGCGCACGTCCTGACGACCTACGACCCGTCGGGCGGCTACGGCCACCCCGACCACAAGCAGGTGCACGCCGTCGGGGCCGTCGCCGCCCGGCTCGCCGGCACGCCGAGCGTGCTCCAGGCGACGGTGCCGCGCGACCTGCTCGTGCGCGGCGCGCGGCTCGCCCGGGCCGCCCGGCTGCTCGACGCCTCGACGCTCGCCCGCCTCGGGGACGCCTACTGCGGCCGCGACGAGATCACCCACCGGGTCGACGTCTCGGCGTACACCGCGGCCAAACGCGCTGCGCTGCAGGCGCATGCGAGCCAGGCCGTCGCGGACGGCGGCACCCGCACGCTGCGGCTCCTGCTCGGCCTGCCCGGCTGGCTGTTCGACCGCGTGCTGCGCTACGAGTGGTACGTCGACCCGGCCGGGAGGCCCGGCCGGGTCGACGACGTCTTCGCCGCGGTCCGCTGACCGACGGCGGGAGGAACGGTCGGGCGACCGGTCAGGCGACCGGCTCGAGCACCGTCTCCTGCTGATGCTGCGCGGGCACCGCGGGACGACGCCCGGTCGCCCGGCGGGCCTTGCGCGCCGCGCGCTTGTCGAGGTCGGCCTTCGTCGGCATCGACAGCCGGATGACCTTCCACCACGCGGAGGCGACCTGCTTGGGCAGCGGGCCGCTGACGTACGTCAGGCCGTAGCGCTCGAAGAGCTCCTGCACCCGCGGAGCGACCTCGGAGTACCGGTTGCTCGGCAGGTCCGGGTAGAGGTGGTGCTCGATCTGGTAGCTGAGGTTGCCGGTCATGACGTGCATGAACTTGCCACCGGTGATGTTCGCCGAGCCGAGCATCTGGCGCAGGTACCACTCGCCGCGGGTCTCGCCCTCGATGCTCTTGCGGGTGAACGTCTCGACGCCGGACGGGAAGTGGCCGCACATGATGACCGAGTGCGTCCAGACGTTGCGGACGAGGTTCGCGACGGCGTTCGCGGCGAGCGTCGGCACGAACGACGGGCCGGACAGGGCCGGGTGCAGGACGTAGTCGCGCAGCACCTGCTTGCGCACCTTCCTCAGCACCTGCTTGCCCTTGGCCCAGGTCGCGGCCTTCTTCTCCGCCGAGGCCTTGCCGAGCGCGAAGAGCTCGAGGTCGTACGCGGCGATGCCGTACTCGAAGACGAGCATGTTGAGGAAGTTGTAGAACGGCTGGCCGAGCAGCGCCGGCGACCACGGCTGGTCCTCGTCGACGCGCATGATCCCGTAGCCGAGGTCGTTGTCCTTGCCGAGCACGTTCGTCCACGTGTGGTGCAGCTCGTTGTGCGAGTGCTTCCAGTGCTCGGACGGCGTGACGTTGTCCCACTCCCACGTCGTCGAGTGGATCTTCGGGTCACGCATCCAGTCCCACTGGCCGTGCATGACGTTGTGCCCGATCTCCATGTTCTCGAGGATCTTCGCGATGCTCAGACCGATCGTGCCGACCACCCACGCCGGCGGGAACAGCGAGGCGAGCAGGACGGCGCGGCTGCCGAGCTCGAGGCGGCGCTGGGTCTTGATGACCTTGCGGATGTACTCGGCGTCGCTGGCGCCGCGGCTGCTCACGACCTCCTCGCGGATCTCGTCGAGCAGACGGCCGAGCTCCTCGACGTCCTCGGGCGTGAGGTGCGCGACGGGGCTGACGGGCTTGTGCTGGATAGCGGTCACGGGAGGGTTCCTCCGGGGCAGTCAGTGGTCGTGCAGGACGGTCGGGCGGGACAGGTGGGCCGGACGGCGCTCAGACGTCGAGCGCGCACGGCCCGGCGGCCGCGCTGATGCAGGTCTGGACGAGGGCGGGGTCCTCGGCGGTCGCGGTCGTCACGACGCCGTTGCGGACGTCGCGGACCGAGCCCTCGGTGAGCGGGACGACGCACTGGAAGCAGATGCCCATCCGGCAGCCCGAGGGCAGGAGCACCCCGCCGGCCTCGCCGGCGGCGAGGAGGGTGGTCGCGCCGTCCGCCTCGAGCGTGACGCCGGCCCGGCCGTACGTCACGGTGCCGCCCGTGCCGGGCTCGACGAGGACGGGCCGGAAGCGCTCGGTGTGCAGCTGCTGCGTCCAGCCCTGCACCTGCGCCGCGGCCGCGATCTCGTCGAGGAGGCCGTTCGGGCCGCACGCCCAGGTCTCGCGCTCGGCGAGGTCCGGCACGAGGTCCGCGAGGGCGGCGGCGGTGAGCCGGCCGTCCGTCGCGGTGTGCCGCTCGACGAGCCGCAGCCGGCCCTGCGCGGCCCAGTCCCGCAGCTCCTCGGCGAACATGACGTCGTCGGCGGTCCGCGCCGAGTGCACGAGGACGACGTCGGGCAGGTCGGCGAGCCGGGTCCGGAGCATGCCCATGACGGGGGTGAGGCCGGTCCCGGCCGTGACGAAGAGGGTCTTGGCCGGGGCGACGTCCGGCAGGGTGAAGACGCCGTCCGGGCCCTCGACCTCGACGAGCGCACCGGCCCGCACGGACTGCAGGTGGCTGCTCACCGCACCGCCGTCGAGCGCACCGACGGTGACGGTGAGGGTGCCGTCGGCCCGCTGCGGGCCGGTCAGCGAGTAGGAGCGCCACAGCCGGACACCGTCGACGTCGACGCCGAGGCGCAGGTACTGGCCGGGCCGGTGGCCGGGCCAGCGGAAGGCCGGCCGCAGCACGAGGGTCGTCGCGCGGGCGGTCTCGGGCCGGACGGCGACGACCTTGGCCCGGCGGGCGCCGGGGCGCATCGGGGCGACGATGTCGAGGTAGTCGGCCGGGACGAGCGGCGTGCAGAGTGCCTCCGCGACCCTTCCGAGGGTGCGGGACAGGCTGCGTGTCCGCGTGCTGGTGCTCTCCACCGCTTCAGTCTGGGTGATCGTCAAGGGTAAACTCTCACTCTGCGGACGTGGAGTTACAGAAACGGATTGTTCGGAGGGAACAGATGGACGGCGGGCTCGCGCTCGACCCGGCGATCGGTGAGTCCATGCGGGAGCGCCTGCAGGACGTCGCCGGCCGCACCGTGGACGCCGTCCGCGCCGGGGTCCCGGAGTACAGCGACCGGCTCGGCGAAGGGGCCCTCAGCACGGGTCTGCGGGAGACCCTCGAGAGCTCGGTGCGCCTCGCGCTCGGCGGCTTCCTCACGATGGCCGAGCAGCCGCAGAGCCCCGACGCCGGGATGCCGCTGCGTCCCGTCATCGACGCCGCCTACGCCCTCGGCCGCGGCGAGGCCCGGTCGGGGCGGACCATGGCCGCCCTGCTCGCGGCCTACCGGGTCGGCGCCCGGGTGGCCTGGCGGGAGTGGAGCGCGCACTGCGTCGAGCTCGGGATGCCGCCGGCGACCCTGGCCCGGTTCGCCGAGCTCGTCTTCGCCTACATCGACGCCCTCTCCGCCGCGAGCGTCACCGGCCACAGCGACGAGCTCGCCGTCACCGGCCGGGTCCGGGAGCAGTACCGGGAGCGGCTCGCGAAGGCGATCCTCGACGGCGAGCCCGAGCACCAGCTGCTGCCGCTCGCCCAGCGCGCGGAGTGGGACCCGCCGCAGACCCTCGTCGCCGTCGTCCTCTCCCCCGCCGAGGCCCGGTTCGCCCTCGCCCAGCTCCCGCCCGGCACGCTGCACCTGCCCGCGGACGTCGTGGGAGACCTCCTCGGGCACAGCGCCGACGACCCGGACGACGACGGCGCCGGCGACGCCCCGGAGGCCGCGCTCGACGTCCTGCTCGTCCCCGCCGGCGCGCCGGGCCGGGCCGGGCGCCGGGTCGCCCTCGACGCCCTGCGCGACCGGCCGGTCGTCGTCGGGCCGGCCCGGCCGTGGGTGACGGCGGCCGCCTCGCTGACCCGCGCCGTCCGGCTGCTCGCCCTGCTCGGCCGCCGCCGCGAGCTGCTCGACACCGAGAGCCACCTCACCGAGCTCGTCCTCGGCGCCGACGCCGACGCGCTGCGCGACCTGCGCGAGCGCACCCTGGCCCCGCTCGACGACCTGCGGCCGGACGCCCGGCAGCGGCTCGTGGAGACGCTCCGGTCGTGGCTGCTCCACCAGGGCCGGCGGGACGACGTCGCCGCCCAGCTCGTCGTCCACCCGCAGACGGTCCGCTACCGCATGACCCAGCTGCGCCGGCTCTTCGGGGACACCCTCACCGACCCCGAGGGGGTGCTCGCGCTGACGGTCGCCGTCGGGCTGCAGGTGCCGGTCGTGGCAGGCCGGCCGTGACGGACGGCGCCGGCACGACCCGCGAGCGCCTCACGGCCGCACTGGCGGAGAACGCCGTCCAGGTCGACGCGCTGGAGCAGCAGCACGCCCGGTTCGTCGAGGCCTCGAAGGACTCCAACGCGGACGACGAGCACGACCCGGAGGGCGCGACGATCGCGTTCGAGCGGGAGCAGGTCACGGCGCTGCTCGACCGGGCCCGCAGCAGCCGCGCGGCGATCGAGGAGGCCCTCGCCCGCCTCGACGTCGGGCGCTACGGGGTCTGCGAGCGCTGCGGCGGGCCGATCGCGCCGGCCCGGCTCGAGGCCCGGCCGGAGGCGACCACGTGCATCGCGTGCGCCGCTGCGCGACGCTGAGCCGACGCCGCCCGACCGAAGGAGCCGCCATGGACGTCCGACCGCTCGTCCGGCACGAGGACGACGTCCCGCTCGAACGCTGGGACGACCCGGTCCGCGGCCGACTGGGGTTCCGCACGTCCTTCAGCGGTGACGTCACGGCGACCGTCGGCCTGACGACCGGGGTGGCGGTCCTGCAGCCCGGCGAATGGCTCGGCCGGCACCGGCACACCCCGCCCGAGGTCTACCTCGTCGCCGAGGGCACCGCGACGGTCACCCTCGACGGCGTCGCGCACACGCTGCGGCCCGGCTCGTCGGTGTACGTCCCCGGGAACGCCGAGCACGGCATCGTCAACGACGGCAGCGGGCTCCTGCGCTTCTTCTACGTCTTCCCGACCGACTCGTTCGAGGACTTCGAGTACCGGTTCTGACCCGGCCCGACGTCACTCGAGCAGCTGGGTCACTTGAGCAGCTGGCGCGCCATGACCATCCGCTGGATCTGGTTCGTGCCCTCGTAGATCTGGGTGATCTTCGCGTCCCGCATGAACCGCTCGAGCGGGTAGTCCTTCGTGTACCCCGCCCCGCCGAGGAGCTGGACGGCGTCCGTCGTCACCTGCATCGCGACGTCCGAGGCGTAGCACTTGGCGGCGGCACCGAAGAACGGCAGGTCGGGGTCGTTGCGCTCGCTCTTGCTCGCGGCGACGTAGACGAGCTGGCGGGCGGCCTCGAGGGTCATCGCCATGTCCGCGAGCATGAACTGGATGCCCTGGAAGTCCGCGACGGCCTTGCCGAACTGCTTGCGCTCCTTGACGTAGGCGCATCCGTGGTCGAGCGCGGCCTGGGCGATCCCGACGGCCTGGGCGCCGATCGTCACCCGGGTGTGGTCGAGGGTGCGCAACGCGATCTGCAGACCGGCCCCGACGTCGCCGACGACCCGGTCGCCGGGGATCCGGCAACGGTCGAAGAGGAGCTCGCGGGTCGGGCTGCCCTTGATGCCGAGCTTCTTCTCCGGGGTCCCGAACGTGAATCCGGGGTCCGACCGCTCGACGACGAACGCGGTGATGTTGCGACCGCGCGGGCCGTCCGGGTCGGTCACCGCGAGCACCGTGTAGTACTCGCTGACACCGGCGTTCGTGATCCACGACTTCTGCCCCGAGAGCACCCAGTCGTCGCCGTCCCGGGTCGCCCGGCACTTCATCGACGCCGTGTCGCTGCCGGCCTCCCGCTCGGACAGGCCGTAGGAGAACATCGCCTCGCCGCGGGCGACCGGCGGCAGGTAGCGGCGCTTGACGTCGTCCGACGCCGCGAGGATCAGCGGCATGGTGCCGAGCTTGTTGACCGCCGGGATGAGCGAGGACGACGCGCAGGCCCGCGCGACCTCCTCGATGACGATGCACGTCGCGAGCGCGTCCGCGCCGACCCCGTCGTACTCCTCGGGGATGTGCGGCGCGTGGAAGTCACCGGCGACGAGCGCGTCGAGCGCGTGCTTCGGGAACTCACCGGTCTCGTCGACCTCGGCCGCGAACGGCGCGACCTTGTCGTCGCACACGGCGCGCACCGCCTCGCGGAGCGCCTCGTGGTCCTCGGGCAGGGCGAAGTGCGGGAACGCGGCGCGGGCGGCGTCGGCAGTGGTCATGGCACGAGGTTACGCACGGGTAGCCCCGCGCAGCAGCCGCGACGTGTCGCGAATTTCACGTCCGACCTTCGGACGCCCAACCAATCGGCCGACCGACCTCAGAGCAGGTGCGGGACGACCTCGCTCGTGAACAGGTCGATGCCGCTCGTGTCGTACGCCGCCTCGGTGAAGTAGGTGATCGCGTACGTCATGCCCGCCGCCTGCAGCTCGGTGAGCCGCTCGACGAGCTGCTCCGGGGTGCCGACGAGCGGGCCGGTGCGGAACTGCTGCTCGGCCGCGGCGAGCTGCTCGGGTGCGAGGTACGGCTCGTACCGGGCCCGCAGCGCCGAGAGCCGCTCCTCGACCTCGGCCTCGTCCCGCCCGATGACGACGTTGTAGTTGGCGGACCGGACGATCTCGTCGTAGTCCCGGCCGACCTCCGCGCAGTGCCCGGCGAGCACCTCGGACTTGTGCCGGAAGCCCTCGAGGGTGCCGTCGAAGTTCGTGTAGGCCGCGTACTGGGCCGCGATCCGCAGCGTCTTGCGCTCGCCGCCGCCGGCGATCCACAGCGGGACGCCGCCCGCCTGGAGCGGCTGCGGCCGGCAGATCGCACCCTCGACCTGGTAGTGCTCGCCGGCGAACGTCGCCTCGCCCTCGGCCCACGCGCGGCGCATGATCTCGACGCCCTCGGCGAGCATCGCGATCCGGTCGCCGGCCGACGGGAAGCCGTAGCCGTACGCCGTCCACTCGTGCTCGTACCAGCCGGCGCCGATGCCCATCTCGGCGCGGCCGCCGGAGATGACGTCGACGGTCGCCGCGACCTTCGCGAGGTACATCGGGTGCCGGTACCCCATGCACGTGCACATCTGCCCGAGCCGGACCCGGGACGTCGCGACGGCGAGCGCGGACATGAGCGTCCACGCCTCGTGCGTCGCCTCCTGGGTGGGCACCGGGACGGTGTGGAAGTGGTCGTAGACCCAGACCGACTCCCACGGGCCCGCCTCGGCGAGCGCGGCGACGCCACGCATCGCGGCCCACTGCTCCTCCGGGGGGATGCCGACGAGGTCGAGGCGCCAGCCCTGCGGGACGAAGAGGCCGAATCTCATGGCGCCACGGTACGCACGGCGGGCCGGGTCGCACCTCCCGGGAGCCGGCGACGCGCGGGACGTGAACGCCGGACGACCGGGCGTCGACGAACAGGGTCGCTGACCGTGCGGCCCACATCACTGTTCGTTGATTCGGGCGCTCCGCCTCTGCGCGCCGGGCTAGTCTCGCCCGGTGCGAATCTCCGTCATGGGTTGTGGATATCTGGGGGCCGTGCACGCCGCATGCATGGCGGACTTCGGTCACGAGGTCGTCGGTGTGGACGTGGACGAGGCCAAGGTCAAGGACCTGCAGGCCGCGAAGGCGCCCTTCTTCGAGCCGGGGCTGCCCGAGCTCCTCGAGCGCGCCATGGGCTCCGGCCGGCTGACCTTCACGACCGACGTCACCGTGCTCTCCCGGCAGGCCGGCTCGCCCGAGGCCGACGAGCCGATGGTGCACTTCGTCTGCGTCGGGACGCCGCAGCGCAAGGGCGAGTTCGCGGCCGACACGTCGTACGTCGACGCCGCCGTCCGCAACCTGCTGCCGCACCTGCGCCCGGGCGACCTCGTCGTCGGCAAGTCGACGGTGCCGGTCGGCACCGCGGCCCGGCTCGCCGACCTCGTCGAGCCGACCGGCGCGATGCTCGCGTGGAACCCGGAGTTCCTCCGCGAGGGCCACGCGGTCGTCGACACCCAGCGGCCGGACCGTCTCGTCTACGGCCTGCCCTCGGACCCGGCGACGGCCGCGGCCGCCAAGGCGCTGCTCGACGGCGTCTACGCCGACCCGCTGTCGCACGGCGTCCCGCTCGTCACGGCGGACTACCCGACGTCCGAGCTCGTGAAGACGGCGGCGAACGCCTTCCTCGCGACGAAGATCTCCTTCATCAACGCGATGGCCGAGGTCTGCGAGGCGGCCGGCGCCGACGTCACCCAGCTCGCGACGGCGATCGGCCACGACGACCGGATCGGCCCGAAGTTCCTCGGCGCCGGCCTCGGCTTCGGCGGCGGCTGCCTGCCCAAGGACATCCGCGCGTTCATGGCCCGCGCCGGCGAGCTCGGCGCCGACCAGGCGCTGACGTTCCTCCGTGAGGTCGACGCGATCAACATGCGCCGCCGGGTGCGCATGGTCGAGCTCGCCCGCGAGGTCGTCGGCGGCTCGTTCCTCGGCCGCAAGGTCGCCGTCCTCGGTGCCGCCTTCAAGCCGGACAGCGACGACATCCGCGACTCGCCGGCGCTCAACGTCGCCGCGCAGATCAAGCTCCAGGGCGCCGACGTCGTCGTCACCGACCCCGCCGCCATCGAGAACGCCCGCCGGGTCTGGCCGGAGCTGCAGTTCGCGACGACGGCCGAGGAGGCGTGCACGAAGGCGGACGTCGTCCTGCTCCTCACCGAGTGGCGCGAGTACCGCGAGCTCGACCCCGCCAAGCTCGGCGAGATCGTCCGCGGCAAGCACGTGCTCGACGGCCGCAACGCCCTCGACCCGGCCGTGTGGCGCGGCGCAGGCTGGACGTACCGCGCATTGGGTCGACCCCGCGCCGGCGACTGACTCTCGCCGGCGCGCAGGCTCTCGTCGGGGTCTGACCCCGACGGCCCCCAGGCACGACCACGACGAACGGAACGGCCGGTCACCCTGCGCGGGTGACCGGCCGTTCCGTTCGTCCTACGGGTGCGGCTCAGACGTCCGCCGGCTCGGCCTGCGCGCGCTGCCAGGCCTCCCAGGCGCTGGCGACCATGGCGTCGACGTCGTGCCGGTTCGCCCAGCCGAGGTCGCGGGCCGCGGCCTCGCCGCTCGCGACGATCCGCGCCGGGTCGCCCGGGCGCCGGTCGTGGATCTCGGGCGTGAACCCGACCCCCGTGACCCGCCGGACGGCGTCCATGATCTGCAGGACCGACAGACCCTCGCCGCTGCCGAGGTTGTAGACGGGCTGCAGCGCGCGGCCCTCCTCGAGCGCGGTGGCCGCGGCGACGTGCGCGAGCGCGAGGTCCTGGACGTGCACGTAGTCGCGCACGCAGGAGCCGTCGGGCGTCGGGTAGTCGGTGCCGTTGACCCGCGGTGTGCGGCCCTCGGTGAGGGCCTTGAGCACGAGCGGGAAGAGGTTGTGCGGGCTCGTGTCGTAGAGGTCCGGGTACCCGGAGCCGACGACGTTGAAGTAGCGCAGGGAGGTGTGCGTCAGCCCGGTCACCCGGGCGACGTCCCGCACGAGCCACTCGCCGATGAGCTTGCTCTCGCCGTAGGGCGACTCGGGCCGGGTCGGGGTGTCCTCGGTGACGAGGTCGACGTCCGGGGTGCCGAAGGTCGCGGCGCTCGAGGAGAACACGAGGCGGCCGACGCCCGCGGCGAGCATCCGGTCCAGGAGCACCTGCATGCCCGTGACGTTCTGTGTGTACGTGTGCAACGGTCGCTCGACCGAGACGCCGGCGTACTTGAAGCCCGCGAGGTGGACCACGCCCGTGACGGGGTCCCCGCTGCCCGCACCGAGGGCCGCGTCGACCGCGGCGGGGTCCACGACCGACCCCTCGACGAACGACACGTCGTCGTGGACGAAGCCACGGTGGCCGCTCGACAGGTCGTCGAGGACGACGACCTCCCGGCCTGCGTCGCGCAGCGCGCGGACGACGTGGGAACCGATGTACCCGGCACCGCCGGTGACGCACCATCTCATGGTCCGAGCCTAGCCTCGCGGGCCTGTGCGGCGGGCCGGCGCGCGCCGTCGAGGACCTGTCCGCAGGGGCGGGCCGGTCGGCCGGACGACGTCCGGGCGACGCGCGCGGCGCGGCGGCCGCGACATGTGATCCACGCCCCAGTACAGCGCGAACCGTCGTCACGCTCCGTCGACGGAGGTACGGCGCACGGTCGCACATGCCGGTGCACATGCAGGCGGGCGAGCACAGAGCGCGACCGCGTCGAGGGCGTCGCGCTGACCTGCGAGGTTCGGCGACTGCGGGGGTGGGGATGCACACTGGGGGCATGACGAGCCCTGCCCGGCACCGCCTCCACGTCAACGACTCGGACGTCGTCCGCAGCCTGCTGGCCTCCCGGGGCAGCCGTTGGGCGGTCGTGGGCCTGTCCGAGAACCCGACGCGGGTCGCCTACCGGATCGGCCGCTACCTGCAGGACCAGCTCGGCATGGAGATCGTTCCCGTGCACCCGAAGGCGGACGCCGTCCACGGCGCCCCCGGCTACCGCACGCTCGCGGACGTCCCCGGGCAGATCGACGTCGTCGACGTCTTCGTCCGCAGCGAGATCGCCGGGGGCATCGTCGACGAGGCGATCGCGGCCGGGGCGAAGGCCGTGTGGCTGCAGCTCGGGGTCATCGACGAGGACGCCGCGGCCCGGGCGGCCGCGGCCGGCCTCGAGGTCGTCATGGACACCTGCCCGGCCATCGAGGCGCCCCGGCACGGCGTCGCCTGAGCCGGACGTGGAACGGGACGTGAACCGATCGGTGCACCCGCGCGTCAGCACAGACATGCACGCCCCTGACGGACGACCCCGGGCAGCCCTCGCGACGGGCGGGCCCCTGCGATGAGCTCTAGCGGCGGCGGCCGCGGCCCGGACCCGGCCAAGCCCGGCACGGTGTACCGGTCCAGGCCGCGCATCTTCCGGCGCGGCAAGGACGGCATGGAGGGGCTGCGCGGCGGTCCCACGCCCGGCGCCGCCGGCCCGACGTCGGGCCCGGCGTTCCCGCAGGCCGGTCCGTCGGGCGCCCCCGGCCAGGGGTTCGCCCCGGCNCTCCGGCTTCCGCGGCGGTCCCGGCGGACCGGGCGGCACGCTCGCGGCCGGCCCACCCCGGGTGCCGCGCCCGCGCAGCCGGGGCGTCTCCTGGAAGCTCGTGCTCGCCGTCCTCGTCGTGCTCGCGCTCGTCTACCCGGTCGTGCTCGCCTCCGTCGCCTGGACGCACCTCACGAAGGTCGCGGCGCTGCCCGACAAGCGCCCCGCGGACACCCCCGGCCGCACCTACCTCGTCGTCGGCAGCGACTCCCGCGAGGGCCTGACCGCCGCGCAGCGCAAGAAGCTCGCGACGGGCAAGATCGGCGGCCGCCGGACCGACACGATCATGCTGCTCCACGTGCCCTCGGGCGGCGGCCCGACCGTGCTCGTCAGCATCCCGCGCGACTCGTACGTGTCGATCCCCGGCCGCGGCAAGAACAAGATCAACGCGGCGTTCGCGTTCGGCGGCCCGCAGCTCCTCGTCCGGACCGTCGAGCAGGCGACCGGGGTGACGATCGACGAGTACGTCGAGACCGGCCTCGGCGGGTACGCCACGCTCGTCGACGCGATCGGCGGCGTCAACGTCTGCTCGCCGCGGGCCATGAAGGACAAGAAGGCCGGCCTGGACATCCCCAAGGGCTGCCAGGACATGGACGGCGCGACCGCCCTCGGCTACGCCCGCGCCCGCTACAGCGACCCGCGCGGCGACCTCGGCCGCGTCGAGCGGCAGCGCCAGGTGCTCGCCGCGATCGCCGGCAAGACCCTCTCGCCCGGTGTCATCCTCGCGCCGTGGCGCGCGGTCCCGGCGGCCTCCGCCGGCGGCGGCGCGCTCGTCGTCGACGACGGCACGACCCCCGTGGGCCTGGCCCGGTTCGTGCTCGCGATGCGGGCCGTCTCGGGCGGCGACGGGCTCTCGCTCACCGTGCCGATCGGCAACCCGGCGCTGCGCACCCCGGCCGGCGAGGCCGTCTCGTGGGACACCGCGAAGGCCAAGAAGCTGTTCACCGCGCTGGAGACCGACGACACCGAGGCGATCGCGCCGCTGGCCGCCGAGCAGAAGCGCTGACGTGACCGGCGGGGCCCTCCGTCGCCGGCCCCGCCGGTCGCGCGCCTTCGGGCGGACGTCGCCTCAGCGCACGCCCCAGAGGTGGTGCAGGTCGAGCCGGTGGCTCAGCCACGCGAGCGCGGTCGTGTGCAGCTCGACGACGAGGTCGCCCTGCCGCCACGGCAGCGCCGTGAAGTGCCCGTGCACGTACGGGTACTCCGGCGGCCCGGACGCCGCGACCCGGCTCAGCACCGCGTAGCCCGGCAGCCGGGTCTGCCCCGGCAGCAGGGGTGCGAGCGAGGCCCGGACGCCGCGCCCGACGAGCGGGGCGCCGTCCAGCGACAGCTCGTCGGCGCTCACCCTGCGGGCGGCCGCCACCTGGAGGGCGGCGTTGATCTGCGCGAGCTGCTCGAGCTCGACGGTGTGCGTCGTCGGTGCGACGGGGTGCACGGACACGGGTCCCCCAGGTGCGTCGGTGTCGGACGCCTCCCACCGTCGTCCGGCCGGGCCGGCCCCGGCCAGGGAGCGGACCCGCACGAACTCTGCGGTGTCCCCGCAGTCAGGCCGCCCGGCGGCCTCTCGGGCCCTCGTCGTCCTCGTCGTCGTCCTCGTCGTCGTCCTCGTCCTCGTCGTCCTCCACGGGGAGCGGGTCGTCGGGCCGGCCGGCGTGCAGCCAGCGCAGCGTCTCGACGGCGAGCATCCCGATGACCAGGAGCACCACGGTGCCCTTCCAGAGCCGCTCGTAGACCGGTCGGCCGTCGCCGCTCAGCGCGTCACCGCCGATGAAGACCACGAGGCCGACGTAGAAGAAGGTCGCCCGGCCCCACTTCTCCCCGCCCCACGGCGCGCGTCGCACAGGCTGCCGCAGACCGATCACCGCGCACACGAGCAGGACCGCGACGAGCGCCGCGGGGAACGCGTACGTCCACGCCCACACCACGGCGTCCCACGCGTGCGACCACATGATCGCCAGTGTGCCCCGCGCCCGGGCCCGCCGTCAGCGGGTGAACCCGAACCCTGTCGTGGGCTGGCTGCGCCGGGACCGCAGCCGCTCGCCCTTCGCGGTCGCCTCGTCCTTGAGGCCCTGCTGGTAGGCGAGCATCGCGTCGCGCAGCCGCCGCGCCTCGTCGTCCGCCCCGGCCCCGAGGATCCGGACGGCGAGCAGGCCCGCGTTCTTCGCCCCGGCGACGGAGACGGTCGCGACCGGGACGCCCCCGGGCATCTGCACGATCGACAGGAGCGAGTCCATCCCGTCGAGGTAGCGCAGCGGCACCGGGACGCCGATGACGGGCAGCGGGGTGACCGAGGCGAGCATGCCGGGCAGGTGGGCCGCTCCCCCGGCGCCGGCGATGATGACGCGCAGCCCGCGCTCGTGCGCCCGGGTGCCGTACTCGACCATCTCGTGCGGCATCCGGTGGGCCGAGACGACGTCCGCCTCGTAGCCGACGCCGAACTCGTCGAGGACCTTGGCGGCCTCCTCCATGACGGGCCAGTCCGAGTCGGACCCCATGACGAGGCCCACGACCGTGTCGCTCATTGCCGGCTCCTAGCTGTCGGTCTGGCTGTCGGTCTGGCTGTCGGTCTGGCTGTCGGTCTGGCTGTCGGTCTAGCTGTCGATGACGCCGGTGATGAAGTCCGCCGCGTGCCGCGCCCGGGCCCGGACGTCGTCCAGGTCCGGGCCGCTCACGGTGACGTGCCCGATCTTGCGGCCCGGCCGGACCCCCTTGCCGTACATGTGCACCTTGACGCCGGGGTCGTGGGCCAGGACGTGCAGGTAGGAGCGGTAGAGGTCCTCGTACGTCCCGCCGAGCACGTTGACCATGACCGACCAGGTCTCCCGCGGGCGGGGGTCGCCGAGCGGCAGGTCGAGGACGGCACGCAGGTGCTGCTCGAACTGGCTCGTCACGGCGCCGTCGATCGTCCAGTGGCCGCTGTTGTGCGGACGCATCGCGAGCTCGTTGACGACGAAGCCCGGCCGGCCGTCGTCCCCGGTCACCTCGAACAGCTCGACGGCGAGCACGCCGACGACGCCGAGCTCGCCGGCGATCCGGAGCGCGGCGTTCGTGGCCTCGGCGGCGAGGTCCGGGTCGAGACCGGGCGCCGGCGCGACCACCTCGTGGCAGATCCCGCCGACCTGCACGGTCTCGACGACCGGCCAGGCCGCGGCCTGCCCGGAGGGGCTGCGGGCCACGAGGACGGCGAGCTCGCGGACGAAGTCGACCTTCTCCTCGGCGAGCAGCGCGTCGGCGTGCTCGGCGTCCGGGTGGTGGGAGCGCTCGAGCCAGTCGGCGGCCTCGCCGGCCGAGCCGACGACGAGCACGCCCTTGCCGTCGTAGCCGCCGCGAGGCGTCTTGAGGACCACCGGCCAGCCGGTCGTCGCGGCGAACGCCTCGAGCTCCGCGGTGTCGTGCACGAGCGCCCACCGCGGGCACGGCACCCCGAGAGCGGTGAGCCGGCGCCGCATGACGGCCTTGTCCTGGGCGTGGACGAGCGCCGCGGACCCCGGCCGGACGGCGACCCCGGCCGCCTCGAGCGACTCGAGGAGCCGGGTGGGGACGTGCTCGTGGTCGAAGGTGAGGACGTCGCAGCCGGCGGCGAACGCCGTGACCGCGTCGACGTCGCGGTGGTCGCCGACGGGCGAGTCCGGCACGACCTGGGCCGCCGAGGAGTCGACGGCCTCGGCGAGCACCCGCAGGCGCACACCGAGGTTCACCGCGGGCGGGGCCGTCATCCGCGCGAGCTGGCCGCCGCCGACGACACCGACGACGGGGAAGCCGCCGGGCGGCCGCTCGGGGAGCGCACCGAAGCCGGTCGGGGCGGGGGCGACGGCGGCCGCCTCGGGTGTGAGGTCGTCGTCACGCTGCGTCGACGAGCTGCGCGTCGCGGCGGTCTGCGGGTCGGGATGCGGCACGACCGCAAACTATCCACAGCCACGGCGGGTAGTCTCACCGGCATGCGAGGGATCGCGGGAGCCGTCGGCCGGCTGCGCTCGATGGTCGACGTCGTCTACCGCGAGGTCGTCAAGTTCGGTGCGGTGGGCGCCTTGGCCTACGTCACGGACGTCTACGTCTACAACCTGCTCCGCACCGGCGTGTGGCCGCTCGCGGAGGCCCCGCTCGCGCACAAGCCGCTGCTGTCGAAGGTGCTCTCGGTGACGGCCGCGACCCTCGTCGCCTGGCTCGGCAACCGGTACTGGACGTTCCGGCACCGCCGGCGCAGCGCCCCGACCGCCGAGCTCGTGCTCTTCGTCGTCATGAACGTCGGCGGCCTGGCGATCTCGCTCGCCTGCCTCGGCATCTCGCACTACGTGCTCGGCTTCAAGAGCCCGCTCGCGGACAACATCTCCGGCAACGTCGTCGGGATCGCCCTCGGCACGCTCTTCCGGTTCTGGGCGTACCGCACGTTCGTCTTCACCGAGATCCGGCCCCAGGGCACGACCGACCTCACTGACGGCGACCGCGAACCGGTCGGCTCCGCCGAGGCCGCCTGACCGCCTGTCCGGTCCCCCTCCCGGCGCGTGCGCTTCCCCGGGTGACGCTCCTGCCTCGCCAGGGTGTTTGCTCTGCCATCACCAGCGAGCCAGGCGCGGGACGGCCCCTGGAACGGACGCGGTACTCCCGTCGGCACCGGCGCACCGGAGCGCTCGTCACAGCCGTCGGTACAGCCCCCTGCACGTCCTGACGTGCACCGGCCTGCAGCCAACGGTGCATCGAGCGCGGAAGCGAGCTCGGGTCGATGATCGGGTCCGTCATGTCGTGATCACGACCTGGTGGACCCGAGCACGGACCCGAGTACGCGCGACCCCGCTCCAGGGCGTCCCCCACGCACGTGCCGCTCGCTCTGCCATCACCGGCGAGCCGGCCTCCACGCACGCCGCTCGCCCTGCCATCACCAGCGAGCCGGCGACTCTCCGCCCGAGCGTGCGCGTGAGTGTGCCCGGCATCAGTCGCTGCGACGACCATCTCGGCACACACGAGCCCTCACGCTCGTGCACACGCTCGGCGGACGTCGCCCGGCGAGGGCCGTGCCCTGCGTGGCTCGCTGGTGATGGCAGAGCAAAGCGTGGCGACGACATCCCCCCGGCCGGCATTCCCCGGGTGCGCACCCCCGAGCGCCCAGCGACCCGCCCTGCCGGCCGGCCGGCGGCGCACCCGGCGGCTCAGCGCAGCGCCGACACCCGGGTCCGGGCGAGCCGCAGCCGGACGAGCTGCCGCTCGTAGGTCGCACCCAGCGCGAGCAGCCCGGCGCCGACGACGGCGAAGACCACCCAGCGCCACTGCGACGTCGTGAGGTCCGCGACGTACGGGGCGAGCTGGACCACGGCGTGCCCGACGAGCACGACCGCCCCGACGACGACGCCGGCCCGCAGCCTGCGGGCGGCACCGACCGCGACGACGGCGGCCGCGACGACGACGAGGCCGAGGATCCGCCACAGGGCGCCGTCCGCGGCGAGCACGAGCGTCGGCACGAGGGCGAGGAGCAGCCCCGGCCCGAGCGCCGGCCAGGAGCGCAGCGCCGGCACGGCCCGCAGCCGCAGCGCGCCGAGCGCGACGGCGAGCGCGCCGGAGGTCACGGTGAAGGCCTCGACGGGGACGTCGAGCACCCGGTACCCGGTGAACGCCACGAGCCCCGCGGCCGCGGCCGTGAGCAGCGCGACCGGCCACGTGAGGAGCAGCCCCGCCGGCGTCGCGGCCTCCGCGCCCGGCACCCTCCGGGCGGCCGCGACGACCGCGACGACCGTGAGGACGGCGAGCGCCCCGAGCAGCCGGGCCACGGTCGGCCCGGTCGCGGCGTCGCCGGCGACGAGCCGCGGTGCGCCGTCCCAGCGGACGACGGCCGCCGCGGCCCAGGACGGCGCGGCGAGGACGACGAGGGCGGGCACGAGCGCGAGGCCCGCGAGGCGGCCGGTGAAGGCCCGGTGCCGGACGGCGAGGACGAGCGTCGCCGCGAGGACGACGGCCGCTGCGGGCAGGGACCAGCGCTCCACGACGGCCGCCCGGACGAGCGAGGACGGACCGGGCCGGACGTCGTCGAGGACGCCCACCACCGCGGCCCCCGTCCGTAGCAGCCCGGGCCCGAGCGCGGCGGCCGCCCCGGCGAGCGTGAGCACCCGGCCGACCCTGTGCAGCAGCGCGGCGCGCGGTGCGCCGCCGTCCGGGAGCAGCCCGGCGGTGACGAGCCCGGCGCCGACCGCGAGCAGCACCCACGGGCGCAGGTCCCCTCCTCCTGCGCTCGCGAGCACGCTCGGGCCGAGCGCCAGACCCGCCCCCGGTGCGAGCACCCGCCAGACGGCGGCTCCCCGCTCGCGCCGAACCCGCAGCGCCGCGACCGCGAGGAGCGCCGCGGCGGGCGGGAGCGTGTAGGCCTCGAGCGTCCCGACGTCCCCGAGGTCGAGCCGCACCCAGGTCGACGCGGTGAGCAGTACCCAGGCGAGCCAGCCGACGGGGCGGCGGTCGGCGGCGACCGCGACGGCGGACGCTGCGGCGCCGAGCAGCATCAGGGTCACCCAGGCCCGGCCGGCGACCGGGTCGGCGAGGGTGGCGATCCCGGCGGCGAGCGCGACGACGGCGACCCCCGCCTCGACGGCAGGCCGGCGCGGGTCGCGCACGGTCGCCCGCCGGGCCGCGAGCAGTCCGGCGAGGGCGAGCGCCGCGGCGGCCGCACCCGCCGCGAGGACGAGCCCGCGGAGGGCGACGACGCCGTCGGTGACGTCGCCGAAGCGCTCGACGAGGGCCACGGCGGTGGCGGCTACCAGCGCCGGGACGGCGCCCGCGGCGGTCAGGCGGGTCCCGCGGACGACGGGCAGCACGGCGGGGTCGCCGCCCGGCCCGGCAGCCCGGACAGGGGCCAGGGCCGTGACGGCCGCCGCGAGCAGCAGCGCGCCGAGGACCACCGCGAGCCGGGCCGGTTCTCCGCCGTCCGCGCCGCCCCCGCCGGCCGCCGCGGCGAGGAGCGCGACGACTGCGACGACGGCACCGGCGGCCGTGACCGCGAGGCGCTCGGCCGTCGAGAGCCGGGCGAGCAGGCCGCGGGTCGGCGGCGCGCCGGGCGCGCCCGCTGCCGGGCGCGGCGGCGCCCACGCCAGGGACTGGGCGAGGACGACGAGCAGCGCGGCAGCGACGCCTGCCGTCGTGAACCGGTCGGCGACGCTGCGGTCGAGCAGCCCGGCCGCACCGCCCGCGGCGACCGCGGCCGCGACGGCAGCCGTACCGACGAGGGCCGGGCCGGCGCCGGCCGGGACCGCCGGGCGGGCCGCGAGCAGCGCGAGGGCGCCGAGCACCGTGAGCGGCACGGACAGCGCCGGGACGCTCCAGGCGTCGACGACGGCGAGCACACCGGCACCGGCCGCGACGAACCGCAGCGACAGCGCGGTCGCGCGGGCCCCGGGCCCGGCATCCGACCGGCCGGCGAGCGCGGGAACCTTCAGCCGGACGAGGGTCGTCAGCACCGCGAGCACGACGAGCGCGCCGACGGCGGCCCCCACCATGAGCCGCGGGGCGCAGACGAGCCCGACGACGCCGGCGCCGGCGAGCAGCGGGGCGGTCCACGGTGCCTCCGCCCCGACGACGGCGGGACGCACCCGGTGCGCGACGACGAGTGCGACCGCCGCGACGAGCAACGCCGCGCACGAGGCGACGAGAACCGTCTGCCACAGCCCCGGCCGGTCGGCGTAGCCGGCGGTGAACGGCGCGACGCTGCTGAGGCTGTCGCCCGCGCCGTGCTCCCACGGACGGGACGCCGCCGCGAAGGCCGGCGCCAGCACCGTCGCCCCGACGAGGATCGCCTCGACGGAGAGCACCAGCCCGCCGACGACCTCGACGGCGAGCGCGGCCGGGCGGCCCCGGACGCCGACCCGGTCCAGCACGGGGGCCGCCAGGGCGACCAGCACGAGCACGAGCCCGACCGCGGCGACGGGCACGACATACGCCGGGGACGTCCCGGCGTCGACGGCGTCGAGCACCCGGGCCGCACCGACGGCGGCCACCGTCGCGAGGTAGCCACCGGCCACCGCGGACCACAGGGTGCGCATCGTCGCGGGCCGGCGCAGTGCGGGGACCGGCACGACGACCGGCGCCGCGACCGGTGCCACAGCAGCCGGTGCCGCAGCAGGCGGCGCGGCAGCAGGCGGGCCGGCAGGTGCGCCGGCCGGCGGGAGCACCGCCGCCGGCACGGGCGCCCGCAGCTCGACGGTCGCCTGGAGCCCGGCGACGACCGTCCCGGCGGCGAGCAGCGCGACGCCGAGGTTCCCGTCGTCCGTGTACGTGAGAAGGGCGGCGACCGGCAGCACGACCAGCCCCGCCGCCGCGGCGAGCCGCAGGAGCACCCGCTCGGCCGACCAGGCGGCGGGCAGCCAGGCCCGGACGGCGGTGGCGAGGACGGCGAGGACGAGCCCGAGGCCGAGGCCGCGCGCCGTCACCTGCGGCCCGGTCGTCGCGAGCCCGAGGAGCAGCGCGGCGACCGGCAGCACGAGCGACGCGACGACGGACCCGGCGCGGACCCGCCAGCGCAGCGCCCATCCCCCGAGGACGAGCGCGGCGACGGCGAGGCCCGCGCCGGAGTACAGGAGCGCGTCGACGTCGTCCGCCCCGAGCAGACCCGTGCGGCGCACCGCCCAGACGTCGGCGAGGACGAGGACGGCGGCCAGTGCCCCGACCGCCTCCCCCGTCGCCTCGAGCCGCGGCCGCAGCGCGGCGGCGCCGGCGAGCGCCGCGAGGGTCACGCCGCCGACGACCGCGGCCCGGCCGCCGATGCCCATGGCGTTCCAGGCGAACGCGAGGAAGACGAGGGCCGCCACGGCGAGGAGCAGCGCGCCGAGGCCGACGAGAACGCCCTGGACGCCGAGGCCCTGCCTGCGGCCCGGCGCCGGGCCGCCGGCGACGGGCGGCACGAACGGCGGGAACACCGGCGGACCCGCGGGCGACGGAACGGACGGCACGTGAGCCTGCGGCGCGGACGGCGCGGACGGCACGGACGGCGCGGACGGCTGGGACGCCGCAGCCGCGGGAGGAACGGGTCTGGCCGCGTGCGCGGCCCGGCGCTGCGCGGCCTCCTCGTCGAGCACCCGCACCTGCGCGGACCGCTCGGTCGCCGCGGTGACGATCTGCCGGGACAGGTCCCAGACCCGGCGGGCGGCGGTCCCCGTGAGGTCGGCGCCGCAGGTGCCGCACGTCGACGCGGCCAGGAGGGAGCGGCAGACGGGGCAGCGGGTGCTGTCGACGATCGCGTCGAGGTCGAGGACGCCGAGGGCGCGCGGACCGGGGGCGTCGACGCCGCGGGGGTTGACCATGGCCGACAGCCTGGCCGCTCGGCGGCCCCGGCGTCAGGCGTCCGGCTACCTACGTCGGGGCGTGTCCCGCTGAGCAGTCCTGCTCAGGGCGTGCCGGGCCAGACCGGACGCCGCTTCTCGTTGAAGGCCGCCACGCCCTCGGCGCGGTCCGCGCTGAACGCGGTCGCCCGCCAGGCGCCGTCCTCGATCTCGAGCCCGCTCGCGAGGTCGGTGTCGAACCCGAGCCGCACGGCGCGCTTGGCGTTACGGACCCCGACCGGGGAGTGACCGGCGATCGTCGTCGCGACGTCGAGCGCGACGGTCCGGGCCTGCCCGGCCTCCGCGAGCCGGCTGAGCAGCCCCATCCCGTCCGCCTCGGCGGCCGTGAGCCGGCGCGCGGTGAGGATGAGGTCGGAAGCCCGGCCGAGCCCGATCCGCCGGGAGAGCAGCTGCGTGCCGCCGAGCCCGGGGACGACCCCGACCGACACCTCGGGCAGCCCGAGCACCGCCGTCGTGTCGGCGACGAGCAGGTCGCACAGCAGCGCGAGCTCCAGGCCGCCGCCGAGCGCGTAGCCGGCGACTGCGGCGACGACCGGCACCGGCACGTCGAGGAAGGCCCGCGCCATCGCCCGGTAGACGACCCGCTGCCCTCGCAGCTGCGCGTCGGTGAACCCGTTGCGCTCCTTGAGGTCCGCGCCGACGCAGAACGCCCGGTCCTGGCTCGAGCTGAGCACGACCGCCCGCACGACGGGGTTCGCGGCGATCGCGACGAACGCGTCGCGCAGCTCGGCGGCGAAGGCCTGCGACAGCGCGTTGAGCGCGTCGGGCCGGTCGAGCACGACCTCGACGACGTGCCCCGCCTCCCCGTGCCGCACGAGCCTGACGTGCTCGAACCCGCCCGCGACCACCTCTGCCATAGCCCGGGACCCTACCCACCTCCCACCCCCGAGTTACTAGCGCGTATGACCCGATAGACGGGTCATACGCGCTAGTAACTCGGGACGGCGGGGGAGGTGGGAGTCAGTCGAGGTCGATGAGGCGGGCGTCGGGGCCGGCGCGGGCGATGAGCAGCGGGGTGAGGGTGCCGAAGCCGCGGACCTGGCGGACGCGCTGCGCGACGAGGACGACGTCCGGATGGCCCTGCAGGCGCGCCGCGGTCGCGTGGTCGGTGACGACCGTGCCGGGCTGGGCGAGCGCGGTGAGCCGGCTCGCGAGGTTGACCGTGGCGCCGTAGACGTCGCCGAGGCTGCGCAGGACCGGGCCGTGCGCGAGGCCGACCCGGACGTCGGGCACGAGCCGGTCGATGGCCATGAGCTCGGACAGCGACAGCGCGATGACCGCGGCCGAACCGGGGTCGTCGGTCGTGAAGAGCACCTCGTCGCCGATCGTCTTGACGACCCGCCCGCCGCCGGCGGTGACGACGTCCGACGCCAGCCCCTCGAAGCGCTGGACGAGCTGGCCGAGCTCGCGCTGCTCGAGACGCTGGCTGAGCCGCGTGTAGGAGACGAGGTCGGCGAAGCCGACCGTGAGGTCGGTCGCCTGGAGGTCGTCGCCGGCGTCCGGGTCGGCGCCGAGCCGGGCGACGACGGCGGCGAGCCGGCGCCGCCACGCGTAGACGACGACCTGTTCGAGGTCGTCGACGAGGTCGACGAGGTGCCCGACGGCGAGCTCGGAGCCCTCCGAGCCGACGCTGTCACGCAGGTGCTCGAGCAGCGCCTCGACCTGCCAGGAGACGAGCCGGTCGGTGGTCTGGCCGACGGCGCGGGCCAGCGCGATCGCGGTGGGCTCGTCGATGAGCCCGTCGCGGACCGCGCCGACGACCCGGGTCAGGGCCGCGACGTCCGCGTCGGTGAAGGCGACGTCCGCCTCGGCGACGTTGGCGAACCCGAGGGCGCGCCAGAGCTTGCGGGCCGAGAGCACCGAGACGCCGACGAGCTTGGCGACCTCGCGGCGGGCGTACCGCCGGGGACCGCCGAGCAGCCGCAGCTCGAGCGCGGTCGCCGTCCGGCGCAGGTCGCGCGACGTCTGCGGCCCGGCCTGCGTCACCGCCGCCACCAGCCGCCGCGGCCCCGCCGCCGCCATGTCACGTCGTCCACCTCGTGCACCCCGTCGTCCCGTCCCCCGACGTCCTCGGCCCCGTCGTCACCCTCGTCCCCGAAGTCCTCGTCCCCGAAGTCCTCGTCGTCGAGGCCCTCGTCGTCGGAGTCCTCGTCGTCGAAGCCCTCCTCCTCGAAGGGCTCGTCGAGGTCCTCGACGTCGAGGAGATCTTGGCCGAACGGTCCGCCGTCCGCGTCGGTGGGGTCCTCGTCCGGGTCGTCTGCCTGGTCGTCGGGCAGGTCGTCGGGCAGGTCGTCGTCGGCGAGACCGGCGTACTTCTGCACCGCCCGCTGCACGTGCTCGACGGCCGGGACGTCGTCGAGGACGAGCGGCCCCTCCCCCGTCGCGTCGATCCGGATCCGGCCGCTGCCGAAGACCCGGTCCAGCGGCCCGGTCCGGAAGGTCACGCCGCTGACCCGGGCGAGCGGGACGTCCCGGCCGAACCGGCTGAGCACCCCGCGCCGGACGGCGACCCGCTGCGTCGTCACCGTGTAGACGGTGCTGCGCCAGAGCAGGAACGGGACGACGGCACCGCGGAAGACGACGACCCCGCCGAGCACGAGGACGACGGTCCGCAGCACCGAGCCCACCCCGCCGGGGCTGACGAAGCCGGCGACGACCCCGGTGACCGGAGCGAGGACGAACAGGACGATGACAGGCCCGACGAGCACGCGGCCGTGCGGCCGGACGGCGAGCACGACCCGCTCGTCGTCGGCGAGCGCGCGCTGCGGGATCCCCATACCGGTGATGATGCCGTCTCGCGGGGCGGTGATCAGCCGGAGCCGGACGACGCGGCCGACGGCCGCACGTGGACGACGTCCCCGGCCGCGAGCGCGTGGGTCCTGCCGTTCGCGTCCCGGACGAGGATCTGGCCCGCGTCGTCGACGCCCTCGGCGACCCCACGGACGACGCCGCCGGGCAGCTCGACGGCGACCTCGAGACCGATCGTCGCGCAGGCCTCGCGGTAGGCCGCGGCGATACCGCTCGCCCTCGGGTCGCCGGCGGCGCGCCGCCAGGCCCGGTACCGGTCGGACAGCGCCCGCAGGTAGGCGCGGAGCACGGTGTCCCGGTCGGTCGTCGCCGAGCCGGCGAGCGCGAGCGACGTCGCGGTCGGCACCGGCAGCTCCTGCGCGGCCTGGGTCACGTTGATCCCGGCGCCGACGACGACGGCGATCCCGGACGGCGTCGACGCGAGCTCGGCGAGGATGCCGCAGACCTTCCCCGGCTCGGCTCCCGGCCGCCCGTCACGCGGCACGAGGACGTCGTTCGGCCACTTGAGCCGGGCGTTCAGCCCGCAGGTGCGCACGAGCGCGTCGTGCGCGGCGACGCCGGTGAGCAGCGGCAGCCACGACCAGTGCTCGGAGGCGACGACGGGGAGCTCCTCGCCGTCCGGCGTCGTCGTCGGCGTGCCCGGGCGCAGGAGCACCGAGACGGCGAGCGCCGCCCGGGCCGGGGTCTGCCAGGTCCGGTCGAGCCGGCCGCGCCCGGCCGTCTGGTGGTCGGTGACGACGACGAGGCCCTCGGGCTCGCCGTCCGCGGCCCGGGCCAGCACGTCGGCGTTCGTCGAGGCGGTCCGCGGCAGCACGTCGAGCGCACGCCAGGACGCGCCGGGCCCCTGCGTGACGGCCCGGCGCAGCGCCGTCCTGCTCAGCGGCGGCCGGCCGAGGTCGCTCCAGGGGCTCGCGTCGTCCACCCCGGCAACCTACCCGGCGCCGCCAGGGCGTCCGTCCGGTGCGACCCGCGGATGTGACGAGCACCGCTCACGGTCTCGGCCCCGCGCGGGTCGGCCGGACTAGGCTCGGGGACCGGGTGGCCGCACCGGTGCAGCCCCCGACAGGAAGGGACGTCATGGCGGAGCCGGCGAGCGCGGGCGGGACCGAGATCCCCTCGGACATCGACATCCACACGACGGCGGGCAAGCTCGCCGATCTCGAGCGCCGGGCCGACGAGGCGATCAACGCCGGGTCGGCGAAGGCGGTCGAGAAGCGCCACGCGCAGGGCAAGAAGACGGCGCGGGAGCGGATCGACGCCCTCCTCGACGAGGGCTCGTTCGTCGAGCTCGACCAGCTGGCCCGGCACCGCAGCCGCAACTTCGGGCTGCACCACAACCGGCCCTACGGCGACGGCGTGGTCACCGGCCACGGCACGATCGACGGCCGCCAGGTCTGCGTGTTCGCCCAGGACTTCACGGTCTTCGGCGGCAGCCTCGGCGAGGTCTTCGGCGAGAAGATCGTCAAGGTCATGGACCTCGCCATGAAGATCGGCTGCCCGGTCATCGGCATCAACGACTCCGGCGGCGCGCGGATCCAGGAGGGCGTCGTCTCGCTCGGGCTGTACGGCGAGATCTTCCTGCGCAACGTGCACGCGAGCGGCGTCGTCCCGCAGATCTCGCTCATCATGGGCCCGTGCGCCGGCGGGGCGGTCTACTCCCCCGCGATCACCGACTTCACGGTCATGGTCGACCAGACGTCGCACATGTTCATCACCGGTCCGGACGTCATCAAGACCGTCACGGGTGAGGAGGTCGGCTTCGAGGAGCTCGGCGGCGCCCGCACGCACAACAGCAAGAGCGGCAACGCGCACTACATGGGCTCCGACGAGGACGACGCGCTCGAGTACGTGCGCGCCCTGCTCTCGTACCTGCCGAGCAACAACCTCATCGACGCCCCGGCGTTCGACGCCGAGGCGGACCTCGAGCCGAGCGCCGAGGACCACGTGCTCGACACGATCATCCCCGACTCGGCGAACCAGCCGTACGACATGCACACGGTGCTCGAGGCGGTGCTCGACGACGGCGAGTTCCTCGAGGTGCAGCCGTTGTTCGCCCCGAACATCCTCATCGGCTTCGGCCGGGTCGAGGGCCGTTCCGTCGGCGTCGTCGCGAACCAGCCCATGCAGTTCGCCGGCACCCTCGACATCGACGCGAGCGAGAAGGCAGCGCGGTTCGTGCGCACCTGCGACGCGTTCAACGTGCCCGTCCTGACCTTCGTCGACGTCCCGGGCTTCCTGCCGGGGACCGACCAGGAGTGGAACGGCATCATCCGGCGCGGCGCCAAGCTCATCTGGGCATACGCCGAGGCGACGGTCCCGAAGGTCACGGTCATCACGCGCAAGGCGTACGGCGGCGCGTACGACGTCATGGGCTCCAAGCACCTCGGCGCCGACGTCAACCTCGCGTGGCCGACGGCCCAGATCGCCGTCATGGGCGCCCAAGGCGCGGTGAACATCCTCTACCGGCACGAGCTTCGGGACGTCTCGGAGGCCGCCGGCGACGTCGACAGCGAGCGCCGCCGGCTCATCACCGAGTACGAGGACACCCTCGCCAACCCGTACATCGCCGCCGAGCGCGGCTACATCGACGCGGTCATCCCGCCGTCGTCGACCCGGGCGGAGATCGTCAAGGCGCTGCGGATGCTCAGGACCAAGCGCGCGACGCTGCCGCCGAAGAAGCACGGGAACATCCCGCTGTGAGCACGGACCACGACCCGGAGACGGACGGCGCGCGGTCGCCGGCCGCCCGGCCGACCCTGCGCGTCATCTCCGGCGACGCGACGCCCGAGGAGATCGCGGCGATCCTCGCGATCGTCGCGGCCCGCTCGGGCGGCAGCGCACCGCTGTCCGGTGCGGACGACGACCGGGCCGCCACGTGGTCCGAGCACGGCCGCGCCCACCGGCACATCCGGGCGGCCTTCACCCCGAGCCGGCACGGCTGGAAGACGTCGTACTGGCCGAGCTGACGCGCCGCGCATCAGGCTGAAGACTTCCGTCGTCGTGGACGGCCGGAGTCTTCAGCCTGATGACGTTCCGGGGCCGGCAGCGAGAGGGCACCGCGGACCGCACGCGCGCGGCGTCCCGTTCCAACCTCTCCGGCGGAGCACATGGACCACCTGGGCCGCCACCTCGCACGGCGTCCCCGCGACCTCGCGCCAGCCGTAGCGCAGCGGTACATCGCCCGCCTCGACGACCAGGTTGTCCCGGGCCCGGTCTCGGAACCGGGCGTCGTCGGGGTGCGCCTCCCGCCCGTCGAGCTCGACGACCAGGCCCCAGCGCCGGTACCGCAGGTCGCGGTAACGGCGTCGCCCGTCCGGCCCCGTGTCCCCCGCATTGCGGTCGGGCGGGGGGAGCCGGTGCCGCCGGTCGACGTCGCGGGCCCAGCGCAGTTCCAACGGCGAGCGGACGCCGTCCACGACGTCCCCGAGCACCTCGCCGACGAGCGCCCGCCACCGATGCCTGGGCCGCTGCCCCAGTGCCCACCGGACCCGGTCTGCGGTCGTGTGCCGGCTCTGGGTCGCCCGCAGCAACAGGTCGACCACCCGGGCCGGGTCGTCCGCGCTCGCCGCGACGTCGAGCAGCGCCTCCTCGACCCGCAGCCGCGGCGGAAGCGCCGCCGGATGGGTGGCCGCCCGCCACCGGGCCAGCGTCACGACGCGGACGCCCGGCTGGTCCCGCACCCGCCGGGTCGCAGGCACGCAGACGGTCACGACCTCGGGCGGCGCGGGGGCGACGCCCCAGAGCCACAGCGCCGCAACACCTCCGACCGCGGCAGGCGGGCCTGCGTAGAGGACCGCGGCCCAGACCCGCACGACCGGAGGCACAGGTCCGGTGAAGGTGGCGTACACGCCGGGCAGCAGCCGGGACCAGCGCCCGCTCGCGAGCCGGGCGGCTACCGCCGACCCCGTGAGCCCGACCGCCAGGAGCTGGGACCGGCTCACGACGCCGGCCTGTCCCGCCGCGAGGTCGGACCACGCCGCCGGTGGCGCCCCTCCTCCGCACCTGTGCTCCGCCACCCGACGATCATGGCGAAACCCGCACCGCGGCGGCGATCGGTGCGCGTTCACCTGTGGACAACGGCTCGGCTGAAGACTTCCGCCGTACGGAGCGACGGAAGACTTCAGCAGGACCTCGTTCGTGCGGACCCAGCGAGGCCGCGGGGGAATCTCGTTGCGGACGACAACGGGCGGGAGGTACCAAGAGCGCATGACGACCGTGATCGGCGGGACCCCGCCGGACGACCCGGGCACCGGCAGTCCCACCACCGAGCGCTTCGACACCATGGTCGACGACATCCTCGCGGCCACCGGCGGGCCGATGACTCCCGGCGAGCGCCGATGGGCCGACGACCTGCTCCGCGCTCCACGCTGACAGCACGCCTCGCGGTGCGCCGACCCCCCATCACCACCGCCGCACTAGGGTTTGCGCATGACCGGCACCGTGGGCATCGCACTCGTCGGCTCGAAGTTCATGGGCAAGGCGCACTCGAACGCGTGGCAGCAGGTGACGCGGTTCTTCGACCCGCCGCTCACGCCCGTGATGCGCACCGTCGTGGCGCGCGACGCGATCGCGACCGCCGAGTTCGCGCGGCGCTGGGGGTGGCAGTCGTCGACGACCGACCTCGCCGTCGCGCTCGCCGACCCGGAGGTCACGCTCGTCGACGTGTGCACGCCGAACGACGTCCACCGCGAGCAGGCCGTCGCGGCGCTCGAGGCGGGCAAGCACGTGGCGTGCGAGAAGCCGCTCGCGGGCACGTTCGCCGACGCGAAGGCGATGGCCAAGGCCGCGAAGAGCGCGACCGGCAACACCTACGTGTGGTTCAGCTACCGGCGGGTCCCGGCGATCGCGCTCGCCCGCACCCTCGTCGGCCAGGGCCGGATCGGCGAGATCCGGCACGTCCGCGCGGTCTACGCCCAGCAGTGGGGCGGCCCGGCCGCGCCGGCGGTGTGGCGGTTCGACGGCGGCATCGCCGGCTCGGGCGCGCACGGCGACCTCAACGCGCACATCGTCGACGCCGTCCGGTTCGTCACCGGTGAGGAGATCGTCGAGGTGAGCGGCTCGATCACCAAGACGTTCGTGCCGAGCCACACCGTGGACGACGCGGTGCTCTTCCTCGCGCGGCTGTCCGGCGGCGGGGTCGCCACGTTCGAGGCGACCCGCCTCGCGACCGGGTTCCACAACCACCACGGCTTCGAGATCCACGGCGAGCTCGGCGCACTGCGCTTCTGGTTCGACGAGATGCCCTACCTCGACTACTACGACGCGACCGCCGAGCCGCTCGTGCGCGGCTGGACGCGGATCGAGGTCTCGGACGGCGACGCCGGGCACCCGTGGGTCGGCAGCTGGTGGCCGGCCGGGCACCCGATCGGGTACGAGCACACGTTCACGCACCAGGCGTTCGACATCCTCACCGCGCTCTCGGGCGCCGAGCCGGTCGCGCCGATGCCGGACTTCGCCGAGGCGCTCGTGGTCCAGGCCGTGCTGGAGACGGCACTCGAGTCCGCCCGGCGCGGCACCCCGGTCGAGGTCGGCGAGCTGCTCCTCGGCTGAGAGATCCTCCTCACCCGGGCCGTCGGCCCTGCCGTTCGTCGGCGGCGGCTGCTTGGATGACGCCATGAGGCGACGCTTCGCGCAGGTCGACGTCTTCACGCAGACCCGGTACCGGGGCAACCCGGTCGCGGTCGTCGTGGATGCCGACGGCCTGTCCGACGAGCAGATGCAGCGCTTCGCCGTGTGGACGAACCTGTCCGAGACGACCTTCCTGCTCCAGCCGACGAAGCCCGGCGCGGACTACCGGGTCCGGATCTTCACCCCGAGCGAGGAGCTCCCGTTCGCCGGGCACCCGACGCTCGGCACCTGCCACGCCTGGCTGCGCAGCGCCATCAACGGCGCCGCCCGGCTCGACCGCACGCGGGACGTCGTCCAGGAGTGCGCCGCCGGGCTCGTCCGGGTGCGGCGCGAGGAGGGCCGGCTCGCGTTCGCCGCTCCCCTGCTGCGCCGGTCCGGCCCGGTCGACGAGGCGGACGTCGCGCGGGTGGCCGCGGCCCTGCGCATCGACCGCGCCGACGTCCTCGACGCCGTGCACGCGGACAACGGCCCGCCGTGGGTCGCCGTCCGGCTACGGGACGCCGCCGCCGTCCTCGCACTGCGCCCCGGGTCCGTCGGCGACCGCTACGTCGGGGTCGTCGGCCCGTACCCGGGGAGCTCGCCCGAGGCGGTCGAGGTGCGCGCGTTCTGTCCCGGGGGCGGCGACGTGACGATGGAGGACCCGGTGACCGGCAGCCTCAACGCCGCGATCGCCCCGTGGCTCGAGAGCGCCGGGGTCGTCACGTATCCCTACGTCGCGTCCCAGGGCACCCTGCTCGGCCGGGCCGGGCGGGCGCACCTGTCCCGGGACGACGAGGGCACCGTCTGGGTCGGCGGGACGACGATCACGTGCGTCGACGGGTTCGTCGAGCTCTGACCTGTCGAGGGGCCGCGCTCAGAACCGCCCGAGCACGAGCAGCCACAGCGGCCCGGTGACGACGAACGCGAGCGTCGACAGCACGATCCCCGCGGTCGCCTCCCCCTCGCGCGCCCGGTAGCGCTGCGCGAAGAGCAGCGCGTTGCTGCCGATCGGCAGCGCCGCCGCGAGGACGACGACCGCGAGCGGCACGCCGGTCAGCCCGGCGCCCCAGTGCGCGGCGACGAGCACGAGCGCCGGCTGGACGACGAGCTTGCCGACCGACAGCGCCACCGCCGGCCCGGCGACCCCGACCACGCCGTACTGGTGCAGCGACAGGCCGATCGTCACGAGGCACACCGGGACGACGGCCTGCCCGAGGGTGCGCAGGATCTCGTCGAACGGGCCGCCGAGCGGCAGCGACAGCAGGTTCCACGCGAGCCCGGCGAGCACGGGCAGGACGACGGGGTGGACGACGGTGCGCCGGGCCGTCGTCAGCGCCGTCGCGAGCGGCCCGGGCCGGTCGCCGCCGACGTGGGCGCGCACGAGGTCGGCCTCGACGAGCACCGTGAGCACGGTGAGCAGCGTCAGCGCGTGCAGGCTGACGATCGCGACGTGCAGCGCCAGGCCGGCCTCGCCGAACAGCGCCGTGACGATGGGGATCCCGAGCTGCACCGTGTTGCCGAAGCTCACGCTGATCGCGCGCACCGCCGGGCCGGCCGGCTCGAGCCCGCCACGCCGGCGCTCGCGCAGGTACACGACGAGCAGCAGCGCGACGACCGGGCCGAAGAATGCCGCGAGCGTCGCCCAGGGCAGCGCCGCGAGGTCGATCCGGGCCGTCGTCCGGAACAGCAGTGCCGGGGTGAACAGGTAGAACGCGGCGTTCGACATCACCCGCGCGGTGTCGCTGCCGTCGCCGAGGAGCTTCGTCCGCCCGGCGAACCAACCGAGCCCGATGACGGCGAAGATCGCCAGCAGGCGCAGCACGACGACGGAGGACACCGCGCGAGTATCCCGGCCCCGTCGCGCCCGCCCTGCACGCGGGGTGCGTCACGTCTGCGCGACACACCCTGCAGGGCCGAGGGATCGCGCCGCCGGTCGACCTACGCTGCGCCCATGCGGAAAGTGCTGGGGGCCGTCTGCGTCGCCGTCGTCACGGCTCTGTCGGCCGTGCTGCTCGGCGTGCTGCTGGTCGCGGGCGCCGCACCGGCCGGTGCGGCGTCCCCGACGCTCGTCTCCAGCTCCCCCGCGGCGAAGGCGCGGCTGTCGTCGTGGCCGGACGCCGTGACGCTCACCTTCAGCGACCGGGTCGCGAAGGGGACGGCGTTGGTGCGGGTCGACGGGCCCGGCGGGGTCGTCTCGTCGACCGGGCGGACGGCGACCGACGGGCGGACGGTGACCCAGCCGCTCGCGCAGAAGGCCGGGAAGGGCGAGTACGTCGTCCGCTGGACCGTCGTGCTCCAGGACGGCACCCAGCTCGCCGGCACGATCCCCTGGACGTTCGGCACCGGCGCGAAGCCGGCCACGCAGAGCCGCACCGTCGTCGCGGCAGAGAACGGCGTCGACGCCGCGCGCACCAACCCGGCGGCCGGCGCGCTCCTCGTCGGGGTGCTCGTCATCGCGCTCGCCTGGGGCTTCAAGCGGCTCCGGTCGGCGTTCGGCCGCTGACCCGGTCACGGGTACTGCCAGCCGAGCAGGTTCCAGTTCACGACGAACCAGGTGAACGCCACCAGCCCGAGGAGCAGGGCCACCTGGTGGGTGCGCGCCAGGGTTCCTGCGCCCGGCCCGCGCCATCCGGCGACGGTGCAGGCCAGCGCCCCCGCACCGAGCAGCAGCACGAGCACCGGCACAGCGAGCAGCGCAGTGAACCTCGCCGGGACCGCGTACAGGTAGGCGCTCGTGTCGCCGAGGAGCGTGGCGGCGAGCAGGACGAGGAAGGCGAGGCCGAGTCCCGTCGCGGCGGCGGCGAGCCTCCGGGCGGCGCGCCAGGGCCGGCCGCCTGTGGCAGGACGTCGTCGCAGCCGGCGCCACCCCGCCGCCACCGGCACGGCGGACGCGCTCAGACCGAGGACGGCGAGGACGGCGAGCACCGCGAGGTTGACCGGCAGCGTGTCGGCCGGATCCATCAGCTGGTAGGCGGCCCCGTCGGTGGCGGCGTAGAACCGGCCGCCGGCACCGGCCCGGAACACGAGGTGGTCCCGTCCGTCCGCCGACCCGTAGAGGCCCCCGCCCTGCGCCGTCCAGCGCATGCCCTTGAAGTGCAGTGCACCGTCGGAGCGCACGGTCAGCCGCATCGGGCCGAGCAGGTTCGTCAGCTTCTCCACCGTCGACTCGTTGTGCCGTGCCGGCTGGTAGAAGCCGGCCCGCGGCGCGACGACCGGACCGCCGGCCGCGGTCGCCGGCGGCGCCGCCGGGGTGAGGAAGCGGTCGTCGAACGCGCGCAGCACGTCGGTGAGGGCCGCGATGCCGCCGGTGGCGTTGGCCGAGACGAACAGCCCGAGGTCGCAGTCGGGCACGAGCAGCAGCACGCTCTCGAACCCCTCCCAGCTGCCGTCGTGGGCGAGCACCCGGTGACCGTTGACGGTGCGGTCCATGAAGCCGTGCGCGAAGCCCGCGAGCCGGGGATCCGCCGCGTACGTGCGCCGGTGCATCAGCGCGACTCCCGCGGGGTCGAGGATCCGCCCGTCGCCGTACCGGCCCTGCTCCAGCTGTGCCGTCATGAAGTGCGCGATGTCGTCCGCCGTCGTGCTGATCGCGCCGTCCGGGGTCATCGGGTCGAAGGTGAAGGGGATCCGCCGCGGCGGTGACACGTCGGAGTCGTAGCTGCGGGCGAGGTCGCCTGCGAGGGCGGCGGGCACCGGCTCGGCCGCGGTGCTGCGCGTCATCGCGAGCGGGGCGAACAGGTGGTCCTGGACGTAGCGCTCGTACGGCTGCCCGCTGACCCGGGAGACGATGTGGCCGGCCAGGGCGGCGCCGTAGTTGGAGTATGCGGACATCTCGCCGGGCGGCCGGATCCGCGCCGGTAGATGCGCGGCCAGATAGGCCCCGAGCGGCTGCACGTCCGCGGCGCTGCGGGCGGCGGTGCCGACGACCTGCCCCTCGAACCCGGAGGTGTGGTCCATGAGCGTCGCGAGCGTGACCGGCTCGGGGTAGGTGGCCGGGATCCTGAAGCCCGTGAGGTAGCGGTTGACGTCGGCGTCCAGGTCGAGGCGGCCGGCCTGCACCTGCTGCATGACGGCCGTCCACGTGAAGAGCTTGGTGATCGAGGCGATCCGGACGAGCGACCGGTCCGGGTCGAACGCGGTGCCGTGCTCGACGTCCGCCAGGCCGTAGCCCCGGGCGAAGACCGTCCTGCCCCCGGAGACGACGGACACCACGGCGCCGGGCACGCGATCGTGGCGCAGGCGCCCGGGCACGGCGGTGTCGAAGAAGCCGGCCAGAGCGGTCGGCGTCGCGGGCGCGCAGGCACCGGACGAGCCCGCCGCGAGTAGCGGCGAGGGCGGCATGGCCGGCTGGGCCGGCGCGACGGGCGTGGCCGCCGCGGCCCCGGGGGCCAGGGCCAGGTGGGCGGCGACGAGCAGGCCCACCATCGCCGGTCCCTTGCGGTGCAACAGGTTTCTGGTCATGCCGCCCAGCGTGTCCGGGCCGGGGCGGCGGCCGCATCGGCGCCGGGTCGGCACCGGGCCTCGACCAAAGTCGCACCCCGGCGACCCGGATCCTCGACCCCGAGAGGGACGTCCCCGCACGGTGCCCTGCCTAGGCTGGGCTCTCGTGAGGACGAGGTGGCAGACCCTGCTCGCCGAGCCGCGGACCGTCGACGCCGCGGTGGTGCTGGGCTGCCTGGTGCTCACCGTGCTCGCCGTCCGGGGGGCCTGGTCGGGCCTGCCGGCGGCGGTCATCGTGCCGGCAGGGGTCGGCGGCAGCGCGGCCCAGTGGTTGCGCCGCCGACACCCGCAGGTGGCCGCGATCGCCGGGGCGGCCTCGTACACGCTGTCGGGCAACCCGGGCCCGTTGCTGGCCGGCCTCTACGCGGGCGGCGCGTACGCACCGCGGCGCCGTGCGTGGCTCACGGCGACCGTGGGGGCTGCCGGGCAGGCCGGCTGGGCGTGGGTCGACGCCGGCAGGCTGACCGCGAGCGACGCGGCGTTCTCCGTGGTCGGTGCGGTCGTCGTGGTGGCGGTCGGCGTGCACGCCGCCACCCGGCGCGACCTCGAGGCGTCCCTGGAGGACCGCGCCGAGCGGGTCGAGGCCGAACGGGTGCTGCGCGACCAGCAGGCCCGGTCCGCCGAGCGCACGCGCATCGCCCGGGAGATGCACGACGTGCTGGCCCACCAGATCTCGCTCATCGCGCTGCACGCCGGGGCCCTCGAGGTGGCCGCCGGCGACGACCCGGAGCGCACCCGGGACGGCGCCGCGCTCATCCGCGGGACCGCGCGGGAGGCGCTGCGCGACCTGCGCACGGTGCTCGGAGTGCTGACGACGGAGCCGCTGCCGGCCGCCGCGCCCGACGGCGCCCCCTTCGCCGACCTCGGCGACCTGGTCGAGGCCTCGACGCGCGCCGGGCAGCAGGTCGAGCTGCAGGACCACGGCGGCAGGCTCCCGCCGGCCGTCGCCCGGGTGGTCCACCGGGTGGCCCAGGAGGGGCTGACCAACGCCCGCAAGCACGCCCCGGGAGCGCCGGTCGTCGTCCGCGTCGAGGGCGGGGACGGCACCGAGGGCGGAGACGACACCGAGGGTCTGGTGACGGTGACCGTGACCAACGACGCCGCGTCCCGGCCAGCCCTCGACCTGCCAGGCGCGGGCGCGGGACTGCTGGGCCTCGCCGAGCGGGTTCGGCTGGCCGACGGGTCCCTGGAGAGCGGGCCGCGCGAGGGCGGGGGCTGGCAGCTGCGGGTCGTGCTCCCTCGCGCCGGCAGCGAGGACGCGCCGTGATCTCGGTGCTGCTCGTCGACGACGAGATGCTGGTCCGCGCCGGGCTGCGGATGATCCTCGGGACGGACGCCGGCCTGCAGGTCGTCGCCGAGGCGGGGGACGGTCACGCAGCGGTGGAGGCCGCCACCCGGCACCGTCCGGACGTGGTCCTCATGGACCTGCGGATGCCGCGGCTCGGCGGGGTGGCGGCCACCGCCCGCCTGCGGGCCCTGGCGGAACCGCCGGCGGTCGTGGTGCTGACCACGTTCGACACCGACGACGACGTCTTCCAGGCCCTGGCCGCCGGGGCGACCGGGTTCCTGCTCAAGGACACGCCTCCGGCCGAGCTGCTCCAGGCCGTCCGTCTCGCTGCCGCCGGCGAGTCCCTGCTGTCCCCGAGTGTGACCCGCCGCGTGATCGAGCGCTTCACCGCCGAGGACCGCAGCCGCACCCGCGCGGCCGCCCTCGCCCGTCTCGAGACCCTCACCGCCCGGGAACGGCAGGTGCTCGCCGAGGTGTCGCAGGGGCACACCAACGCCGACATCGCCCGTCACCTGCACCTGAGCGAGGCGACCGTGAAGAGCCACGTCACGCACCTGTTCGAGAAGCGGGACGCCACCAACCGGGTCCAGCTCGCCGTCACCGGATTCCGCGCCGGCCTCGTGGACTAGGCGAGCGGCGAGCGCGCGATCGTCGTCCAGGCCCCGTCGCCCTCGAAGAGGACGACGGACAGCTCGGTGACCCGGTGCACGACCGGCAGCCAGGGCTCGAGGCGCTCGACGGCGTCCTTGAGGGCGATCTCGTCGTCGACGTCGATGCCGGCGCCGTCGAGGTCCATCACCGTGAGGTGCGGCGTGATCTCGGCGTGGGCGCCCCCGTACGGCGGGGTGTGCGGCCACCGTCGCGCCGCGGACGCCGTGAGCCGGGCGAACGGCTCCGCGGGGTCGGGTGCGAGCCACAGCACCCCGGGGAACCAGCGGAACCGGTCGAAGACGACCTCGAACGCGGGGACCTCGGCGGCCACCTGCCGCAGCCCGTCGAGGTCGGCCGCGGTGACGGCGGCGGGGGCCAGCCAGGGGTAGAGCACCGTGACGTGCGGGAGCACCGCCGCCCCGGCCGCCGGACCGAACACGGTCGGGACGTGGTCGAGCAGGTCCTCGGCGGCCGGGACCGTGGCCACGACGGCCGTCCGGCCGACCTGAAGATCCACGGGTGCAGCGTATCCGCGCATGACACAACGACAGTGTTACGAAAAGTAACTGCAGATCAACGCGGCGTGTTGGGTTGTGCGGGCCAGGCCGGGATCAGCGGAGCGCCTCGGCCGCCTCGACGGCGAGCGGGTCGAGGCCGTCGTCGCCCGCGTCGACGGCGGCGAGCAGCTGGTCCCGCATCCGGGGCTCCCAGAAGCTCCGGATGTGCTGCACGACCCCGGCCACCGCTTCGTCGTGCGGCAGGTGCCTGAAGTGCCGTGCCACGTCGTTCACCAGGCGAACCTGTGCCGCCACCGCCACGCCTCGTCCTCGCTCTCGCCTGTCGCTCTCGTCAGTCGCTGTGCCGGGTGCTCGTCGGACGTCGCTCAGTCGCCGGCGACCGGCGTCGGCAGCGGCCGGTCCTGCGCGACGACCCCGGCCGGCGTCCTGGCCTGCGCCAGGCCGACCTGCACCGCCGTCACCTTGTACTCCGGGCAGTTCGTCGCCCAGTCCGACTGGTCGGTCGTCACGACGTTCGCCCCGCTCACCGGGTGGTGGAACGTCGTGTAGACGACCCCGACGGGCATCCGGTCGCTGATGACCGCCCGCAGCGTCGTCGCCCCGACCCGGCTGGAGACCTGCACGAGGTCGCCGTCCTCGATGCCGCGGACCTCGGCGTCGTGGGCGTGGACCTCCAGGACGTCCTCGGCGTGCCACAGCGAGTTCGACGTCCGGCGGGTCTGGGCGCCGACGTTGTACTGCGACAGGATCCGCCCCGTCGTGAGGATGAGCGGGTACTTGCGCGTCGAGCGCTCGTTCGTCGGCACGTACGGGGTCGGGATGAGGTGCCCCTTGCCCCGGACGAAGCCGTCGACGTGCATGGTCGGCGTGCCCTGCGGGGCGTTGGAGTTGCACGGCCACTGCAGCGAGCCGACCTCGTCGAGGTGGGCGAACGAGACGCCGGCGAACGTCGGCGTCGTCATGGCGATCTCGTCCATGATCTGGCTCGACCGGTCGTACGCCATCGGGTAGCCCATCGCCTGAGCGATGTCGCAGACGATCTGCCACTCGTGCTTGCCGTTCTTCGGCTGCATGACCGGCCGCACCCGGTTGATCCGGCGCTCGGCGTTGGTGAACGTGCCGTCCTTCTCGAGGAACGACGTCCCCGGCAGGAAGACGTGCGCGAACTTGCTCGTCTCGTTGAGGAACAGGTCCTGGACGACGACGAGGTCCATCGAGCGCAGCGCCTTGTGCACGTGGGTCGTGTTCGGGTCGGACTGCGCGATGTCCTCGCCCTGCACGTAGAGGCCGCGGAAGGTGCCGTCGATCGCGGCGTCGAACATGTTCGGGATCCGCAGGCCGGGCTCGGAGTGCAGCGTGCGGCCCCAGAGGGTCTCGAAGACAGAGCGGACGGCGTCGTCCGAGACGTGCCGGTACCCGGGCAGCTCGTGCGGGAACGAGCCCATGTCGCACGAGCCCTGGACGTTGTTCTGGCCGCGCAGCGGGTTGATGCCGACGCCCTCGCGGCCGATGTTGCCGGTCGCCATCGCGAGGTTGGCCATGCCCATGACCATCGTCGAGCCCTGGCTGTGCTCGGTGACGCCGAGGCCGTAGTAGATCGCGGCGTTGCCGCCGGTCGCGTAGAGGCGGGCGGCGGCACGGAGGTCGGTCGCGGGCACGCCGGTGACGTGCTCGACCGCCTCGGGGCTGTTCTCGGGCTGCGAGATGAACGCGACCCACTCGTCGGTGCCCTCGCAGCGCTCGGCGACGAACGCGTCGTCCATGAGGCCCTCGGTGACGACGACGTGCGCCATCGCGTTGACGACCGCGACGTTCGTGCCCGGGGCGAGCTGGAGGTGGTGCTCCGCCTCGATGTGCGGCGACCGGACGAGGTCGATCCGGCGCGGGTCGATGACGACGAGCTTGGCGCCCTGGCGCAGCCGGCGCTTCATCCGGCTCGCGAACACCGGGTGGCCGTCGGTCGGGTTGGCGCCGATGACGACGATGACGTCCGCCTTCGCGACGGACGCGAAGTTCTGCGTGCCGGCACTCGTGCCGAAGGTCTGCTTGAGGCCGTAGCCGGTCGGCGAGTGGCAGACCCGGGCGCAGGTGTCGACGTTGTTGTTGCCGAACGCCGCCCGCACCATCTTCTGGACGACGTACACCTCCTCGTTCGTGCAGCGCGAGGACGTGATGCCGCCGATCGCGCCGGGGCCGTGCGCGGCCTGGATCGCCGTGAGCCGCTCGGCCGTGTAGGCGATCGCCTCGTCCCAGGAGACCTCGCGCCACTCGTCGTCGATGCTCTCGCGGACCATCGGCGACAGCACCCGCTCGGAGTGCGTCGCGTAGCCCCACGCGAAGCGGCCCTTGACGCAGGAGTGCCCCTCGTTCGCGCCGCCGTCCTTGAAGGGGACCATCCGGACGACCTCGCCGCCGCGCATCTCGGCCTTGAACGAGCAGCCGACACCGCAGTAGGCGCACGTCGTGACGACCGACCGCGTCGGCATCCCGATGTCGACGACCTTGCGCTCCTGCAGGGTCGACGTCGGGCAGGCCTGGACGCACGCGCCGCACGAGACGCACTCGCTGTCGAAGAAGTTCTCGCCCATCCCCGGGGAGACCTTGGAGTCGAAGCCGCGACCCTCGATCGTCAGGGCGAACGTGCCCTGCACCTCGTCGCAGGCCCGCACGCAGCGGCTGCAGAGGATGCACTTGCTCGGGTCGAAGTCGAAGTAGGGGTTGGAGAGGTCCTTCTCCTGGTGGGTGTGGTTCTCGCCCGCGTACCCGTACCGGACGTCGCGCAGCCCGACGACGCCCGCCATGTCCTGCAGCTCGCAGTCGCCGTTCGCGGCGCACGTGAGGCAGTCGAGCGGGTGGTCGGAGATGTAGAGCTCCATGACGCCGCGGCGCAGGTCGGCGAGGCGGTCGTTCTGGGTGGTGACGTTCATGCCGTCCGCGCAGGGCGTCGTGCACGAGGCGGGTGTCCCCCGGACGCCGTCGATCTCGACGAGGCAGAGCCGGCACGAGCCGAACGCCTCGAGCGAGTCGGTCGCGCAGAGCTTGGGGACGGCGACCCCGGCGAGCGACGCGGCCCGCATGACGGACGTGCCCTTCGGCACCTCGACGCCCTGGCCGTCGACGGTGACCCGGACGGTCGTGTCCGACGTCCGTGCCGGCGTGCCGTGGTCGGGCTCCTTGAGCAGGCTCACGGTGCCACCTCCTCGTTCGTGGACGGCGCGCTGCCGGCGGGGGCCCCGAGGGACGCCGCGACCGACGCGTTGGCAGGGGTGTAGACCGGGCCGGCGGACGCGGCCTCCCGGCCCGGGCGGTGCCGGCCGATGGTCACCGGGACCGGCTCGTGGTGGAAGTCCTCGGGCCAGTGCTCGATCGCGCTGCGCACCGGCATCGGCGTCAGGCCACCCATCGCGCACAGCGACCCGTCGGTCATGAGCGTGCAGAGGTCGTCGAGGAGGGCGAGGTTCTTCTCCCGGTCGACGCCGGCCCGGATCCGGTCGAGGGTCTCGACGCCGCGGGTGGCGCCGATCCGGCACGGCGTGCACTTGCCGCAGGACTCCTCGGCGCAGAAGTGCATCGCGAAGCGGGCCATCACTGCCATGTCGACGGTGTCGTCGAAGACGACGACGCCGCCGTGCCCGACCATCGCCTTGACGGCCGCGAACGCCTCGTAGTCCATCGGCAGGTCGAACCGGGACGGCGGCAGGTAGGCACCGAGCGGACCGCCGACCTGGACGGCGCGCACCGGCCGGCCGGACGCCGTCCCGCCGCCCCAGCGCTCGACGAGCTCGCCGAGGGTGACACCGAAGGCGGTCTCGACGATGCCGCCCTGCCGGACGTTGCCGGCGACCTGGAACACCTGGGTGCCGCGGGAGCGGCCGACGCCGAGGTCGGCGTACGCCTGCGCGCCGCCGGACATCACCGCGGGCACGGTCGCGAGCGTGAGCAGGTTGTTGACGACCGTCGGGCGGCCGAAGAGGCCCTCGAGCGCCGGCAGCGGCGGCTTGGCCCGGACGACGGCCCGCTTGCCCTCGAGGCTCTCGAGCATCGAGGTCTCCTCGCCGCAGATGTAGGCGCCGGCACCCACCCGCACGAAGAGGTCGAAGTCGAGCCCCGAGCCGAGGATGTTCTCCCCGAGCCAGCCCCGGGCGTACGCGATCTCCACCGCGCTCGTGAGCGTCGCGACGGCGTCCGGGTACTCGCTGCGGACGTAGACGTAGCCCTCGCGGGCGCCGACCGCGTACGCCGCGACCGTCATGCCCTCGATCGTCGAGAACGGGTCGCCCTCGAGGAGCATCCGGTCGGCGAACGTGCCGGAGTCGCCCTCGTCGGCGTTGCAGCAGATGAACTTGATGTCGGCCCGGGCGTCGGCGACGGTCTTCCACTTGACCCCGGCCGGGAAGCCGGCGCCGCCGCGGCCGCGCAGGCCGGACGCCGTGACCTGCGCGACGACCTCCTCGGGCGTCGTCGACAGGGCCGTGCGCAGACCCGCGGTGCCGCCGTGGGCGAGGTAGTCGTCCGCCGACAGCGGGTCGATCACGCCGACCCGGCCGAACGTGATCCGGTTCTGGGAGGCGAGCCACTCGAGCTGCTCGGTCTCGCCGAGGGCGAGCGGGTGGGCTGCGAGGGCGGAGGACAGGTCCGCAGGGTCGGCGTCGAGCAGACCCGCCTCGAGCAGACCGGCGACGTCGCGCGGGGCGACCGGGCCGAAAGCGTGCCGCGGCCCGCCGTCGACGCTCACCTCGACGAGCGGCTCGAGCCACAGCAGACCGCGGGAGCCGTTGCGGACGAGCGTCACGCCGTCCGCGTCGGCGACGGCCTGCCCGATCCGGGCCGCGACGCCGTCCGCGCCGACGGACCGGGCGGCGCTGTCGCGCGGGACGTAGACGGTGCGGCTCACGCGCCGACCCCCTCGGGCTGGGCGGGGCTGTCGGCAGGGCTGTCGACCAGCGCCGCGACGGTGTCGACCGTGACCCGGCCGAGCACCCGGCCGTCGACGATCGCGGCCGGGCCGAGCGCGCAGTTGCCGAGGCAGAAGACCTCGTCGAGGGTCACGCCGCCGTCGGCCCGGGTCGCACCGCACTCGACGCCGAGCCGGGCCTCGACCTGCGCGGCGAGGGCGTCGGCGCCGACCGCCTGGCAGGCCTCGGCACGGCAGAGGCCGACGACGGTGCGGCCGGGCGGCGTCCGCCGGAAGTCCCGGTAGAAGGAGACGACGCCGTGGACGTCGGCGCGGCTGAGGTTGAGCTCGGCGGCGATGACCGGCACGACCTCGGTCGGCACGTACCCGAGCGCGTGCTGGACCCCGTGCAGGATCGGCAGCAGCGCCCCCCGGTCGCCGCGGTGCGTCGCGACGACGGACCGCGCGACCTCGGCGAGGTCGGCGGTGGCGCCGGGGGCGGTGGGTGGTGGACTCGAAGCGCCGTTGCTCACACAGCCAGCATGCATCACGGGGTGGCACGCGGGGCAGCCACCGTCCGGGACCCGTGCCCACGTCGCGGGACTAAGTTCCGCATCGTGGGACGCGCGGGAGGGCGGCGGGGCTCGCGGCGGACGGCGCGCGGGGCGACGATGGGCGGGTGCCCCATGCGACCACCCGCCGTCGCGTCGTCCGCGTCGTCCTCGACGCCGA
>NZ_MWLN01000235.1 GCF_002198655.1 Kineosporia sp. A_224
CCCCGACACCGACCAAGACGCAGCCGCGCGCCCCCAGGTTGGAGGGCACGGCGAAGTCGTCTGATCGTGGGGGATCCCGCGGCACTGTGCCGGGCAGTCGGTCACGATCACGGGGCAAGCGCTGGCCTGTGGATGAGCAGAGCACGTCTGCCGCCGTTCGGGGCATGCTCGGGGCCGTGGTGGGGCGGGACAGGCGTGCGACGGCGCGCGCGACGCGGCTCGACCGCTGGCAGGTCCTCGCGGCGGAGCAGGCCGGGGTGGTCGCGCGCCGGCAGCTGCTCGAGCTGGGGTACGGCGAGGGCCAGGTCGGGGCGCTGCTCGACCGGCACCGCTGGGACGCCGTCCGCCCCGGGGTCTACCTGACCTTCGGCGGCGAGCCGGCGCCGCGGGCGAAGGCGTGGGCGGCCCTGCTCGCGGCCGGCCCGGGCGCGGCGCTCGGCGGTACGACGGCGCTCTGGCTGTGGGGCGTGCTGCCCGACCCGCCCGACGCCGTCACGGTGTGCATCCCCGACGACCGGCACGTCGTCGCCGGCGCCGGCGTCCGGGTCGTGCGGCGCCGGCGGCTGGACGACGTCGTGCACCCGTCCGCGTCGCCCCAGCGGCTGCGCCTCGAGGCGGCACTGCTCGACGCGACGGACACGCCCTCGACCGTGACGCTCATCGACCTCGTGCTCCGGGCGACGAACAGCCGCCGCACGACCCCGGCCCGGATCCTCCTGGCGCTCGCCGGCCGCAACCGGCACCGGCACCGCGCGCTGCTGCACGACGTCCTCGGCGAGGCGGCCGAGGGTGTCGGGTCGGCGCTGGAGCGGCGCTACCTGCGCACCGTCGAGCGGCCGCACGGTCTGCCGCGGGGGCGGCGTAACCGGCAGGAACGCCGGTCGGACGGGCCGACCGGCCTGCCGCGCAACCGGTATCGCGACGTCGAGTACGGCCGCCTCGTCGTCGAGCTCGACGGGCTCGAGGCGCACCCGCGCTGGGCCCTGCACCTCGACCGGCGCCGCGACAACTCCGCCGAGCGGTCGCGGCGGCGCCGGCTCGGCTACGGCTGGCGCGAGGTGCTCGAGGACCCGTGCTGGGTCGCCGCCGAGGTCGCGGACGTGCTCGCGCAGGAGGGCTGGAGCGGCCGCCCCACCCCCTGCGGCCCGGTGTGCCGGTTCGGAACGCCGTCATCGTGACCGATCCCGCGGCAGACCGCCGCGGGATCGGCCACGATCAAGGGCCACCGGCTCGTGGAGCAGGACCAGGTCGGGGGCGAGCACGCGCAGTCGGGCCAGGGCGTGCCTCGTCTGGGACTTCACGGTGCTCACCGAGCAGCCGAGCGCGTCGGCGGTCGCGGTCTCGGTGAGGTCCTCGTAGAAGCGCAGCACGAGCACCGCCCGCTGGTGCGGCGTCAGCCGTGCGAGCGCCTCCCCGACGGCGAGCCGGACGGCGGTCCCCTCCACCGCCGGGTCCGGCCCGCCGCCGTCGGGCAGGTCGTCGAGCGCGTCGGGGACGACGGCGAGCCGCCGCTCCGAGCGCCGCCACGCGTCGATCCACACCGAGCGGATCGTCTGCCGCACATAGGGTTCCGGGTCGCCCGCCGCCGCGATCCGGTTCCAGCGCGGGAGCACCCGGGCGAGCGCGTCCTGGACGACGTCCTGCGCGGCGTCCGCGTCCGCGGTGAGCATCCACGCCAGGCGCAGCAGGGCCTGGCCGCGGGCCGCGACGAACTCCTCGAGCGTCACGGCGGTCACGGCGCCGGCTCCTCGTCCGCCGGTCCGGCGTCGTTCGGCCGGTCGGCCCGGTGGGGGGCGGTGCTGCGCATGCCCGGCCGCGCCCGGCGGTCGAGCGCACCGCCGAAGAAGTCACGGCCGGCCTCGGCGGCGGCCTCCGCGAGGCGGGACTGCAGCTCCGCCCCTGTGGTGCCTGCCCCGCGCCGCGGCCGACGGCGCCGCACGGTCCGGACGACGATCCCGACGACGAACGGGCCGACGAGGAGGCCCACGACGGCGAGGAACAACGGGCTCAGCACGACGTCCAGCACCGCGACGGCGGGCGACCACCTCGGGGACGCCGGCGCCGGGGTCGCCACGACGCGGCCGGTCGCAGCGACGTCGCGAGCGACGGCGTCGACGACCGGGTAGCCGGAGCCGTCCGGGTCCAAGGCGTCGAGCAGCCGGGTCCTGGCACCGGTGCCGAGGTCGACCCGCAGCACCTCGCTGCGCAGCCCGGACGCCGCCGCGTCGGCCTGCTCGTCGAGCCTGAGGAGGACCTGGTCGCCGGTCCACGCGAGGATCGTCGCGCCGATCTGCTTCCCGAGCGGGAGCGACCGCACGGTCGTCCCGGTCAGGTCGACCTCGACGAGGCGGTAGTCGTCCGGTGTGCCGAGACTGCTCGGGTCCCCCTGGACGAGGAGCAGCCGGTGCGTCCCGTCGGCGCTGACGAACGAGGCATGGGAAGCCACGAGCGTCGACCAACTGTCGCCGACGTCCTCCGTGGGCGGGATCGGTCCCGCGGCCTCGGCCGGGACGGTGCCGTTGTCGTGACGACCCAGCAACCGGCCCGCGCCGTCCCACGCCAGGTCCGCCTCGCAGGCCTCGCACACCGTCCGGACGGTGCCCGAGCGGGTGTCGACGGTCCACACCTCGCTGCGGGCCATCGTCTCCCCTCCCTGACGCATCGTCCGGAGGGTCGCCACGGCGACGGCCGAGCCGTCGGGCGACAGCGACGTCCACGTCACGGCGAGCAGCTCGTCCGGCCCGTGCGGCAGGGTCACCGCCCGCGCCCGGCCGGTCCGGACGTCGACCCAGCGCACCGCGTCCTGGGCCTGGATCTGGCCGAAGACCTCCACGGGGACGCCGTCGGGCACCTCCTCGCGGGCCTGCGCCCACGCCACGGTCCGGCCGTCACCGCTGACCGACACCGCCATGGCGCGACCGCCCGGCAGCCTCCGGTACGCCCCGCCGTCCGCGGAGACGAGCACCGGACCGGTGACCGTCGACGGCCCGCCCCAGCCCAGGTCGGTGAGCTCGCCGGCAAGCACCAGCGCGACCCGCGCGACCGGGTGGTCGGTGACGCTCGGGACCAGCCGCGGCACCGGGTAGATCCGTTCCGGCAGCGCCCCCGGTCCACTCGGCGTCGCCGCCGGCTGCGGCGACCCGCGCAGCGCACCGACGCCCCCGCCGACCATCGACACGACGAGCAGGACGGCGGCCGCGGCCGCGGCGACGAGCCCCCACCGGCGCACCCGGTCGCGGCGAGCGCTCCCGGCCCGCGCCCGGACGGCGACCAGGTCCAGCCGGACGCCGGCCAGCGCCGCGTCGGCAGCGGCGTCGAGACGGTCCACGTCGAGCACGGGCGCGGTGCGGTCGGCGGTCATGGTCCCCCCCGGGAGGTCGGTGTCAGCCTCCTACACGTCGCGGGAGCCGCGGACGGGTGGGCCCCGGACCGACGCGCCGGGTGAGCCACGTCCGACCGAGCCCCAGCCAGACCAGACCGCCCGCGATGGCGAGGATCCGGCCGACGGCGGCCGCCTGCGGGGTGCCGAGCCAGGTCCACCACGGCTGGTCCAGCGGTATGAAGGCGGTCTGGTGCACGTCGGTGAGAACACCGGGCGCGACGAGGAAAGGACCCTCGACGGGCAGCCGGACGGTCGTCGGGATCGGCGGGATCCGTGCGGGGTCGGACGGCGGGGCCACGGACCGTAGCGCCCCACCGTCGTCGACGGAGACCCAGGCAGTGCCGGCATCCCTCGGACGAAGAGTGACCTGCGCGCGCGCCAGATCGACGACGGCGACCCGGCGCTCCGGGACGCCGTCCGCCCAGAGCGCGACCCACCGCCCCGACGGGCTGAGCGCGAGTCCCTCGCCAGCCGCGCGATCCCGGTAGGCGGCCGGGACGCCGGGCAGGTCTTCGAGCCGCACGAGCGACGCCGTGGCCGGATCGATGCCGTAGACCCCGTGCCTGCCACCCGCCGTCGCCACGAACGCGGCCGCGACCCGGGTCGTCCGCGGGGTCGCCGCACGGTCGAAGGCGCGCAGCGGCCTGACCCGCCGGTCGTCGACGATCTGCGGGACGAGGGCCGGGGCACCGTCTTCTGCCCGGGGCTGCTGCGAGGCCCAGAGCGGTTCGACGACGGCCGGGGCCGCGAGCAGGCCCACCCCGGCAAGTGTGGTCACGCAGAGAGCGACGAACCGGGCCGTGCGCAACGTCAGCGAGGCCAACAGGACACGCCGTGACCGTCGGGCAGCCGCCACGAGTCCCGCGAGCCCGGCGACGCCGGCGAGCAGCACCCCGACGACGAGCAGCGCGCCGCGAGCGAAGGACACGAGCCCGGCCGCGAGATCCGCGCCGCGCTCCGGCCGCACCCCCGGCACGACGCGGCCGCCCTCGACCACGTCGGTCGCCACGTCGACGACGAGCAGACTGTCGTCGGTCGTCGTCAGCGGCGCGCGGCCCGATCGTGTGACGAGCTCGACCTGCGGCCGGATGCCTGCGCCCAGACCGATCTCAGGGTCGAGGTCCCAGCGCTCGACGACAACACCGTTGGACACGGCAGCGAGGCCCCGGACCTCCGACGAAAGACCGAGTTCGGTCTCCCATTCGTCGCCGGCGACCGGCCAGGCGACGAGGGCGTAGCGCTCCTTGGTGTCGTCCGCAGGCGACTCCTCACGCATCGTCACCCCGTAGCGCACCGACCCGTCGGCAGGCATGAGCACGACCCGCCCGACATCGATTCCACCGAGGCGGGGCAACCGCACAGCCGGTATCGGCGACACCGTGACACCGGGTCCTCCGGTGACCGCCAGCCGCTCGTCCACCACCTCGACCCCGAGCCGGCCGTCGGCGAACCAGGCGAGCGGCCCCGCGCAGTTCATGCACAGCCGTTGCAGTCGTAGGCCCGCAGAGCTCCCGACGGCGCCCATCTCGATGACGTGAGCGGTCGATACGCCGGCAGAGGTGTCGTAGTTGGCCCCGCCCCAGACCGCCAGCCGGGTCCCGCTCCGGTCGAACGCGAGCCCGTCGACGGAGGTCCCGGCGTTCCAGACGCCTGGGATCGTCACCTGGCGCTGCGATCCGGTCGGCAGGTCGAGGACGACAACGGTCGTCGACGGCTGGGTTCGCAGCCCGTCGACCTCCGGCGCCGTCGCCCACGCCGCCCGGCGCCCGTCCGGGGACAGCACCGTCGACTCGGAGGACTCCGGTAGGCGTCGGTACTCCCCGGTGTCGGCGCCCACCACATAGGAGCGGACCTCGCCCGCCGCGCCGCTCCCGTCGCTGGCGCGCGCCTCCTCGACCGTCTGCTGCTCGTCGTTCGCCCGGATGACGTATGCCGCCCGCGAGAGCGGCCGGTCAGTGACGAGAGGTGTCCCCGGCCACGGCGCCCAGAGCCGGTCCGGCAACGCCCCCGGCCCGCTCGGCGTCGTCGCCGGCTGCGGCCTCGACACGTGCAGCGCCGGCAGCACCGCGAGCGCGCCGAGCACGAGGATCAGCACCAGCCCGGCGAGCGCCGGCAGCACGAGCCGGGGGTGCTCCCGCGCCGCCGTGCGGACGGCCTCCCGCACCGCGCGCGCGACCCGCAGCGGCAGCGCCGGCCGGTGCGCGAGGGCCCAGGCCTGCTGCGCCGCGACGAGGTCGGTGACGGCGGGCTCCGGCCGACCCTCGGCGAGCAGGGTCAGCACGGCGCGGAAGTCGTTCTCCTCGAACGGGTCCAGGGCGTTCACGACGTCACCTCCTCGTGGTCCGGTGTGCGGGCGGGGGCGAACGCGGCGAGCTCGGGGGCGACGTCGCGCAGCCGCGCGAGCGCGTGCCGGGTCTGCGACTTCACGGTCCCGAGCCCGATCCCGAGCGCCGCGGCGGTCTGGGTCTCGGTGAGGTCCTCGTAGAACCTGAGCACCAGGACGGCGCGCTGCCGGGGCGTCAGCCGGGCCAGGGCCGCCGCGAGGACGAGCCGGTCGTCGGCGCGCTCGCTGTCCGCGGACGGCCGGTCGGCAGGTCCCTCGAAGGGCCCGTCGCGCGTCGCGTCGAAGGCCCCGTCGAGCGGGGTCGTCACGACCCGCCGGGACGCCGTCCGCCAGGCCGAGACGTGCGCCGTGACGAGCACCCGCCGCACGTACGGCTCCGGGTCACCGGCCGCGACGACCCGGGCCCAGTGCCGCGCGGCCCGCACGAGCGCGGTCTGCACGAGGTCCTCGGCGTCGTCCCGGCTGCCGGTGAGCAGCCACGCGGTCCGCAGCAGGGCCGGGCGGCGCGCGACGACGAACGCGCGGAAGGACTCCTCCGCGCCGTCCGCTGCCGACCGCCGTCCGAGCACTGCCGTCCCCTCCCGCCGGGGCGCCGCGATGCGACACCCTCTCACCGCTCCCACGCCCACCGACGGGGCGACGGAGGGAGCGACAGGACGTGACCCCGGTCACACGTACCCGGGTGAGGCGGATCTCGCCGTCTCACCCGGCAGCGGATCGTGATCGCCGCATACAATGGGTCACGGAGCGCCGGGAAGCCTGGTCGGCACGGACGACGTCATGCGTCGCCGTCGATGCACCGCCCCGACCTCCGACCCAGGGAGCCTCCATGACCCTGCCCACGCCTGGACGCGCCGTCCGCCGCATCTTCGACAAGGTCACCGACCGCGAGCGCACCTACGTCGCGGACATCCTGCGCACCGAGACCGTCGGTGGCGCCCTCCTGCTCGCCGGCGCCCTGATCGCCCTCGTCTGGGCCAACTCGCCGTGGCGCGAGGGCTACTCGACGATGCTCGGCACGACACTCGGCCCGGCCTGGCTCGACGGCCTGCACCTGCGGCTCGACGTCGCGGCCTGGGCCGCCGACGGGCTGCTCGCGATCTTCTTCTTCGTCGCCGGGGTCGAGCTCAAGCGCGAGCTCGTCGCGGGCGACCTGCGCGACCCCGCCAAGGCCGCCCTCCCGGTCGTCGCGGCGATCTGCGGCGTGCTGCTGCCGGCAGGCGTCTACCTCGCCTTCGCGGCCGGCGAGAGCGGGACGGCGCAGGGCTGGGCGATCCCGGTCGCCACCGACATCGCGTTCGCCCTCGCCGTCCTCGCCGTGCTCGGCAGCCACCTGCCGACCGCGCTGCGGTCCTTCCTGCTGACCCTCGCGGTCGTCGACGACCTCATCGCCATCACGATCATCGCCGTCGCGTACACGAGCGACCTCGCGCTGCTCCCGCTGGCCGGGGCGCTCGTCCCGCTCGCGGCCTTCGCCCTCGTCACCCGCCGCGGGATCACGACGCCGTGGCTGCTCGTCCCGCTCGCCGTCACGACGTGGGCCCTCGTCCACGCCTCCGGCGTGCACGCGACCGTCGCCGGCGTCCTGCTCGGCTTCGCCGTCCCGGTCGTCGCCCGCGCCGGCGAGGAGCACAGCATCGGCGAGCACCTCGAGCACGTCGTCCGGCCGCTCAGCGCCGGCGTCGCCGTCCCGGTCTTCGCGCTCACCGCGGCCGGGGTCACCGTCGTCGGCGGCGGGTTCGGCGAGGCCGTCCGCGACCCGGTGTTCGTCGGGATCACCGTCGCGCTCGTCCTGGGCAAAGCGGTCGGGGTGCTCGGTGGCACCTGGCTCACGGCCCGCTTCACCCGCGCGGAGCTGTCCGACGACCTCGACTGGAGCGACGTCCTCGCCGTGAGCCTGCTCGCAGGCATCGGCTTCACCGTCTCGCTGCTCATCGGCGAGCTCGCCTTCGGCGCGGGCAGCGAGCGCGACGACCACGTCAAGGCCGCCGTCCTCACCGGGTCGCTCGTCGCCGCCGCGCTCGCCGCGGTCGTGCTGCGCCGGCGCGACCGGCACTACCGCCTCCTCGCCGAGGCGGAGGCCCGGGACGCGGCCGGGGCCGGGCAGCCGGCCGGACAGCCGAGCGGGCAGAGCTGATGCCCTCCCGCCCTGGCGGGCCCGCGATCACCCTCTAGGCTCGTGCGGAGGGCGGTCCGGGCCCCCGGGCGCCGCCCGAAGGGTTCGGCCACGCCGCGCGCGGGCAGGGAGGCAGCCATGACGGAACGCACGCTGGGCCAGCTCGTCGCCGAGGCGACGGCCGACGTCCAGGAGATCGTCCGGGCCGAGATCGCCCTCGCGAAGGCCGAGCTCGCGCAGGACGCCAAGCGGGTGGGCGTCGGGGCCGGCATGTTCGGCGCCGCCGGGTACCTGGGCTTCCTCGCCTCGATCATCCTGACGATCTCGGCGGGCTACGGCCTCACCGAGGCCGGGCTGCCGGCCTGGGCGGCGTTCCTCGTGCTCGGGGTGGCGCTCCTGGTCGTCGCGGGGATCCTCGCGCTCGTCGGCAAGGGCCAGGTCTCGAAGGTGCGCCCGCCGGAGCGGACGATCCGCTCGACGAAGGCGGCGATCGCGGCGGTCAAGCCGGGATCCGCCCGCGTCGGATGACGCCCCCGGCGGCCGGCGGATGAGCGTCGACTCCTCCGAGGTGCTCGTCGACGGCCCGTGGCGGCACCGGTTCGTCGCCGCGAACGGCTCGCGCTTCCACGTCGCGGAGACGGGCGACGGCCCCCTCGTCCTTCTCCTGCACGGCTTCCCGCAGTTCTGGTGGGCCTGGCGGCACCAGCTCCCCGCGCTCGCGGCGGCCGGCTACCGGGTCGCCGCGATGGACCTGCGCGGCTACGGCGCGAGCGACAAGCCGCCCCGCGGCTACGACACGATGACCACCGCGGCGGACGTCGCGGGCGTCGTCCGCTCGCTCGGCGAGTCCGACGCGGTGATCGTCGGGCACGACTGGGGCGGCTGGGTCGCGTGGTCGATGCCGGGCCTGTCGCCGCGCGTCACGCGGGCCGTCGCCGTCGTCTCGGCGGCGCACCCGCTGCTGCTGCGGCCGTACTTCGCGACCGCCCTCGTGCGCGGCGCCGACGAGCGGGCGGCCGCGGCCGCCGTCCTGTCGTTCCAGGTGCCGATGCTGCCCGAGCGGCGGCTCGCCCACGGCACCGAGGTCCGCGACCTGCTCACCGCCTGGGGCGGCCCGGGCTACCCGGACGCCGCGACGCTCGAGCGCTACGAGCGCGCCATGCAGGTGCCGTTCGTCGCGCACACCTCGCTGGAGTACCTGCGCTGGGCCCTGCGCTCGCGCTACCGGCGCGACGGCCGCCGGTTCGCCGCCGGGGTGGACGTGCCGATCGAGGTCCCCGTGCTCGCCCTCGCCGGGGCGGACGACCGCTTCGTGCCCGCCGGGGCCGTCGAACGGTCGCGGCAGTGGGTGGCCGGGCCGTGGACGCACGAGGTCGTCCCCGGAGCCGGGCACTTCCTCCCCGAGGAGGCCCCGGACACCGTGACCCAGGCGCTCCTCACGTGGCTCAAGGGCCTCGACGCCTGAGGCGTTCGGCCGGGATCAGGCGGGCGCGTCAGCCCGCCGCGCAACCCCCGGTGGAGACCGCGTCGACGGCGCCCACCCCTGCGTCGATGTCGGAGCGGGCCTCCTGCATCGTCAGCGCGTAGCCGGTGTTCGCGTCGTCGAGCGACTTCGCGAAGACCACGCCGACGAGCGCCCCCTGGGCGTCGACGACCGGCCCGCCGGAGTTGCCCGGCTGCACCGTCGCGTAGAGCGAGTACACCCTCCGGACCGCACCGGGCTTGCCGTAGATGTCGTCGCCGCTGGCCCGCAGGACCGATCGCACCCGGGCGGCACCGAGCACGTAGGGCCCGTTGCGCGGGTAGCCGGCGAAGGCGGCGTCGGCGCCGCGCGCGATGTCGGCGCCGATCGGCAGCGGCTTGGCGGACGCCGGCAGCCCCGGCACCGCGATGACGGCCAGGTCGCGCTGCGGGTCGAAGAGCACGACCTTGCCCGCGTAGCGCCGGCCCGTGCCGCCGAGCTGGATCTGCGGGCGGCTCACGCCCGCGACGACGTGCGCGTTCGTCACGACCCGCTCGGGCGCGACGACCGCGCCGCTGCCCTCCTGGGTCTGCCCGCACTTGCGCGCGTCCCCGGTGATCTTCACCGTCGCGGCCTTGACGCGCTTGGCGACCGCCGCCGACACCGCGGTCTCGCTCGGCGGGTCCACGGGCGAGATCTGCTCGGGCCCGGCACCGCTGAACACCCGCGGGAAGTCGCTCGCGGCGACGCTCTCCCGGAACCGGCTCGCGAGCGTGCTCGCCTTCTGCGGCATGACCGCGTCGATGCCCTGCAGCACGCGCGAGGAGCCGATGGCGCTGGAGACGGCGGGCACGCTGCGCAGCGCACCGCCGACGAACCACATGACGACGGCCGCGGCGACGATGCCCGCGACCGCGCCGAGCGCCTGGTCGACGTGCCGCGCACCGCCCTTGGGCAGCTGGTCGCGCAGCCGGCCGCCGATCAACGCGCCGAGGACCTGCCCGAGCCAGGCGAGCACGAGGACGGCGGCCAGCACGGCGAACGAGCGCTGCGGGCCGGCGTCGAGCCGCTCGGCGAGCAGCGGCACGGCGAGGATGCCGACGAACGCACCGAGCACGAACCCGCCGAGCGACAGCGCGCTCAGCGCGAGGCCCTGGCGGAACCCGGACACCGAGTAGGCCAGCAGGACGAGGACGAGGACGACGTCGATCACGAGGCGTCGTCCCGGGGCAGGCTCATGGTCTCCACACGTGTGGCGTCCCACGGACGTTCCCAGCCGGACAGGTGCAGCAGCCTGTCGACGATGCCGGCCGTGAAGCCCCAGACGAACAGGCCGCCCGCCCGGAAGCCCGGGCCGATGTACCCGCTCGGGTGCCGCCAGCGGAACCGGTTGGCCGGGTCGACGAGCTCGGCGAGCGGCACCCGGACCACCTTGGCGACCTCGGCGGCGTCGACCGGCCCGACCGGGGACGGCGTCCGCCACCAGGCGAGGACCGGAGTCACCGCGAAGTCGCTCACCGGCAGGTAGAGGTCGGGCAGGGTGCCCGCGACGACGACGCCCGACGGGTCGAGGCCGGTCTCCTCCTGCGCCTCGCGCAGCGCCGCGCCGACCGGGCCGCCGTCGCCGGGGTCGATCGCCCCGCCGGGGAAGGCGACCTGCCCGGCGTGCGAGCGCATCGTCGCCGAGCGTTCGGTGAGCAGGACGTCGGGCCCGTGCTCGCCCTCTGCGAAGAGCATGAGGACGGCGGACGCGCGCCGGTGCCCGGGCGGCGGGCGGAACCGGCTCAGCGCGTCGGCCGGGGTGCGGCCGATGATGTCGGCAAGCGGGACGAACCACTCGGGCCAGCCGCCGTCCGGCTGGTCCGCGCGGGACGACGGCAGGTGCTGCACGGGGTCGGCGGTCACGCGCGGTCACCGGCCTGGGCGCCACGGCCGGCACCGGCGACGAGCGCGGCCTCGGACAGGGTGTGCTCGAACGCGGCGTCCTTGAGCAGCTTCGCGGCCTCCGCCGGGTCGGTCTCGCCCTCGCCGTACGCCGGGCAGAGCCGGGCGACCGGGCAGGCGCCGCAGGCGGGCCGGCGGGCGTGGCAGGTGCGACGGCCGTGGAAGATCAGCCGGTGGGACAGCATCGTCCAGTCCCGCTTGGGGAACAGCGCCCCGACCTCGGCCTCGACCTTGACCGGGTCCTCCTCCTCGGTCCACCCGAAGCGCCGTGCGAGCCGGCCGAAGTGCGTGTCGACGGTGATCCCCGGGACGCCGAACGCGTTCCCCAGCACCACGTTCGCGGTCTTGCGGCCGACCCCGGGCAGCGTGACGAGCCTGTCGAGCCGACCCGGCACCTCGCCGCCGAAGTCCGCGACGAGCGCGGCCCCGAGCTTCATGAGGGAGTCCGACTTGGCCCGGAAGAAACCCGTCGACTGGATGATCGTCTCGAGCTCGGTGCGGTCCGCCGCAGCGTAGTCGGCCGCCGTCCGGTACTTCGCGAAGAGCACCGGGGTCACGAGGTTGACCCGCTTGTCCGTCGTCTGCGCGGACAGGATCGTCGCCACGAGCAGCTCGAGCGGGTCGCGGAAGTCGAGCTCGCAGTGCGCGTCCGGGTATCGCTCCCCGAGGAGGCTGTTGATCCGCCGGGCCCGGCGGGTGCGCGCCAGCGGCGTCTCGGGGGTGCTCACCCGCCCAGCCTACGATCCCCGGCGCTCCCGCCGTCGCCCGTCCGGGTGGACGGTGCCGCCCGCCGAGCGGGTCGTGCGCGCGCAACCGGGTGAGCGCCCTGCGCCACGGGGGTGGTGCGGTGGATCACCGCCTCAAGCGGCCCCCCGCCGCCGACGAACCCCAACGTGCCGGGCACCCCGGCGCACACGACCGATGGCAACGGACAGCGACGGACAGCGACGCACCAGCAGCACCCCGACGAGACGGGCGAACAGGAGGGACACGGCATGTCGGTGACACTGCCCGGGGGATCGACCCGGGACGACGCCCTCGACGCGTACCAGCAGCTCGTCGCCGAGCTGCGCGACGTCGAGCACTGGCGGCGCCTCGTCGCCGCCCGGCTCGACCTGGCCGTCGCCGCCGTCACCGACATCGACGAGCTCGCGAGCCACCCGCTGCCGGGCGGCTGCCCGCCGCCGGTCGACCTGCGCGGGCTGCTCGGCATCCCGCACGTCGAGGACGCCTGCACCGAGGCCGCGGTCCTGCTGAGGCTGCGCGCCGCCCTCGACGAGCTCGACGCGTACGCCTGCGCCCTGCGGCCCGGGGTGAGCGCGGCGGCCCGCGCCGCCGGCGTCCCGCGGGCCCGGATGGCGGCCGCCCCGGCCCGCCCCACGAGCACGCCGTCCCGGACAAGGGCGTCCAGGGCGGCGGCCGGCACCCGCCGGACGCCGCGGCTCGCGACCGCCGAGAACGGCGCCGAGCGGTTCCGGCCGCGCCTGGTGCCGCCGCCGCGGCCCGCCGCCGACGGCTCCTGACGCACCGACACGCCGCCCGCGGGCAGGAGTGGCGAGAGGTCCGATTCATCCCTTGCTACGGGGGTGAGCCCCCGTCCGGGCGGGTGAGCGGGCCGGATCTGCGGCACGCGGTGTGACCCCGCCCACCCGGCGGGGCGTCCGGTGCGGCAGACTGCGTCCTGGCACGCCGGGCGCGGAACCCGGCGGACGGTCGCAGAGGAGGAGCGGTGGACGACGACGTCGTGCGCCAGGCGCCCTTGTTCGCTGCCCTGGACGAGGAGGCCTCCTCGGCCCTGCGCTCGACCATGACGCAGGTCGAGCTGGGCCGTGGCGAGATCCTCTTCCACGAGGGCGACCCCGGGGACCGTCTCTACGTGATCGTCGACGGCAAGGTGAAGCTCGGGCGCGCCTCGGGCGACGGCCGGGAGAACCTCCTGGCGATCCTCGGCCCCGGCGAGATGTTCGGCGAGCTCAGCCTCTTCGACCCCGGCCCGCGCAACGCCACCGCGACCGCGGTCGCCGACACCACGCTCATCGGGCTCGGCACCGACGACCTCGGCTCGTGGCTCGACGGCCGCCCCGACGTCTCCCGCCAACTGCTGCGGGCGCTGGCCCGCCGGCTGCGCCGCACCAACGAGGCGCTCGCCGACCTCGTCTTCTCCGACGTCCCCGGCCGGGTCGCCAAGGCGCTCCTCGACCTCTCCGAGCGCTTCGGTCGCCCGACGGACGACGGCCTGCGGGTCGCGCACGACCTCACGCAGGAGGAGCTCGCCCAGCTCGTCGGCGCCTCCCGTGAGACGGTGAACAAGGCCCTCGCGGACTTCGCGTCCCGCGGCTGGCTGCGCCTCGAGGCCCGCGCCGTCGTCCTGCTCGACATCGAGCGGATGCGCCGCCGCGCCCGCTGACGGGTGTCCCTCTTGCGGGGAGATCTGAGCGGCACTTTGCCTGCTGGGTTTCCCCGTAACGGGCTACGGGTCAGGGCTGCGTGTTCAGGTACTCCAGCTGGGCCAGGACGCTGAGCTCGGCCGCGGGCCAGACGGCGCGCGGCACCTCGGCGTAGACCGTCTCGACGACCTCGCGCGCGCTCGTCGCGCCCGCGGCGACGGCGGCCCGCACCTGGTCGAGCCGCTCGGCCCGGTGCGCGAGGTAGAACGCGACGACCTCGGCGGGCAGCACGTCCGGGGCCGCGAGCACCGGCCCGTGCCCCGGCAGGACGGCTCCGACACCCTCGTCGCGGAGCAGCACCTCGAGCCGGCGCAGCGAGGCGAGGTAGTCCGCGAGCCGGCCGTCGGGGTGGGCGACGACCGTCGTGCCGCGGCCGAGCACGGTGTCCCCGGTGAGGACGGCGGGCGCCTCGTCCGTGCGGAGCACGAAGCACAGCGAGTCGCTCGTGTGGCCCGGAGTGGCGACGACGTCGAGCCGGCCGCCCTCGAGGTCGACCACGTCCCCGGCACCCAGGCCCTCGTCGCCGAGCCGGTGCGCCGGGTCGAGGGCCCGGACGCCACTGCCGCAGGCCCGCGCGAAGACCGCCGCCCCCTCGCTGTGGTCGGCGTGCCCGTGCGTGAGCAGAACGGCGGCGACCGTCGAGCCGCGCGCCGCGACGGCCTCGTGGACGGCGCGCAGGTGCGTCGCGTCGTCCGGTCCGGGGTCGACGACGACGCACGGCCCGCCCGGAGTGCCGAGCACCCACGTGTTCGTGCCGTCGAGCGTCATCGGCGAGGCGTTCGGGGCGAGCACGCACAGCGCCGCGGGGCCGGCAGCACCGCCGGTCCAGGCACCGGTCGGCATCCCGGCGGGCGGCCGCGCGCTCACGACCGGCCGTCGGAGAACTCGGCGGCGGCCGGGCCCGTGGCGCCGTCGGCCGGGTCGCCGTAGGCACCCCCGCCGCGCTCGTCGACCACGACCTGGACGACGACCCCGCCGTCCGCTGCCCGCACGGCCCACGGCATGACCGGCGAGATCGCCCGGGGCGTCACTCGCAGGGCTGCCACGTCAGGCGCCGCGGCGAGGTCCTCGCAGCAGATGATCGTCGGCGGCAGCATCGCCGCCTCGCCCGCCTCCCAGCGCCGCACCGCCTCCCGCGCAGGCACCCACTCGGCCCGCTCGCCCTCGCCGCCGAGGTCGTGCGCGGTCTGCTCGGGCGGCATCGGCACGAGGAAGAACCGGGTGTCGTAGCGGCGCACCTCACCGGGCGGCGTGACCCAGCGGGCCCAGGCCGCGAACCGGTCGGCGCGCAGCACGAGGCCGTTGTCCCGCAACAGGTCGGGCAGCGTCGTCGAGCCGTCGAGCAGCGCCCGGCGGGCGTCGTCCCAGCCGCCGGGCAGGCCGACGACCGGGCCGCCGCCGGGCGGTGACGCGAGCAGGACGCCGCACTCCTCGAACGTCTCCCGGACGGCGGTCACGGCGAGCGCGCGGGCGGCGTCCGGGGTCGCCCCGAGCGCACCGCCGAGCACGGCCGGGTCCGGCCCCTCCCAGGGGACGCCCGGGTCGGCGTCGGCGGCGTCCGTGCGCCCGCCCGGGAAGACGTGCATGCCCGCGGCGAAGACCATGCTCCGGACCCGGCGGAAGAGGAACACCTCGACGCCGTCGGCGCCGTCGCGCACGAGCATGACGGTGGCGGCGTCCCGCAGCGGGGCCGGCCCGGCAGGGCTGCCGCCCGCGCCGGGCCCGGCTCCGGTGAGCTGGGCCGCGAGCGCGGCGGGCGCCGGGAACTGTCGGATCACGGGTGTCGCTCCTTGTCGTCGACGCCCTCGTCGACCTCTTCCGGGTGAATCATCAGCCTGCTGACAGACGATGATCGCCACCTGCTACTGTCTCGGACTCACGGTAGCGAGTGCCCCCGCCAGGGGCACCGAGCGTGAGCCCGGCGGGCCGGTACTGCACCCGGTCCGCCGTCGCAGTGACAGCCGGTTCGCAGAGCACGGGGTCCGCCGGCTGCAAGGTTCCGCGGCCGGGACGATCCGGTCGCGCTGTCACGGGGACGTACCACGCATGGGGGACGAGACGCGTTTCTCCCTCGGGGAGCTGGCCAGAGCGGCCGGGATGACCACCCGCAACGTCCGGGCGTACCAGACCCGCGGGCTCATCCCACCGCCACTGCGGGTCGGCCGCCGGTCGGAGTACACGACGCACCATCTGGAGCGGCTGCGCGCCATCCACCGGGCCAGGGCCCAGGGCGCCACGCTCACGCTCATCTCCGACTGCCTGTCGCGCGGTGACACGATCGACCTCACCCGGCTGCCGTCGGCGTCCGCGCACGAGTGGCTGCCGGGCCCCCGGGTGTCGGCGGACCTCACCGACGCGGGGACCGGCCGGTCGCCCGTGCCGCAGCAGCAGCGCGGCGCCGACCTCTCGCCGCTGCTCGACCGGGCCCGGGTCGCCGACGACCCGGCGGTCCTCGCGGTCGTCGAGGACCTTCTCTCCGCAGGTGTCGTCGCCCGGCACGGACGGCGGATCGTCGCCGGCCCCGGGCTCGTCGCCGCCGTGACGGCGCTGCATCGGCGCGGCCTGCCGGTCGGGCTGTGCCTCACGGTCGCGCTGCGCGCCGCCGAGGGCGCGGCCGACCTCGCGGGCCGGCTCGGCACCGAGGTGACGTCCGGCGCTCCCGAGGTGGTCGACCACGTCGCGGACCTCGCGTCCGGGGTGCTGCGCGGCGTGCTCTACGGCACGCTCGCGGAGCGGGCCGCCACCACGGGCTGACCGCCCGCGGCGACACGGCGGGTCAGCGCAGCCGCGCGACGACCTCGATCTCGACCGGGGCGTCGAGCGGGAGCACGGCCACCCCGACGGCGCTGCGCGCGTGGGGGACGCCGAAGACCTCGCCGAGCAGCACGCTCGCGCCGTTCGCCACCGCAGGCTGGCCGGTGAACGACGGGTCGCTCGCGACGAACACGACGACCTTGACGATGCGCTCGACCCGGTCCAGGTCGACGACCGAGCCCAGCGCCGCCAGCGCGTTGAGCGCGGCGACCCGCGCCAGGTCAGCGGCGTCGGTCGGCGGCACGAGACCAGGCCCCTCGCCGACCTTGCCGGTCGCCGGCAGCGCACCGTCGACGAAAGGCAGCTGGCCGGAGGTCCACACCCGGTCGCCGTCCAGGACCGCCGGCACGTACGCCGCGACGGGCGCGGCCACCGGCGGGAGCACGATGCCCAGCTCCGCGAGGCGGGCCGTCACGGTCACGCCGTCGGCCGGGCTCACGGCTTCGGACGCTTGAAGTAGGCCACCAGGCTCTCCCCGCCGGTCGGGCCGGGCACGATCTGGACCAGCTCCCAGCCCTCCTCGCCCCAGTTGTCGAGGATCGCCTTGGTGTTGTGGATGAGCAGCGGTGCCGTGAGGTACTCCCACTTCTGCGACATGGAGCGCACCCTACTGCCCGGCCCGCGGGCCTGCGGCCGGAGCCCGACGAGCACCCGTCCGGGGGCAGCGGCCCCCTCCATCCGGCGGTCCCGGCGTGAGGTCTATACGCTCGAAGGGTGCCCCCCACCGAGCCGAGCTCCGACACCGACTGGGACGGCGTCCGGCTCCACGTCGTCACCGGCAAGGGCGGCACCGGCAAGACGACCGTGGCCGCCGCGCTCGCCCTGGCGCTCGCCGCCGGCGGCCGCCGGACCCTGCTCTGCGAGGTCGAGAACCGGCAGGGCATCGCCCAGCTCTTCGACGTCCCCCAGCTGCCGTACGAGGAGCGCAAGATCGCCGTCGCTCCTGGCGGCGGGGACGTCTTCGCCCTCGCGATCGAGCCCAAGGCCGCCCTCCTGGAGTACCTGGAGCTGTTCTACCGGCTCGGCCGGGCGGGCAAGATGCTCGAGCGCCTTGGCGCCGTCGACTTCGCGACGACGATCGCGCCGGGCGTGCGCGACGTCCTGCTCACCGGCAAGGTCTACGAGGCCGCGCGCCGCCGGGGGAAGACCGGGCCGGTCTACGACGCCGTCGTCCTCGATGCACCGCCCACGGGCCGGATCACCCAGTTCCTCAACGTCAACGAAGAGGTCGTCGGCCTCGCGAAGGTCGGCCCGGTCCGCAACCAGGCGGGCTCGATCATGAGCCTGCTGCGCAGCCCGCAGACCGTCGTCCATCTCGTGACGGTCCTGGAGGAGATGCCGGTGCAGGAGACCCAGGACGGCGTCGCCCAGCTGCACGAGGCCGGGCTGCCGGTCGGCGGGGTCGTCGTCAACATGGTGCGCGACCCGGTCCTGCCGCAGCGCAGCCTCACCGCCGCCGCGAAGGGCCGGCTGGACCGCACCGCGGTCGTGGCCGGGCTCGAGGCGGCCGGGCTCGGCGGCCGCTCGGCGACCCTTGTCGACGGGCTGCTCGCCGAGGCCGGCGAGCACGCGCTGCGGGTGGCACTCGAGTCGGCCCAGCGCAAGGAGCTCGCGGCCCTGGAGCGGCCGGTCTACGAGCTGCCGGCACTGTCGGAGGGCATCGACCTCGGTGCCCTGTACGACTTCGCCGAGGAGCTACGGGAGCAGGGCATGGCGTGACGGAGAAGCGAACCGCCCGACCCGCGAAGACGTCGTCCGGACGGCGCAGCGCGCCGCTCGACGTCGACGCGCTCCTCGACGACCCGGCCACGCGCGTCATCGTGTGCTGCGGCTCCGGCGGTGTCGGGAAGACCACGACGGCCGCGGCCCTCGGCCTGCGGGCCGCCGAGCGCGGACGGCGCGTCGTCGTCCTGACGATCGACCCGGCCCGCCGGCTCGCCCAGTCGATGGGCCTGGTCGAGCTCGACAACGCGCCGCGCCCCGTCAAGGGCGCGGACACCGCGGCCGGCGGCTCGCTCGACGCGATGATGCTCGACATGAAGCGGACCTTCGACGAGGTCATCGAGGCCCACGCGACCCCGGAGAAGGCCGAGCAGATCCTCGCGAACCCCTTCTACCAGGCGCTGTCCAGCTCCTTCGCGGGCACGCAGGAGTACATGGCCATGGAGAAGCTCGGCCAGCTGCGGACCCGGGCCGAGGCCGCGAAGGCCGACGGGCGCACCGACGAGGCGTGGGACCTCATCGTCGTCGACACCCCGCCCAGCCGGTCGGCCCTGGACTTCCTCGACGCCCCGCAGCGGCTCGGCTCGTTCCTCGACGGCCGGTTCATCCGGATCCTCTCGGCGCCCGCCAAGGCCGGCGGCCGCGCCTACCTCAAGGTCGTCTCGTTCGCCGTCGGCACCGCAGGCAACGTCATGACGAAGATCCTCGGCGCCGGCTTCCTCACCGACGTCCAGACGTTCGTCTCGGCGCTCGACACGATGTTCGGCGGGTTCCGGGAGCGGGCGGACCGGACGTACCGGCTGCTCCAGGCCGAGGGGACGGCGTTCGTCGTCGTCGCGGCTCCCGAGCCCGACGCGCTGCGCGAGGCCTCCTACTTCGTGGAGCGGCTCGGCGCGGAGCGGATGCCGCTCGCAGGGCTCGTGCTCAACCGGGTGCACGTCGCCCTCGCCGAGGACCTGTCCGCCGACCGGGCGGCCGCCGCCGCCGAGGACCTCGACGCCGCCGGCGGCCAGGCCCTCACGGCCGGGCTGCTGCGGGTGCACGCGGACCGGATGCGACGTCGGGACAGGGACCGGTCGCTCGCCGTCCGGTTCACGAGCGCGCACCCCACGGTCCCGGTGGTCGAGGTGCCGGCCCGCGCGGAGGACGTCCACGACCTCGAGGGCCTGCGCGCCGTGGGGGCGGACCTCTCCAAGGGCTGACCGCCTCCCCCGGGCCGGGCAGCGGCGGCAGAACGGGAGAGCGCCGGCCCCTGCCGGATGCGGTCGTTCGCCCTCACCACGACCGATCCCGGCGGAGCCGGCGCTCCTACCCCCCGCCCCGGTCGCGGACGACCGGGCCACCTACCCCTGCTACCCCTGCGCGAGCACGCCCCAAACGAGCGGCGTGGGGCGGCATCGCCTCCCGGGCGACGCCACCCCACGCCGTCGTGAGAGGTGGTGCGTCCTTCAGATCAGCCGACGAGCCGCGACGCGCTCTCCTCGCGCGAGGCGGCGATCGCCACCACACGCTCGTGCTCGTCACGGGCGATCTCGAGCAGACGACGCCACGACTGGACGTTCGGGCGGCGGCGCAGGAGCGCACGACGCTCGCGCTCGGTCATACCGCCCCACACACCGAACTCCACACGGTTGTCGAGCGCGTCCGCCAGGCACTCGGTGCGCACGGGGCAACCCATGCAGACCGTCTTGGCCCGGTTCTGGGCAGCGCCCTGGACGAAGAGCGAGTCCGGGTCGCTGGTCCGGCACGCACCCCGCGACGCCCAGTCGTACATGTTCACCATCAGAACTCATTCCTCCCGTGTGCCCCCGGTCAGGTCCTGCCTCGCCCCCGAGGAGGACCTGACTCGAAACCCTAGGTGACCGTCAGTGGTGCGGATACGGGCCAGACGGATGATTGTGCCTGGACCGAACTGGCGATTTCTCACCGTGCGTCACTGGTCAACCTCTATCGGTTCATGCCTGGTCGCCCCCCGGTGACCCGACACCAAGCCACGGATCCTTGCGGGCATCCCGGGACCGGCGCAACCCCGACGGCGTGTCGCGCGTCCTCCGGCTGGCAGGACATGCGTCACCCGACCGGAGCAACCCGCGGGAGCACGTAGGCTGTCATCCGTTCGGTCCGCACCGCGAGGAGCAACCAGAGCATGCGAAGCACCTCCGCAACGGCCGCCCGCGCCTTGGCGCTCCTCGGCTCGTTCGTCGTCGTGAGCGTCCTGGTCGGGGCCCTGGGGGCCGGCCTCTTCCTGCCGGCCGTGGGGGCCTCGGCGATGGCCACCCGCTCGGGCGTCGACTACTTCAACAACCTGCCGACAGACTTCGAGAGCCCGCCGCTGTCGCAGGCCTCGAAGATGTACGCCAGCGACGGCAAGACGATCATCGCGACCTTCTTCGACGAGAACCGCGTGCTCACCCCGCTGAAGTCGATCTCGCCGACGATGCAGACCGCGATCATCGCCATCGAGGACTCGCGCTTCTACGAGCACGGCGGCATCGACCCCAAGGGCGTCGTCCGGGCCGCGGTGAACAACCAGTTCGGCAGCGGCACGCAGGGCGCCTCGACGCTGACCCAGCAGTACATCAAGAACGTCAACGTCGAGCGGGCCGTCATCGCGAACGACGACGCGGCGTACAAGGCCGCCATCGAGCGCTCCTCGGCCCGCAAGATCACCGAGATGCGGCAGGCGATCGCGCTCGAGAAGAAGATCAGCAAGAACCAGGTCCTCGAGAACTACCTGAACATCGCCTTCTTCGGCAACAACACCTACGGCGTCGAGGCCGCGGCCCGGTACTACTTCCGCACCTCCGCCTCCAAGCTCAACGTGGAGCAGTCGGCCCTGCTCGCCGGCCTGGTGCAGTCGCCGACGCGCTACAACCCCTTCCGGGACGCCAAGCTCGCGCAGGCCCGTCGGGACACCGTGCTGCTGCGCATGCTCCAGCTCGGCAAGATCGACCAGGCGAAGTACGACAAGGCCAAGGCGATCCCGCTGACGAAGATGCTCAAGCGCACCCCGGTGCGCAGCGGCTGCGTCAACGCCTCGAAGCAGACCCACTACTTCTGCGCCTACGTCGAGAAGCTCATCCAGATCGACCCGGCGTTCAAGGCGCTCGGCAAGACCGAGGCCGACCGGCTCAACACCCTCAAGCGCGGCGGCCTGAAGATCTACACGACCGTCGACGTGAAGACCCAGCTCGCGGCCTGGAAGGCCGTCAACAAGTACATCCCGTACAACGACAAGAGCCGGGTCGCGACCGCGGCGGTCACGGTCGAGCCGGGCACCGGCAAGGTCATCGCGATGACCCAGAACCGGATCTACTCACCTGACCGCAAGCCCTCGTCGACGGTGCTCAACTACAGCGTGGACAAGGAGCTCGGCGGCTCCAACGGCTTCCAGAACGGGTCGACGAACAAGGCGTTCACGCTCGCGACGTGGCTCAAGGCGGGCAAGTCCCTCTACGCCTACGTCGACGCCTCGCAGGACGTCCGCCCGTTCAGCGACTTCGAGTCGTGCGGGTCGCCGCTGGGCGGCCGGGAGCCCTACTCCTTCGGCAACGCCGGGGACGGCGTGGGGTCGGGGTCGATGAGCGTCGTGGACGCGACCCGGAACTCGGTCAACACCGCCTACGTCGACATCGAGTCCCAGCTGGACCTGTGCGACATCGCGCAGACCCAGATGAGCCTCGGCATGCACCTGGCCTTCCCGCAGAACGTCTGCGGGGCCAAGGGCGCAGCGGTGACCTCGAAGATCCCGGCGTGCATCCCGTCGCTGACGCTCGGCCCGAAGGAGATCGCGCCGCTCACGCTGGCGGCCGCGTACGCGGGCTTCGCGGCCGACGGCAAGTACTGCGCACCGCGGGCCATCACGAAGATCACCAAGCGGTCGAACAACAAGGACGTCTCCGTCGCGGTGCCGGGCCTGGCGTGCAAGCAGGCCTTCAGCGAGGACGTCGCGCACGGCGTCACGTTCACGCTCAAGCGGGCGTTCATCGACGGCACCGCCGCCCGGCTCGGCCGCCAGCCGTTCCCGGCGGCCGGCAAGACGGGGACGACGAACCGCTCGCTCGACACCTGGTTCGCCGGCTACTCCAAGCAGCGCGCGACGGCGGTCTGGGTGGGCAACCCGACGATCTACGAGAGCGGACGTCGCAAGAACCTGCAGGGCGTGACGATCAACGGCCAGGGCTACCGGGCCGTGTACGGCGCGACGCTCGCCGGCCCGATCTGGGCGCAGATCATGCGGACGGCGCAGGCCGGGCTGCCCGACAAGGACTGGCCGCGCCCGCCGTCGAAGATGCTCCGCGGCGAGAGCGTGGGCGTCCCGGACGTCAAGGGCCGTTCGATCGGCGCGGCCCGCGCGATCCTCGAGGGGGCCGGCTTCAAGGTCTCCATCGGCTCGCCGCGCGACTCCAAGGTGCCCGCCGGATACGTCGCCGAGACCTCGCCCGGTGCCGGGTCCCGGTCGGCCCGCGGCGCCCGGGTCACGATCTACCCCTCGACCGGTCGCGGCGGCAACGACGGCGGCGGCAACAACGGTGGCGGGGGCGGCAACAACGGTGGTGGTGGTGGCGGCGGCAACAACCGCGGCGGCAACGGCGGGGGTGGCAACAACGGCAACAACGGCAACGCCGTGATCACCAACCCCGCGGTCACGCCGGTCCGGCCGCCGGGCGGCTGACCCACCGAGCACCACCCACGTGCGCGAAGGCCCGCCCCGGTGACCCGGGGCGGGCCTTTCCGTGCGGTGGCCGGCCGGGTCAGCCCGCCAGCGCCGCCCGGACCAGAGCGGCGACCCGGCCGCCCTCGGCCTGGCCGGCGACCTTCGGCTGCACGGCCTTCATGACCCGGCCCATGGCCGCCATCCCGGTGGCGCCCTCCGCGGCGACGGCGGCGACGGCCTCGGCGACGATCGCGGCGAGGTCCTCGTCGGACAGCTGCGCGGGCAGGTACGTCTGGAGCACGGCGAGCTCGCCCCGCTCGCGCTCGGCGGACTCGGCCCGGCCCGCGTCGGCGAACGCGGTCGCGGCCTCGCGACGCTTCTTCACCTCGCGGCCGAGCACGGTCACGACCTCGTCCTCGCTCAACTCCCGGGCGGAGGTGCCGGCGACCTCCTCGGAGCGGACGGCGGTGAGCGCCATCCGCAGGGTGGCGGCGGTGAGCTCGTCACGGCTGCGGATGGCCTCGGTGAGGTCGGACTGCATGCGGGCCTTGAGGCCGGTCGGGGTGTCGGACATGAGGGCATCCTCCCACCGGTGCCGCGCCGGGCTCCTGCGACTTTCCGCGGGAGGCTGCCGCGTCAGGGACACTGGACGGGTGCGCCCGACCCTGCCCCTCGCCGTCCTGGCCGCCGGCGCCGCCGGTCTCGCCTACGCCACCTACGAGGCCCGGTCCTTCACGCTGCGCCGGTTCGTGCTGCCCGTGCTGCCGGCAGGCAGCACCCCGATCCGGGTGCTGCACCTGTCCGACCTGCACCTGGTCCCCCGGCAGCACGACAAGCTCGCCTGGGTGCGTTCGCTCGCGGCGCTCGAGCCCGACCTCGTCGTGTCGACCGGGGACAACCTCGCGGCCATGGACGCCGTCCCCGCCGTCCTCGAGGCCCACGGCGACCTGCTCGCCCGGCCGGGGGTCTTCGTCCTCGGTTCGAACGACTACTGGGCCCCGCGGCGCAAGAGCCCGGCCCGCTACCTCCTGCGCAACGGCGGCCCCAAGCTGCTGGGCCGCCGGCTCCCGACGTCCGACCTCGTCGACGGCTTCCGGGACGCGGGCTGGCTGGACCTGACGAACCGCCGCGGCAGCCTCACGGTCCGCGGCTCGCGCCTCGACTTCGTCGGCGTCGACGACCCGCACCTCGGGCTCGACCGCTACGACCGGGTCACCGGGCCGGCCGACCCGACGGCGACCCTGACCGTCGGCGTCATGCACGCCCCCTACCGCCGGGTCCTCGACGCGATGACGGCCGACGGCGCCGAGCTCCTCCTCGCCGGCCACACACACGGCGGCCAGCTCTGCCTGCCCGGCGTCGGCGCCCTCGTGACGAACTGCGACCTGCCCCGTCGGCAGGCCAAGGGGGTCTCCCGCTGGCCCGGCCGCCCCGCCGCGCCGAGCGGCATCCCGGGCGCGCCGGACCCGCGCCCCTGGCTCCACGTCTCCGCAGGTCTGGGCACCAACCCGTACACCCCTGTGCGCTTCGCCTGCCGCCCCGAGGCGAGCCTGCTGACCTTCGTGCCGACGAGCGCCGCGGACGCCCGCACCGACGACCTGGCGGACGCCTGGGCCGTGCCGGCCGGGGTGTCCTAGGGAACCGGTTTCGTGCCACGGCACGGCCTCGGCTATGCTTGCGACGCTCCACCGGGGTGTGGCGCAGCTTGGTAGCGCGCTTCGTTCGGGACGAAGAGGTCGCAGGTTCAAATCCTGTCACCCCGACCAGGTCAGAGGCCCCTTCCCAGGTTCGGGAGGGGGCCTCTGACGTTGAGTACAGCAGTGAAGTACAGCAGTCGACGCTCACACGTGGGGATTGCATGTCTCTTTTGGCGACGGTCGCGGTAGCCGCGTCAAGTTCTGTCGGAGGCCCCACTTGGGCGGACGAAGTACAGGCTTGGGGGACGCTTGCCGCCGCGGTTGCGGCGGTCGTGGGCTTGGCAGTCGCCCTGCGGCAGGCCCGGACGGCACAGCAAGCCGCAGAGGCTGACAGACAGGCAGCAGACGAACGACTGCGAGCTGAGAGAGCAGACGGCGAGCGCCGACTCGTCGAAGAGCGCGAGTTCATCCTTCACAGCGCCAAGCGGGAGCGCGAGATCGGCTACTCGGGTGCGATGTTGGACCGCATCGATGACCTCCAGCGTTGCTTGGACAGTCTTCCCTGCGCTGGACCGTCGCTCGCAGCACGAAAGTCCCCTGGCGGCATGGCCGCCACGAATCGCTGGCAAGCCAAGTTGGAGTCATCCCAGGCGGCGGTGAACGCGCTCCAGAAGAGCGCACGCGTCGACGCGATCATGATTGCGCGACCGGAGATCGCGGCTCGCTATCGCACCTTGGCGCATCTCGTGCTTACTGCCTACGAGATGGAACTGGTTCAAGATGATGTACAGGTCCGAATCGCCGGCGACCTACGCAACTACGCCAAATACGTGCGCTTGTCCCTCCATGCCTTGATAGATGGCTCGGAGATCCCTCCCGACGAGATCCCGCCAAGGCTTGAACGATCGAGGGATGGCGGGCATTGGCACCCTACAAACGTCCCGCCCAACTGGGCCGCTGAAGCCGATCTCGACCCAACCGACCCGCAGTATCGTCCTGCAACGTGACGGAGAGCATGGTCAGGCGCTGCCTTCGCATTGCAGCGCCTGACCGTCTCCGAAGCGTTCGGGGTCAGGCTGGGACAGCCTCCCCTTGGGACTGCTGACTGAGTGTCTCCCCTAGCCTGCGGAGGGCCTCGGTGGTAGCCGGCGACGAAGCCTGCGCGTACACCTCCATCGTCACAGCGAATTGTGCGTGCCGGAGAATCTGCATGATGACCCGCGGGTGCACGTCGAGGTCGACGAGCAGGGTTGCGCACGTCCGCCGGGCGTCGTGCACGGTGATCCTGCGAACGCTGGCCTTGTCGCAGCGAGCTGCGAACGCCCGGTTGAAGTTCCGCGGGTCGATCGGCGTGCCGTAGGCGCTGGTGAACACCAGGTCGGCGCCGGCCGCGGACGCACCCCACGCCGAGCCGGCGGCGAGCCGTTGCGCCTGCTGCCGGCGGCGGCGTTCCCGCAGGGCCGAAACGCAGATGCCGGGCAAGGGCAGGCCAGCGTCAGATGCTTCCGTCTTCGTCTCCCGCCGGAGCAGTTGCTTACGCACGCGCTGCACCTGCCACTCAATGAGTAGGCCAGCACCGTCGAGGTCGACCTGTTCCCACCCGAGCCCGAGCACTTCGCCCTTTCGCAACCCGAGGACGAGGACCAGGACGAAGGCGGCGTACATCGGGTCTCCGCCCTCGCGCGCGGATTCCAGGAATGCGCGCGCCTCGTCGCTGCTCCACGCCTTCGCCTTGCGTGTCCGCTTGTTCGGGACCTTGACGAGGGCGGCGACATTCTTCGAGATAACTTCCTCGGTCACGGCGTTCGAAAGCGCTGACCGGAGAATCGTCTTCAGATCGCGAATGCTGCGCGGCGCGAGAACCGCGTGACAGCAGCGTCCGACGGCGCAGCACCGGCGCTTCGCCTCTGGCCGGCCGGCGTCCTTCCGCTGGGCGCAGCACTGGCATGCCGTACGCAGCCCGGTGAGCCAGGTCTGCACGTCCCGGACGGCAAGTTTGTCGAGCCGCTTCTGCCCCAGCCCTGGCACGATGTAGAGCCGGCACATCGTCTCGTACGTCGAATGGGTGAGTGGCGCGCGATTCGGCTCGATGACGTCGCGCAGCCAGTAGGCGATGTACTGGCCGAGCGTTGGGGACGACGTAGTTACTGCCTCATGTCGGGCGCGCTCGGTAAGCGCGATCCACTTCGTGTGGACGATCTCCCGCGTCTGCCCGTACACGTACTTTCGCTTCCGCAGGCCGGCCGGCGTCGTCACCCAGGTATAGGCGCCGTAGCCGTTCCGGTAGGGGAAGATCGACCCTTCTCCGTTCGCACGGGTTCGCTTGGTCATGCGGCATTCCCTTCGGCTTCGGCGACGCGGCGGGCGACGTACTCATCAACCCACTCGGGCATGATTCGGCGCGATCCGCCGTCCTTCAGGGATCGCAGCTCGCCGGTGACGACGAGCATCTTCGTCTTGGTGAGGCCGTAGCCGAGCATCACGGCGACCTCGGCCGTCGTAAGCCATCGGGGCCGGATGTCGACGACGCGGACGTACTGGACGGGGCCGGCGCCGTGGCCGCGGGAACCGCTCAAGGGATCTCCGTTCCGTAGTGAGACAAGGGCTCGAACCCCGGCGCCGCTCACGCGGAGCAGACCGGGTGCGTGTGGCTACCGTCGTCGAGGCTCAGTGGCTCCCGGCAGACGATGCAGACGGGCGCCTTGAGTTCGGGACGGGTACCCGTCCCACCTGTCCCAGCCGTGGCTTTGCTGGTCAGCCCGGGACGGCTTGGGGTGCTGGGACGGCTTGAGCCGTCCCACGGGTTGGAGCCGTCCCGCGCTGACCAGGGAAGCGACGCCTGGGACAGGTGGGACGGGTAGCCGTCCCGGTCCTGGTCGGGCCGCTGATCGGCCTCGTCGTCGACGGCCGAGAGGCCTGGCGTCGGGCAGTAGCGGGCCCAGGCGTCGGCGAAGTCGGCGGCGCGGTAGCCCTTGGCCTGGGTGCCATCGGCGAACCGGATGTTGCCGGCGCTGGTGATGTCGTAGTCGCGGAGCATCCGGCCGAGTTTCATCGCGTTGAGTGCGTCCCCGCGGGGGCCGGCGGTCGCCCAGGGCGCTTCCTCGTCGGCGGTGAGCCGGTCGAGCAGGTCGGCGGTCTTGAGGGCGCCGGCGCCCCGGAACGCGGTCCGGCAGTCCATCAGCAGCCGCACGGTGATCGGGACGTCGCCAGCGCCGTCCCGGTCCCCCGTGAGCGCCAGGCAGGCCGCGCGGGCCTTCTCCGGCCAGTCCCCGCCTGCGTGGTCCGCGAGGGCGATCAGGGGCTCCCAGGTGTCGGCTGCGCGGTCCTCGACCGGCATGGCCGGCTGGGCAGCCTCCAGGAGTTCGGCGTGGGCGCGGACCCAGGCCGAGACACGGGCGCGCAGGGTGTCCAGGCCGGGGCGGTCGCGGCGGACCCGGTAGGGCTGGACGTGCTCGCCGGGCATCCGGCGGCGCATCCGGACGATGACGGCCCGGTCCTCGATGGTGTCGGGCATGACACCGATCCCGGCCAGGGCGGCCATCGCGAACGTGGGGATCCGTTCGACGCTGTTGGTGGCGGCGTTGTAGCGCAGGGCGGGCCGGTTGCGCTGGTGGCCGGCGTTGAGGATGCCCCGCAGGTCCTCGTTGGCGTCGCCGGCCTTGGGGCCGAACACGGTGTCGGCCTCGTCGAGCAGGATCGTCGGCGGGTCGCCGGCGGTGATCGACCGGTACACCGCGGACGTGGAGGCGTTCACGGTGATCAGCGGGTTGTGGCACAGGGCCTCGACGAGGTCGAGGAGCCGGGACTTCCCGCAGCGCTTCTCCGGGGCACGGATCACCAGCCGCGGGGCGTGGCCCCATAGCCGCTGCCCGTGGGTGGCAGCGATCCACAGCACGACCGCGACGACCGCGTGCACGTCGGGCAGGACGACGTACCGGACGAGCGCGTCGACCAGGTCGTCGAGCAGCTGCGCCCCGTCGATCTCCTCGGCGCCCTCGACCCGCTCGGCGGCCTCGGCCGGCGCGGCCGGCTCGATCTGTGCGGCCGGCTCGGTGGGCTCCGGTCCTGAGGCCGGAGCGGACGGTGGCGGTGGCT
>NZ_MWLN01000236.1:0-9171 GCF_002198655.1 Kineosporia sp. A_224
AGCGAGACGTCGTCGAAGACCGGTGCGCCCGGCGGCCGGGCGGCCCGCCTGCGGCCCGACGGGGGCGGACCGGTCCGGCCCGGTGCGGTCCCGCGGTGCGTCGTCGCCGAGCAGCTCGACGAGCCGCGCCCGCCCGCGGCTCACCCGCGCCGCGACGGTGCCGGCGGGCGCCCCGCAGACCCGGCCGGCCTCCTCGTACGTGAGGCCGTCGAGGAGCACGAGCGCGATGGCCGTGCGCTGGTCGGGCGTGAGGGCGGCGAACGCCGCGGTGATCGACAGCCGGTCGACGGCGCGCTGCTCGGGCCCGGCGACGGCGCTCGGCGTGGCCTCGGCCTCCTCGCCGATCGGCGACCAGCGGCGCCGGCCCTCGGCCCGGAGGGTGTCGATCGCCGTCGTCCAGCAGATCCGGTGCAGCCACGTCCGGAACGAGGAGTCGCCGCGGAACCCCGGCAGCGACACGTACGCCTTCTCGTAGGCGACCTGGAGCACGTCGTCCATGAGCCAGCGGTCCTGCACGACCGACCAGACGACCGCGCGCATCGCGTCGTCGTGCTCGCGCAGCAGCGACGTGAACGCCGCGACGTCGCCCGAGCGCGCGAGGTCGAGCCGCGCGTCGCGCAGCCCGCCGTCGCTCACCGCGACCGCCCCGACATGTCCCACGCTCCTTGGACGACGCAGGGGCCGCTCGATTTGCGTCACGACGGAGAAACCTCGCCCGGACGCCGTGATCGCGAGCATAGGCGCGCGACCCGACGCACAGCCGCGGAAAAGGATCAGCAGGCGTGCAAATCCGCGGGTGCGGTCGTCGTCCAAGGGGTGTCGGGCCGCTCGGAGGGGCCCGGAGGACCGACCCCGGCACCACGACCCCAGGAGCGCAGCGATGAGCAGCTCGACCCTCTTCCGTCCCACGTCCACCGGTCCCACCGCCCGCCGCGCGGGACGCGTGGTCGGCCGCTCGCCCTGGCTGCCGGCCGGGCTCGGGGCCACCGGTGTCGTCGGCGTCGCCGCCGGCATCGCCCTGGCCGTGACCGGTGGGCCGGCCACGGACCCCGCCGTCCCGGCCGGCGCCCCGGCCGCCACGCCGGGCGTGGTGGCCGCCGCCCCGGTGTCCCCGTCGCCGGTCGCGCCGGGCCCGGCGGCGTCGACCCGCTCCGCGGAGCCGGCCGGTCAGGCGGTCCGGTCCGCACCGCCCGCGCAGCCCGCGAAGGCCTCCGTCTCGACGACGCTGCGCCTCATATCCGCCGCCGGCGCCCGGTCGGTCGTCGTGTCGGCGCTCACGAGCGGGACGGCGCCGCTCACCCTCGACGGCGCGCTGGGCAGCCTGAACACCGACCCGGAGTCGCCGGTCCAGGGTGTCGTCGTCGACTTCGGCGACGGTGCGAAGGACGGCGCGGACCCGGGCACCGCGGTCTGCGCCGAGGGGACGCCGCTGCGGCGCTTCCGCTTCTCGAACACCCTGCGGCACACGTACTCCGCACCCGGCACGTACACGCTCACCTACACCGTGCGGACGTGCGTGCCCGGGAAGGACGACGCCACGACGCCGACCACCCGCTCGCTGAAGGTCGTCGTCACGCAGGGGCCGGCGGCCGCCGCGCCGGTCACGACGCTGCGTCTGACGTCCGCCCCCGGGGAGCGCGCCGTCACCGTCGCGGCCCGGACCCGCGGCACGGTGCCGATGACCGTCGACGGCAGCACCGTCGAGCTGAACACCGGTCCGCAGGCCTGGCTCATGGGCACCGCCGTCGACTTCGGGGACGGTTCGGTCGACGGCTCCGACCCGGGCACGGCCACCTGCTCGTCCGGGACGCCGCTCACCACCGTCGACCTCGCGCGCCGGCTCGCGCACACCTACGCGAAGGCCGGCACCTACACGCTCACCTACACGATGCGCTCGTGCGTGCCCGGCACCGACACCGACCGGCCGACGACCGCGACCCTGCAGGTCGTCGTCCGCTGACCGCGCCGGCCGCGCTGCGGGCAGCAGCCGGGCCGGACCCGTTCAGCCGACGACGGACGGGTCCGGCACGTGCTGGCGCAGGAGCCACTGGAAGACCTGCCAGCCGGCGACGACGGTGCCGACGGACTCCTTGGCGCGGCGGGCTGCCTCGTCGCCGATCGGGATCGCCTGCGGTGTCTTCACGTGCACCTCGCACGTCCGCTCGAGCATGACGTACCAGCCGACGCACTCGTCGACCGAGCCACCGACGGTGAGCGTGCCGTGGTTGCGCAGCAGGACGGCACGGTGCGGGCCGAGGGCCTGCGCGATCCGCTTGCCGCCGTCCGTCGACACGATGTTCACCTCGTCGTCGTCGAAGACCGCGTGGTCCTCGAAGAAGGCGCACGCCTCCTGGGAGACCGGCCGCAGCGGCTCGACGAGCGCGGCGAACGGCGTCCCGTAGGGCGTATGGGTGTGGGCCGCGCTCACGACGTCGGCGCGCGCCTCGTGGACGGGCCAGTGGATGTTGTAGGCGGCGACGTTGATGTACCCCTCGCCCTCGACGACGGAGCCGTCCGGCGCGACGAGCACGAGGTCGTGGATCGTCATCCCCCCGAACGGGACGCCGTAGCGCGCGAGCCAGAAGTGGTCGAGGCGCTCCGGGTCGCGGGCCGAGATGTGGCCGTCCCCGAGGGACCCCCAGCGCAGCGCCCCGAAGACCCGGTAGGCGAGCGCCAGGCGGCGCATCCGGTGCAGGCGCAGGGCGTCCGGGTCGGTGATGTCCGGCTCGCCGGCGTCCGGGTCGAGGTGCGGCAGGGTCATGGAGCCACGCTAGGCCGCCGGTCCCCCCGGCGGAAGGGCCGCGCCGCGCCCGGGGTCGCGGTCCGCGAGGAGCCCGCTCCCCCCAGGTGCGGGGTGCTCGCCCGTACGTTGGGCCGATCCCCTGCTGTGCAAGGCCTCCGGGCCGTCGCGATGCACCACGATCGCTGCGTCCACCCCGACCGGAAGGCCGTCATGACCCGCCTGCGCGGCGACGACCCGCGGCTCGCCACCGCGGCGGTCGCGGGCCTGCTCGTCGTCGCGGCCCTGCTCGGCGGGGCCGACGACGCGTTCCCGAGCGGCAGCCCGGCGGACGGGGCGGACGCTGCGACGACGGCACCGGCACCGCCGCCCGGCGCTGCCCCGGCGCCCGTGGTCGTCACGGCGGCGAGCACCCCGGTGGTGACCGCGTCCGCGACCACCGCGGCGCCGTCCCCGACGACCGCTGCGGCGGCCGGCACGCCCGTCCCGGCCGGCGCCCGCCGGACCGTGCGGCTGCGCCTCGCGCTGCGCTCACGGCCGGGCGACGCCGCCGTCGAGGTGGCGGCGACGGCGTCCGGCTTCGCGCCGCGCGGCCTCGACGCGGCGACGGGCGGGCTCACCCCGGACGCCGGCGTCCAGGCCGTGCACGTGGACTTCGGCGACGGGACCCAGGAGAACCACCTGGACGGTGCGGCCTCCGCGACGACCGTGTGCACGAAGGGGGCCCCGCTCGGGGTGCTCACCGTCGGCGGGGTCCTGCGGCACTCCTACGCCCGGCCGGGCCGGTACACGCTCACCTACTCGCTGAGCACCTGCGCCACCGGGTCGGCGCAGGCCCGGACGACGTCCCGCGACCTCGTCGTCCGGGTGAGCGAGCCGCCGCCCCCCGCGGACGGCGTCGCGCTCGGGCTGCGTGAGGCGTCCCCCGGCGGCGACCGGGTCGTCGAGCTCTCCGCCACCGCGTACGGGACGGCACCACGGGGCGTCGACCCGGGCACCGGCCGGACGTCGGCGCACGCGGCGGTGCTGGGCGTCGAGGTCGACTTCGGCGACGGGACGCTCGACGACTCCTCGGGGGCCGGCGTCCGCTGCGACCCGGCCGCCCCCGCAGGCACGCTCTCGTTCACCGACACCCGGCGCCACACGTACACCCGCGCCGGGCGCTTCACCGTGACGTACACGCTGCTCACGTGCACCCCCGGCGGCAGCCGGCCGTTGCCGACGACCCGGACGGTCGAGGTCTCGGTCCGTTGAGGCCGGGTCAGTCGAACAGACGCAGCGTCTCCAGCCGCTCGACGGCCGCGAGGTCGACCTCGTCGAGCCCGAGCGGGAGCACCTCGGGCGAGAGCGCCGCGGCCCGGGCGTCGGCCGCGCTGAGCCGGCGCATGTGGTGCTTGCGGCAGAGGGTCTCGTACCCGACGGCTCCCGCGTCCGAGGCCTCGGCGTCCAGCCCGGAGACGTAGGTCTCGCCGCCCTCGGCCTGGGAGGCGTTGACGTCCCCGACGACGACCTGCTCGCCCTCGACGACCATGTGCCCGCCGACGGTCCGGGCGTTGTGCGTCGCCCGGGCGCCGCACCAGCACAGCGCCTCGACCTGCAGCAGCTCGACCCGGTCGGCGAGCTCGACGAGCCGCTGCGAGCCGGGGAACAGCCGGGTCCGGAAGTCCGCCGTGATGCCGAACGCGAAGACGTCGACGCCGAGCTCGTCGACGACCCGGGCGAGCTGCTCCACCTGCTCCGGGGTGTAGAACTGCGCCTCGTCGCACACGAGGAAGTCGACCCGGTCGCCGTGCATCCGCCGGGCGGTGACGTCGTCCCAGAGGTCGAGCCCGTCGGCGACCTCGACGGCGTCCGCCTTGAGCCCGAGGCGGCTCGACAGGACGTTCGCGCCCGCCCGGTCGTGCCGGGTGTACGTCACCCCGGCGAGCCCGCGCGCCGCCCGGTTGTGGGCGAGCTGCAGCGCGAGCGTGGACTTGCCGCAGTCCATCGTCCCGGAGAAGAAGACGAGCTCCGCCAACGGTCCTACCTCCCGGTGCCGTGCGTGACGACGAGGGGCACGAGGGCCTCGTCGGGGGTGCGGGCGCCGTGCAGGCCGAGCAGGCGCAGGATCTCCGGACGCGCCGTCCGGGAGTCGACGACGGCGAGGTCGCCGCGCATCGACGTGACGACGTCACCGATCCGCGGCAGCACGCGCTCCTCGACCGGGCCGAACCACCCGGCCGCGACGGCCTCCTCGCGCAGCAGCACGGTCGCCCGGTCGCCGAGGCGGGCCCGCCAGGTCGCCGCGACGTCCGCCGCGGCCCCGGGCCGGCAGTAGAGCTGGACCGAGCGCGGTTCGCCACCGACGTGCCGGACGCCCGCGGCGAGCTCGGCGTCCTTCCCGAGGTCGAGCCGGCTCTCGAAGGGGATGTCGACCATCCCGTGGTCGGCGGTGACGACGACGAGCGTGTCGGAGCGCAGCCGGGCGACGAGGGTGCGGACGGCGCCGTCCACCGCCGTGAGCTCCTCGCCCCACTCGAACGAGCCGCTGCCGTGGACGTGCCCGGTCTTGTCGAGGTCGCCCCAGTACAGGTAGACGACGACGCCGGGCCCGGTGCGCGGTGCCCGCCGGACCGCGGCCAGCGTCGCCTCGACCCGGTCGTCGAGGGACGCCGCGGCGACGAACCTCCCGCCGCGCAGCGCGGCCTCGGTGAGGCCGGAGCCGTCGAAGTACGCGGGACCGACCCGGACGACGTCGTGACCCGCCCCGGCGAGCTCCTCGAAGACCGTCGGCAGCGGCTGCCAGCGCCGCGGGTCCACCTGCGGGTCCCAGGCGAGCTCGTTGAAGACGACGTCGCGCGCGGGGTCGAGCACGTCGAGGCCGACGAGCCCGTGGCTGCCGGGGAGCGTCCCGGTGCCGAGCATCGCCATGCTCGTCGCCGTCGTGCTCGGGAACCCCGACGTGAGCGTCGAGGCGCCGGCCCCGGCGCGCAGCCGGCGCAGGAACGGCGCGTGCCCGCCGCGACGGGCCAGGAGCAGGTCGCCGAGGCCGTCGACGAGGACGACGACGGCGTTGCGGGCCGGCGGCAGCACGACCGCGGGTCCGGACCGGTCGCCGGCGAGCGGGTCCTCGACGGTCGGGCCGGTCCGCACGCCGACCGCTGCGGCGACCGCGGGCATCACGTCCGCGAGGGTGCCGGCGACGGGCGGGTACCCGGTCAGGTCGACCGGGCCGGTGAGCCCTGCATCGGTCGGCCCGTGGGTGGTGGGGCCGGGGGCGGTGGGGCCGCCGGTCACCGACGGACGGTCGCCGCGGAGAGCGCGCGGGCGAAGGCCAGGGCGGCGGTGACGGCCTCGGCGCCCTCGGCGTCCGCGGAGATCCGCACCGAGATGTCCTCCGCGGTCGTCGTCCCGGTGTAGCCGTGGTCGGCGTCGCACTCGGGGTCGCCGCACGTGGCGGGCTCGAGGTCGAGCCGGGCGACGACGCCCCAGCTCACGGTGAGGGTCAGCTCGCGCGGCGCCGCACCCGGGCGGTGCTTCTCGGGGCGGGCCACCGCATGGCTGAGGACGACCGACCGGACGGCGTGCAGCGGCACGGCCTCCGTCGACGCCGACGCGTACGGCTCGGGGCTCAGGGTGTCCGGCTCGTGGTCGTCGGCGTGCGCGACGACGAGCCGGGTCGGGGTGAGGACGAGCACGGTGACGTGCCGGCGCACCTCGTCGCGGTCGAAGGTCGTCTCCGGGTAGACGAGGTAGGCCTGGGTCTCCTCCCCCGCCACCGCGACGTCGAGGACGTCGCAGACGATCGAGGGGTAGTACCCGGCCCGTTCGACGTCGGCCCGCAGGCCACGCGGCAGTCCTGCCGAGGCCTGGCTGAGGGGCGTCCCGTGTCGTTCACGCACCCGCACATCCTCGCAGATCGCGCGCTCCCGCGGTCCGCGCGGCGCAACGGCCCGCAACCGGGCGGCGCCGGCCCGCCCGGCGCGCTACCGTCGAGGGGTGACCAGCCCCTTCGCGACCCTGGCGACGCAGACCGCGTCGGTCCGAGTAGCCGGCTGAGGCGCCCGCGGCCCGGGCCCGTCGGCGACCTGCCGCGCCCGGTCCCCGAGAACCACCCGGACGACGCGACGCCCCGTCGCGTGCGGGCGCCGGACGACTCCCCCGTCACCCGTCCGCGACGCCGCCACGAGCGCACCGCGGCACGTCCGCCAGGAGCCCGCAGTGACCACGGAACCCACGACCGGCACGACACCCGCCGCGCTCCCCGAGCGCCCCTCCCTCGACGGCCTCGAGGCCCGCTGGGGCGCCCGCTGGGAGACCGACGGCACCTACCGCTTCGACCGCACCCGCAGCCGCGACGAGGTCTACTCGATCGACACCCCGCCGCCCACGGTGAGCGGGTCGCTCCACGTCGGGCACGTCTTCTCGTACACCCAGACCGACCTCGTCGCCCGCTTCCGCAGGATGCGCGGGGCCGAGGTGTTCTACCCGATCGGCTGGGACGACAACGGCCTGCCGACCGAGCGGCGCGTCGAGAACCACTTCGGCGTCCGGTGCGACCCCTCCCTGCCGTACGACCCCGGGTTCGTCGTGCCCGCCGCGCCGGCGCGCCCCGGGACGCCGAAGACCCCGGTGTCCCGCCCGACGTTCGTCGACCTCTGCCTGCGGCTCACCGCGCAGGACGAGCAGGCGTTCGAGGAGCTGTGGCGGCGCCTCGGCCTGTCCGTCGACTGGACCCGCACCTACACGACGATCGGCGCACCGGCCCGGCGCGCCGCGCAGACGGCCTTCCTCCACGCGCTCGACCGGGGCGACGCCTACACCGCCGAGGCCCCGACCCTGTGGGACGTCACCTTCGCCACGGCGGTCGCCCAGGCCGAGCTCGAGGACCGCGAACGGCCCGGCGCGTACCACCGGCTGGCCTTCGCCGTCCTCCCGCCGGACGACGGAGCCGTTGCGGCGCAGGGCGTTCCGGCCACGCTCGAGATCGACACCACGCGGCCCGAGCTGCTGCCGGCGTGCGTCGCGGTCGTCGTCCACCCGGACGACGAGCGGTACGCCGGGCTCGTCGGCCGGCGCGTGGCGACGCCGGTGTTCGGCGTGCCGGTGCCGGTCCTCGCGCACCCGCTCGCCGAGCGCGACAAGGGCACCGGTGCGGCGATGGTCTGCACCTTCGGCGACCTCACCGACGTCGTGTGGTGGCGCGACCTGCGACTGCCCGTGCGGTCGGTCGTCACCCGGGACGGCCGGGTCGCGGCCGAGCCGCCGGACGGCGTCCGGGACGACGCGTCGTGGCAGGCCCTCGCCGGAACGACCCTGCACACCGCGCGCGAGCGGGTCGTCGGCCTGCTCCGGGCGTCCGGCGACCTGCTCGGCGAGCCGCGCCCGATCACGCACCCGGTGAAGTTCTACGAGCGGGGCGACCGGCCGCTGGAGATCGTCACGAGCCGGCAGTGGTTCGTGCGCCTGCTGACCCGGCAGGACGACCTGCTGCGGGCCGGCGCCGACCTGCACTGGGTGCCGCCGTTCATGAAGGCGCGGTACGACGACTGGGTCCGCGGGCTCACGGGTGACTGGCTCGTGAGCCGGCAGCGGTTCTTCGGCGTGCCGGTGCCGGTCTGGTACCCGCTGGACGCCGACGGCGAGCCGGACCACGCGCACCCGCTCACGCCGTCCGCCGACCGGCTGCCGGTCGACCCCTCGACGGACGTCCCCGCCGGGTACGCGCCGGGGCAGCGCGGCGAGCCCGGCGGGTTCGCCGCCGACCCGGACGTCCTCGACACGTGGGCGACGTCGTCCCTGTCCCCGCAGATCGCCGGCGGCTGGCTCGACGACCCGGACCTGTTCGCCCGGGTCTTCCCCATGGACCTGCGCCCCCAGGCCCACGAGATCATCCGGACCTGGCTCTTCTACACGGTGCTGCGCGGGCTGTCCGAGCACGACGGGCTGCCGTGGCGGACGGCGCAGATCTCCGGGTGGGTCATGGACCCGGACCGGAAGAAGATGTCGAAGTCCGTGGGCAACGTCGTCACGCCCCTGCACCTGCTCGAGCGGTTCGGTGCGGACGCCGTGCGCTACTGGGCCGCCAAGGGCCGGCCCGGCACCGACACGACCTTCGACGAGGGCCAGATGAAGGTCGGCCGGCGGCTCGCGACGAAGCTGCTCAACGCGGCGCGTTTCGTGCTGCTGCAACCGGTCCCGGACGACGGCGCCGGGACCGCCGGCGACCCCGGCGCAGCCGTGAGGCACCCGCTCGACCGCGCGATGCTCGCGGCGCTCGACACCGTCGTCGCCGAGGCGACCGCCGCGTTCGAGGCCTACGACTACACCCGGGCGCTCGCCGTGACGGAGGCGTTCTTCTGGTCGTTCTGCGACGACCACCTCGAGCTCGTCAAGGGCCGGGTGTACGCGGCGGGGACCGGTCCGGCGGGGGCGCGCTCCGCGGTCGTCGC
>NZ_MWLN01000236.1:9208-70925 GCF_002198655.1 Kineosporia sp. A_224
TCCTCGCGCGGGGGCGCCCGCTCCGGAAGGGGCCGCGGCGGCCGATGAAGGGCGGACGCACCCCGTCCTGCCCCGTTCCGGAGAGGCCCACATGTTCTTCCGCCGCGAGACGACCCCGACGACCGGCCTCGCCACCTGGGCCGACGCCCAGCCTGCGCTCGACGACCACCGCGTCGCCGCGCTCGAGGCGGAGGTGTCGGCGCTGCGCGAGGAGCTGACGTTCGTCAACGAGCGGTACGAGCTCATGATCGACGCGTCGAACATCGGTCTGTGGGACATGTCCGTGATCGCGGGCGACCCGGTCAACCCGAACAACGAGTTCTGGTGGTCCGACCACTTCCGCGCGATGCTCGGTTACCGCGACACGAGCGACTTCCCGAACGTCCTCGACAGCTGGGCGTCGCGGCTGCACCCGGAGGACTCGGGCTGGGTGCTCGACGCGTTCGGCGCGCACCTCAACGACCGCAGCGGCCGCACGCCGTACGACGTGAAGTACCGGCTGCAGCTGAAGAACGGCCAGTACCGGTGGTTCCGGGCGAGCGGCAGCACCCGCCGGGCGTCCGACGGCACCCCCGTGCGGGTCGCCGGTGCGCTGCTCGACATCGACGCCGAGAAGACGCTCACGACGTCGGCGCTGAGCTTCGTCGACCGGCTCAGCGCGAGCGCCGACGAGCTGGCCCATGTGAGCACCGAGATGTCGCAGACCGCGCGCAGCGCGGTGACCGCCGCCGAGTCGACCGCCTCGGCCATCGAGAAGCTCGGCGACAGCAGCTCCGAGATCGGCAAGGTCGTCCAGTTCATCACCTCGATCGCCGACCAGACGAACCTCCTGGCGCTCAACGCGACCATCGAGGCCGCCCGCGCGGGCGACACCGGGCGCGGCTTCGCCGTCGTCGCCAACGAGGTCAAGGAGCTGGCGAACGAGACGTCGCGCGCCACCGGCGACATCGCGCAGAAGGTCGAGGCGATCCTCCAGGACACCCGCCACGCGACCCGCGCCATCGGCGAGATCCAGGAGATCGTCGCCGCGGTCGACGCGTTCCAGCGCACCATCGGCGAGGTGGCCGCGCAGCAGCGGGACGCGGCGGCCGAGGGGCGCGCGCTGCGGACCTCCACAAGCTGAGCCGACCGGTCGGCGACCGTCCGGCCGGAGCACGACCGGGCACAGGGCACCGTCCACCGGGCGGTGCCCTGTGCGCTTGCCGACCCGAATTAGATCGTGCACAATCGAATCATGTCCGATCCGACGAGCCTGCAGGACCTCTCGTACACGTCGAACACCGGCGAGGAGGTCTCCTTCGCGCAGTTCGCGGGGCGGCCGGTCCTCGTCGTCAACACGGCACGGCACTGCGGGTTCGCTCCCCAGTACGCGACGCTGCAGAAGCTGCACGAGGAGTACGGCCCCCGCGGGCTCGCCGTCGTCGGGTTCCCGTGCGACCAGTTCGCGCACCAGGAGCCGGGCTCCGACGAGGTCATCGCGCAGGAGTGCCGGGTCAACTTCGGGGTGACCTTCCCGCTGTCGACGAAGGTCGACGTCAACGGCAGCGGCACGCACCCGGTGTTCCGCTTCCTCAAGGCCCGCTCGAAGGGCCTGCTCGGGTCGACGATCAAGTGGAACTTCACGAAGTTCCTCGTCGAGCCGGACGGCGTCACGGTGCGGCGGTTCGCCCCGGCGACCGACCCGGACGACCTGGCGCCGATCGTCGAGGAGCTGCTCGCGCAGTCGCGGCCGTCGGCTCAGCCGGGCGACGACGACTCGACGACCTCGACGAGCTGATCGAGCTGACGCTTGAGCGCCAGGATCGCGCCGGCGTCCCCGCCGAACGCCGCCGCGATCCGCGCCGGGACGTCGCAGGCGTCCTTGCGCAGCGCGGCACCGGCCGGGGTCACGGCGACGAGCACCCGGCGCTCGTCCGCGAGGTCCCGGGTGCGGGTGACGAGCCCGTCGGCCTCGAGGCGCTTGAGCAACGGGGTGAGCGTGCCACTGTCGAGGTGCAGCCGGCGGCCCAGCTCACCGACGGAGAGCGGCTCCGCGGACTCCCACAGGGCGACCATCGTCACCCACTGCGGGTAGGTCAGCCCAAGCTCCGCGAGGACCGGCCCGTAGGCCCGCGTCACGGCTCGGCTCGCGGTGTAGAGCGAGAAGCACAGGAGGTCGCCGAGCACCGGCCCCTGCTCACCGGCCACCGCCCGCGCACCGCGTCTCGCCGTCCTGCCCGCCACCGCGGCCTCCTCTCGTAGCGCCCGCCCCCACGAACGTCCTGACGGCACGTGCTCTACCGATTGTGCACGATCCTCTGAGAATCCAGCGAAAGGAACCTCCCATGGACGCCCTCTACACCGCCGTGGCCACCGCGACCGGCGACGGCCGCAACGGCCACGTCCGCTCCGACGACGGCCTCGTCGACGCCGACGTGAGGATGCCCGCGGGCCTCGGCGGCCCCGGCGGCGCGACGAACCCCGAGCAGCTCTTCGCCGCCGGCTACGCGGCCTGCTTCCACTCGGCCGTCAAGGTCGTCGCCCGCCGGGACAAGCTCGACGTCGACGGCACCGAGATCACGACCCGGGTCTCCATCGGCTCCAACGGCGCGGGCGGCTTCGGCCTCGCCGTCGAGCTCGACCTGCACGCCCCGAACCTCGACAGGGACGCCGCGCAGGCCCTGCTCGAGAAGGCCCACCAGGTCTGCCCGTACAGCAACGCGACCCGCGGCAACATCGAGGTCACGCTCGCCGTCGTCTGACGCGCCCCGCCCGCGGCGGCGGCCCTCTGAGGTACATCACCCTCGATATGCACGGCGATGTACCTCAGAGGGGCCGACCGGGGCGGGGGCGCCGCAGGTCCGGCTACCGTCGCAGGGATGCCGGGACTCCACCACGTGAGCGACGCGGGCCCGCTCGACGTCCTCGTCCCCCGCCCCTCCCCGCCGGGTACCCCGCACGAGGGACGCCGCTGGGTCTGGGCCGTCGACGCGGAGCGGCTCGCGAACTACCTGCTGCCGCGGGACTGCCCGCGGGTCTGCTGGGCCACCCCCGCCGACGGCACCCACCCGCTGCTCACGTCGCCCGCGGCGCGCGTCGTCGCCGTCGAGCACCGCTGGGTGCCGCGGCTCACCGATGCCGGCCTCTTCGTCCACGACCTCGAGCCGGCCGGCTTCACCCTGCTGGACCCTGTCGCCGGCTACTGGGTCAGCGAGGACGCCGCCGCCGTCCGCGCCGTCCGCCGGGTGGACGACTGCCTCGCGGCGCTCGCGGGCCTGGGCGTCGAGGTCCGGCTCACGACCGACCTGTGGCCCTACGTCGACGCCGTCGTCGCGGCCGGGGCCCGGTTCAGCGCGATCCGGATGCGGAACGCCGGACCCCGGACGACGTGACGCTCAGCCCGTGGTGAGCTCGCGCACCCCGGCGTCGGTGCGGCCCTCGTCGGGCGCGAGCCGGATGGTCGCGCCGAGCACGGCAGCGCCGCGGTCGGCGGCGACGACCGGGTTGAGGTCGAGCTCGGCGATCTCGGGGACGTCCAGGGCGAGGCAGGAGACCCGGGCGAGGACGTCGTGGAGCGCGTCGACGTCGGCCTCGCCGGCGCCGCGGTGGCCGAAGAGCTTCGGCGCCGCCTTCACGGTGCGGACCAGGTCGACGACGTCCTGCTCGCACAGCGGCGGGATCCGGTGCGCCCAGTCGCCGAGCAGGGCGGTCGCGTCGCCGGCCAGGCCGAACGAGACGACCGGACCGAAGAGCGGGTCCTCGGCGGAGCGGACGACGCACGCGACACCGGTCGGGGCCATCGCCTGGACGACGAGGTCCTCCCCGCCGAGCGGGCCGAGGGTGTCGCGCATGCGCACGAAGGTCTCGGAGAGCTCGCCGACCGAGGCGATGTCGAGGCGGACGCCGCCGAGGTCGACCCGGTGCCGCAGGTGCGGCGCCGTCGCCTTGAGCGCCACCGGGAACCCGACCTCGAGGGCGGCGGCGACCGCCTCCTCGGCCGTGGTCACCGGCACGCTCGGCCAGAGCCGGACGCCGTAGCACGCGAGCAGGGTGGCGGCCTGGGGCTGCGAGAGCTCGAGCCCCTCCGGGTTCAGGGCGAGGAGCGCGTCGACGAACGTGCGCGCCCCCTCGACGTCCAGGCCCGGCGGGTCGACCCGCGGACCGGCGTCGCGGCGGCGCCACTGGCCGTACTTCGTCGCGGCGGCGAGCGCCCGGACGGCCTCCTCGGGCGTCGGGTACGTCGGGACGACGCGGCCCGCGGAGAGCTGCTCGTGGATGCCGCTCATCCCGAGGAACGACGCGACGACAGGGATCGAGGCCGTCGCCGAGGTCTCGGCGAGCACCCGCGCGACCTCGGCCGCGTGCGTCGCGACCGGCGGCATGAAGGCGGTGACGACGGCGTCGACGTGCTCGTCGGCGAAGGCCGCCTCGAGCGCCGTCCGGAAGTCCTCCGGCCCGGCGAGCGTCGGCAGCGCGACCGGCCCGTGGACGACGTCCAGCTTGCGGGCGACGCAGGCGTCGGCGGTGAGCGCCGCGAGCGCCTCGCTGTTCGCGACGACCGCGACGCAGCTGCCCGACGGCAGCGGCTGGTGGAGCACGAGCTGGGCGACGTCGAAGAGCTGTCGGACGTTGTCGACCCGGATGCAGCCGCTCTGCCGCAGCAGCGCGTTGAACCCCGCCTTGGGCACCCGGCTGGGCCGGACGGCGTGCCCCGGGGTCGCGCTGAACCGGGACGCCCCCGACTTCACGACGATGACCGGCTTGGTGCGCGACAGCCGACGGGCGATGCGGGAGAACTTGCGGGGGTTGCCGACGCTCTCCAGGTAGAGGCCCACGACGTCGGTGCCAGGGTCCTCCTCCCAGTACTGCATGCAGTCGTTGCCGGACACATCCGCCCGGTTGCCCGCGGAGACGAACGTCGAGAGCCCCACGCCGCGCTGCTGGGCGACGTCGAGCACCGAGACGGAGATCGCACCGGACTGGCTGAAGAGCCCGAACCGCCCGCTCGTCGGCAGCACCGAGGCGAGCGAGACGTTGAGCCGCACCCCGGGGTCGGCGTTGATGACGCCCCACGAGTTCGGGCCGACGACCCGCATGCCGTGCTCGCGCGCGACCCGGACGAGCGCACGCTGCCGCTCCAGGCCCTCGGGGCCGGTCTCCGCGAAGCCGGCCGAGACGACGACGAGGCCCCGGACGCCGACGGCGGCGCACTCGTCGACGACCTCGAGGACGGCCGCGGCGGGGACGGCGATGATCGCGAGGTCCACCGGCGGCGGGACGTCGGCGAGGCGCCGGAACGCGGGGACGCCGAGGACGGCGTCCGCCTCCGGGTGGACGACGTGCAGCGCGCCGGTGAAGTCGGCGGCGAGCATGTCCATGAGGAGCTTGTGGCCGACGGTGCCCTCGTGCCGGCTGGCCCCCACGAGGACGACGGAGCGCGGGTTGAGGAGCGCGTGCACCGAGCGCGCCTCGGCGCGGTGCTCGCGGGACTCCATGACGGCCAGCGACCTCTCCGTCGGGTCGATGTCGAACTCGAGGGAGATGACGCCGTCGTCGAAGGCGTGCTTGACCTCGTACCCGGCGTCCCGGAAGACGCCCATCATCTTGCGGTTCTGCGGCAGCACCTCCGCGACGAAGCGGTGCACGCCGTTCTCCCGGGCGGCGGCCGCGAGGTGCTCGAGCAGCACCGACCCGAGGCCGCGGCCGTGGTGGTGGTCCGAGATGTTGAACGCGACCTCGGCCTCGGTGGGCTCGGTCCGGTCGTAGCGGCCGACGCCGAGGATCTCGCCGCCGACGGTGCAGACGAACGCCACCCGGTCGAGGTGGTCGACGTGGGTGAACCGGTGCAGGTCCTTGTCGGACAGCCGCGGCATGGGCGCGAAGAACCGCAGGTAGATCGACTCGGGCGACTGCGCGAGGTGGAAGCGCTGGAGCGCCTCGGCGTCGTCGGGGCGGATCGGGCGCATGTGCGCCGTCCCGCCGTCGCGCAGGACGACGTCCGCCTCCCAGTGCGCGGGGTACGCGACCGGTACGTCGTCCTCGGGGGGCGGGACCGGTCCGGTGGGCACGTCAAGGAGACTACCGACCGCCCATCCCTGGTCGCGCGGCCGAAGGCCCTGGCAGGGTGTCCGTTATGACGGAGACCACGTCGACGACGACGGGTGTTCACGCGGCGGACGAGTTCCGTGCCGCCCGGGACCTGCTGCTCGCCCTGCGGGAGGACCAGCCGCGGGCGGTCGCCGAGTTCCGCTGGCCGCGGCCGGAGCGCTTCAACTGGGCCCGGGACCACCTCGACCGGCTCGCGGCGGACCCGGTCGTGTCGCTGCGGACGGCACTGTGGGTCGTCGACGCGGACGGCTCGGAGACGAAGCTCACCTTCGCCGACGTCGCGCGCCGCTCCGGGCGGGTCGCCGCCTGGCTCGCCGACCACGGGGTCGGGGCCGGGGACCGGGTGCTCCTCATGCTCGGCAACCAGGTCGAGCTGTGGGAGGTCGTCGTCGCGTGCATCCGGCTCGGCGCCGTCATCATCCCGGCGACGACGCTGCTGGCCCCCGCCGACCTGCGGGACCGGATCGACCGCGGCCGGGTCCGGCACGTCGTCGCGCGCAGCGAGGACGCGCCGAAGTTCGAGGCGCTCCTCGGTGCCTGGACGCCGATCGCCGTGGGCGCGCCGGTCGAGGGCTGGCTCGACTACGGGCAGGCCGAGGTCTACGAGGGCCGGCCCGTGCCGCAGGCCGACACCGCGGCGTCCGACACGCTGCTGCTCTACTTCACGTCCGGGACGACGGCCTCCCCCAAGCTCGTCGAGCACACCCACGTGTCGTACCCGGTCGGGCACCTCGCGACGATGTTCTGGGTGGGCCTGCAGCCCGGCGACGTTCACCTCAACATCTCCTCGCCCGGCTGGGCGAAGCACGCCTGGAGCAACCTCTTCGCACCCTGGAACGCCGAGGCCACGGTCCTCGTCGTCAACCAGCCCCGGTTCGCCGCGGGCCCGCTGCTCGACACGATGGCCCGCTGCGGGGTCACGACGTTCTGCGCGCCGCCGACGGTGTGGCGGATGCTCGTGCAGGCCGACCTCGGCGCGTGGAAGGGCAGGATCCCGCTGCGCGAGGTCGTCGGCGCCGGCGAGCCGCTCAACCCCGAGGTCATCGAGCAGGTCCGTGCCGCGTGGGGGCTGACGGTCCGCGACGGGTTCGGCCAGACCGAGACGACGGCACAGGTCGGCAACGCGCCGGGGCAGCCCGTCGTCCTCGGGTCGATGGGCCGGCCGCTGCCCGGCTACGACGTCGTCCTCGTCGACCCGCTGAGCGGCGAGGTCCGCACGGAGCCGGGCCAGGAGGGCGAGCTGTGCCTGCGCCTGGACTCACCGGTCCTCGGCCGCCCGCTCGGGCTCATGGTCGGCTACCGGGACGACGACGCCCGGACCGCCGAGGCGATGCGCGACGGCGTCTACCACACCGGTGACGTCGCGGTCGCGGACGCCGACGGCTACATCACCTACGTCGGGCGGGCCGACGACGTCTTCAAGGCCTCGGACTACCGGATCAGCCCGTTCGAGCTCGAGAGCGTCCTCATCGAGCACCCTGCGGTCGCCGAGGCGGCCGTCGTCCCCTCGCCCGACCCGCTGCGCCTGGCCGTCCCGAAGGCCTACGTCGTCCTCGCCGCCGGCTGGGAGCCGACCGCGCAGACGGCCGCCGACATCCTCGGCTACGCCCGCGAGCACCTCGCACCGTACAAGCGGATCCGCCGCCTGGAGTTCGCGGACCTGCCCAAGACGATCTCCGGCAAGATCCGCCGGGTCGAGCTGCGCGGCACCGAGGACTCCCGGCACCCGTACGGCGACAACCTCGCGGCCCGGGGCGAGCGGGAGTTCTGGGAGGAGGACCTGCCGGGCTGAGCGGCCCGCGGACCTCGTGGACCGCACCGGTGTCGGACCGGGCTGTCACAGTCGGGGTCGTCGCGGTCTCCAACTCCACGGACGGCGGTGACGGCACCGCCGCGAGCGAGGAGGCCCCATGACGACGACACCCGACCACCCGGCGGCGCACGTGCTTGTGTTCCGCGCCGAGGTCGATCCCGCGGACGCCGGCGCGCTGCTCGCGGTCCGGGCCGAGGCGATCGAGCAGGCGCGCTCCGTGCACCCCGGGCTGCTGCGCGCCGAGCTCGTCCGGCTCGACGAACGGACCTGGCTCGACGTCCTCGTCTTCGACTCCGCGGACGGCGACGAGCGGCTCATGGCGGCGGCCGGCGGGCTGCCGGCGCTCGGCCGGATGCACGCGCTCGTCGCGGGCGTGCAGTCGCTCGACCGCGGCGTCCTCGAGCACTCGACGGGCCCGCAGGCGCTCGCCCGGGAGACCGCGCAGTGAGCGCCGTCCCCGCGGGCGCGGTGCACGCGCACGACGTCGACGGCCCCGCAGGGCCGTCGCTCGACGACCTCGCAGCCGCCGCGACCCGCGGGGACGACGCCGCGCTCGCCGAGCTGGTCCGGCAGGTCCAGCACCCGCTCTACCGGCTGGCGCTGCGCTTCCTCGGCGACCCGCACGACGCCCAGGACGCCACCCAGGAGATCCTCGCCCGGGTCGTCACCCGGCTGTCGACGTTCGAGGGCCGGTCGGCCTTCATGACGTGGGCGTACGCCGTGGCGACCCGGCACCTGCTCCGGGCCCGCAGACGGGCCGTCGAGGCGTCGGTCCGCGGGCCGGTGCCGTTCGGCACGCTGCTCGACGCCGGGCTCGACGACCGCGACTTCACCGCCGAGGAGGCCGAGTACCGGCAGCTCTGCGAGGAGGTCCGGATCTCCTGCACCTACGGGATGCTGCTGTGCCTGGGGCGCGACCAGCGTGCGGCGTACCTGCTCGGCGACGTGATCGGGCTGACGGACGCCGAGGCCGCCCCGATCCTCGACGTCACGCCGGCCGCGTTCCGGCAGCGGCTCGCCCGGGCCCGGCGCACCCTGCGCGCGGTCATCGACAACCGCTGCGGCCTCGTCGACCCGGCGAACCCCTGCCGCTGCGGGCGACAGATCCGCAGCGGCATCGAGGTCGGGTACCTCGACCGGGCCCGGCTCCCGCTGTCGACGCACGCGAGGACGTCCGGCGACGGCCCGGCCCGGGCCCGCCTCGACGCCGTCCTCGCCGCGCGCGCGGCCGACCAGATCGACACGGCCGTCGCGATCGGCGAGCTCTACCGGGCCGACCGGTTCGCCGCACCGCCGCAGCTCTGGGAGCACCTGCGCACCCGGCTGCCGGACCTGCTGCCGGGGCCCGGCGACGTCAGCGGTCGAGCTGGAGCCGGCGCCACGCGAGCACCGTGAGCGCGGCGACGGCGAGCGCGAGCAGCGGCGCCGTCGCGAGCGCCCCCGGCGGCACCGTGCCCGGCGCGATCGCCCACAGCGCCGGCGCGGTGAGCGGGAACCACGTCCCGGCCCCGAGGGTCGCGCCGACCTGGGCGACGACGACGACCCCCACCGTCGTCGCCACCCCCGGCAGCAGGCCTCGACCGAGGGTCGCGGCGAGGGCCGCGGGCACGGCGACGCAGGCCGACAGGACGACGAGGAGCCCGACGCGGGCCAGACCGGCGAAGACCGCGGCGCCGGGGGCGCCGAGGCCGCAGGCGAGCCCGGCGGCGAGCAGGGCGCAGGGCAGGACGACGCCCAGCCCGGCAGCCCACCCGAGGTAGACGAGCACCTTCGCCGCGGCGATCGTGCTCCGGGTCACCGGCAGCCCGAAGAGCCCGCCGACCGTGCCGTCGGAGAACTCGCGCCCGACGAGCCAGGCCAGGGCGACGCCCGTCGCGAGGACAGCGGCCGCACCGGTCACCTGGGTCGCGACGGCGAGGAACGCGTCCCAGTCCCCCGTCGCGACGGCCGGCCCGAGCTTGCGCGTCACGTCCGTGCGCCCGGCGCGGACCGCGGCCACCATCGCCGCGGACAGCAGGCAGACCCCGGCGACGAGCAGCACGGACGTCGAGCGCAGCACGAGCGAGGCCCGGACCTTCGCCGACTCGACGGCGAGGGCGGTGCGCAGGCCGGTCAGGGTGCCCGGACCCGCGACCGTGGGCGCGGTCACGACGCCCTCGAGAGCGCGTCGTCGTGGACGAGCGCGAAGAACGCGCGCTCGAGCTCGGCACCGTGCGGGTCGAGCGTGCCGATCATCCGGCCGTCGCCGATGACGAGGATCCTGTCCGCGACCCGGGCCACCTCGTCGAGGTGGTGGCTCGACACGAGGACGGCGGCCCCGGCGTCCGCCCGGCGGCGGACCGCGGCCCGGACGAGCAGGATGCCCCGCGGGTCGAGCGCGTTCGTCGGCTCGTCGAGGACGACGAGCCGTGGGTGGTGCTGCAGCGCCACGGCGAGCCCGAGGCGCTGCCGGTTGCCCAGCGACATCCGCCGGGCCAGGACCCGCGCGTAGCGCCCGAGGTCGAGCTCGTCGAGGACGGCGGCGACGGTCGCCCCGACGTCCGCCCGGGGAACGCCGTGGAGCCGCGCCGCGAGCGCGAGGTTCGTCGCGCCGTCCAGCTCGGGGTAGGCCAGCGGGTACTCGATCTGGGCGCCCACGCCGGCCCACGCGACCGCCGGCAGCCGGTCGAGCGGGACGCCGTCGAGCTCGACGGACCCGGTGTGCGGCCGCAGCATCCCGAGCACCAGCCGCAGGAGCGTCGTCTTGCCCGCACCGTTGAGACCGACGAGCGCGACCACCTCCCCCGGACGCACCTCGAGGTCGACCGCGTGGACCCCGGCCCCACCGTCGAACACGCGGGTCACGCCGCGCAGAGCCAGTACAGGAACCGCCATGTCCTCACCCCTTCGGTCCGGCGCCGACGTCGAGCACGTCGAGCGCTCCGGTGATCGCCGCGCCGAGGTCGGCGTCCTCGCCCTGGGCCCACAGCAGCAGTGCGGTCATGAGCGCCGCCATGACGGCGGACGACGCGACGGCGGCCGCGACCGCGTCGGCGCCGTCGTCCACCAGCTGCCGGGCGATCGCCTCCTGCGAGCGGCGGGTGTTCGCGTGCATCGAGGCCCGCAGCGCAGGCGAGCCCCCCGCGATCCGGACCCGTTCCCGGACGGGCGCCGCGTCCTCGATCGGAACCTGCTCCCACGCCGTCCGGACGCCGCGGACGACCCGGACGATCGGGGGCAGCGCGACGGGCTGCCTGCCGACCGCCGCGACCATGAGCGGGTCGTACGGGTCCTCGAGGAGGAGCGCCTCCTTGGACCCGAAGTGCCGGTAGAAGGTCATCTCCGTCACCCCCGCGGCGGCCGCCACCTGCGCCACCGTGGTCCCGTCGTACCCGTTGCGGGAGAACAGGTCCAGCGCGGCGGCGAGCAGCCGCTCGCGGGTCCGGGCCGTCCTGGCGGACGGCTGCGCAGATGCGGTCACGCGACAAATGTTAGTTCCTAACATTCAGGATGTCACGCGCCGGACGACACCCCTTTGAGAGAGTTGGCGATCCGGGCGATCTGTCCCACCTCTTCCGTTTCGTCACCCGGTGCAGTTACTCTTCGGGCACCTTCCTCCGTGGCGTACCTCACACCCGCCGAGCGATCGTGGGTCCCGGTGCGGCGCGGCCAGGGCCGGGCACCGGACGGTGCCCGACGTCGACACCGCCTCCATCACCCCGTAGAAGCCCCGAAACGTGCAAAGGAGCATGTCATGGGAGTACTCGACGGCAAGGTCGCGTTCGTCACCGGCGCCGCCCGAGGGCAGGGCCGCAGCCACGCGCTGCGGCTGGCCCAGGAGGGCGCCGACATCATCGCCGTGGACCTGTGCGAGCAGATCGCGAGCGTCGCCTACGAGATGGCCTCGCCCTCCGACCTCGACGAGACCGTCAAGCAGGTCGAGGCCCTCGACCGGCGGATCGTCGCGACCCGGGCCGACGTCCGCGACAAGGCCGCCCTCAAGGGCGCCTTCGACGCCGGGGTCGCCGAGCTGGGCGGCTGCGACATCGTCCTGGCCAACGCGGGCATCGCGCCGATCTCGGTGAACGGCTACGACGAGCAGGAGTGGTTCGACGTCATCGACGTCAACCTCACCGGGGTCTGGCACACGGTGGAGGTGAGCAAGCAGGCGCTCATCGACCGCGGGGGCGGCGCGATCGTCCTCACGAGCTCGACGGCCGGCCTCAAGGGCATCACCGGCGACCTGCCCGGCGGGATCGGCTACACGGCGGCCAAGCACGGCGTCGTCGGGCTCATGCGGGCCTACGCGAACGCGCTGGCGCCGCACATGATCCGGGTCAACTCGGTGCACCCGACCGGGGTCAGCACCCCGATGGTCGTCAACCCGGTCATGGAGCAGGTCATCGAGTCGATGGGGATCGACTTCTCGCTGCAGAACGCCCTCCCGGTCCCCATGGTCGAGGCGGTCGACATCAGCAACGCGATCCTCTTCCTCGTGAGCGACGCCGGCCGGTACGTCACCGGCGTGACGCTGCCCGTCGACGCGGGCTTCGTCGTCAAGTGAGCGCGAACGGCCGCCACGGCAGCCCCGTCGTCGACGTCGTCGCGACGCGGGCGCGCGTCGCGGCACGTCTCGTCGGGAGGCAGCGCGAGCTCGAGCTCGTCCTGTCCGCCGTGGCGGCCGGGCGCGACATCGTCCTCGAGGGCCCGCCCGGCACGAGCAAGACGACGATGCTCAAGGCGATCACCGCCGAGTGGGGCATCCCGCTGCTCTTCGTCGAGGGCAACGCCGACCTCACGCCGGCGAAGATCGTCGGCCACCACAACCCGGCCCGGGTGCTGCGCGAGGACTACAGCGCCGACACGTTCGTCGACGGCCCGCTCGTCTCCGCGATGCGGGCCGGCGGGTTCCTCTACATCGAGGAGTTCAACCGGGCCCCCGAGGACACCCTGAACACCCTGCTCACCGCGATGGCCGACCGGCAGATCGCCGTCCCCCGGGTCGGGGTCGTCACCGCGGCGCCGACCTTCCGCGTCGTCGCGTCGATGAACCCGGTCGACGACGTCGGGACGACGCGGCTGTCGACGAGCGTCCACGACCGGTTGTGCCGGTTGACGATCGACTACCAGGACGGGCCCGCGGAGCACGCCATCGTCCGGCTGCGGGCCGGGCTCGCGGACGGCGTCCCCGCGCCCGGTGCGACCGGCGCCGGGCTGCACGCGGGCCCGCTCGCGGACCGGCTCGTCACCGACGCGGTGGCCCTGACCCGGGCGACCCGCACCCACGAGGACGTCCGGCAGGGGTCGAGCGTGCGCGGCGCCATCGACCTCGTGCTCGTGGCGGCGCCGCTCGCGGCGCTGCGCGAGGTCGGGGGTCCGGACGACCCCCGCTACCCCGAGGTGGTCCACGACGCGCTCGTCGTGGCCCTCTCCGGCCGGATCCACCTCGACGAGGCGGCGCAGACGACCCCGGAGCGGGTGCTCCGCGAGATCTGGGAGGACCACTTCGTCCTCCGTCCGGCGGCGGCCGCGCCCGGTTGAAGGGCTGCGGACGTCGCGTCCGCGGTCCGGCGGCGCAGCGGGCAGCGGGCGCCGGAGAACGCCAAGCCGTTGCGGCGCAAGCCGAAGCAGCTCACCGCGGAGCCGACCCTGTTCACCCCGGGCGCGTCGGGCAACGGTCTGGTCCTGCAGCCGTCCGGCGGACGGCGCGGTCAGGCACCGGGCGGCACCCGGGCCGGCGGCGCCCCGGCTGCGTTCACCGACGAGACGGCGACGATCGCCCCCGCACCCCCGGAGCCGGTGGACGTGGACCCGGAGGTGCTCGCCCGGGCGGCGGCGATCGCCACCCGGCTGGCGCTGCGGCGTCCGCGCTCCGACGCGACGATGCGCCGCGGTGCCGGGACGCTGACGAGCGTGCCCTACGCGGGCGGCTCGGACGACGTCGACCTCGACCGCACCCTCGAGGTGCTCGCCGAGCGGCCGGTACCCGAGCCCGAGGACATCGTCGTCCGGGAGCGGATGCGGACCCGGCGCAGCGTCCTGCTGCTCGTGGACCTGTCGGGCTCGATGCGCGGCGAACGGGTCCGGACGGCGGCCGCGACCGTCGGGGCGCTCGCCGGCGAGCTCGCGCACGACGCGCTGGGCGTCGTCGCGTTCTGGTCGGACGCCGCGGTCGTCCTGCCGCTCGGGCGGCCGGTGCGGCCCCGCCGGCTCCTCGAGGACCTGCTGCGGATCCCCGCGCAAGGGCTGACCAACGTGGCGTTCCCGCTCCAGGTGGCCCGCCGCGAGCTCGCCGCCGTGCCGGCCCGGGACGCCCGGGTGCTCCTGCTGTCGGACTGCGTCCACAACGCCGGCCCCGACCCCCGCCCGTCGGCCGGGGCCCTGCCCCGGCTCGACGTCCTCCTCGACACCACGGGCGAGCACGACCTCGACCTCGGCCGGGACCTCGCCCGCCTCGGGCACGGCCGGCTGCGGACCGTCCGGCACCACCGGGACGTCGCCCCGGCGCTCACCGCGATCTTCCGTCGCTGAAGTCCCCTGTCGCGGACCGGGCCGCCCGCTCCGTCAGTACCGCGGCGGCGGGTCGACCACGTCCCGGCGCTCGACCACCTCGGTGTGGGTCGTGTTCGCCCGCTGGGCGTTCATGACGAGCGACAGGACGATGGCGAGCACCCCGGCGAGCATGCAGATCCAGCCGACGACCTGGATGTCGAGCCCCGACACAGTCGCCTCGACGGCGAACGCGAGGATCGCGCCGACGACCACGAGCAAGATCCCGATACCGAGTGCCATGTCATGCCTCTCGCGCTGCTGGACGGCTGTCGAGCCCCCGGTACCCCGAAGGTCACCGATCATGCGCGCGAGATCCTCCCGGTCCGCGCGCCCGCCGCACGACCGCACCGCCGCAGGGCCGCCACGACCCCGGCCAGTAGCCTCGGCCGTCATGGAGTACTCCGACGTCGTCCGCCGGCGGCGCATGGTCCGCGCCTACGACCCCGAGCGGCCCGTCCCCCGGGACGCCCTGTTGCGGATGCTCGACCTCGCGGTCCGGGCACCGAGCGCGGGGTTCTCGCAGGGCTGGGACTTCCTCGTGCTGACCGCACCGGCGGACCGCGACCTGTTCTGGCAGGTCACGAGCGACCCGGACGCCGAACCCGACGCCTGGCTGACCGGCATGCGCTCCGCCCCCGCGCTCGTCCTGTGCCTGTCGGACCCGAACCGCTACCTCGACCGGTACGCCGAGCCCGACAAGGGCTGGGCCGACCGGGACGTCGCCCGCTGGCCGGTGCCGTACTGGGACGTCGACACCGGGATGGCCGCCCTCCTCGTGCTGCTCTCGGCCGTCGACGAGGGGCTCGCCGGCTGCTTCTTCGGTGTGCCGCCCGAGCACCAGGCGGCGACGCTCGCCGCCTTCGGGGCGCCGCCCGACCGCCGCGTCGTCGGCGTGTGCAGCCTCGGGTACGCCGCGGCCGACCGGCGCTCGCCGTCGCTGCGGCGTGGGCGCCGTCCGGTCGCCGAGGTCGCCCACGACGGCCGGTACGCCGTCCCGTTCGTCTGATGCTCCGGCTACGAGCCGCCGTCCGCGTAGGGGACCATGACGTCGGTGAGCACCGGGTTGTGGTCCGACGGGATCGTGCCGTTGAAGGTGCCGTCGCTCTTGAGCCGCAGCAGCTGCGCCCAGCCGACGACCCCGACGCCCGGTGAGGCGAAGATGCGGTCCGCGGAGCCGGTGTCCTTCGGCGGCCTGCGCGTGTAGTGGTTGTAGCTGCCGTACTGCTCGTTCGTCAGGTACTGCGCGGCCTCGAGCGTGTCGACGTACCCGTCGGCACGCATGACGACGCCGGGCGGGTCGTACGGGTGCCAGCGGGCCGCGTACGAGCCGACGTCCCCGCCGGTGACGACCGGCACCGGCCCGTGCGCGCTCTGGTACGCGGCGACCCGGTCGCTGAGCGCCTCGGCCTCGGCCCGGCGCTTCACGTCGTAGCCGGCGCCGGCGGCCGAGGTGTTGTGCACGCTGATGACGAGCATCTCGGCACCGGTGGCCTTGTGCCGCAGGCGCTGCCAGGCGGCGAACCGGGTGTTCGGCAGCGTCCAGTTGCCGCCGTTGCCGACGGCCTCGAGGACGTCGCCGTCGTAGACGACGTGCACGCCACGGCGGGCGTAGTCGACGTCACCGGCACGGCCCTGGGTGCGGGCGACGACGTAGCGCGCGCCGAGCGTGGCGGCGAACGTGTCGACCTGCAGGTCGCTGTCCCAGCCGTTCATCCACTCCGAGCCCTCCTGCACGAGGATCACGGCGGGGGCCCAGGGCCTGACGGTCGCAGCGGTCGCGGTGCGCCGGGCCGACGTCCACGGGGCGACGACCTCGCCGGCGCCGAAGTCGCCGCGCGCGCCGTCCGCGAACTTCCCGAGGATGTTGTAGCTCGCGACGCGGACCTTCACCGCGGCCGTCACCGGGGTGGCGGTGTCGGGTGTGGACCAGGCCGAGCGCGTCGCACCGTTCACCGAGCGCACCTGGAACCAGTAGGGCGTCCCCGCGGCGACGCCGTAGGGGGTGAACTGCTTCGTCCGGCCACGGACCGTGTAGCTCACGAGCCCGGTGGTGAAGGCGGGGTTCGTCGCCCGGCGCACCTCGTACCCGGTGACGAGCAGGTCCTGCCACGTGAGCCGCAGCCCCGCGCCGTCGGCGGTCGCCGTGACACCGGGCGTCCACGGGCGCAGCCACACCTTGAAGGTGCCGCCGACCCGCCAGTTCGAGCCCTTGGCCGTCGCCACGCGCACGTAGTACGGCGCGGCCCGGTACGTCAGCCCGGTGAGCGCGAACGCCGGGGTCCTCGACACGTAGCCCTTGCGCGTCGACGACGCCGACCGCAGCTTCGAGACGTACATGTCGTCGTTCTTCGGGGAGATCCACAGCCGGTAGGAGTCGGCGTTGAGGGTGCGAGCGAGCGTCACCCGGAAGGAGGTGTGCGTGACGTCGAGGACGCGCACGTCGACCGGTTTGGTCGCCGGCCAGGACGCCGCGCCTGCCGGAGCGGCGACGGCCCCGACGAGCAGCACGGCGAGCGCGGCGACGAGCGCGCCGCGCAGCCGGGCGGCCCGCAGCGCGCGGCGCGGGCGGGCACGGACGGCGGTGACGGGCCGGCGTTCGACGCCCCCGTGAGGTCCCCCAGGCATGCGGCGGACATCGGCGGGCGGCCACCGGGGCTTGACCGCACGGAACGGGCGAACCCGCACGAGGCGGGCGATCCGCGCCCACCGTGCCCGGTTCGGCCGTCAGCCGTCCGGGTGACCCGCCCCCGGACGGAGCAGCGGCCGCCCGGTGCCGGGGCGCGCTCAGCGGTCGTTCGAGCCGTTCAGTGCCCGAGCACCGGGTGCGGGACGTACGGCGCCTCGAGCGCGGCGACCTCGTCGTCGGTGAGCCGGACCTCGAGCGCACCGAGCGCGTCGGTGAGGTGCCGCTCCTTCGTCGCACCGACGATCGGCGCGGTGACCCCGGGCCGGGACAGCAGCCAGGCGAGCCCGACCTGCGCCATCGGGACGCCGCGCGCCGCAGCGACCTGCTCGACGGCGTCGACGACCGCGTGGTCGGCCTCGGTGTACATCGAGTCGGCGACGGCGTCGCTGCCGGCCCGCACGGTCGCCCCGCGGGCCGCGGCGGCGTCCGCCGGGCGCGGCCGGGTCAGCAGGCCCCGGGCGAGGGGGCTCCACGGGACGACCCCGACCCCCGTCGCCCGGCAGAAGGGCAGCATCTCCCGCTCCTCCTCGCGGTAGGCGAGGTTGTAGTGGTTCTGCATCGACACGAACGGCGTCCAGCCGTGCTCGCGGGCGACGTGCTGCATCGTCGCGAACTGCCACGCGTACATGCTCGAGGCACCGAGGTAGCGCACCTTCCCCGCGCGGACGGCGTCGTGCAGGGCCTCCATCGTCTCCTCGACGGGCGTGTGCGGGTCGAACCGGTGGATCTGGTAGAGGTCGACGTGGTCGGTGCCGAGCCGCCGCAGCGACGCGTCGAGCGCCGCCGTCACGTGCTTGCGGGACAGCCCCGCGTCGTTCGGCCCGTGCCCCATCGGCCAGAACACCTTGGTGGCCAGGACGTAGGAGTCCCGGTTCGTGAAGTACCTGCCGAGCAGCCGCCCGGTGATCTCCTCGCTGACCCCGACGGAGTACATGTCCGCGGTGTCGAAGAACGTGACACCGGCCTCGACCGCCTGCCGGACGATCGGGTCGGCGACGTCCTCCCCCTGCACCCAGGCGCGCCACGCCGGGTCGCCGTAGCTCATCATCCCGAGGCAGATCCGGGAGACCTTGAGGCCGGTGGAGCCCAGACGCACGTAGTCCATGACCGGGAACCTACGACCACGGACCGTCGCCCGCGAGGGCGGGTCAGCGGGCGAAGGCGCCGAGCGCCGCCGAGCGGGCGGGCCGGGTCTGCGCCTGGACGAGCAGGAACAGCGCTTCGCGGGCCTTGCGCTGCGCCGGGTCGGACGCGGCCATCGAGGCACCGGCGCCGGCGACGACGAGCGCCGTCGTGCACTCGACCATGAGCGCCTGCGCGAGCGCCCGCAGCCGGAGCCGGCGCTGCGTCTGCGCGTCCGGGTCGACCTCGTCGAGGAGGTGGTACACCTCGCCCTTCACCGCGAGCACCCGGGACCGCAGCCGCTCGGCGGCGTCGACGGCCTCGGGCTCGTCGCGCCCGCGGCCCCGCGCGGCGAGCAGGTCGAGCGCCGACTCGGCGACCCCGAAGACCGCGGGGACCGGGTTCGCGGAGGGCCGGGCGTCCCGCCGGGCCCAGGCCTCGATGTCGTCGACGAGCAGGACGTCGTCCGGCCCCAGCCGCAGCCCGTCGAGCCGCAACGTCACGGTGACCGCGGAGCGCAGGGCGGCGACGTCCATCGGTGCGGAGGCGGCCAGCCCCGGCTGCTCGCGGGCCGGGACGACCCCGAAGACGACCCGGCCGTCGTCGGTCGCCCCACCGAGCAGGGCGACGTCGTTGATCCCCCAGCCGGTGTACCAGGGCGCGTCGCCGACGAGCCGCCAGCCCGCGCCGTCCGGGACCGCCACGACCGGCCGGGCGGGCCGCCGGCGCAGGTGCGAGAAGGCGATGCCGGCCACCGCCCGGCCGGTCGCGAGGTCGCGCGCGAGGTCCTCGCGGCCGGCGTCGAGGGCCATCGGGGCGCACGTGTGGTGCTGGATCTGGACGAACCACGTCGACAGGTCGGCGCCGGCGATCAGCTCCTGGGTGCGGCGGACGACGGCCGGCGGCGCCCCGAGGCCACCGACGGCGACCGGGGCGGAGACCCCGAGCAGCCCGGCCGCGGCCAGCGCGTCGAGGTGCGAGCGCGGCACCGTCGTCCGGTCGACCTCGGCCGCCGCCGGGGCGAGCAGGTCGTCGGCGAGCGTGCGGGCCGCGACGACGGCGGGATGGGTGTCGATCTCGTCCGTGGCCACGCGCAGATCCTCCCAACACGGTCTGCCGAGCACGCCCCGGGCCCGCACGGGCGGGTCGCTCCGCCACGCCCGGGGCCGGGCAAGGGACAATGCCTGCGACGCCGCCGCTTCCCCACCCTGCGGGCGGCGTCGCACGCAGCAGCGAGGAGATCACCGTCATGGCACGCCGGAGCAGCGCACCGCCGCCCCCGGAGGACTTCACCGAGCGCATCGTCGACATCGACGTCGAGCAGGAGATGCAGGGGGCGTTCCTCGAGTACGCCTACTCCGTCATCTACTCGCGCGCGCTCCCGGACGCCCGCGACGGCATGAAGCCGGTGCAGCGCCGGATCCTCTACACGATGTCGGAGATGGGCCTGCGGCCCGACCGCCCGCACGTCAAGTGCGGCCGCATCGTCGGCGACGTCATGGGCAAGCTGCACCCGCACGGCGACGGTGCGATCTACGACGCGCTCGTCCGGCTCGCGCAGGACTTCACGCTGCGGCTGCCGCTCATCGACGGGCACGGCAACTTCGGCAGCCTGGACGACGGCCCGGCGGCGTACAGGTACACCGAGGCACGGATGGCACGCTCGGCCCTCCTCATGACCGACGGTCTCGACGAGCAGGTCGTCGACCTCGTCCCGAACTACGACGGTCAGCTCAGCCAGCCCGAGGTGCTCCCCGCGGCCTTCCCGAACCTGCTCGTCAACGGGTCGTCCGGCATCGCCGTCGGGATGGCGACGAACATGGCGCCCCACAACCTCGTCGAGGTCGTCGGTGCCGCGCGGCACCTCATCGCGAACCCGGACGCCACCCTCGACGACCTCATGAAGTTCGTCCCCGGCCCGGACCTGCCGACGGGCGGCAAGATCGTCGGCCTCGAGGGCATCCGCGAGGCGTACGCGACCGGCCGCGGCACGTTCCGCACCCGGGCGACCGCCCGGATCGAGAACGTCACGGCCCGCAAGCAGGGCATCGTCGTCACCGAGCTGCCGTACCTCGTCGGGCCCGAGAAGGTCATCGAGAAGGTCAGCGACCTCGTCCAGGCGAAGAAGCTCCAGGGCATCAGCGCCATCGACGACTACTCGGACAACAAGCAGGGCATGCGCCTGGTCATCGAGATCAAGTCGGGGTTCAACCCCGAGGCGGTCCTCGAGGAGCTGTACCGGCTCACCCCGCTCGAGGACTCCTTCGGCATCAACAACGTCGCGCTCGTCGAGGGCCAGCCGCGCACGCTCGGGCTCAAGGAGCTGCTCCAGGTCTACGTCGGGCACCGGCTCGACGTCGTCCGCCGGCGCTCGGAGTTCCGCCGCACCAAGCGGCTCGACCGGCTGCACCTCGTCGAGGGCCTCCTCGTCGCCATCCTCGACATCGACGAGGTCATCGCGCTCATCCGCGGCAGCGACGACACCGCGCAGGCCCGTGACCGGCTCATGCAGGTCTTCGACCTGACCCAGGTGCAGGCCGAGTACATCCTCGAGATGCCGCTGCGCCGGCTCACGAAGTACTCGACGATCGAGCTCGAGAAGGAGAAGTCCGACCTGCAGCGCGAGATCGACGAGCTCACGGCGATCCTCGAGAACGAGGCGCTGCTGCGCGGGGTCGTCTCCGACGAGCTCGCCGCGGTCTCCGCCGAGTTCGGGACGCCGCGGCGCACCGTGCTCCTGGAGTCCGCCGGCCAGACCGTCACCGCGAGCCGCCGGTCCGCCGCGCCGCTCGAGGTCGCCGACGACCCGTGCTGGGTGCTCCTGTCGTCGACCGGGCTGCTCGCCCGGACCGGCTCGGACGAGCCGCTGCCCCCGGTCGACCCGGCGCAGCGCGCGTCGCACGACGTCGTCGTGAGCGCCGTCCGGTCGACGGCCCGCGGCGAGGTCGCGGCGGTGACGAGCCTGGGCCGGATGGTCCGGCTGCCGGTCCTCGACATGCCCGCGCTGCCGCCGACCTCGACGAGCCCGTCGCTGTCCGGCGGGGCGCCGGTCGCGGAGTTCCTGGCGCTGGAGAAGGGCGAGCGGCTGCTCGCGCTCTCGTCGCTGCGCGAGGACTCCCCCGGCCTCGCGCTCGGAACGGCGCAGGGCGTCGTCAAGCGCGTCACGACGGACTACCCGTCGAACAAGGACTCGTGGGAGGTCGTCTCGCTCAAGGACGGCGACACCGTCGTCGGCGCCGCGGAGCTCACCCACGAGGAGTACGACCTCGTCTTCGTCACCGACGACGCCCAGCTCCTGCGCTTCGGCGCGGACAAGGTCCGGCCGCAGGGCCGCGCCGCGGGCGGGATGGCCGGCATCAACCTCGCGACCGGCGCCAAGGTCGCCTGGTTCGGGGTCGTCGACCTGCGGATCCCGGACGGCGAGTGGGGGGCCGCCGTGGTCACGGTCGCCGGCTCGACGTCCGCCCTGCCGGGCACCCAGCCGGGGACGGCGAAGGTCACGCCGTACGCGGAGTTCCCGGTGAAGGGCCGCGCGACGGGCGGCGTGCGCTGCCACCGCTTCCTCAAGGGCGAGGACACCCTGCTGCTCGCGTGGGCCGGGGCTGCACCACCGGTCGCGTCGGCCGCGAACGGCGTCGCCCTGACGCTGCCGACACCCGATCCCCGCCGGGACGGCTCCGGGACGCCGCTGCCGCAGCCGGTCGCCGCGGTCGGCGGGCCCTTCGGACGCGCCTGATCGCTGCCGGCACGGGCGACTGGTTGGCTGGCCGCATGGAGCTCACCCCGCTGCCCGAGCACGACGACCTGCGAGCCGGCGTCCGTGCGGTGTGCGCGGACTTCCCCGGCAGCTACTGGCAGGGGCTCGAGCCCGACCGCTACCCGACCGCGTTCGTCGCCGCACTGACCGCCGCCGGCTACCTCGGGGCGCTCGTGCCCGAGGAGTACGGCGGTGGCGGGGCGACCCTCACGCAGGCCGCGGTGATCCTCGAGGAGGTCGCGGCGTCCGGGGCGAACCCCTCGGCGTGCCACGCCCAGATGTACGTCATGGGGACGCTGCTGCGGCACGGCAGCGAGGAGCAGAAGCGGCGGTGGCTGCCGCGGATCGCCTCCGGTGCGCTGCGGCTCCAGGCGTTCGGCGTCACGGAACCGGAGGCCGGCTCCGACACCACCCGGATCACGACCCGCGCCGTCCGGGTACCGCAGGGCTGGCAGATCGACGGCGGCAAGATCTGGACGTCGCGCGCCGAGCACTCCGACCTCATGCTGCTGCTGGCCCGGACAGCGCCCCGCGCGGACGGCGCCGACCCCTCCGCCAGGCCCTCCGACGGGCTCTCGACGTTCCTCGTGGACCTGCGCGGCACCCCGGGGATCGAGATCCGGCCGATCGCGACGATGATGAACCACAGCACCACGCAGGTCTTCCTCGACGGTGTCGTCGTCTCCGAGGACGCCCTCGTCGGCGTCGAGGGGCAGGGGTTCCGGCAGATCCTCGACGGCATGAACGCCGAGCGGATCCTCATCGCGAGCGAGTGTCTCGGCGACGGCCGGTTCCTGCTGGACCGCGCCGTCGCCTACGCCTCGCAGCGCGAGGTCTTCGGCCGGCCGGTCGGCGCGAACCAGGGCGTCCAGTTCCCGCTCGCGCACGCCTACGCGCACCTGCGCGCGGCCGACCTCGTCCGGCTCGACGCCGCCCGCCGGTTCGACGCCGGGCTGCCGTGCGGGGCAGAGGCGAACATGGCCAAGCTCCTCGCGAGCGAGGCGTCGTTCGCCGCCGCGAACGCGAGCCTGGACGCGCACGGCGGCTACGGCTTCGCCGTGGAGTACGACGTCGAGCGCAAGTTCCGCGAGACCCGGCTCTACCGGACGGCGCCCGTGAGCAACAACCTCGTCCTGGCCCACCTCGGCCACCACGTCCTCGGGCTGCCGAAGTCGTACTGACCCGTACTGACCTTGTACTGACCCGTCCTGACCCGGGTCCGGCCCGACCTCCGCGCCGAAAGCACCACCTCGTCTAATAACTCACGGTAGTGTTTGACTACATTCAGTAGTCATACGGACGGGCGCCCGACGGGGGCAGCCCCGGGCCGCAGTCCACCACCGTGCAAGGGGAGTCCCTGATGACCGGCCTGTCGGGGGCGAGCACGGCCGACGTGCTCGGGGTCGCGGGGATCGTCGTCGCCGCGTGGGCCACGGTGCCGCAGCTCGTCCGGATCGTGCGCGGGCGGTCGGTCGCCGGGGTCAGCGTCGCCGCCCTCGCCAACGCCGCGGTCAGCCAGGTCGCCTGGACCACGTACTCGCTCCGGCTGCACGACGGCTGGCTCCTCGGGGCCTCGGCCGTGGGGCTCCCGGGTGCGCTCGGGACGGCCTGGGTCGCCTGGCGGGCGAGCCGCCGCCGGGCGGACCTCGCGCTGCCCCTGGTGTGGGCGGGCACGCTGGTCCTCGCAGCGACGGGTGAGGTGCTCGGCGCGTGGCGTCTGCTGGCCTTCGTCGTCGGCGGGTCCATCACGTGGCTCGTGCTGCCGTCCGCCGTCGAGGTGTGGCGCAGCCGGGACGTGCACGCCGTGGCGGCGGGCACATGGTGGCTGCTCGTCGTCGAGGCCGTCGTGGCCGTCGCGTACGGCCGGGTCACGTCGACGACGGCACCCGTCGTCTTCGGGCTCGTCGAGGTCACCGGGGCGGCGGCGGTGCTGCTGCGGCTGGCGCTCGCGACACGGGCGCTCCGGCGGCCCGGACCGCGCCACCGCGGCGCCGGCGTGACGCCGCCGGCGTCACCGCCCCCGATGCCGCCAGGTCCCCGTCGTGCTGCGGACCTCATAGCCCATGCCGGTGTAGAGGGCCAGCGCCCCGCTGACGTTCTCGGCGTCCACGTCGAGCCCGGCGTACTCGATGCCGTCGGCGGCGAACCGCCGCATCGACTCGGCGAGCAGCGCCTTCCCCAGCCCGCGGCCGCGCCATGACTGCACCACGCCGAGCCGACCCGTCCAGCCCTCGGTGAAGCCCTGCGGACCCCAGTCCGGCTCGTAGCCGGCGCTCGTCGCGTACCCGGCGATGCCGCCGTCCGCAGGGTCCCCGCTCAGTGCGACGACGCTCCAGCCGGGCCGGAACCAGCGCTGCTCGACCGCCCACAGCCGCCACTCCTCGGGCGTCCACGGGACGTAGCCCCAGTGCCCGTCGAAGGCCCGGTTGTGGGCCGCCAGCAAGGGTTCGGCGAGGTCCTCGGTGTACGTGACGAACCGGACGCCGTCGGGCACCCGGACGTCCGGGACGACGCCGCCGGCCGCCGGCAGCGCGCGCAGCATGACGTGGTTGAGCCGGACCTTCTCGAAGCCGGCCCGGGCGAGCAGCCGCACCGCTGACGACACGTCTTCCTTCGCGGAGACGTACACGGCGGTCGGGCGCCCGTCGCTCGCGGCGTCCCGGATCTCGCCGGCCCGCGCGACCTGCCGGCCGAGGAGCTCGCGCCCGATGCCCAGACCCCGGCGTTGCGGGTCGACGCCTCCCCAGAGGGTGACGCGGCGCTCGGCGGACTCCCCCGGCCGCACGAGCGTCAGCCCGAAGGCCCGGGCCACCCCGTCGGCGTCGACGCCGAGGAGCGTGTCGCGCTCGAGGTCGAGCCACTGCGGTGCGAGCTCGTCGTGCAGGTCCTCGACGGTGAGGTGCTCCTCGCCGCCGTCCGCCTCGACGCACGCCTCGAGCAGGCGGTGCCAGGCGGGGACGCGCCCGGCGGAGAGCGGGACCCAGGTCAGACCAGGGTGCGCGGGTTCGGCGGCCATCCTCCGAGGGTCGTGCGGGCGGCCCGCACAGGGCAACCGGGTTTCAACGGACCGGTGCACTACCGCACCGGTCGGGTCTCCGTCACGCGGTCGGTGAAGGCGACGATCCGCTGCCAGGCGTCGGCGCAGGCGTCGGCGTGGTCGGCGAACGTGCGGTCGAAGAACGAGTGCGGCGCCCCGTCGTAGACGTGGACCTCGACGTCGGCGCCCCCGGCCCGGACGTCGTCCGCGACGGCGACGACGTCCATCGACGCGATCGCGTGGTCGGCACCCGCGACGAGCATGAGGACCGGCGCGGCGACGTCCGCGGCGCGCTCCGCGAGCAGGGCCGGCCGGCCGTAGAAGCCGATCGCGCCCGCGAGCGTGCCGTCGGCCGCCAGCACGCTGCCGGCCAGCCCCCAGGAGTGCCCGCCGCCGAAGCAGAACCCGACGGTGAGCACGGGGAGCGCGCCGTCCGGCGAGACGTGCCCGATCGCCGCGGCGACGTCGGCGAGGATGTGCTCGGGGGTCACCTGCGGCACGTGGGTCTGCCACTCGAACGTCTCGTCGCGCATCGACGCCCCCGCGGTGCGGGCGAAGTAGTCGATCGCGACCGCGTGGTACCCGGCCTCGGCCAGCCGCTCGGCGAGCGCGCGGTAGTACGGGTGCAGGCCGCGGATGTCGGGCAGGACGACGACGGCCGCCCGCGGCTCCCCCGCCGGTACGGCCTCGAACGCCGCGAGCACGGCGCCGTCGGAGGCGGTCAACCGCAGCTCGGCGGTCGAGGCCACCTCGCCGACGACGGGCGGGGCGGGCGGGCGCGAGCCGGTCTCGTGGCACATGACCCGAAGGCTAGGCCCCGCAGCGGGTCACGGCCACGTCGACGCCGCGGCGCGGCCCACCCGTGTCAGGCGTCGATCCGCTCCCGGTCGAGCCGCGCGGCACCGTCGACGATGAAGTCCTTGCGCGGTGCGACGTCGTTGCCCATGAGGAGCTCGAAGACCCGCTCGGCGGCCGCGGCGTCCGCCATGCGCACGCGGCGCAGGGTGCGGTGCCGCGGGTCCATCGTCGTCTCCTGGAGCTGGTCGGCGTCCATCTCGCCGAGACCCTTGTAGCGCTGCGGCGGGCTCTTGTACTTGCGGCCCTTCTTGTCGAGCGCGGCGATCGTCCGGTGCAGCTCGGGATCGCTGTAGGTGTACACGTACTCGTTCTTCTTCGAGCCCGCGTTGACCACCTCGATCCGGTGCAGCGGCGGCATCGCCGCGTAGACCCGGCCCGCCTCGACGAGCGGACGCATGTACCGGAAGAAGAGCGTGAGGAGCAGCGTGCGGATGTGGGCGCCGTCGACGTCGGCGTCCGTCATGAGGATGATCTTGCCGTAGCGCGCCGCCTCGAGGTCGAACGAGCGACCGGACCCGGCGCCGATGACCTGGATGATCGAGGCGCACTCGGCGTTCTTGAGCATGTCCGAGATCGACGCCTTCTGGACGTTGAGGATCTTGCCCCGGATCGGCAGCAGCGCCTGGAAGTCCGAGCTGCGCGCCTCCTTCGCCGTCCCGAGGGCGCTGTCCCCCTCGACGATGAAGAGCTCGGTGCGCTCGACGTCCTCGCTGCGGCAGTCCTTGAGCTTCGTCGGCAGCGACGAGGTCTCGAGCGCGTTCTTGCGCCGGCTGATCTCCTTGTGCTGGCGGGCCGTGACGCGCGTGCGCATCGCCCCGACGACCTTCTCCAGCAGGAGCGCGGACTGCGCCTTCTCGACCCGCTTCGTCGAGGTGAGCAGCGCGGTGAGCTCCTTCTCGACGACGCGGGACACGATGCCGCGCACCGCGTTCGTCCCGAGGACCTCCTTGGTCTGGCCCTCGAACTGCGGCTCGGCGAGCCGGACCGTGACCACCGAGGTGAGCCCCTCGAGGACGTCGTCCTTGTCGAGCTTGTCGTCCTTGCCGAACTTCAGCCGGCGCCCGTTCTCCTCGACGACCTTCTTGAAGGTCTTGACGAGCGCCTGCTCGAATCCGGCGAGGTGGGTGCCCCCCTTGGGGGTCGCGATGATGTTGACGAACGACCGGACCTCGGTGTCGTAGCCGGTGCCCCAGCGCATCGCGACATCGACGAAGCACTCGCGCTCGACCTCCGTCGGCGTCATGTGCCCGCGGGAGTCGAGGACCGGGACGGTCTCGCGGAAGGTGCCGGTGCCCTGCAGCCGCCACACCGAGGTGACCTCGGGGTCGGTGGCGAGGAACTCGGCGAACTCGCCGATCCCGCCGTCGTGCTGGAAGACCTCCTCGACCGCCCCGTTCTCGCCGGGCGTGCCGGGCAGGCCGCGCTCGTCCCGGACGACGATCCTCAGCCCGGGCACGAGGTAGCTGGTCTGCCGGGCCCTGGTGACGAGCTCGTCGTAGGCGAACGCGGCGTCCTTGAGGAAGATCTGCCGGTCGGCCCAGTAGCGGACCCGGGTGCCGGTCACCCCGCGCTTGACGCCGCCGCGGGCGCGCAGCTCGGAGCGCTCGACGAACGGGGTGAACTCCGCGTCCGGGTCGGGCCCGCCGCTGCCGTCGCCGAAGATGCCGGGCTCACCGCGACGGAAGCTCATCATCCACGTCTTGCCCGAGCGGTCGACCTCGACGTCGAGCCGCGCGGACAGCGCGTTGACGACGGACGCGCCGACACCGTGCAGACCGCCGGACGCCGTGTACGAACCACCACCGAACTTGCCACCGGCGTGCAGCTTGGTGAAGACCACCTCGACGCCGGACAGGCCCGTCTTCGGCTCGACGTCGACCGGGATGCCGCGGCCGTCGTCGTGCACCTCGACCGACCCGTCGGCGTGGAGGACGACCCGGATCGTGTGGCAGAAGCCACCGAGGGCCTCGTCGACCGCGTTGTCGATGACCTCCCAGAGGCAGTGCATGAGCCCGCGCGAGTCGGTCGACCCGATGTACATGCCCGGGCGCTTGCGGACGGCGTCGAGCCCCTCGAGCACCGACAGGTGCCGGGCGGTGTAGCCGGAGGCGGCCGCAGTCCGGACGTCGGCCTGCGCGCGGGCACTGCGGTCGGTCGTCGGCTGGGCCACGGGGGCGCGCTCCTCGCGTTCAGGACGGCCCCCGGCGCCCCCGTCGTCGGGCACGCCGCAGGGCGTTTCGTTCGTACGTCTGATCGAGGCTACCCCGCGGGCCGCCCGCACCTGCTGAGGCACGCCGGGAGGGGCCGTGGCGCGACCGGCCTGCGCCGCAGAGCCGTCACCCACGGTGACGTTACGTGACGGAAACCTCGAAAACCCTTGCGGCGCAACGCCCGAGCGCGGGGGTCGCAGCACGATCCGCGCCCGATGTCGTGACGTCCGGTATGCGTCGTGACGTGCGCCACATCCCGCTTGTCGCTGAGCGCTACGCGGAGAGCGAACGCACGCGTGGGGGCTGACCGGGAACGGGTACGGCTGCTTCACTGTTGGAACAGGCGTCGCCGCTGACAGCGGCGACNGGGTGGTGCGTGCGGTCGTCGCTCGCGACGTCCGTGTCTTACCAGGGAACGAAGAGTGACCACGCACCGTCAGTACCGCCGAGTACCACCCGCACCGCCGCACCACCCGCACGAGGATCCCTGCAAGTGCTACTGAACCGCCGCGGGCGACCGACAAGGACGTCGAGAGCGACGACCGCACGCACCACCCGCTCCACCCCCTGCAACACCCCTGCGCCGGCCCACCGCCTGGAGGAGGTCGCCCCGTGAACGCAACCCTTGCCCCCGCGGCCCTGACCGCTGCCGACCGTTGTGACCGTTGTGGAGCACGCGCCTACGTGCGCGTCCTGCTCCCCAAGGGTGGCGAGCTCCTGTTCTGTGCCCACCACGGGCGCGCCCACCAGGACGCGCTCCGTGAGAAGGCCGTCGAGATCCAGGACGAGTCGCACGCCCTGACCAGCGTCACACCGGCGATCGCCCCGGACGAAGAGCGCTGACCTGTCCCCGGCCGGGCGCCGCCGACAGGGCGACCCCCGGACGCACCTGACCGTCGCACCTCTCCCGACCGCGAACGACTCGACACGAGCACGGAGGCCCGGCTGACCGGCGTCGCACTGCTGTCGGGGCTGATGATCGTCATCGGCCTCGCCGGCATCGTCGTCCCGGTCCTGCCGGGCCTCCTGCTCGTGTGGGGCGGGGTCGCGGTCTGGGCCGTCGCCGAGCACGACGCCGGCGCGTGGACCGTGCTCGCGGTCGCCACCTTGGTCGCCGTCGGCGGCAGCGTCGTCAAGTACCTGCTCCCGGGCCGCCGGCTCAAGGAGTCCGGCGTGCCGTGGACCACGGTGGGCCTGGGCACCGTCCTCGGGATCGCCGGCTTCTTCGTCGTCCCCGTCGTCGGGGTGGTCCTCGGCTTCGTGCTCGGCGTCTTCCTCGCCGAGTGGCTCCGCCTCAAGGACACCGCCGCCGCCTGGCCGTCGACGCGCCGCGCGCTCGCCGCCGTCGGCTGGTCGATCGTCATCGAGCTCGCGACGGCCCTGCTCGTCACCGCGGTCTGGGTCGTCGGGCTCGTCCTCGGCTGAGGCACCCGCCCCCTACGACACGACGGCGGCCGCCCCGCAGGGGGCGGCCGCCGTCGACGTCTGTGCGGGTGCGGTCAGTCGAGGTAGTCGCGGAGCACCTGGCTCCGGCTCGGGTGACGCAGCTTCGACATCGTCTTGGACTCGATCTGCCGGATCCGCTCGCGCGTGACGCCGTAGACCTTGCCGATCTCGTCGAGCGTCTTCGGCTGGCCGTCGGTGAGGCCGAACCGCATGGAGACGACGCCCGCCTCGCGCTCGGAGAGCGTGTCGAGGACAGAGTGCAGCTGCTCCTGGAGCAGGGTGAACGACACGGCGTCCGCCGGGACGACGGCCTCGGAGTCCTCGATGAGGTCACCGAACTCGCTGTCGCCGTCCTCGCCGAGCGGGGTGTGCAGCGAGATCGGCTCGCGGCCGTACTTCTGGACCTCGATGACCTTCTCGGGGGTCATGTCGAGCTCCTTGGCGAGCTCCTCGGGCGTGGGCTCGCGGCCCAGGTCCTGGAGCATCTGCCGCTGCACGCGCGCGAGCTTGTTGATGACCTCGACCATGTGGACCGGGATCCGGATGGTCCGGGCCTGGTCGGCCATCGCGCGTGTGATGGCCTGCCGGATCCACCACGTGGCGTAGGTCGAGAACTTGTAGCCCTTGGTGTAGTCGAACTTCTCGACCGCGCGGATCAGACCGAGGTTGCCCTCCTGGATGAGGTCCAGGAAGAGCATGCCGCGGCCGGTGTAGCGCTTGGCGAGCGAGACGACGAGACGCAGGTTGGCCTCGAGCAGGTGGTTCTTCGCCCGGCGGCCGTCCTCGGCGATCCAGCGGAGCTCGCGGTGCAGCTTCGTCTCGATCTTCTCGCCGGAGTTGAGCCGCTCCTCGGCGAACAGGCCGGCCTCGATGCGCTTGGCGAGCTCGACCTCCTGCTCGGCGTTGAGGAGGGCGACCTTGCCGATCTGCTTGAGGTAGTCCTTGACCGGGTCCGCGGTCGCACCGGCGGTCGCGACCTGCTGGGCGGGAGCGTCGTCGTCGTCGTCCGTCAGGACGAAGGCGTCCTCGCTCTCCTCCTCGGGCTTCTCCGCGACGGCCGCCTCGGCCTCGACCGCGGGGACCTCGACCTCTTCGACGACGACGACGTCCTCGACGACGACCTCCTCGACGACGAGGTCGTCACCGGGCTCGACGAGGTCGGCGTCCAGCTCGAGGTCCTCGACCTCGCCGTCCGCCTCGGCGTCGCCGCCCTTGGCGGCGGCGGCCTTGGCGGCGGTCTTCTTGGCAGCGGCCTTCTTGGCGGGGGCGGCCGGCGGCTCGTCCCCCTCGGCGGCCGGGGCGGCGGTCTTCGCCGCGGCCTTGGCCGGGCGCTTGGCCGTCGCCGTCGCGGACGCCGAGGCACCGCTGCGGGTGCTCGTCGCGGCGACGGCACGCCGGGCCGCGGGCGTGTCGGGCAGCTCGACCGTGATCCCCGCGTCGTCGATGGCGCGCAGGACAGCCTTCATCCGGGCCATCGGAACCTCCGCCTGCTCGCAGGCGGAGCGGAGGGCAACGGCGTCGACGCTGCCCCGCGTGCTGCCGAGCCGCAGGAGCTCCTGCAGCGCGGGGTGGGTGAACTCGGACGGGAGAGGCCGGGAGGTCGGGACCGACGACACGGACAACCTTTCGTCGTGGTGAAGCTACGTGGATGTCCCGGTGAAGGACACAGGTTCCAACGGCGGCGGGCACGAACTTGTGCCCGACTGAGCCGGTCAACTGCTCATTGTTGCATGCCCGGAGGTATGCGGTCGCAAACGGACGGCTCGGTCACGGTCGTCCGTACGGATGACGTTGTGCCGGCCGGGGCCGCGACCGGCCCGCGCGGAGCGGGCCGCTCCGGTGTGTCGTGGGGTCGTCGTCAGCGCGCCGCCTTCGCCTTGGCCTCGGCCTTCATGGCCTTCTTGAACTCCCGGACCTTGAGCAGGCTCTCGCCGTCGACCACGTCCGCGACCGAGCGGTGGCTGCCCGGGGTGCCGTAGTCCCCCGCCGCCTCGCGCCAGCCGGCGGGCTCGACGCCCAGCTGCTTGCCGAGCAGTGCGAGGAAGATCTTCGCCTTCTGCTCGCCGAACCCCGGCAGCGCCTTGAGCCGGGCGAGCAGCGCGGGCCCGTCCTCGACGTCCGCCCAGATCGCCGCGGCGTCGCCGCCGTAGGTGTCGACGACGAACCTCGCGAGGGTCTGGACCCGGCCGGCGAAGTTGCGGTGGTAGCGGTGGACGGCGGGCGGGCCCGCCATGAGGGTCTCGAACTCCTCGGGCGGGCAGTCCGCGACCGCCTGCGGGTCGAGGCCGGGGGTGCCCATCCGGGCGGCGATGACGGCCGGGCCGGAGAACGCCTTCTCCATGGGGATCTGCTGGTCGAGCAGCATGCCGACGAGCAGGGCGAAGGGGTCGGTGCTCAGCAGTGCGTCGGCCTGCGGGTCACCGGCGATGCTCAGCGCCGCCACAGGCTCAGCCCTCGGCCTTGACGGCGAGCACCGGGCAGGGCGCCTCGAGCAGGATGCGCTGGGCGTTGGATCCGAGGATGAGCTTGCCGACCGGCGTCCGGCGGCGCAGGCCGATGACGATGAAGTCCGCCTTGACCTCCTCGGCGACGGCGATGAGGTCCTCGGCGGGCTCGAGGCCCCGGACGAGCTGGCGCACCTCGTGCGCGATCCCGGCGGCGTCGAGCTCGGCGCGGACGGCGTCGAGCTCGGCCTCGTAGGCGGCCGCCTCGGCGGCGTCGAGGTCCTTGCCGCCGCGGTTGGAGTTGATGACGACGAGGTTCGTGCTGCGCAGCCGGCACTCCAGGGCGGCCCGGTGCAGGGCCGCACGACCCTCTGCTGTCGGGACGTAGCCCACGACGACGGCCATCTCGCCCTCCTCCTCGCGACGGTCCGGTGCCGGCGCTCCCGGGGCGTGGCCCGCGGGCGGCACGGCCACGGCTGGTGCCGGGCACGCTACCCGATGACGACCGCTTGCAGCGGGTCGGTTCGTCCCGGTCGTCCCCGGCGGACCCGGCGCCCACCACCTACGGTGGACCCGTGGCTGCGCACGACGGCAACGGGTGGGTGGAGTGCCGCTGCGGGCAACGGCACTGGGGCCTGCACGGCGCGGCCGGGCTGCTGCTCCTGCGGGACGGCGCGGGCGACCCGACGGACGGCGGCGCGGGCACCGACGTGCTCCTGCAGCTGCGTGCCGGGTGGACCCACGAGGGCGGTTCCTGGGGTCTGCCCGGCGGGGCCCGGGACAGCCACGAGGACGTCGTGACCGCAGCACTGCGCGAGGCGTGGGAGGAGGCGGCCGTACCGGCGGACGCCGTCGCCGTCATCGGCTCCCGGCTCGGCGTCGACCACGTCGACTGGCGCTACACGTACGTGCTCGCGAAGGCCCCGGCCGACGTCGCGGTCGCCCCCCGCACGGAGGAGAGCGACGAGCTGCGCTGGGTCGGGCTGGACGACGTCACGGCGCTGCCGCTGCACCCCGCGTTCGCCCGGGCCTGGCCGGGGCTGCGCGACGAGCTCGGCTGACCGGCCCGGCGGTCAGGCGCCTGCGACCTGGGCGTCGGACACCTGGGCGTCGGACACCTGGGCGTCGGACACCTGGGCGTCCGCGGTCCCCGCGGCGGGTGCGTCGTCCGGATCGTGCTCCTCGAGGAGCGCGGCGACGAGCCGGCCGACCGCGGCCGACTCCACGAGGAACCCGTCGTGGCCGTAGGGGCTGTGCAGGACCTGCAGCGGCGCGGCGTCCGGGATGCCGGCGGCCACGAGCGCGTTGAGGTCGACCGGGTAGAGGCGGTCGCTGTCGACGGCGACGACCGTCGTCCGCGCCGTGACCCGCGCCAGCGCGGCGGCCACCCCGCCGCGCCCGCGGCCGACGTCGTGCGAGTTCATCGCCTCGGTGAGCACGACGTACGAGTTCGCGTCGAACCGGCTCACGAGCTTGTCCGCGTGGTGGTCGAGGTAGGACTCGATCGCGTAGCGGCCCTCGCCGCCGACCGGGTTCTCGCCGAGCTGCGGGCTGCGGCCGAAGCGCATGTTGATCTCGTTGCCCGAGCGGTAGGTCACCTGGGCGATCCGGCGCGCGATGCCGAGCCCGTTCTGCGGGCCCTGGCCCGGCAGCGCCTCGTAGTAGTCGCCGCCGGCGAAGTGGGGGTCGCTACGGATCGCGGCGAGCTGCGGCGAGCACCATGCGATCTGGTCCCCGGTGGCGGCTGCGCAGGTCGCGAGCGCGAGCAGCCGCTCGACCCGCTGCGGGTAGGACACGGCCCACTCGATCGCCCGCATCCCGCCCATCGACCCACCGACGACGAGCGCCCAGCGGTCGACGCCGAGGTGGTCGGTGAGCGCGGCCTCGGCCGCGACCTGGTCCCGCACCGTGACGAACGGGAACCGGCTGCCGTACGGCCGCCCGTCGGGATGCGCCGACGACGGGCCCGTCGTCCCCTGGCAGCCGCCGAGGACGTTGGGGGCCACGACGAACCAGCGGTCGGTGTCGAGCATCTGGCCCGGACCGATGAGGCCGTCCCACCAGCCCGGCGTCGGGTGCCCCGGGCCCTGCGGACCGACGACGTGGCTGTCGCCCGTGAGGGCGTGCAGCACGAGGACGGCGTTGTCCCGGGCCGGCGAGAGCCGGCCCCACGTCTCGTAGGCGACCGTGACGCCGTCGAGCCGGCCCCCGGCCTCGAGAGGCAGGGGGCCGACCTCGGCGAACCGGCGCCCGCCCGGGGGGTCCCCTACCCGCCACGCCCCCGTCACCGGGAGCGCGGCGGGCACGGGAAGCTCCTGAGCGGCCACCATCAGTCGACCTTCGCCGCCCGGAACCCGGCCTCGAGGTCGGCGAGGATGTCGTCGACGTGCTCGATGCCGACCGAGAGCCGGACGAGGCCCGGCGTGACGCCGGCGGCGAGCTGCTCGGCCTCGGAGAGCTGGCTGTGCGTCGTCGAGGCGGGGTGGATCACGAGGCTGCGGACGTCGCCGATGTTCGCCACGTGGCTGTGCAGCTGGAGGGCGTTGACGAAACGCTTGCCGGCTTCGACGCCACCCTTGATCTCGAACGCGAGCACGGCGCCCGGCCCCTTGGGCGCGTACTTCTGCGCCGCGGAGTACCAGGGGCTCGACTCCAGGCCGGCGTAGGCGACGCTTTCCACCTCGTCGCGGCCGGTGAGCCAGGTGGCCACGGCCTTCGCGTTCGCGACGTGCCGCTCGACGCGCAGGCTGAGCGTCTCGAGGCCCTGCGCCAGCAGGAAGGCGTTGAACGGGGTGGTCGCCGACCCGAGGTCGCGCAGGAGCTGGACGCGCGCCTTGAGGATGAACGACAGGTTCACCCCGAACGCACCGCCGACGCCGAGGTCCCGCGCGTAGACGAGGCCGTGGTAGCTCGGGTCCGGCTGGTTGTAGTTCGGGTAGCGCTCCGGGTACTGGGCGAAGTCGAAGCGACCGGAGTCGACGATCGCGCCGCCGATCGAGGTGCCGTGGCCGCCGAGGTACTTCGTCGTCGAGTGGACGACGATGTCGGCGCCCCACTCGAACGGGCGCACGAGGTACGGGGTCGCGACGGTGTTGTCGACGATGAGCGGGACGCCGACCTCGTGGGCGACCCCGGAGACCCCCTCGATGTCGAGGAGGTCCTGCTTGGGGTTGGAGATCGTCTCGCCGAAGAACGCCTTGGTGTTGGGGCGGACCGCGGCGCGCCACGAGTCGAGGTCGTCCGGGTCCTCGACGAACGTGACCTCGATCCCGAGCTTCGGCAGCGTGTAGTGGAAGAGGTTGTACGTGCCGCCGTACAGGCTCGGGCTCGACACGATGTGGTCGCCGTGCTCGGCGACGTTGAGGATCGCGATCGTCTCCGCGGCCTGCCCGCTCGAGACGAGGAGCGCGCCCACGCCGCCTTCGAGGCTCGCCAGCCGCTGCTCGACGGCGTCCTGGGTCGGGTTCATGATCCGCGTGTAGATGTTGCCGAGCTCCTTGAGCGCGAACAGGTTCGCCGCGTGGTCGGCGTCCTTGAACACGAAGGAGGTCGTCTGGTAGATCGGCAGCGCCCGGGCCCCGGTCGTGGGGTCGGGCGTCTGGCCGGCGTGGATCTGCCGCGTCTCGAAGGACCAGCCGTCGTTCATGGGTGTCTCCCGGAGGGTCGGGGCCGCGCACGGCGCGGCCGCGGTGGTCGGTCGTGGAGTGGCGTGTGCCGGGACGTCACGGGCGCAGGGCGCGCCGGGGAGGACGTCGACGACGCTCGGGACGTGCGGCCGCCGGGGGTGCCGGGCGGCGGTGCCCTGGTCAGGGAGCGTCGGGACTGCTGCTCAGCGACACATTCGACAGGTCATGGTGCGCTCCTCGGAACCGGGGCCCCAGGGGACCCGCGCTTGCCTCCGCCACCTCGGCGGTCAGCCTGGTCATCACCCGGGGCACCCCACCGCGGTTAGGAGGGTTGCCGGCCAGCGAGCCGGGGCTTGACGCTGGCGCTCATGACCTGTCGTCGATCCTAGGACACACCCCCGGGGCCGGACCACCCGTCTCACCATCCGATCCGCGCGTCTCACCCGCTCGCCAGGACCTGTCCCCCGCCCGGAGCACACCCGCTCACCGTTGCTGCTGCTGCGCGGGCTCGAGGTCGCGGGACGCCCGCGCGACGTCCGTCCAGGGCGGCGGGACGCTGCCCTCCAGCAGCGCGTGGACGAGCCCGGCGAGCCGGTGCCCCGGGGCGTCCTCGAGCGCCCGGTCGGCGAGCAGCCGGCCGCGCACGGCGTCCCCGGACCACCAGGCCAGCCAGGCCAGCGCGGCGAGCGGCTCCGCCCGGGAGCCCGCCGGCGCCCGGCGCGCCAGGCAGGCCAGCAACCGGTCCCCGGTGCGGACGAGCGGATCCTGCGGCCGGGCGTCGCGGTCCGGGCCGAGCGGACCGGTCGGGCGGCCCTCGAGGAGCCGCAGCGCCGTCGCCCGGCCACCGGGGACGAGGCTGAACAGGACGGCGTCACGCAGGTCCCGGTCGGCCACCAGGGCCGCGAGCAGGTCCTCGGCCCGGGTCGGCTCCTCGGCGGCGGCGTCGAGGTCCGCGCACCACCGCAGGAACGCCGCGCGCCGCCGGCCGCGCCCCGGACGGGCCCTCGGCAGGGCGAGCACGGGCTCTCCGCGGGCCGCGGCGGCGTCGGGGTCGACGTCCGCGACGAGGTCCTGCTCGTCGTCGAGCACGCAGCGCCCCTCGAGGACCATCGCCGCCGCGACCCGGCTCCCGGTCACCTCCGTGAGCGGCCGGCCCGCCGGCGAGCAGCAGCCCTCGTCCTCGCAGAGGTAGGAGCGGTACGTGGAGGAGCCCACGAGCAGCGCGTCGACGACGTGCACGCCGGCCGCGGCGAGCGCTGCACGCAGCCGCACGGTCAGCCCGTCGTGCGGCATGGCGCCGTCGCCGTCGACGAGCGGCGCGTCGCCCGCGGCGTCCGACACGACGAGCACCAGGCACGCCTCGTCGCCGCTGCGCTCGAGCATCTCGGCGAACATCACGGCGGCGCGGGCCGCGTGCCGCTCGCCCGGCAGGTCGAGCCGGGCCACGAGACCGGAGGTCAGGCTGTCGCCGGACATGCCGACGACGACGACGCTCTCCCGGGGCCGGAACCCCATGACGAACCAGGCGTAGGCGATGAGGTCGTGCGGGGCTCCCCCGCGGATCACTGAGGTCATGGCGCCCACCGTGGCGGGCAGCGGCGACGTCCCGCGCGGTCGCGGGTGCCGGCTGTGGACAGTGGGACGAACGCGCGACCTGTGGACGGGTCGGACCCGACCGGACGTCAGCCGATGACCTGGCCCGTGACCGTCCGGCTCTTCTCCGCCTCCCACTCCAGGAAGGCGTCCGCCTCCGAGAGCAGCGAGCCGAACACGAACGCGGCGACGACGGCGTCGTCCCCGAAACCGAGGATCGGCACGATGATCTCCGGGATCGCGTCGACGGGGGACAGCACGTAGACGAGGCCGAGCAGGGCGACGAGGATCCGGCCGCGGTCCAGGTGCGGGTAGGTGCCGCGCATCCCCTGGGCGACCATCCGCGGGACGGCCCCGAGCCGGGCGCCCGCGGTGGGCGCCCCTGCCACGCGTGAGCCGCGCATCGTCTGCCAGAAGACCTTGAGCGCCGCGGCGCGCCGCACCGATTTCATGCCGACCCCTCGTGTCGCCGTGGGGACCGGACCCGGCCCCCGACCTCTCAACGGTCGCCCATGGGTGCGGTGTTCCGCCACCCCTGGGGTCCCTCGGCGCGTCGGACGGCGTCCGGGCCGCTGCGGCTCCCCGGCCCCGGTGAGGCGTGCGCCACGTCCGGCGGGACCCGTCCGGCCCCCGGAGCGCCGCACGGAGGCGCCGGGACAGGGCCCTGATACGTCCGGACCTCGTGAGGTACGCCACCCGACGCGGGCCGGGTCCGGACGTATCAGGGACGGGCCCGGCGCGTTCTGCCCCGCGAGGGAACCGGGCGCGGGGCGGCGGCACGGTGACCTCACCGGCGCCTGGTGCACCACGGGGGTGCACGACGCGCCGGTCCCGTCGGGCGGCCCGCGAGCAGGGGCCACGCGGACCGCCCGACGGGGCCCCGGCCGCCCGTGGCAGGGTGTCCGGGTGGCGAGGCGAGGGGAACCGGCAGGGGCGCTGGAGTCCGCGCCGCCGCGGCCCTTCCCGCTCGCCGGCGGCCGGGTCGTGTTCGTCCCGGACGACGACGGCCGGCGCGGCTGGACGATGCAGGTGGACGGCGTCCCGAGCAGCCACGTCGACCTCGACGACCCGACCCGCCTGGACTTCGAGTACATGCGCTGGGTCGGCGACGTCCTCGACGTGGCCTTCCCGCCGGGCGACCCGGTCCGCGCCGTGCACGTCGGCGGCGCCGGCTGCACGCTGCCCCGCTACGTCGCCGCGACCCGGCCGGGGTCCCGGCAGACCGTCCTCGAGATCGACGCCGCGGTGCTGGACGCCGCTCGTGACGCGCTCGGGCTGCGCTCGTCGAAGCTGCTGCGGCTGCGCGTCTGCGAGGGCCGGGAGGGGCTCGCCGGGCTCCCGGACGCGAGCCAGGACGTCGTGGTCCGGGACGCCTTCGACGGCTCGCAGGTACCGGCGCACCTCACGACGGTCGAGTTCCTCCGCGAGGTCCGGCGGGTCCTCGCCCCGGACGGCGTCTACCTGGCGAACGTCGCCGACACGCCGAAGATGTCGCTCGCCCGCGGCGAGGCCGCGAGCGCGCTCGCGGTGTTCGCGCACGTCGCGCTCGCGGCCGAGCCCGGCCAGTTCCACGGCCGCCGGTACGGCAACGTCGTCCTCGCCGCGTCGGTGCGGCCGCTGCCCGCGGCGGCGCTGGGCCGCCGGCTCGCGAGCGGCGCCGTCCGGGCCAGGCTCCTCGTGGACGTCGAGGTGCGCGGCTTCGCGTCCGCGGCGCGGCCGCTGGCCGACCCGCCGGCCTAGACCTTCACCGCGGCGACCGGTTCGGTCGTCGGCTGCTGCGAGCCGCCCTGCGGCTCGACCGAGACCGCGACCGTGTCCCCGGGCCGGATCCCCTCGACGGGCCGGGCCCAGCTGCCGGCCGCGTCCGCTGCCGCCGGGCCGAGGCCCAGCGAGCGGATCCCGTCGCTGCGCACCACCCAGAGCTGGTAGGTCCGGTCCGCCGGCAGCCCGGCGACCCCGGCGGTGAGGACCACCGCACGGTCACCGGCGACGGCGAGCGTCACCGTGCCGCCGCTGCTCACCGGGGCGCTGACGAGCCGGCGGGCCGGGTCGGAGAGCACCGTCGCGATCCGCTGCTCGCGGGCGACGGCGGCGTCCTGGCGGGCCCGGGCGTCCTGCGCGGCCCGCCACTCGACGGCGCCGAACGTGCCGCCGCCGAGCGCGAGGACGGCGGCGACGGCTGCCGCGGCCACCCAGGTGCGGCCCGAGGCCGGCGGCCGGCCGCGCCCCGCGGCGTCCTGCTGCTCCCCGTCGCGCTGCAGCGGCGGCAGCTGCGGGGTCCGCCGGACCTCTGCGAGCACCCGGTCGCGCATCGCGCCTGCCGGCGCGAGGGTCACGCCGTCGGCGAGCCGGGCCGCGGTCTCGCGGAAGCCGCGGACCTCCTCGCGGCACGCGGCGCACCCGGCGAGGTGACGCTCGAAGGTGCGGCGCTCGAGGTCGTCGAGGGCGTCGAGGGCGTAGGCGCCGGTGAGCGCGTGCAGGTCCGCGGCGTCGCCGGGGCCGGCGGTCGTCGTGTCGTCGGTCATGACGCCACCCCCAAGCAGTCGCGGAGCCGGATGAGCCCGTCGCGCAACCGGGTCTTCACGGTGCCGAGCGGGACCTCGAGGAGCCCGGCCACCTCGCGGTGCGTGTGACCACGGTAGAACGCGAGCGTCACGGCCTCCCGCTGGAGGTCGGTGAGGCCGCCCATGCACCGGCGCACCTGCTGCTGCTCCAGCCGCACCTCGACGGTGTCGGCGGTGAGGTCGACGTCGCGCTCCATGGACGACGTCCCGACCCGGACGTCCCGGTCGGTGGAGGCCTGCGCGGCCCGGACCCGGTCGATGGCGCGACGGCGCGCCATCGTCGTGATCCAGGCCCGGACGCTGCCCAGCCCGGGGTCGAACCGCGCGGCGGTCCGCCAGGCCTCGACGAACACCTCCTGGGTGACCTCCTCGGCGTGCGCGGGGTTGCGCACCACCTGGAGGACCAGCCCGTGGACGGAACCGACGAGGGCGTCGTACAGCTGCTCGAAGGCGCGCTCGTCCCCACGGGCGACGCGGGCGAGCAGCGCCTCGGGGGACGACGGGACGTCGGCGACGCCGGGGGGCCCGTCGCTCATGCGCAGGACCGGCGCGGCGCCCGACCGCGGCACGAGGCGGACCGGCCGGGCATGCCGCGCCCCGCCCGGGAGGTTCTGGCTGGGTTCCACGTCCGCTGTTCGGCGCGGGCAGCCCGGCGGATTGGTCGTTCCGGCACGGCCCCACCCTGTCGCAGGACCGCGGCAGTGGCACGTCGACGGGCCGGGTCAGCCGTTCGGCAGGGCGACGGTCATCCCGGTCGGCGGGGCCGAGCCGAGCGAGGCGAGCCCGGCCGGCACGTCGTCGAGGCCCACCCGGCCGGTGACGAGGTCGAGCGGCCGCAGCCTCCCGGCCTCGACGAGACCGAGCATGCCCGGGTAGGAGTGGGCCGCCATCCCGTGGCTGCCGAGGAGCTCCAGCTCACCGGCGATCGCGAGGTGCATCGGCACCTGCGGCCAGCCGACCGCCGCCGGCAGCAGCCCGACCTGGACGTGCCGGCCGCGGGGGCGCAGCCCGGCGATCGAGGCGGCGCACGTGGCGGGGCTGCCGAGCGCGTCCAGCGACAGGTCGACGGCACCGCCGGCCGCCGCGCGGACGGCCTCGCCGACGGCGAGCGGACCGGCCGCGGCACCGGACCGCTGGTCGAACGGGAGGTCGAGGGCGCGCACGTCGACGACCGCCTCGGCACCGAACGCGGTCGCCAGCGCCAGCGGCCCGGGCCGGACGTCGACCGCGACGACCCGGGCGCCGGCGGCGACCGCGACCATGACCGCCGACAGCCCGACCCCGCCGCACCCGTGGACAGCGACCCAGTCCCCCGCGCGGACCCGGCCGACCTCGACGACGGCCCGGTAGGCCGTCGCGAACCGGCAGCCGAGCGCGGCCGCGGTCGCGGCGTCCACGCCGTCCGGCACCGCGACGAGGTTGACCGGCGCGCGCTCCACGACGACGAGCTCGGCGAACGAGCCCCAGCCGTCGAAGCCGGGCTGGGTCTGCCGCTCGCAGACCTGGTGGTCCCCGCGGCGGCAGGTCGGGCACGTCCCGCAGGCGTTGACGAAGGGGGCGGTCACCCGGTCGCCGGGACGCCAGCCGGCGACGTCCGCGCCGACGGTCTCGACGACGCCGGCGAACTCGTGCCCGGGCACGTGCGGCAGCGGGATGTCCGGGAAGTGCCCCTCGAACGTGTGCCAGTCGCTGCGGCACAGGCCGGTGGCCTCGACACGGACGACGACGCCGTCCGGCGGGCACACCGGGTCGGGGACGTCGGCGACCCGGGGGACCACCCCGTACTCCTCGAGCAGGACGGCGCGCACAGCGGGCCTACAGGGCCGCGAGCTCGGCGACGAGGTCGTCGAGCCCGAGGGACCCCTGGGAGAGGGCGGCCATGTGCCAGGCCTTCGCGTCGAACGTCTCGCCGCGCGCCTCGTGGGCGGCCCGGGCCTGCGCCCGGCCCTCGAGCCACGCCCGCTCGCCGAGCTTGTAGCTGATCGCCTGGCCGGGCATGCCGAGGTAGCGGACGAGCTCGCTGTCGAGGAAGTCCGCCGGCCGGCCGCTGTTGAGGCCGAAGAACTCCCGGCCGAACACGGGGGTCCACCGCTCCCCCGGCCGGAAGGGCACCGGCACGCCCTGGTCGGCGGCCGCGGGGATCTCCAGCTCGAGGTGCATGCCGATGTCGATGATGACCCGGACGGCGCGCATCTGCTGCGCGTCGAGGTAGCCGAGCCGGGCGCCGGGGTCGGTGAGGTAGCCGAGCTCGTCCATGAGGCGCTCGGCGTAGAGCGCCCAGCCCTCGACGTTCGCACCGACCGACCCGATGCTCGTCTGGTAGAGCGAGAGCCGGGGCGCGACGAGCACCCACTGCGCGAGCTGCAGGTGGTGGCCCGGGACGCCCTCGTGGTACCACGTGCTCACGAGCTGCCACAGCGAGAACCGGGTCTCGCCCATCGTCGGCAGCCAGGTCCGGCCCGGCCGGGAGAAGCCGATGCCGGGGCGGGTGTAGTACGGCGCGGCGGCACCGCCGGGCGGCGCGATCATCGCCTCGACCTGCTTGACCTCCTCGGCGAGGTCGAAGTGCGTGCCGTCGAGGTCTGCGATCGCCGTGTCCATGAGGCCCTGCAGGTGCCGCCGAACCTCCTCGACGCCCTCGATCGCGGGGCCGTCGGTGTCGAGCCAGGTCATCGCCTCCCGGACGGTCGCGCCGGGCAGGACCCGCTCGGCCTCCGCCCGCATCTCGGCGTCGAGGCGGGCGTACTCGCCCCACGCCCAGCGGTAGGCCTCGTCGAGGTCGAGGTCGGAGCCGGTCCAGTACCTCGCGGCGCGCCGGTAGCGCTCGCGCCCGACGGGGTCGCGGCCGTCGGCACGGGCGGCGGGCGCGTAGGTGTCGCGCAGCCAGTCCCGGAACTCGGTGACCCCGGCGTCCGCGTCCGCGGCCGCCGTGTCGAGCGCCGTCCGGTGGACGTCCGGGCCCTTCGCCGCGAAGCCGGCGAAGAACGGGATGCCGTCGGGGGCGCCGCCGCCGAGCCACTGACCGAGCTGGTCGAGCACCGTGTCGACCTGGGCGGGGCCGACGAGCAGCCCGCGCTCGCGGCCGAGGTCGAGCGTCGCGCGGTAGGAGGCGAGGGCGCCGCGCACCGCCCCGAGCCGGCGCGCGACCGTGGCCCAGTCGTCGTCCGTCGCCGTCGGCATGAGCATGAAGACCTGCCGCGTCGAGTGGAGCGGCGAGAAGAGGGTGGACAGCGAGCGGTACTGCTCCCCCGCCTCCTCGAGCGCCCGGGACGCCGTGAGCCGCTCGCGCAGCAGCCGCGCGCACCGGCGCTCGGTGGCGTCGAGCGCGGCGAGCCCGCCGGCGGCCGCCTCCGCGGCGTCCAGCTCGGCGAGGGTCTCGCGCCGGACGGCAGCCTCGGCGGCGAGACCGTCCGGCGAGAAGTCGGGCATCTCGTCCGCACGGTCGGGCAGCCCGAGGCTCGTCGCGAGCACGGGGTTGAGCGCGACGAGCCGCCGGACGTACCGGTCGGCGATCTCGCGCGGCGTCGCCGGCGCGGGGGACGCCCCGCCGGGCCCGGGGGCGGTGGTCGGCACAGAGGTGTCGGAAGGCACGGCAGCATCCTGCCGGACGCCCGACCCGGGATGTGGGTCGCATCCCCTGCGAGGGTGTGGAGGACACTGGTGCCTGGTCGTGCTCCGGCCCGGGACGGCCCGGGCGCGGCCGCCGAGGTGTGAACGTTGCCATCGGACGCCAGGGAAGGGACGATCCCGCCATGAGGCCCTCCGGGAACGCCGTACCGGCCGCCCGTCGGCCGCTCGCCGCGCTCGACGAGCCGGTCCGCGTGGAGTACCGGACCGTGCACGGGTACCGCCGGGCGTTCCTGCGGGCGGGCAGCGGGCCCGTGCTGCTCCTCGTCCACGGCATCGGCGACTCGGCCGACACCTGGCGCGACCTGATCCCGGTGCTGGCCCGCGACCACACGGTCATCGCGCCGGACCTGCTCGGGCACGGCCGCTCCGACAAGCCGCGCGCCGACTACTCGGTCGCCGCGTACGCCAACGCGATGCGCGACCTGCTCGGGATCCTCGACGTCGACCGGGTGACCCTCGTCGGGCACAGCCTCGGCGGCGGCGTCGCGATGCAGTTCGCCTACCAGTACCCCGAGCGTGTCGAACGGCTCGTCCTCGTGAGCACCGGCGGGGTGGGCCGCGACGTCAACCCGGTGCTGCGGCTGGTGTCGCTGCCGTACATGGACCAGCTCATGCACCTGCTGCGGCTGCCGACGACGAAGGTCGTGGGCCGGGTCGGCGCGGCCGCGGTCCGCCGGCTGCCCCTCGACCTCGGGTACGACGTCGACGACCTGCTGCGCATCTTCGAGGCGCTGCCCGACGCGCAGTCGCGCTCGGCGGTCACCCGGACGCTGCGCGCCGTCGTCGACTGGCGCGGCCAGGTCGTCACGATGCTCGACCGCTGCTACCTCGCCCGCGCGGTGCCGACCCTGCTCGTGTGGGGCCGGCACGACACGATCGTGCCGGTCGACCACGCGTTCGTGGCGCACGCGGCGATGCCCGGCAGCCGGCTGGAGGTCTTCGAGGGCTCCGGCCACTTCCCGCACCACTGCGAGCCCGCCCGGTTCCTCGGGGTGCTCCAGGAGTTCCTCGCCGCGACGCAGCCGGCCGGCCACGACACCGACGCCTGGCGCCGGCTGCTGCGGTACGGGCGCGGGGACGGCGCGACCGACGCCGGCGCGCACCTCGCCGACCAGGCGCTCGCGCAGAGCCACCGGACGGCGACCTGAGGTCCCGGCCGCCCGGCTAGCTCTTCGTCCGGACCCGCGGCACGACCTCGCCGCCGACGATCGAGGCCTCGACCCGGGTCTCCGAGTGCCCGTTGCGCAGTCGGACGTCGACCCGGCCGCCGTCGCGGGCCCGCTCGACCGTCCAGCCCGCCCCCGGCTCGACGCCCTCGACGACGAGCGCCCCGCCGGACACCCGCAGGAGCACCGCCCCGGCGGCCCCGGTGTCGACCCGGGTCACGGCGGCCCGCGTCGCCACCGGACGCGGCTGGGCGACCGCCGCCGGCGGGCGCGGCGCCGCAGGACGCGGGCGGTCCACAGCGACGACGACCCGGTCGTCCAGGCCCTGGACCCACGCCGCGAAGGCGCCCGTCACGACGGCCGCGGACGCGACGGCGAGCATGGCGCTGGTCCAGCGCAGGGTGCCCGGCGCCCTCATCGCCACACCTGGTCCCGCACGGCCGGGAGCCGCTCCGTCGGCTGGTCCCCGAGAGCGGGCAGCGGTGCCGTCGGCGGTCCGGAGGCGTGCGCCGGCTCGCGGCGGGGGCGCCGCGGGGTCCGGGACGGCGGCAGGCTGCGCAGGCCCGCCGGGACGACCCGCGACGCCGGGTGCCGCACGGTCGCCACCGCGACGACGAGGCAGGCCGCCGCGACGGCCGGGCCGCCGAGGACGGCACCCGCCCCGGCGAGCAGCCTCGCCCCGACGACCCCCGCCGGGCCGCGGGCCCCGAGCACGGCGACGACCGCGAGCGCCGCGACCCCGAGGCCGGCCCACGCGAGGACCTCGCCGAGCCCGAACCACCTGCGCCCCAGCGCCATCCCGGCGCCGGTCGCGGCGAGCAGCAGCACCGCCGCACCGAGCACGGCGGTCCGCAGCGTCTCGGCGTCCTCCCCGGGGCCGTCGTTCGCGGTGCTGGCCAGAGACGGTTCCACGGTGACTCCCCCGACGGCACGGACCGGACCCTGCCAGGGTGCGCCGCCGGGGGTACGAAGGACCATTGCCCTTCCGGGCACGTCCCCCGTGGTCGCGGTCAGCTGTCGCTGGACCGCTTCCACAGGTTGATCCCCGCGTCGACGGCGTGCTGGTCGATCTGCGCGAGCTCGTCGTCCGTGAACGGCGGCGCGGAGACGGCCGCGACGTTGCCCTCGAGCTGGGCGACGCTGCTGGCCCCGATGAGCACGCTCGTCACCCGGTCGTCGCGCAGCGCCCAGGAGAGCGCGAGCTGGGCGAGCGACTGCCCGCGCGACGCCGCGATGTCGTTGAGCGCCCGGACGTGCGTGAGCGCCCGCTCGTCGAGCATCCCCGGGTCGAGGGACTTGCCCTGCGCCGCCCGGGAGTCCGCCGGGACGCCCCCGAGGTAGCGATCGGTGAGCATGCCCTGGGCGAGCGGCGAGAACGCGATGCAGCCGACCCCCTCGTCGCCGAGGACGTCGAGCAGGCCCTCCTCGATCCAGCGGTTGAGCATGGAGTAGCTCGGCTGGTGGATGAGCAGCGGCGTCCCCATCGACCGCAGGATCGTCGCGGCCTCCCGGGTGCGCTCCGGCGAGTACGACGAGATGCCCGCGTAGAGCGCGCGTCCGGAGCGGACCGCGGTGTCGAGGGCCCCCATCGTCTCCTCGAGCGGGGTCTCCGGGTCGAACCGGTGGCTGTAGAAGATGTCGACGTAGTCGACGCCCATCCGCTTCAGCGACTGGTCGAGGCTCGCGAGCAGGTACTTGCGCGAGCCGTGGTCGCCGTACGGGCCCGGCCACATGTCGTAGCCGGCCTTCGACGACAGCACGAGCTCGTCCCGGTAGGGCTTGAAGTCCTGGGCGTAGATCGAGCCGAAGTTCTTCTCCGCGCTGCCGTACGGCGGGCCGTAGTTGTTCGCCAGGTCGAAGTGCGTGATCCCGAGGTCGAACGCGCGGCGCAGGATGGCGCGCTGGGTCTCGATCGGCTTGTCGTCGCCGAAGTTGTGCCAGAGCCCGAGCGACACGGCGGGCAGCAGCAGGCCGCTGCGGCCGGTGCGCCGGTAGGCCATGGTGTCGTCGTAGCGGTCGGAGGCGGCGACGTAGGTGTCCAGGGTGGGCATGCGCGCATGCTTGCACGCGCCCGCCCGCGCGGCCAGGGTGGGTGGCCGCGACACGTCCGGCACGCGGACCGAGCCCGCGGAGGGAGCCCCGCATGACCCCGGTACCCGACGACGTCCGCGCCCGGCTGCACGAGCGGACGACGCAGCTGTGGGCGGCCGACGGTGTCGTCGACCTCGGGATCGGCCAGCCGCAGGACGCGATCCTGCCCGTCGACGTGCTGTCCGCGGCGATGGCCGCGACCGCGGCGTCCGGGCGCCCGCACCCGCTGCAGTACGGCATCGAGCCCGGCGACGGCGACCTGCGGGTCGCGGTGAGCGACTACCTCGAGCCGCACTACGGGTTCTGCCCCGACCCGGAGGCCGCCTTCGTCACGAACGGGAACAGCCAGGCGATCGACCTCGTCGTCGGCACGCTCACCGAGCCGGGGGACGTCGTCCTCGTCGAGGAGGCGACGTACTTCCTGGCGCTCGACATCTTCGCGAACCACCACGTCCGGGTCGTCCCGGTCGCGGTCGACGAGGGCGGGATCGTCCCCGACGCGCTCGAGGAGGCGTTGCGCGCGCACCGGCCGAAGCTCGTGTACGTCGTCCCCTCGTTCCACAACCCGACGGGCGCGACGCTCGACGACCGGCGCCGCGAGCGGGTCGTCGCGCTCGCCGCGGAGCACGGCGCGCTCGTCGTCGCCGACGAGGTCTACCACCTGCTGTCCGCGCCCGCGCCGGGGCAGGACCCGTTGCCCGGCAACGGTTCCGTGATGCCACGGCCGATGGCTGCGTGGGCGCCGTCCGGGGCAGTGCTGTCCCTCGGGACGTTCTCCAAGATCCTCGCCCCGGGGCTGCGGCTCGGCTGGGTGCACACCTCTCCCGACCTCGCCCGGCGCCTCGCGATGCGCGGGTTCGTCGTCTCCGGCGGGGGCCTCAACCCGCTCGTCTGCGCGGTCGTCGCCCGGTCGCTCGCCGACGGTTCCGCGGCCGCGTACCTCGGGCGGCTGCGCGGGATCCTCGGCGGGCGGGCCGCCGCGATGGACGCCGCGCTGCGCGAGCACCTGCCGGCGGACGTCATGTGGGCGACCCCCGGCGGCGGGTACTTCTTCTGGCTGCGGGTCCCGGCGGACGTCGACCTCACCGTGCTGCGCGCGGCCGCGCAGCGCGCAGGCGTGGACTTCCGGCCCGGCACGCTGTTCTCCGTGGACGGCGGCCAGACCGACCGGCTCCGGCTGAGCTTCGCGTACTACGACGAGGAGACGATCGTCCGCGCCGTGGCCGCGCTGGGGCGGGCGTTCGCGACGGTCCGGGGCTGAGGCACGCCCCGGCTCAGGCGCCGGGCGTGACCGGCTTGGCGTACCGGACGGCGCGGCGACCCTCGCGGACGACCCCGCCGACCCGGCGCCAGCCGAGGTGCTCGTAGATCGCCTGGTTCTCGGTCATGAGCTCGTTCGTCATGAGCCGCAGCTCGGGCAGCCCCGCCGCGACGGCCCGCGCGTGCGCGAAGTCGAGCAGGGCCCGGCCGAGCCCGCGGCCCTGGGCACCCGGGTGCACCGCGACGTTGTCGACCTCGAGGTGGTCGGGCTCCTCCTCGAGGACGACGAGCGCGAGCAGCGGACCCGGCACGTCGTCCGGTCCCCCGCCGTCCGGCGCGTCGACGACCCACACCTGGCCCGCCGCGACCCGGGCCGGGTAGTCGTCGACCATGGGCAGCGGCGGCATCCCGATCCGCGCCACGTAGTGCCCGTACGCCGCCGCGACGAGAGCCTCCACGGCGGGCACGTCGGCACCCGTCGCCGGCCGCGGCACCAAGGTCTCCACGTGTGTATTCTATGCGCATGGCGAGGGTGAACATCACGGTCGCGGACGACGTGATCGCGGCCGCCCGCGCGGCGGGGCTCAACGTGTCCCAGGTGGCGACCGCAGCCCTCGAGGCGGAGCTCGAGCGGCGGGCCAAGGTGGCTGCGCTCGACGCCTACCTCGCCGAGCTCGAGGCGGAGCAGGGTCCCGCGACCGCAGAAGAGGTGGCGGCCGCCGAGGCCTGGGCGGACCAGGTGCTGGGCGGCGGCGCCGTGTCGGTCGCGACGCACGGCCGTCCCCGGCGACGTCAGGACCGGTCCGCGTGACCCTCGTGCTCGACTCCGGCGCCGTCACGGCGCTCGCCGGCGACAAGGAGCGCCTGGCCGCGCTCGCCCGACGCGGCGCCTGGCCGCCGAAGGTGCCCGCCGTCGTCCTCGCCGAGTGCCTCACCGGGGACCACCGCCGGGACCACGCGGCCAACCGTCTCCTGCGGACCTGCACGATCGTCCCGGTCGAGGAGCCGCTGGCCCGCGAGGCCGCACGGCTGCGCGCCACCTCGCGCCGCGCCCGGCACGTGAGCGCGGTCGACGCCGTGGTCGCAGCGCTGGCCGCCGGTGAACCACGGCCCACGGTCCTCACCGGCGACCCCGCGGACCTGCTCTCGCTGACGGAGCAGTCGGACGCCGCCGTGACCGTCGTCCGGATCTGACGGGACCATCGCGGCCGGAGCGGCCCGACCGGCGCACTAGGGTTGTGCCGCGCGGGCGGCAGCCGGCCATCGGCCGCGGCCCGCGGGACATTGGCGTCCACCGACCTGTCGTCGACCCACGGAGTCCCGTCGTCATGACCGTTCGCCGCGTCGCCCTGCTCACCGCGGGCGGCCTCGCTCCCTGCCTCTCCTCCGCCGTCGGCGGGCTCATCGAGCGCTACAGCGCCGTGGCCCCCGACATCGAGATCATCGGGTACCTCGACGGCTACGCGGGCCTGCTCGCCGGCCGCTACATCACCGTCACCCCCGAGGTCCGGCAGAAGGCGCACCTGCTCCACAAGTTCGGCGGCAGCCCGATCGGCAACAGCCGGGTCAAGCTGACGAACGTCGCGGACTGCGTCAAGCGCGGCCTCGTCACCGAGGGCCAGGACCCGCTGCACGTCGCGGCGGAGCAGCTGACGCGCGACGGCGTCGACGTCCTGCACACGATCGGCGGCGACGACACCAACACGACCGCGGCCGACCTCGCGGCGTACCTGCACTCGAACGGCTACGAGCTGACCGTCGTCGGCCTGCCGAAGACGATCGACAACGACGTCATCCCGATCCGGCAGAGCCTCGGTGCCTGGACCGCGGCCGAGCAGGGCGCGATCTTCGCGAAGAACATCGTCGCCGAGCACTCCTCGAACCCGCGGATGCTCATCGTCCACGAGGTCATGGGCCGGCACTGCGGCTGGCTGACCGGCGCCACCGCCGTCGCCTACCGGGAGTGGCTGGGCCGCCAGGAGTTCGCCGGCTTCGGCAACGAGGCGCGCAAGTGGGACGTCCACGGCGTCTTCGTCCCCGAGCTGTCGTTCGACATCGCCGAGGAGGCCGAGCGCCTCAGGGCCGTCATGGACGAGGTCGGCTGCGTCAACCTGTTCCTCTCCGAGGGGGCCGGCGTCGAGACGATCGTCGAGGAGATGATCGCCCGCGGCGAGGAGCCGCAGCGCGACGCGTTCGGCCACGTCAAGATCGACACGATCAACCCGGGCGCCTGGTTCGCCAAGCAGTTCGCGGGCCTCGTCGGCGCCGAGAAGACGATGGTGCAGAAGAGCGGCTACTACTCGCGCTCGGCCGCGGCCAACGACGCCGACCTCGCGCTCATCAAGCGCTGCACCGACTACGCCGTCGACGCCGCGCTGCGCGGCGAGAGCGGTGTCGTCGGCCAGGACGAGGAGGCCGGCGACGCGCTGCGCGCCGTCGAGTTCCCGCGGATCAAGGGCGGGAAGGCGTTCGACACGGACGTCGAGTGGTTCACCGACCTCCTCAAGGAGATCGGCCAGCCCAAGGGCGAGCGCCTCCACCCCGACCACTGACTCTCACTCCTTGCAGTTACTAGCGCGTATGACCCGTTGATCGGGTCATACGCGCTAGTAAGTTCTGGGGCCATGGGTGAGACGTTGAGGTTCGAGGCGGTGCTGGAGAAGCGCGGGCCGGCGGGGGCGTTCCTGCTGACCGACGAGCAGGTCGCGGCGGTCGGCGACGGGCGCAAGACCTTCCCGGTGAGCGTGACCGTCAACGGCACCACGCTGGCGCTGCGGCTGGCCCGGATGGGCGGCGAGAACATGATCGGCCTCAACAAGGCCGTCCGTGCGCAGGCCGGCGTCGAGGTCGACGGCACGTACACGGTCGAGGTCGCCGCGGACGCGGGCGAGCGGACCGTCGAGGTCCCCGACGACCTCGCCGCGGCGCTCGCGGCGGACGGCGCGGCGCAGGGCGCCTTCACCGCGCTCGCGTACTCGCACCGCAAGGAGTACGTCCGCTGGGTCACCGAGGCCAAGCGGGAGCAGACCCGGGCCGAACGGGTCGCGAAGACCGTCGAGATGGTCCGCGCGGGGCAGACCCGCTAGGACGCCCCGCCCGGACGACCGGCCGGCCCGGCCGGAGGTCAGGCCGGCTGCGGCGCGACCCGCTCCATGAGCGCGGCGACGAGCGCCGGGTCGACCTCGCCGGCGAGCGGCCGGGTCACGGACGACGACCCGCTGGCGACCGCGCGGACGGTCGCCCGCTCCAGCGGCTCACCCAGCTCCAGGCCCGCCCCGAGGCCGGACGCGAACGCGTCACCGGCGCCGATCGGGTTCACCTCGTCGACGGTGGGCGCGGGCACCCAGAACTCGCCGCCCGCGTGCGCGGCGGCGACGCCGTGGCGGCCCGCGGTGACGAGGGCGGCCCGGGCCCCGGCGGCGGCCGCGCTACCTCGTCGTGGACTACAAGACGAANCCCAGAACTCGCCGCCGCGCACGCGCGGCGGCGAAGGCGTCGGCGCGGACGTCCCCCGACGACGGCTCGACGGACTCGTCGACGGGTGCGGACGGCGCGGCGCCGGTGAGCACCGCGACGACGGCCTGCGCCTCGGAGAGGTTCGGGGTGACGACGTCCGGGTGGTGCGGCAGGACGGCGACGAGCGCGTCCCGGGCGGCGTCGACGATGCTCAGGACGTCGCGCGCGCCGGCCAGCTCGACGAGGTCGCCGTAGAGGTCCTGGTGCCGCCCCGGCGGCAGGCTGCCGGACATGACGACGACGCGGTGCCCGCTGAGCTCCTCCCCCACCGCCGAGAGGAAGATGCTGCGGTCGGGCTCGGCGAGCGGCGGGCCGGGCTCGTTGAGCACCGTCGCCCGCAGGTCGTCCTCGAGGATGATCGTCGCCGACCGGATCTCACCGCTCGTGACGACCCGTCGGACGTCGTGGCCCTCCCGGTCGAGCAGGTCGCCGACGTAGCGCCCCAGGACCCCGGGAAGGTTGCCGACGAGCCGGGTCCGGACGCCGTGCGCCTTCGCCGCGCGGCACACGTTGACGGCCTTGCCGCCCGCCGTGAGGTCCGCCGTCCGCGGTCGCTGCACCGCGCCCGGGACGAGCCGTTCCATCCGCAGCGTGCGGTCCATGCACAGGTTGGCTCCGACGACGAGCAACACGTCCTCCTCGGTTCGCGGCGACGCCCCGGCGCGTCCGAGGACGGCCGGGGCGCCTGTCCGGTGCCCCGCAGGGGTCGGGCCACCGGGATCTGGCTGCTGCCACCCTGGCAGGTGCACCGCCGTCAGGCGGTGCACCCCGCCGGGAGGCGGCAGGTCGTGCGGTGGAGCAGGTCGAGCGGTTGCGCAGGTGGTGCGGTCGCTGCGCCGTCCGCGCGTGGCAGGACGGCGCAGCGACCTGTTCGGTGTCGCTGCGACCCGGAGGTCAGCAGCTCGCCTTGTAGATGTACTTCGCGACGTCCGGCTGCGCCATGTTGTCCTTCGTCACGACGAGCGACTCGGTCTGGATGTTCGCGGTGACCGAACCGCCGGACAGCGCCGCGATGGCCTGCTCGACGCCCTGGACGCCGATGTCGAACGGCTTCTGCGCGACGAGGGCCTGCACGTCGCCGGCCTCGAGCTGCTTGATCTGGTCGGGGCCGGCGTCGAAGCCGACGACCTTGACCTTGCCGGACTGGCCGGCCTGCTTCACACCGGTCGCGACACCCTGCGCGGTGAACAGGTTCGTCGCGAACACACCCGCGAGGTCGGGGTCCTTGGCGAGCGCAGCGGACATGATCTGCGCGGCCTTGGCGGCCTCGTTGTTCGAGTACTGCGTGTCCGAGACCAGCGTGTAGCCGAGCTCGGCCGCCTTCTCCTTGAAGCCGTCGACGCGCGCGTCGACCGAGGAGACGCCCGGGTTCGTCGAGATGACGAGGACCTTGCCCTTGGCCGGGACGCCGAGGGTCTGGAGCGCCTCGGCGGCCTTCACGCCACCGAGCTTGTTGTCGGTCGCGATCCGGGAGACGCCGATCGACGCGTCGTCGACGACGGTGTCCACGAGGACGACCTTCGAGCCGGCGTCCTGGATCTTCTTGAGCGGGCCGACCGACGCCTTGACGTCGTTCGGCGCCACGAGCAGCGCGTCGGGCTTGGACGCCGCCACCGCGTCGAGCAGCGGGTTCTGCAGGGTCGCGTCGAACTTGTCCGGGCCCTGGGTGGTGAGGGTGGCACCGGCCGCGGCCGCCGCCTCCTTGGCGCCGCACTCCATGGAGACGTAGAAGGGGTCACCCTTCACGCCGACCATGAGGGTGATGTTCTTGCCACCCGTCGCGGCGGAGGACGAGGCACCGGCGGTGCCGGTGTCGCTGGACGTGGTGCCGGCGCTGGACCCGCCGCCGCAGGCGGAGAGGACGAGCGCAGCGACAGCGAACGTCGACGCGCCGATGAGTCGAGTCGTCTTCACTGATGTGCTCCTTAGGGGGTCGGTAGGACGGTGGTGCCTTCGGTGCGGTGGTGCCGGGTGGTGCTGGATGGTGCCGTTCGGTGGACGGTCGAGCACCGGACGACGCACCGCCTCGTGGGCGCGGCGCCGTCCGGCCCGGTCAGCGTCTGCTGCGCGACCGACGTCGCAGCTGGTCGGACCAGACCGCGAGGATGAGGACGAACCCGACGACGACGAGCTGCCAGTAGGCCTGCACGCCGACGATGATGAGTCCGTTGTTGAGCACGGCCGGGATCCAGACGCCGATGACGGTGCCGATGATCGTGCCGATGCCGCCGAAGAGGCTGGTACCGCCGAGGGCGGCGGCCGTGATGGCGTTGAGGTTGTCGGTCGAGTGCCCGGCCACCGACGTCGTCGAGAAGTAGGCGACCGAGAGGTAGCCGCCCAGGCCCGACATGAGGCCGGCGAACGCGTACACCTTGAGCAGGTGCCGCTCGACCTTGATGCCGGACCGCCGGGCCGCCTCCTCGTTGGAGCCGATCGCGTAGGTGTGCCGGCCGAACACCGTCAGGTGGAGCAGCACTCCCCCGCCCAGGGCCACGAACACCGCCACGAGCACGAGGTTGGGCAGCCCGGGGATGATCTGACCGGTCGCGACCGGGGCGAGCGCGTAGGTCGCGACGTTCACGCCGTTCTGCATGAGGTACGCGACCCCCAGCCCGGCCCCGAGCGTGCCCAGGGTCGCGATGAGCGCCGGCACCTTGAGGTACCCGACGACGAACCCGTTGATGAGCCCGACGGTGAGCCCGGCGAACAACGAGCCGGCGAGGGCGACGAGCAGCAGCGTCGCCGTGGTGTTCTCCCCGCTGACGTCGACGCCGGTGCCGTCGCCGACCGTGACGAGGGACAGCGCCTTGACGGCGAAGACCTCGCCGAGGATGACGGCGCTCGGCACCGACAGGTCGACGCCCGCGGTGACGATGACGAACGTCGCCCCCATGGACAGGACCGTGAGGATGGCGACGTTCTGCGCGAGGTTGACGAAGTTGGAGCCGGTGTTGAACTTGCCGGCGCCCATCACCGAGAACCCGATGACGAGGGCGAGCAGGGCGATGAACGTGAAGGTCGCCTGGGTGCCCATGAGCCGCTGCCAGATGGTCGCGGCCTTGTCCACACTGATGCCGGCGCCCTCGACGAGCGCGTCGGCCTGCTGCTGCACGGCCGCCTTCTCGGCGTCCGTGCGCTGCTCTGCGACCAGCTCGACCGCGGTCTTGGCCTCGTCGCTCATGCCGCTGCCCCCTGCCCGTTCTCGGAGCCCGTCTCGGGCTCGTTGCGGTACGCGCCGGAGATCGACGCGATGAGCCGGTCCACGGTGAGGCCCTCGTCGTCGCGGGAGAACCGCGCGACGCGGGCGCCCAGGCGCATGACCTCGATCCGGTCGGCGACCTCGAGCACCTGGGGCAGGTTGTGCGAGATGAAGACGACCGCGAGGCCGCTGTCCCGCACCCGCTCGATGAGCTCGAGCACCTTCTTCGTCTGGATCACCCCGAGCGCCGCCGTCGGCTCGTCCATGAGGATGACGTTCTTGGCCCACATGGCCGCCCGGGCGATGGCCACCGACTGCTTCTGGCCGCCGGAGAACGACGCGACCGGCACCCGCAGGTCCTGCACCATGCCGACGCCGAGCTGGGCGAAGCTCTCGGCGGTCCGGCGCCGCATCTCCTTGGCGTTGTGCAGCACCTTCCAGCGCCGCAGCTCGCGGCCGAGGAAGACGTTCGCCGCGGCGTCCAGGTCGGGTGCGAGAGCGAGGTCCTGGTAGACCGTCTCGATGCCGAACCCGTTGGCCTGCACCGGGTTGTGCATGACGACGTCCTTGCCTGCGACCTGGATCCGGCCGGCGTCGGGCTGGATGACGCCGGCCAGGCACTTGACGAGCGTCGACTTGCCCGCGCCGTTGTCGCCGACGAGGGCGGTCACCTCGCCCGGGAAGGCCTCGAAGGACGCCGAGCGCAGCGCACGCACCTGGCCGTACTGCTTCTCGATCCCGTACGCGGCGACGGCAGGGACCCGCCCCACGGCGGTCCCGGCCGGCGACGCGCCGGCAGACGTCTGGCTCATGCGCCGACCTCCTGCCACGGCGTGCCGTGCTTCTCGAGGACGTCCACGAGGCCCTGCAGGCGGGGGACGGCCACGTCGGCGAGGAACGCGCGACGCTCGTCGCCCTCGAGGTCGACGGCCTCCTTCCAGATCGCCCGGCCGGCGATGATGCCGCTCGCGCCGGCGTCCAGCGCGGTGATGCACCGCTCGACGAAGGCCTCGTAGCCGACCCCGGCGGACAGCAGCGCCCACGGGACGTCACCGAGCGCCTCGGTGACCCGGCGGCAGCCGTCGGCCCCGCCCGGCCACTCGAGCTTGAGCAGGTCCGGCTTGAGCGTCGCGAGCCGCTTCGCGGAGAGGATGACCGCCTCGAAGCGCTCCTCGTCGGTCGGGGTGTGACCGGGCGCGAAGCTCACGAGCGGCTCGATGACCGAGGGCACGCCCTCGGCGCGGCAGTCCTCGACGACGGCGCGGACGACGTCCATCGTCTCGGCCGCGAGGTCGGGCTCGCCGTCCTTGGCGACCCGGTCCGGCTGCCAGTAGACGAGGAACTTCACGGCGTCGCCGGTGTTCTCCCGGACCCAGGCCGCGGTGCGCAGCGGGTCGCGGACGTTGCGGTACTCCTCGCCGTACTTCTCCTTCTCGACGGGCTCCGCGGCGATGAGCAGGCCGACCCCCTCCGGCATGGCGCCGGCGGCGCGCACGGCGGACACACCGAACTCGGTGTCGGTGAGCACGCCGCTCGAGAGCGGGGCGAGCGCGGAGATGACGTCGACCTTGAACGACTTGAGGTCGTCGTCCTCGGCCGGCTTGCCGGCGCCGGTGAGCATCCGGCGCAGCGTGCCGCGCTGGTCCATGGCGAGGACGGCGAACCGACCGTTGGCGTCGGCGATGGCGTCCAGACCGCTGCGGGACATCACGGAACCTCTCTCTCGGGAACTGGTACTGCGCGACGGCCGGCATCGGAGCCGCCCGTCGGGTGGGGCACCCGGTCGGGCGCCCCGTCGGTCGTGGCTCCCCCGGCGGTGGCCGGTTCGCCCGTCGTGCGGGTCGGTGCGGGTGATGACGGTGGTGCGGTCGGCACGTCGGCGGGGTCGTCGCCGACGGGCCAGGGCGGGCCGTCGAGCACCGCCGGCTCCGGCATCGCGCCCGCTGCCACGGCCGCGAAGTAGGCGGCGCCGGCGGCGCCCGCCTCGTGGAGCCGGACGACGCGCAGACCGGCGAGCTGGGCGGCCTTGGCGTGCCGGACCATCGGGTTGGCGAGCCAGCCCCCGGTCGCGACGGTGCCGGTGTGCGGGCCGACGAGCGCCGCCATCCGGTCGGTGAGGTCGGCCGAGGCGTCGACGAGGTCACCGACCGCCGAGCGCCAGACCTCGGCCGGTGTGACGCCGTCCGTCAGGCGCAGCACGACGGACTCACCCTCGAGGGTCACCGACGCGAGCCGACGGCCGGTCAGGGCCAGCGACTCGGTCGCCAGGGCGGCCCGGGCCTCGCGGGTGGCGAGCCCGAGCGCACCGGCGACGCGTTCGAGACCGAAGCCGGTCCGCAGCCCGGCGAGCAGGCACGCGTGGCCGCCGACGACCGTGCGGCCCAGCGTGAGCCCCGCCGCGACGGCCGCGGCGGCGAGGTCCGGCGTCGGCACGAGCCGGGCGAACCGCAGCAGCGCCTCGGCGGTGCCGAGGCTGTCGAAGAGCATCCCGTCGCGGGCGGCACCGGCGACCATGCCGGCCGTCTGGTGGTCGTGCCCCCCGACGGACAGGACGGCGCCGCGGACGGCGGCCGGCAGGCCCGCGGCGTCCACGTGCCCGGCGGGCGCGCCCGCGAGAACGGGCTCGCCGAGCAGGTCCGCCCCGAGCAGGTCGGCGGCCGCCGTCCACGACCGGCCCGTGACGACGTCGAGCAGCCCGGTGCGGCTCGCGAGCGAGACCTCGCTGCCGGGGCTGCCGCCGAGCGCGACGACGGCCCACTCGGGGACGGAGTAGAACCGGACGGCGGAGCGCACGGCGGCGTGCTCGCGCTGCATCCGGACGAGCTTCGGCAGCGACGGCTGCGCGTCGAGCGGCATCCCGACCGCACGGTGGAACGCGTCCTCGCCCAGGGCCTCCCGGACCGCGTCGACGTCGGCGCGGCGGTCGAACCAGGCACGGATCGGGGCCAGCGGTGCGCCGTCGGCGTCCACGGCGACCCCGGCCTCGCCCATCCCCGTGGTCCCGACGCCGACCACCCGGCCGCCGAGGTCCGCGGCCGCGTCGCCGACCCTGCCGACCAGGGCGCGGACGAGGTCGGCGAGCGTCGTCGGGTCGAGGTCGGAGCCGTCCTCCAGACGCAGCCACGGGGTCGGCTCCGCGGCGTCCGCGAGCTCGTGCCCTGCGAGGTCGAGGAGGACCGCCTTGACCCGCGTCGTCCCGACGTCGACGCCGACGAGCAGGTCGCGGCCGGTCACGAGGTCACCTCCGCGGCCGGGCGGTCCGCGGCCTTGGTGCCGCCGCCGGTGCTGCTGCCGCCGCTGCTGCCGCCGCTGCTGCCGAAGGGCCGCAGCGGGGTCGGCTCGACGGCCTGGAACCGGGCGTGCGCGTCGGGTGCGCCGGCGTCCACGTACTCGGGGGCCAGGACGACGCGGCGGCTGGGACCTGCCGCGCCGTCCAGGCGCTCGAGGAGCAGGGTCGTCGCGGCGGCGCCGAGGCGCTCGGCCCCGGAGACGACGACGAGCGGCGGCCGGACGAGCAGGTCCGCGTCGTGGATCTCGTCGAAGACGGCGATGTCGACGTCCCGCCCGAGCCGCTGCGCGACCCGCAGCGCCGAGCGCGCCGCGGAGTGCTGCGCGGACATCACCGCGGTCGCCGGGTCCGGCCCGGACAGCAGTGCCTCGAGGGCCGCCTCCGGGTCGTCGGCGAGGGCGTAGTCGAGCAGCACGAGGTCGGGGTCGACCGGCAGGCCGGCGTCCGCGAACGCCGCGAGGTAGCCGGCGTGCCGCTCCTCGACGGTCCAGACGCGGCGGTCCCAGCCGAGCATGGCGACCCGGCGGTGCCCGGCGGCGATGAGCCGGGCGACAGCCGTGCGGGCGCCCTCGCGGTTGTCGACGGTCACGGTGTCGACCTCGACGCCCTCGAGCGGGCGGTCGACGGCGACCACGACGAGGCCGTGCTCGATCTCGGGCGTCAGATAGGTCGCGTCACCGGGCGCGGGGACGAGCAGGAGGGCGTCGACCCGGCGCTCGACGAGCGTGCGGACGAGGCGGCGCTGCCGGGCGGGGTCGTCCCCGTGGCTCGCGGTGACGAGCTGCAGGTCGCGCGGCGCGAGGATGCCCTCGACGGTGCCGGTGATCGCGGCCATGAAGTGGTCGGAGACGCTCGAGACGACGAGGCCGACGGCCGCGCTCTGCCGCCCCGACGCGAGCGAGCGGGCCAGGTGGTTGGGCCGGAATCCGAGCTCTCGGGACGCCTCGAGCACCCGGCGCGCGGTCTCGGCGGCGACGCCGTACTCGCCGTTGAGGGCCCGGCTCGCGGTCTTGAGGCTCACCCCGGCGCGGGCGGCGACGTCCGCGAGGGTCGGGCGTCCGGAGCTCACGCAGGTCACCTCCCGTCACATCCGCCCGGTCCTGGGTCGACCGGTGGACCCTCGTTTCGACAGCGCTGTCAGACAGCGCTGTCGGAGAACCTAGACGTGATCCGGGCCACCCTCAAGGGACGAACGGGAAGGTTACGTATTCGTTACTGGCCTGAGTCCGACCCGATCCCGAGTAAGCGTTCTCGGGGCGGTGCACCGGCTCCGGCCGGCGTCCGCGCCGGGACGGCGACGGCCGGTGCCCGGGGAGGGCACCGGCCGTTCCGCGGTGACGCTGCGTAGCGTTCCCCGGCGTCGTCGACGACGGAGCCGCCCTCAGCGCGGCGCCTCGGCGGCGTCCGAGGCGGGCGGGCGGCAGAGCACACCGCGGACCGCGCCCGCGGGACCGGCCGTGAGCGTCCAGTCGCCCGCGCACCACGGCACGAGGACGGCGTCCCCGCGGGCCACGGCGAGACCGCCGCCGTCCGTCGTGTCGACCCGGCCCGCACCGTCGAGGACGAGCAGCACCGCGAGGCCCGCCGGGACGTCGACGCCTACGCCGTCGCCGTCCGCGCCACCCGTCGCGTCGACGTGGTGGGCGCGGAAGTAGGGCTCGGCGTCCGCCGGGAGCGCGGCGACGAGCGGCGAGACCGCGCGGCCCGCGGCGTCGACGAGGCTCTCGGCGGGGACGAGGTGGCGTTCGAGGTCCGCGGACGTCCACGGCGTGAGGTCGAGGGCCTGCAGCGCGAGGTCGAACCCGAGGCCGAGGTGGCCGTCCCGGTCGCCGTCCACCGCGAAGCCGTCCCACTCGAGCAGGATCGACAGGTCCGTCGGCTCCTGGACCTCGACGATGAGCACGCCCTCGCCGATGAAGTGCGGCGTCCCGGACGGCACGAGGACCCCGTCCCCGGCCCGGACGGAGCGCGTCACGCACAGGTCGACGAGCGCCGCGCTGTCGTGGGCCGACACCAGGCCGGCGACCTCCTCGGGGCTCACCGCGCGGCGGAAGCCGAGCCCGACGACCGCCCCCGGGTCGGCCTCGACGACGACCCACGCCTCGGTCTTGCCGTGCGCCAGGCCGAGGTGCTCACGGGCGAAGGCCCGCTGCGGGTGCACGTGGACGGGCAGCCGCTGGCCGGGGTCGAGCAGCTTGACGAGGATCTCGACGTTGTCGCCGCCGTAGCGGCGCACGTGGTCCTGGCCGAGCCAGGCGACCGGGTCTGCGAGCACCCGCTCGCGCAGGAACGACCCGTCGGGCAGCCGGGACAGGCCCTGCTCCGTCTCGCCGAACCGGGTCGTCGCGCTGCCGACCCACTCCTCGGGCCGCTGCGGGCCTCCCGGACCGCCGCGCAGGGCGCCGATGCGGTCGCCCCCGCGGTAGAAGTGGTCGAACTGGTTGGGCGGGAGCAGCAGCGGTGCGGGGCGCATGGCGGTCCTTCCTGGACGGCGGGACGACGCGGCGGCGCGGCGTCCGACCGGAGGGCGCGGCCGGTCACGCCGCATGGCATCGTGACCGTTCGCACCCGCCCGACGTCGCGCGAGCCGAGGAGAAGGATGGCACCGACCCCTGTCGAGGACGCCGGGACCTCCCGACCGGGCCGCCCGACAGCCTCCCGGCGGACCGGCCCGCAGACGATCTTCGGCAAGCCGGCGGGCCCCGGCCTGCGGGCCTGGCTCGGCCACCCGGAGCAGGTCGCCGGCGTCGAGCTCGTCGAGGTGGCCGACGGCGACGCCCGCGGGGTCCGGCTCGTCCGGCTGCGGTCGGGTGAGATCGAGGTGGACCTCGCCGTCGACCGGGCGCTCGACGTCGTCCGGGCGAGCGTGCGCGGCGTCCCGGTCGGCTGGCTCTCCCCGGCAGGCCTGCGGCACCCGGCGTTCGCCGAGCCGGCCGGCTGGGGCCCGATGCGGACCTTCACCGGCGGCCTGGTGCAGACGTGCGGCCTCGACCACGTCCACGGGCCGTCGTCCGAGCCGCACCGGTTCGGCCACCCCGGCATCACGACGACCGACCACCCCATGCACGGCCGGGTCGCGGCGCTGCCCGCCCGGCTGACCCGGCTCGGCCGCGAACAGGTCGTGGACGCGCAGGCCCCGGGCGGCGTCCGCGAGATGCTCGTCGTCGAGGGCGAGGTGCGGCAGGCCGCGCCGTTCGCCGAGCAGCTCGTGCTGACCCGCCGGGTCGAGGTCGAGGTCGGCGGCCGGACCGTGCGGATCGTCGACCGGGTGCGCAACGACGGCTTCGTCCCGACCCCGCTCGCGGTGCTCTACCACGTCAACGTCGGGTGGCCGGTGCTCTCCCCCGCGGCCCGGATCCGCTCGACGACCGGCGCCCCCACCGCCACCGCAGGGGACGTCGCGAGCAAGCGTCGCGATGCGGTCGGCACCCCAGAACCCGCTGGCGTGGAAGGGGTCTGGGAGCTGCCCGCGCACCCGGACGGCGACGGGCTGGCCCATGCCGCGGTGCTCACCGACGACGTCGGCGACGGCCGCGCCGCCGGCCTGCTCGTCTCGTGGGACGTCACCCGGATGCCCTGGATGATCGAGTGGATGATGCCCGCCGAGGGCATGTACGTCGTCGGTCTCGAGCCCTCGACCGTCGGGTTCGGCGGGGTGCCCGCGGCCGAGGCCGCCGGCACGGCCCGGCTGCTGCGCCACGGCGAGGAGGCGCTCCTGGGCGTCGACCTCACCCTCCTCCACGGCGCCGACGACGTAGCCGCCGCCACCACCCTCTTCCCTTGACCCCCGCC